>JAJPES010000025.1 GCA_021166725.1 Burkholderiaceae bacterium | reverse complement strand
TTACGAGTACCGGTGGTCTGACCCCGGTTTTCCCGGTTTTCCCCCCTTCCCCCTTCCCCCTTCTCTTTCTTCTGAATGGACTCCACCCTCGTAGCCGCGCTCGGCCTGCTCGTGATGTTCGGATTGATGGCCTTCGGCATGCCGATCGGCTTCGCGATGCTGCTTGCGGGCGTGCTGGGGAACGCCTGGCTGCTGTCGATACCCGCGGCCACGCACCTGCTCGCGACGAACGTCTGGGACCAGTTCTCGTCTTACGGGCTGAGCGTCGTTCCGCTGTTCGTTCTGATGGGACAGTTCGCATATCGCGCCGGCATCACCGAACGGCTCTACGACGCCGCGTACAAATGGTTCGGACGGTTGCCGGGCGGACTCGCGGGGACGACGATCGCGGCCTGCGCTGGCTTCTCGGCGATCTGCGGATCGAACTCGGCCACCGCCGCGACGATGGGGACGATCGCGCTGCCGCAGATGCGCCGTTACGGCTACGACCGCGCGCTGAGCACCGGAGCGGTCGCCGTCGGCGGCACGCTCGGCGTGGTCATCCCGCCCAGCGTCGTGATGATCGTCATCGCCGTGCAGACCGAGCAGTCGCTGCTGCGACTGTTCCTCGCCGGCATCGTGCCCGGGCTGATCCTCACCGCGCTCTTCCTCGGCACCGTGCTCGCCATGTGCGTGCGCAAACCCGCGCTCGGGCCGCCAGGGCCGGCGACGACGATGCGCGAAAAAATCGCGTCCCTGTCGGGCGTGATCGAGACGCTGCTGCTGTTCGCGCTCGTCATCGGCGGCCTGTACGTCGGCTGGTTCACGCCGACCGAGGCGGGCGCGGCGGGCGCCGCGGGCGCGCTGCTGATCGGGATCGTACGGCGCAAGCTCTCGCTCGCGTCGATCGTGCAGTCGAGCGCCGAGACCTTGCGCATCTCGGCGATGGTGGTGCTGCTGATCACCGGCGCCGTGCTGTTCGGCCGTTTCCTCACCGTCTCGCGCCTGCCCTTCGAACTGGCCGACTGGGCGGCGTCGCTGCCGGTGCCGCCGGCAGTGATCCTGCTCGTCCTCGTCGTCATCTACCTGATCGGCGGCGCGCTGATGGACGCGCTCGGCTTCCTGGTCGTCACCGTGCCGATCTTCTTTCCGCTCGCCACGGCGCTCGGCTACGACCCCACCTGGTTCACGATCCTGCTGACGATCGTCACGACGATGGGCGCGGTGACGCCGCCGGTGGGGGTGAACGTGTTCATCGTCAACGGGCTGGCGCCCGACGTGCCGATCCCGACGATCTTCCTCGGCGTGATGTACTTCATGCTCGCGTACATCGCCTGCATCGCCCTGATGTGGCTGGTGCCCGAGACAGTGCTGCTGCTGCCGGACCTGATGCTGGGCAAGGGGTGAGGCGCAAGGCGGGCGTGGCGCGGCGCGCGCATCCGGTACGGCGCGCCGAAACGCTGCAAAGCGCGGCATTTCCGGCCGTGCAACCTGCTGTCCGAGGGAAAACGCCGCGTTATGCAGCAAAACCGCGGCCGACCGTGAAATGGAGCTGATCGTCGCGCGCGAGCAGGGCCTCTGGTGCGGGGCCGGCCGCTTCTTCATCGACCCGTGGCAACCGGTGGAGCGCGCGCTGATCACGCATGCGCACGCCGACCACGCGCGCGCCGGGAATTCCCGATACCTCGCTGCGCGCGAAGGCGAGCACGTGCTGCGCGCGCGGCTCGGCGACGTCGCGCTCGAGACGCTCGACTGGGGCGAGCGTCGCAACGTGAACGGGGTACGCGTCTCGTTCCATCCGGCGAGCCACGTGCTGGGCGCCGCGCAGATCCAGCTCGAGCACGGCGGCGAGACGTGGGTCGTGTCGGGCGATTACCGACTCGAGTCCGACCGCAGCTGCAGCGCTTTCGAGCCGGTGCGCTGCGACGTCTTCGTCACGGAATCGACGTTCGCGCTGCCGATCTACCGCTGGCGCCCGCAGCGCGAGGTCTTCGACGAGGTGCTGCACTGGTGGTCGGAGAACGCCGAAGCGGGGCGCGCGAGCGTCCTCTTCTGCTACGCGCTCGGCAAGGCGCAACGTATCCTCGCCGGGCTCGCGGATGCGGCGGGCGCGACGCTGCCCGGCGTCGTCGTCTGTCACGGGGCGGTCGAATCGATGAACCGCGCCTACCGGGCGAGCGGCGTGCAGCTGCCCGACACCTTCCCGGTCGGTGACGTCGATCGCGCCGCATTGCGCCGCGCGCTCGTGCTCGCGCCTCCTTCGGCGGCGCGCTCGCCCTGGCTGCGCCGCTTCGGTGTGGCGAGCGACGCCTTCGCGTCGGGCTGGATGCAGGTGCGCGGCACGCGCAGGCGACGCGCCGTCGATCGTGGTTTCGTGCTGTCGGACCATGTCGACTGGCCCGCGTTGAACACGGCGATCGATGCAACCGGGGCCTCGCGCGTCGTCGCGACGCACGGCTACGCGGACGTGCTCGTGCGCTGGCTGCGCGAGCGTGGTCTCGACGCCAGTCGCTTCGCAACCGAGTACGGCGACGAGGACGAAGCGAGCGCTACGCCGGCGTCGGGCGGCGCGCCGGATGCGGACGCGGACGCGGATGCAGACGCAGACGCAGACGCAGACGCAGACGCAAAGGAATGAAGCGCTTCGCCGACCTCTACGCGCAACTCGATGCGACGACGTCGACGACGCGGAAGGTCGACGCGATGGCGCGCTACTTCGCGCAGGCCCCTGCCGACGACGCCGCCTGGGCCGCCTACTTCCTCGCCGGCGGTCGCCCGCGTCGGCTGGTCCCGGTGCGCGCGCTCGTCGATGCGGCGTTGCGCACGAGCGCGCTGCCCGAATGGCTGTTCGCCGAGAGCTACGACGCGGTCGGCGATCTGGCGGAGACGGTGGCGCTGCTGCTGCCCGAGCCGGCTCATCACGTTAACCGTCGGCTCGCCGAGACGATGTCGCAGCACGTGCTGCCGTTGCGCGGCGCACCGCCGGCGCAGATCGAGCGCGAAATCGTCGGGCTGTGGCATGCACTCGACGCGCACGAGCGCTTCGTGCTGAACAAGCTGCTCACCGGCGAGTTCCGCGTCGGCGTCTCGCGCCAGCTCGTGCTGCGCGCACTGGCGCGCGCGTTCGGTGTCGACGAGAAGCGTCTGGCGCACCGCTTCGTCGGCTACGCCGACGGCACGCACGAGCCCGACGCGAATGCGTTTCGTGCCCTCGTGTCGCCGGACGACGCGGACGGCAACGCATCGCGCGGACATCCGTACCCGTTCTTCCTGTCGCATCCGCTGCAGCAGCCGCCCGAGAAGCTGGGCGCCGTCGCGGACTGGATCGTCGAATGGAAATGGGACGGCATCCGCGCGCAACTCGTGCGTCGCTGCGGCCAGACCTGGCTGTGGTCGCGCGGCGAGGAGCTGGTCACCGAGCGATTTCCGGAAGTGATCGAGGCCGCGCACACGCTACCCGACGGGACGGTGCTCGACGGCGAGCTGCTCGCCTGGGACGCGCAGGCCGCACGACCGCTGTCCTTCGCGACGATGCAACGACGGATCGGACGATTGAAGCTCGGGCCCAGGCTGCTGCGCGAGGCGCCGGTCGCGTTGCTCGCGTTCGATCTGCTCGAGCACGACGGCAAGGACATCCGCGAGACGCCGCTGGTGCAGCGGCGCTGCCTGCTCGAAGCGATCGTCGCATCGAACACGACCCCGGCGCTGCTGCTGTCGCCGCGCATCGAGGCGCCGGACTGGGACACGCTCGCGCAGCTGCGCGAGGACTCGCGCAGCCGCGGCGTCGAAGGAATGATGCTCAAGCGTGCGCAGTCGGCCTACGGCGTCGGACGGACGAAATCGATCGGCGTCGGCGACTGGTGGAAATGGAAGATCGATCCGCTTTCGCTGGACTGCGTACTCGTGTACGCGCAGCCCGGCCACGGGCGTCGCGCGAGCCTGTATACCGACTACACCTTCGCCGTCTGGAGCGGCCCGCCGGAGGACGCGACGCGCACGCTCGTACCGTTCGCGAAGGCTTACTCGGGTCTCACCGACGAAGAGATCCGGGACGTCGACGCGACGGTACGCCGCACGACGATCGAGCGCTTCGGGCCGGTGCGCGTCGTCGCCCCATCGATGGTCTTCGAACTCGGCTTCGAGGGCATCCAGCGATCGACGCGGCACAAGTCCGGGATCGCGGTGCGATTTCCGCGGATGCTGCGGCGTCGGCCGGACAAGAAAGTCGAGGAGGCCGATACGCTGCGAACCCTCGAGGCACTGCTCGACGTTCGTTGACTGACACGCCCGCTGCCTCCGCAACGTCCGGGCGCGACTTCGCCAACCGGATGCGGCAGCTGGCGCGAGCCAATCCGGCCCGGGCGCCTACGCCTGTCGTGCGCCGCTCACGAGCAGCAACTCGTTCGGCCCCTCCCATCCGTCGGCCGTCCGGAAAGCCTCGAGCTTGCGCTCGATGTCGGCCCACGCCTGTTGTCGGCCGCTTTCGTCGAGACGGGCGAGTGCGGCGCGCAGCGGCGGCGTCGACGCGCGCAGGAATTCGACGTAGTCGGCCGCCGACGGCAGTCGGAAAGGCGCGGCGAGCTTCGTTGCGCGCAGGTCGACGAAACCTGCGTCGCGCATCAGCGACTCGAGCAGCCCGGGCTTGCCGAGGCTCATCAGCGCGCCCGGCTCGAACGGATCGCGCAGCGGCAGTCCGCCATGCGACAACGCGGTGGACATCGCAATGCCGACGCAGGGGTTGCGGGCGGGCTCGGAGAAGACGAGTGCGGCGAAGCGCCCACCGGGCGCGAGCAGCGAATGCACCGAGCGCAATGCGCGCGAGGGATCGCGGCAGAACATCAATCCGAGTCGACACAGCGCCGCGTCGAAGGTCTCGCCGTCGAGACCCGGGTTCTCCAGGTCGGCCTGTCGCGTGCGAACCTGCGCCAGCCCCTGCTCTTTCGCGTGCCGGGCAGCGATATCGAGAATGGCGTCGGACAGGTCGGTGGCGAGCACCGAGCCGCTCGGGCCCACGCGACGGGCGGCGTCGATCGTCTGGTCTCCGGCACCCGCCGCGAGATCGAGGACGCGAGCGCCCGGCCGGATCTGCGCCGCGTCGAGCAACGCTACGGTGGCCGAGGACAGCCAGTTGCGGATCGCGGTGGCGTGACGATCCCAGCCTTCGGCTGCGTCGTCCCAGGCGGCGCGCATCGCTGCCTTGAACGCGTCTGCCTCCTGCGGTGTCTGTTGCATCCGTGGCGCTCCCGAGAACAACCGGCGACCAAAGGAGGAGAACGCGCCGACGATGCGCCCGCATCCGACGCCTGTCAACGACGCAGCTACTCGGCCACCGCCACTCCCGCCCCGCCCGACGCAGCCTTCGTCGGCCGCAGCATCGCGATCAGCGGGATCGCCGCGAGCGTCACCCACATCATCAGACGAAAGTCCTGCAGGTAGGCGAGCGTCGCGGCCTGGCGCGTGACTTCCTCGTCGATGATGGCCAGGCCCTGCAGCGAATGCAGGTCGAGCGCGCCGGCATCGACAGCGGCGCGCAGCGGCAGGCTGAACGGATTGATGTACTGCGCGAGCGCAGCATGCCCCGACTGCGTCCAGCGCGCGAGCATCGTGATGACGATCGAGATGCCGATGCTCATGCCGATGTTGCGGATCAGGCTGTACAGCGACGTTCCGTCGTTGCGCAGCACCGCCGGCAGCGTGGAGAAGGTCACGGTGGACAGCGGAACGAACAGGAAGCCGAGTCCCAGGCCTTGCACGATGCCGGTGCGCACGATGTCCCAGCCGCTGATGTCGAGGTCGAAGTGCGTCATTTCCCACTGCGAGATCGCGGTGAGCGCCAGCCCGACGAGCAGTTGCAGGCGCACGTCCACGCGGCCCGACAGGCGCCCGACGGCGAGCATCGCGAACATCGTGCCGACGCCGCGCGGCGCGAGCAGCAGTCCGACGTCGACGACCGGGTAGCCCATCAGGTTCTGCAGGAACGGCGGCAGCAACGTCATCGTCGTGAGCAGGATCATGCCGACGACGAAGATGAACAGCAGTCCGACGACGAAGTTGCGATCGCGGAACAGTTGCGGCTCGAGGAACGGATGCTCGTGGGTGAAGGTGTGCGCGACGAACAGGTACAGAGCACCGCCCGCGACGATCGCCTCGACGACGACTTCGCTGCTGGCGAACCAGTCGAGCGTGCCGCCGCGGTCAAGCATCATCTGGAACGCGCCGATCGCCACGCTCAACAACGCGAAGCCGAGCCAGTCGAAGCGGCGGCCGGCGCGCAGCGGCGTCTCGTGCACGTAGGTGGCGATGCCGAGCCAGGCGAGGATGCCGAACGGGAGGTTGATGTAGAACACCCAGCGCCAGTTGTAGTACTCGGTGAGCCAGCCCCCCAGCGTCGGACCCAGGATCGGACCGACCATCACGCCCAGCCCCCACAACGCCATCGCCGAGCCGTGCTGCTCGCGCGGGTAGGTATCGAGCAGCACCGCCTGCGACAGCGGAACGAGGCTGGCACCGAACACGCCCTGCAACAGCCGGAACAGCACGATCTGCGTGAGGTTCTGCGCGGCGCCGCACAGCATCGACGTGATCGTGAAACCGACCACCGACCACAGGAACAGTCGCTTGCGGCCGAAGCGCCCGGCGAGAAATCCGGTGAGCGGAATGCAGATCGCCGCCGCGACGATGTACGAGGTGAGCACCCACGAGATCTGCTCGTAGGTCGCGCCCATCGTTCCCTGCATGTGCGGCAGCGCGACGTTGGCGATCGTCGTGTCGAGCGCCTGCATGATCGTCGACAGCATCACCGACACGGTGATCGCGCCGCGGTGCGTGACCGGACCCGATGCGTTCGCTGCTGCGGGCATGGCGGATTCGTTCACGGCTTCTCAGAACGAGAACCCGAAGAGCGAGCGCCGATGGCCGGTGTCGACGCGCACCGTCGCGCTCATGCCGGCGCGCAGCCGCGGCGCGTCCGCTTGCGGATCGAGCCGCACGCGCAGCGGCACGCGCTGCGCGACCTTCACCCAGTTGCCGCTGGCGTTCTGCGGCGGAAGAATCGAAAACTCGGAGCCGGTGGCCGGACTGAGGCTTTCGACGACGCCGGTCCAGTCGCGATCGGGATAGGTGTCGATCTGCACGGTCACCGGCTGCCCCGGGTGCACGTAGGTCAGGTCCTTCTCGGGGAAGTTGGCCTCGACCCACGGGCGGGCGTCGGCCACCAGCGATGCAGCGGTGGCGCCGGCCGCGAGGAACTGCCCGGGCTTCGGCAGATGGCTGATCGTGCCGTCGAGCGACGCGCGGACCTCGACGCGCGACAGGTCCAGTCGCGCCTGCTCGCGCTCGGCCAGCGCGGCGCGCCAGGTCGGGTGCGCCTCCAGCGGCAGGTCGATGCCTCCGCCGAGCGACGCGGCGATGCGGTGCAGGTCCTCCTGCTGCGCCTGCAACTGCTGCTGCGCGATCTGGACGCTCTTGCGCGCATCGTCGAGCTTCGACGCGGAGATGAAGTTGCGTGCGGCAAGATCGGCCTCACGCGCCTGCTCCTTGCGCGCGAACTCGAGTTGCGTGCTCGCGAGCGCGATTTGCGCCTGCTTTTCGCGGTAGCCCGCCTTCATCGCGGCGAGGTCGGTGCGCACCTGCCCGAGCTTCGCCTCGGCCTTCGACAGCGCGACCTGGAACGGCGCGGGGTCGAGGCGGAACAACGGCTGGCCGGCCCGGACGACCTGGTTCTCGTCGACGAACACCTCCACCACCGCGCCCGACACTTCGGCGCTCACCGGCACCTTGTCGGCCTTGACGAAAGCATTGTCGGTCTCGACGTAGCGCCCGCCCAGCAGCCAGAAGACCGCGCCGGCGACCAGCGCAACCAGCGGAACGACGACGAGCAGCGTCCAGCGCAGCGCGCGACGGCGACGTGCCGGCGGCGCGGGCGGCGAGCGACCCGCGAGGCTGGCGTCCGACCCCTTCGCTGCGCCTGCTGGCTGCCCCGCGCTGGTCGGCGTGGCACGCGCGGTGGGCGCGAAAGTCTCGCCGGTGTCCGCCCGGCGCGGGTCGGCACGATCCTGCGGCTCGGTGCGGTCGTTCATTTCGCCTGCCTCGATGCGGCGCCGCTCGTCCGCCGCGCCTTCGAGGGCGCGGTGCGCCGGTGCGACGCGCGGTCGCGCTCACGACCGTCCTCGTCTTCGCCGGCCTTGTCGTTGTCGTCGTCGCTTTCGCTCGCCAGGTTGCAGCGCATCGACGCAAGGATGTGCAGCAGCGCTTCGGCGCGCGCGGGTGCGATGCCGGCCAGCGCATCTTCGCGTACCGACTCGCCGACGCGCCGGATCGACGCGAGCGAGCCTTGCGCGCGCACCGTCGGATACACACGCCACGCCCGCCGGTCGCCCGGATCGACGCGGCGTTCGACCAGGCCCCGCACGGCGAGTCCGTCGATCAGCCGCACGAGCGTGATCGGCTGGATTTCCAGCCGGCTGGCGAGTTCCACCTGGCGCAGCCCGGGGCTGCGCGCTACATACACGAGCACGCGCGCCTGCGCGAAGGTCAACTCGTTGCCTTCGAAGCGCCGCGCGAAGGCGCGGCGCATCAGGCGCGAGACGTCGGCCAGCAGGAAGCCGAGCGAATCCTGGGGGCGGTCCGCGGTGTAGTCACGGCAAATAGTACGCATTGCGTATTATATGCCGCGGCAAGCTTCACCGTCGCGCGCGCCCCGGTGCCGAGCGCAACTGCTCGCGCTGCTCCGGCGTCAGGATCTTGTCGAACTGCTCGGCAGCGTCGAGCTGCGACTCGAGCATCTGCTGTCGCAGTTCGGCAAGGCGCTGGCTGGCCGCGAGGACGGCCGCACGGTTGCGCGTGTCCGGGCCTGATCCCCACGCGTCCTGCATCTTCTCCATTTCTTCCTGGACCTGGCCCATCAGCGCCCAGTGCTTGCGCCGCTGCTGCCGCTGCAATTCGCGCAACTGCTCGCGCTGCGCGTCGTCGAGGTCGAGCGAAGCGAGCGCTCCCCATCGCCCCATGCCCCAGCCGGCGCCATAGCCGCCCATCATCCCCGGGCCCATTCCCCAGCCGGGGCCGCCCATCATCCCCGGGCCCATGCCCCAGCCGCAGCCCGCGCCCTGCGCGGACCCGAAGCCGGGGCCGGGGCCGTAACCGCCGCCCCGTCCCATCCCGGGGCCGTAGCCGCCATGGCCGGGACCGTAGCCGTAGGCCTGACCCGGGCCGTAGCCGGAGCCATAGCCGTAGCCCGGTCCGCCGCCCATCATCGCGCCGCCCATCGCTCCCGGGCCGGTGCGATAGCCGCGCCCGTAGCGCCCGCCGCTACGGTCGCCGGCGACGGAATCGGCGTTCGTGGACGGCGCCGACTCGGCGGAAGGCGAGGAGGAGCTGGCGGCGGGCGGCATCACCGGTGACGTCTGGGCCGCGGCTGCCGGCGACGATGATGATGGCGACGATGACTGCGACTGCGACTGAGCCCAGGCGCCCGGCGCGCCGAGCGCAATCGCGAGCGCGGACAGGACGGGAAGCGAGGAAGACGCATTCACGAGAAGTTCCTCTGCCGGCGGTTGCGCGGTCACCTCGTGCGCGGCGGCCGGCGTTGCGCGCGCGCGAAGACACCGCGGCCCGAACGGCCGCGGCGAGCTATCCTCGCAGTCTGCACCGTCGCATTCCGGCAGGTTCCCCTTGTTCTCCTACTCCTTGCGGCTACTTGCGCGCAGTCGCCGACTTTTCGTTGCGCTGATGAAGGTCATGCTGCCGGTGATGATCGCCGTGCAGCTCGCGCAGCATTTGGGCTGGATCGACGCGCTGGGCCGCGCGATCGCGCCGGCCATGGCGTGGCTCGCGTTGCCGCCCGAGGCCGGACTCGTCTGGATCACCGGCGCCTTCGTCGGAATCTATGGCGCGATCGCCGCGATGATCGGACTGGCGCCGCAGCTCGAGCTGAGCGCCGGCCAACTGAGCGCGCTGTGCGCGATGCTGCTCTTCGCGCACGCGCTGCCGGTCGAACAGTCGATCGTGCGCCGCGCCGGCGCCAGCTTCTGGGCCACCGGCGCACTGCGCGTCGGCGTCGCGCTCGCGTATGGCGGCGCAGTGGCGTGGCTGAGCCGACTCACCGGCGTGCTCGACGAACCGGTGTCGCTCGCCTGGATGCAGGCGTCGTCGGGCGCAGAGCCGGGCGGGCTTCTCGCCTGGGCTCTGTCCACCGCGCTGTCGCTCGCGATGACTTTCGCGATCCTCGTCGCGCTGCTCGTGCTGCTCGATGCGCTCGAGCGCACCGGCGTCACGCGTCGCATCACTTCGATGCTCACGCCGCTGCTGCGTTTCTCGGGGCTCGACGCACGCGCCGCGCCGGTGACTACCGTCGGCGTCTTGCTCGGTCTCACCTACGGCGGCGCGCTGATCATCGAGGAGTCCGACAAGCAGCAGTTCGACCCCCGCACTCGCTTCCTCGCGCTCGCCTGGTTGTGCCTGTCGCACGCGCTGATCGAGGACACGATCCTGCTGCTCGCGCTAGGCGCCAATCTGTGGATCGTGCTGGTCGGTCGCGTCGTCGTCACGCTCATGCTGATCGCGGCGCTGGCGCGACTGCTCGGAGAACCCGGTCCGAAGGCGCCGGTGGCCGGAATGCCGGCCGCGGGTTGATCGGCGCAAGGGGCAGCGCGATGGATGCGACCGACTTCCTCGTCATCGGCGCGGGCATCGCCGGCGCCGGAATGGCGTGGGCACTGGCCGGCACCGGCGCACGCGTCGTCGTGCTCGAACGAGAGCCGCAGCCCGGTTACCACTCCACCGGTCGCTCGGCCGCCGTCTTCTCCGAGACCTACGGCAACGACACGATCCGCGCGCTGACCCGCGCAAGCCGTTCGTTTTTCGAACGGCCGCCCGAGGGGTTCAGCGAGCACCCGCTGTGGTCTCGCCGCGCCTGGCTGTATGTGGCGCGCGCCGAGCAGCTCGCGCAACTCGACGCCTGGTATGCGCATGCCCGTACGCTGGTGCCCGATCTCGAACGGCTCGACGCCGCGCAGACGCTGCGCTTCGCGCCGATGCTGCGCGACGGCTATGCGGCCGGATCGGTGCGCGAACCCGGCGGTGCCGATCTCGACGTGGACGTGCTGCACCGGGGGTTCCTGCGCATGGCACAACGCGGCGGGGTTCGCATCGAGTGCGACGCCGAGGTGCAGGCCGTCGAACGCGTCGACGGCACCTGGCGCGTGCGCACGCGCCGGGGCGCATCGTTCGCCGGGCGCGTGCTGGTGAACGCAGCCGGTGCCTGGGGCGACGGGATCGCCGCACTCGCCGGCGCTACCCGCATCGGGCTGCAGCCGAAACGGCGCACCGCGATCCTCTTTCCTGCGCCACCCGGATTCGACCTGCGCGACATGCCGGTCGTCGTCGACATCGACGAGGACTTCTACTTCAAGCCCGATGCCGGAAAGCTGCTCGGCTCGCCGGCCGACGAGACCGACTGTGCGCCATGCGACGCGCAGCCCGAAGAGATGGACGTCGCGATTGCCGCCGCGCGCATCGAGGAAGCGGTTCGCTTTCCGATCACGCGAGTGGAGCGCAAATGGGCCGGACTGCGCAGCTTCGTTGCCGACCGCACGCCGGTGGTGGGCTACGACGACGCGACAAGCGACTTCTTCTGGCTCGTCGGCCAGGGCGGCTACGGGATCCAGACGGCGCCCGCGCTGTCGCGTGTCGCCGCTGCGCTGGCGCGGCGCGAGCCGTTGCCGGCCGACGTCGTCGACGAAGGCGTTGCCGCGCTGTCGCTTTCGCCGCTACGCCTGCGCGCACCCGCCGGCGCGAGCAGCTAAGCTGCGCCGTCCATCCCTGGAGAGCTGCGTTGATTCCACGCCTGCCCACGCGCGCGGCCGCCGCCGCAGCGGCTGCACTCGGCCTTGCCGGCGCCTTCGCCGCTTCGGCCGTTGCCGCCCCGGTGCGCCACGTCGTCGAACCGAACCACACCTTCGTCACCTTCGAGGTGAAGCACTTCGACACGTCCACCGTGCGCGCGCGCTTCGACCGCGTCGACGGCTTCGTGACCGTCGACACCGCGGCCAGGCGCGGCGAGGCCGACATCACGATCGACACGGCATCCGTCAGTTCGGGCATCGCGGCCTTCGACGCTCACCTGCGCAATGCCGACTTCTTCGACGTCGAACGCCACCCGACCGCGCGCTTCCACAGCACCGATTTCCGCTTCTTCGGCGACCGGGTCGTGTCGCTCGTCGGCCAGCTGACGATGCTCGGCAAGACGATGCCGGTGCGGCTCGACGCAACCAACTTCAACTGCTACGACTCGCCGATCGTGAAGGCGCGCGTGTGCGGCGGCGACTTCGAGACGAAGATCGAACGCAGCCAATGGGGGATGAACTGGGGCATCGACCGAGGCGTGCCCGATCGGGTGCGCCTGCTGATCCAGATCGAGGCGGTCGCACAGCCCTGAGAACGTGTGAACCAAAGGCCCGAGCCGAGCGCCGTTCACGCTCGGCGCCCGGGCGTCGATCAGCCCGGCGGCAGCGGCGGGCGCAGCGACCCCAGCCGCTGGGTGAGTTCGCGGCGATCGAGGTTGACCAGGTCCTTGTCGAGCTCCTCGACGACCGTTTCGCTCACCTGCGCATCGAGCACCTTGCGCAACAGTCCGAGGAAACGCGGCGCGGCGGCGATCTTCAGTGCCTCGTAGCGGTTCGTCCGCTTCTTCTCGAGCAGCCAGTCGGCGACCCGCCGCGCAAAGAGTTCCGCCTCGCGATGCAGTTCGTCCTCGCCGGCGGATGCCGTGGGGTACGAACCCGACAGCGTCCCCGAGCCGGCGCGTCGACCGTAGGCGTCGCGACGCAGATCCGCGCCGTCGGCGCGGCCGGACGCGAAGGTCAGCGTCTCGACGTCGACCAGGTCTTTGTCGTTACCCGCGATCTCGAAGATCCGGGCGAGGGCCTCGTCGGCGACGACGACCCAGGTGGTGCGCGTAGCCATCGTGCGCTCTCCTTCAGTGGCTCGGACGCCGTCGTACGACGCCCGGCCGCGAATCAGTGCTTCCTGTTCTCCCGGTTGAAGCCGGGAGTGGGGGCGATGGTGCTCGGCGCGTCGGGGTTGCAGGGGGACTGCCACTCGCGCAACTCCTGCGCCAATATGCTGCGACCGTCTTCCTCGGCGCGCCGGATCAGGTCGAACACGTTGTCGTCGTTGACGCGTTCGTGACCGAGTCCGCGGGTCAGTGCGCGATAGATATCCTCGATTTCCTGCGCGCGGGGCGCGGCGTTCGGATCGGGCATGGACGGTCCTCCCTTTGCGATGCGACCGGGCGGCGCCGTTGAACGCCGCGGCCAGCGGGTACCGCATTCCGCGTACCCGCGCGGGGAGCGGCAACGCCGTCGCCTTTCAAAGGACGAAGAGGTGCTCCGAGCGCGCCCCGGGAACCGCTGCCAGCGGCACCGATCGATCGAAAGTGACAAATCGGCCGCCGTGCCGAACGGCGAGCGCCAGCAGGTAGGCGTCGGTGATCTGGCGCGGCCCCAGAAGTTGCCGCGGATCGAGGAATCGGCCGTCGAGAAGACTGATGTCGTCCAGCCAGAACTCGTGAGGCGGCGATTGCGCGGCCTGCGCCAGGCGCTCGGCAACCAGTTTCACCGGTCGAGCCCCCGGGTAGCCGTCGTGCGACAGGATGCGGACGCAGCCGTTCTGCGTGAGCGGGCATGACGCCCAACCGTGCGCGATATTGCTTTCGAGCCATCTGCGCGACTCGACGTGATGCACATGCGCTGCGTCGAGCAGCGCGATCAGGACGTTGACGTCGAGCAGTGCTCGCACCGGTCGGTCCTAGGAGGCTGTCGGACTATGGACAGGGGTCGCGTTCGAGCCAGAAAGCCGCGAGGCAAGGCGTCGGTTCCGGTCGATAGCCGTAGCTATCGACCGGGTTCGGCAACGCCGCATCGCGGCTTTCTGGCTCGAACCCGCAGGGCAGAGGACGGCAGGGCGCGTTGCCGCGTTACGCGAAGGCGTCGATACCGCCCGGTATCGACGCCTTCGCGCGCCTTGCACTGCATCCCTGCCGTCCTCTGCGCGACCCCTGTCCATAGTCCGACAGCCTCCTAGACGCCTTCGTCGTCACGCAGGCGCTCGACCGTCTGGTCATCGACGATCCGCCCGTCTGGCGGAAACGGCGAGAAGCCGTAGAAGCTCGAAAGCGGTTCGCGTACCTCCGAGACGGACTGGGTGAGCGCCTTGCGAGCGAGATCGGAAAGCACCCGCCCCAGCGACTGCCGGCGACGCCGAGCGAGATCCCGGGCGGCGGCCAGGACGTCGGAGTCGAGATCCAGCGTAGTTCTCATGGCAAGATGACCTAGTGTGATGATGCTATAGCATCATACGCCGAGGTTCAAGTTCTTCGGCCCGAGCCAGCATCGCCGGGACGTAAGTGGGCGCCTACCATTGCCGCGACGACGACCAATCCGGTGGAGATCGCGATCATCACGATCCCCAGCGCCGACAACTTCCCCCACAAGCCGTCGTCGGCAAAGGACAGGATCTGCGTCGCCAGCACCTCGCTGCCCGGGCGCGACAGGACGACCGACAGCGTCAGTTCGCGCAGGAACATCGTCGCCATCAGGATCCACGCCGACACCACACCGGGAACGAGCAGCGGCACGACGATGCGCCGCATCGTCGCCATCGCCCCGGCGCCCGCGACGCGCGACGACTCCTCGAGGTGCGGATGAATCTGTACGAACGCGCTGGCCAGTGGTCGTACTCCATAGGGCAAGTAAGTGGCCACATATCCGATCAGCAGTGCGGTCAGCGTCGCGTAGATCGGCGTCTGCACGAACAGCCACAGGAAGCCGATGCCGATGACGATGCCGGGGAACGAGAAGGAAAGGAAAGTAAGCGCTTCCAACAGTCCGGCACCGCCAGATTTCGACTTCACGGTGGCGTAGGCGATGAACAGCGACAGCGCGACGCCGAGCGTCGCGCCGACTACGGCAAGGAACAGGCTGTTGCGCAGCGCGAGGAGCGAGATCGGATCCTCGAACGCTTCGCTCCAGTGCCGCCAGCTCATCTGCGCGAAGGCATCGGCGCTCGGCACCATCGCATACGGCACGAAGGACGTGTAGAGCAGCACCGCCACCGGCAGCACGACGACGACGAAGGACAGCAGCGCAACCGCCGCGAACAGCGGCCAGCGCCAACGTCCGAGCGCGATCGTCGAAGCCCGCCAGCCTCGACCCGACACGGTGACGAAGCGCTCGCTCTCGGCCGTGAGCCGGCGATAGACGACGATCAACCCGATCGAGATTGCCAGCGCGCTCATGCCGAGCGCCGCGGCCTGGCCGTAATCCGGATCGAAACCGGTAGCGATCATCTCGTACAGCCAGGTAGCGAGTACTTCCACACGTCCCGGCGTGCCGAGCACACGCGGCACCGCGTAGGAGGCGAGCGTGCGGACTACGCCGAGCACCAGCGCCGCGAGAATCGCCGGCCGTAGCACCGGCAGCGTCACGCGCAAGAGCGTGCGCCAGACGCCGGCGCCGAACACGCGCGACGACTCCTCGAGCGACACGTCGAACGAGGCCATCGCCGGTGCCAGGATCAGGTAGGCGATCGGCATGTTCAGCAAACCTTCGACGAGGATCATCCCGCCCATCGAATAGACATCGAAGGGCGCCTGCTCCAGGCCGAAGGACTGCATCAGCGCGACGTTGATCAGCCCGTTCGACGGGTTCAGCAGCAGCGCCCAGCTCACCGAGAACAGCAGGTGCGGGATCATCATCGGGACGATCGCCAGCACGTTGAACAGGAACTTGAGCGGAATGTCGGTGCGCGTGTTGAGGTAGGCGAGCACGAGTGCGAGCAGCGTCGAGAACAGCGTCGAGCCGATCACGAACACCGCCGTGTCCAGCGCCACGCGCAACAGCGCCGGATCGGTGTAGGCGCCGACGTATTTCGCCAGCGTGAATTCGCCGAAGCGGTCGAGCCCCGCGGAAAAGCTGCCGAAGGCGAGCATCGCTACCGGGGTGACGGTAAGCAGCGCGACGACGACGATCAGGACGAGCGTCGCGGGCGACGTCGAGCGGGCGGCGCTCATCGCGCGCGCGTCGACGCCGAAGCGCCGTTTCGCGAGCGGCGCAGCGTGCTCGCCGTGCGGCGCGCCGCTACTGCCACAGCAGCAGGCAGTGCGCGGGATCGAGCGCGAAGTGCACGTCGTCACCCACGTGCAGCGCCACTTCCGGCTCGGTGCGCGCGAGCAGCAGCGCGTCGCCGACCCGCATCTCGGCCTCGTAGAACTCGCCGACGAAGGCGAGCGACTCTATGCGGCCGCGCACGAGGTTCGGCACGGGCTCGCCGTCGCCGGGGCGCAGGTGCATGAACTCCGGGCGGATGCAAAGGGTGGCCTCGCCCAGCCGCACCGGATCGCGCCGGGCGCAGCGCAGCGTGCCGAGCGCGCTGTCGACGACGAGCGCGTCGCCATCGTCGGCGCGCACCGTCGCTGCGACGAGATTCGCGCGACCGATGAAGTCGGCGACGAAACGCGTGCGCGCGTCGAAATAGATTCGTTGCGGCGAACCGATCTCGACGATGCGCCCGGCGCGCATCACGGCAATCGAATCCGACAACGCGAGCGCTTCGACGCGGTCGTGCGTCACGTACACGGCGGTGATGCCCAGTTCGCCGAGGAAACGCTCGAGCGCCTTGCGCGTCTCCTCGCGCAGCTTCGCGTCGAGGTTGCTCAGCGGTTCGTCGAAGAGGATGACTTTCGGCTCGGCGACGAGCGCCCGCGCGAGCGCCACGCGCTGCTGCTGGCCGCCCGAAAGCCGCGTCGCCGAGCGGCGCTCGACGCCTTCGAGCTGCACGAAACGCAGCGCCTCGGCCACCTTCCCGGCGATACGCGCCTTCGGCGTCCGGCGCACGCGAAGCGGATAGGCGACGTTGTCGAACACCGACATGTGCGGCCAGATCGCATAGGTCTGGAACACCATGCCGAGTCCGCGCTTCTCCGGCGCAAGCGCGATGCCGCGCTTCGACGAGAAGACGACGTCGTTGCCGATCGCGATCTCGCCTTCGTCGGGCGTCTCGAGCCCCACGATGCAACGCAGCAGCGTCGTCTTGCCGCAACCGCTGGGGCCGAGCAGCGTGAAGATCGTGTTCGCCGCGATGTCCAGGTCGACGCCGTCCAGCGCCGCGACCGTCCTGCCGTCGGAGACGTAATGCTTGCGCAGCCCCTCGACGCGGATCCGCATGGCTGGCGGCGCAGGCTGCCTCGTTCGTTCACGCCGCGAAGATCTTCTTGAATTCCGCCCCCCATTTGCGGATCTCGTCGTCGGACAGGTCACGGATCGGCAGCACCTTCACCTGGTCGATGCCGTCGATCGGCGGATGCACGCCGGGCGCGAGCACGTATTCGCCGACCTGCGTGGCGAGCATCTGCATCGCCTTCCTCGACAGCCAGTAATCGACGAAGGCGCGCCCGGCCGCCGGGTGCGGCGCCTTCGCTGCCAGCGCGATCGCGCGCGGCGTGCCGAGCAGCGGCTGGCCGCCACGCGGACCCCAGGCCAGCGGCGCCGGCGCTTTGGTGACGATGTATTTCGGCATCGATATGCCGATGCGCTTCTCGCCGCTTTCGATCGGCGCCGGCGTCGGACCGAAGGAGGCGACGAACATGGGACGGTTCGCCGCGAGCGCCTTGACGAAGCCCATCCAGTCGGCCTCGGAGGCGAACACCTTCTTCTCGTGCAATCCGACCAGCCACGAGATGGTCGACGCATGATTCGACGGGTTCGCCATCACGATCTGGTTCTTCCATTTCGGATCGGCGAGATCCTCGTAGCGCTTCGGCGCATCGGCAGCGGCGACCTGCTTCGTGTTGTACAGGTACGAGACGTACTCGATGCCGAACAGCTGGATCGCGTCGTCGGGGCGCGCCCAGTCGGGATAGCCCTCGGCAGCGGGCGACTCGTACGGCGCGAGCACGCCCTTGTCGCGCAGCAGTTCGAGCACCGGCAGCGGCGCCTGCAGCACGTCGGCGAGGAGCTTGCCTGCCTGCGACTCGGTAGCCACCGTGGAGACGAACTTCGAACTCGAGATGCGCGTGTACTGGCCCTGCACGCCGGTGTCGGCGCTGAACGCCTCGATGATCGGCTGCACTGCCGTGATGTTCGCGTAGAACACCGCGCTGCCCTCGGCGCGCGCCTTCGCCAGGTCGGCGCCGGCTTCGGCGGCACATGCTGCACCGGGAATCACGGACAGGCCGGCGGCGGAAAGACCGGCCGCGCCGGCGGCGGCGAGGAAGCTGCGTCGATCGACGATCATCGGTGACACCTCTCGTTCGTTCGTGCGGCGCAGGCATGAAGCGGCGGGCGCCGGCCGCCGGAAATCCGGCTCGTCACTGCGACCGCTCGGCCCACCCGCCGCCGAGCACGCGGTACAGCGTCACGCGGTTCGCCTGTTCGGCCAGCTGCATCGCGATCAGCGACTGACGCGCGCCGTACAGCGTACGCTGCGCGTCGAGCAAAACGAGGTAACTGTCGCGGCCGGCTTCGTAGCGCGACTGCGAAAGCTCTTCGGCACGGCGAGCGGCGGCAATGAGCGCAAGCTGTGCGGCCTTCTGCTCGGACAGCGTGCGCGTGAGCGCCAGCGCGTCGGCGACTTCGCGAAAGCCCGCCTGGATCGCCTGCTCGTATTGCGCGAGCGCGATGTCGCGCTCGGCCTGCGTCACGCGAAGGTTCGCGCGCAGCGCGCCGCCCTGGAAGATCGGCAGGTTCAGTTGCGGCCCGAAGGTCCAGAAGCGCGAACCCGACTTGAACAGCCCAGAGAGGTCGCCGCTGGCCGTGCCGATTGCGCCGGTGAGGCGGATCGACGGAAAGAACGCCGCGCGCGCCGCGCCGATGTTCGCGTTCGCCGACAGCAGGCGATGCTCGGCCTGCTGGACGTCCGGTCGGCGCAGAAGCACTTCCGAAGGCACGCCGGCGGGGAGCGCGCGCAGCCCGCTGACCGTCAGATCGAAGCGATCGGGAATCGCGGACTCGTCGATCGGTGCGCCGACGAGGAGCCGCAGTGCATTGAGGTCCTGGGCCGCCTGCCCGGCGAAGCGCGAAGCGTCGGTGCGCGCCTGCTCCACCGAAGTCTCGGCCTGGCTGACGTCGAGCGCCGACACCGCGCCGTACTGGTAGCGCTTGCGCGTCAGATCGAGCGCCTGCTCGCGGTTGGCCAGCGCCGCCTGCGCCACGCGCGTCGACTCGCGATCGGCGATCCAGGTCAGGTACGCGTTCGCGACCTCGGCGATCAGCGAGAGCTGCACCGACCGCTGCGCGCTCTCGGTGGCGAAGTACTGCTCGAGCGCCGAGCGCGACAGGCTGCGCACGCGCCCGAAGAGGTCGATCTCGAAGGCCGCCAGGCCCAGGCTCACCGAGTACTGGTCGCGGAACTGCGGACCGGTGCCGCTCGCGCGCGTAGCCGTTCCCTGCACGCCGACTGCCGGCAACTGCTCGGCGCGCTGCACGCGATACAGCGCCTGCGCGCGCTCGACGTTCAACGCGGCGACGCGCAGGTCGCGATTGTGGACGAGCGCCTGTTCGATGAGGCGCTCGAGCGTCGCGTCGACGAAGAAGTCGCGCCAGCCGACGTCGACCATGCCGCGCGGCGCTTCGAAGGCGCCCTGCGTTCCCTCGCCCTGCGCGGCACCGGCCGTCGTCGGCGGCAGCGGCCACTGCGCCGGGATCGATGCATCGGCCTCGGGCACCGGCGGCTCCAGCGTCGTGCAGCCGGCGAGCGCGAAGGCGATCGCCGCGCCTGCGACGAGACGCGGTGCAGCGGCGCGCACGCGGGGGCGAGCCGCGCGCTGCGCGCCGGACGAAGAGCCGGCCGGGGTCGGCGCAATCATGGCTCACCCGAGGGCGGCGGTTCCGGCGTCGCATCGATGGCCGCCGGCGTCGTCGCTTGCGCACCGCGCCGCCGGAAGAGTCTTCGCACGCCGACGAAGAACATCGGCACGAAGAAGATCCCGAGGAAGGTGCCGAACACCATGCCGCCGATCACGCCGGTGCCGATCGCGTTCTGCGCGCCGGAGCCGGCGCCGTCGGCGAGCGCCAGCGGCAGCACGCCCAGGCCGAAGGCGAGCGAGGTCATCACGATCGGACGCAGCCGGTCGCGCACCGCGTGCATCGTCGCATCGACAAGCGACATTCCGCGGTCGAGGTACTCCTGCGCGAAGGCGACGATCAGGATCGCGTTCTTGCTCGTCAGCCCCACGGTGGTGAGCAGCGCGACCTGGAAATAGACGTCTCGCTCGAGTCCGCGCATCGTCGCGAACAGCGTCGTGCCGAGCACGCCGAGCGGCGCAACGAGCAGCACGGCGGTGGGAATCGTCCAGCTCTCGTACATCGCAGCCAGCGTCAGGAAGACGATGATCAACGACAACGTATACAGCAGCGGCGTCTGGGCGCCGGCCTGCCGTTCCTGGTACGACAGTCCGCTCCACTCGATTCCGTAGCCCTGCGGCAGCTTCGCGACGATCTCCTCGATCGCCTGCATCGCCTCGCCGGAGCTCACGCCCGGCGCAGCTTCGCCGTTGATCTCGACCGCCGACACGCCGTTGTAGCGCTCGAGGCGCGGCGAGCCGTACTCCCAGCGCCACGTGGCGAAGGCCGAGAACGGCACCATCTCGCCGTTCTTGTTGCGCACGCTCCACAGCCGGAAGTCTTCGGGGACCATGCGGAACGGCGCGTCGGCCTGCAGATAGACGCGCTTGACGCGCCCGCGGTCGATGAAATCGTCGATGTAGCGGCCGCCCCAGGCGACCGACAGCGTCGTGTTGATGTCGCTGGCGGACAGTCCGAGCGCACCCGCCTTGCGCGTGTCGATGTCGAGCTGCAGTTGCGGACTGTCCTCCTGGCCATTCGGCCGCACGTTGGCCAGGCGGCGATCCTGCGACGCCGCGGCGAGCAGCTGGTTGCGCGCATCGATGAGCGCCGTGTGACCCCGTCCCGCGTTGTCCTTCAGGTAGAACACGAAGCCGCCGGCGCGTCCGAGCTCGGGAACCGCCGGCGGCGTGAACGCGAAAACGAGCGCGTCGCGGATCTGCGAGAAGACACCCATCGCGCGCTGCGCGATCGCGGAAGCGTGCAGCGAATCGGCCGTCCGCTCGCTCCAGTCCTTCAGCTTGACGAAGGCCATGCCGGTGTTCTGGCCGGTGCCGGCGAAGCTGAAGCCGAGCACGCCGAACACCGACTCGACGGCGTCGCTCTCCTTTTCGAGCAGGTAGTTCTCGACCTTCTGCATCGACTCGAGCGTGCGCTGCTGGGTCGCGCCCACCGGCGCCTGCACCTGCACGAACAGGACCCCCTGGTCTTCCTGCGGCAGGAACGCGGTGGGCAGTCGCAGGAACAGGAATACGCCGATCGCGACCAGCACGGCGAACACGACCAGCCCGGCCCAGCGATGCGCGATCATCGCGCTGACGACACGGCGATAGCGAGCACTGGTGCGCTCGAAGCCGCGGTTGAACCAGCCGAAGAAGCCGCGCTTCGGGCCGTGATCCGCATCGGAGGCCTTGAGCATCGTCGCGCACAGCGCCGGCGTGAGGATCAGCGCGACCAGCACCGACAGCATCACCGCCGAGATGATCGTCGCCGAGAACTGCCGGTAGATGATGCCGGTGGAGCCGCCGAGGAAGGCCATCGGAGCGAACACCGCCGACAGCACGAGACCGATGCCGACCAGCGCGCCGCTGATCTCCTTCATCGACTTGCGCGTCGCCTCGACCGGACCGAGCTTTTCCTCGGTCATCACGCGTTCGACGTTCTCGACAACGACGATCGCGTCGTCCACCAGCAGGCCGATCGCCAGCACGGTGGCGAACATCGTCAGCATGTTGATCGAGAAGCCCAGCGCCGCCAGGACGCCAAAGGTGCCGAGCAGCACGATCGGCACGGCGATCGTCGGAATCAGCGTCGCGCGGAAGCTCTGCAGGAACAGGAACATCACCAGGAAGACGAGCACGATCGCCTCGAGCAGCGTCGTGACGACTCCCTTGATCGCCACGCGCACGAAGGGCGTCGTGTCGAAGGGGATGACCGCCTCGAGCCCGGGCGGATAGAAGTTGCTCAGCTCGGCCAGGCGCTGCTCGACGCCGCGCGCGGTGTCGAGCGCGTTGGCGCCGGAGGTGAGCGAGATCGCCACGCCGGTGGCAGGCTTGCCGTTGTAGCGGCTGAGGAACGCATAGGATTCGGCGCCGAGTTCGACGCGCGCGACGTCGGCCAGCGTGAGCAGCGATCCGTCGGGCTGCGTGCGCACGACGATGCGGCGGAATTGTTCGGCGTTCTGCAGGCGGCCCTGTGCGGTGATCGTCGCATTGAGCTGCTGGCCCGGCACCGCCGGCACGCCGCCGAGCTGGCCCACCGCCAGCTGCTCGTTCTGCGCGTCGATCGCGGCGATGATGTCGGTGGGCGCCAGGCCGTAGGTCTCGAGCTTGTTCGGATCGAGCCAGATGCGCATCGCGTACTGCGAGCCGAACACCTGGACGCTGCCGACGCCCGGCACGCGGCTGAGCGGATCGACGATGTTCGCGACGACGTAGTCGGAGATGTCGTTGCGATCCATGCTGCCGTCGGAGGAGACGAAACCGACGACCATCAGGAAGCCGGTGCGTGCCTTGTTGACGATCACGCCCTGCCGCTGCACTTCCTGCGGCAGCAGCGGCATCGCCAGTTGCAGCTTGTTCTGCACCTGCACCTGCGCGATGTCGGGGTTCACCGAAGTGTCGAAGGTGAGCGTGATCTGCGCGCTGCCGTTCGATTCGCTGGTGGCCGACAGATAGAGCAGGCCGTCGAGCCCCTTCATCGCCTGCTCGATGACCTGCGTCACCGAGTTCTCGAGGTCCTTCGCCGAGGCGCCCGGATAGTTCGCCTGCACCGTCACCGACGGCGGCGCGATCGTCGGGTATTGCGAGATCGGCAGCGTGAAGATCGACAGGCCGCCGACGATCATCACGACGATCGCCAGCACCCACGCGAAGATCGGCCGGCCGATGAAGAACTGGGACATCGCGCGGTCGAGGCTTCAGCGCGACGCGGTCGCCGCGGAAGGCGGCGCGCCTTCGTTCGCGCTTCCGGCCTTTGCGTCCTGCGGCGATGCAGGCTTGTCGCCCGCCGGGCTGCCGGTCGCCGGCTTCTCGGTCGCCGGCTTCTCGGTCGGCTGCACCACCGCGCCCGGACGGATCTTCTGCAGGCCCTCGACGACGACGCGATCGCCGGGCGCGAGACCCGAATCGATGAGCCAGCGATCGCCGATGGTGCGACTCGCCTGTACCGCGCGCGCTTCCACCTTGTTGTCCGCGGTGACGACCATCGCGGAAGCGTTGCCCTTCGCGTCGCGCACGATCGCCTGCTGCGGAGCGAGGATCGCGTTCTGCCGCTCGCCGACGCTGACGATGGCGCGCACGTACATTCCCGGCAGCAGCCATTCGTCCGGATTCGGCACCTGTATGCGCAACAGGAAGCTGCCGGTGCTCGGATCGACGCTGAGGTCGGCGAAGGTGAGCTTGCCCGGATGCGAGTAGCGCGTGCCGTCCTCGAGGAGGATCGTCACCGGCAGGTCTTCCGCGGCGTTCAGCGTTCCGGCGCGCACCTCGCGGCGCAGTTGCAGCAGCTCGGTGGCCGACTGCGTGACGTCGACGTAGATCGGATCGAACTGCTGAACGGTGGCGAGCGGCGTCGCCTGATTGGCCGTGACCAGCGCCCCCGCCGTGACCGCCGACTTGCCGATGCGCCCGCCGATCGGAGCGTTGATCCGCGCGTGGCCGAGCGTGATTCGGGCGTTCTCGAGCGCCGCCTCCGCTGCCTTCAGGTCGGCCTCGCTCTGACGCAGCGCGGCGATCGCGTTTTCGTTGTCCTGACGACTGATCGCGTTGACCTTCGCGAGTTCGGCGGTGCGATGGGCGTTCAGTCGCGCCGACTCGAGCGTGGCCTTCGCCCGTGCCACCGCCGCCTGCGCGCTCTGCACCGCCGCGCGGTAGGTGGCGTCCTCGAGTTGATACAGCGCCTGTCCGCGCTTGACGTGACTGCCCTGGGTGAACAGGCGCTCGCGGACGATGCCGGTGACCTGCGGCCGCACCTCGGCGACCAGGAACGGATTCGTGCGCCCGGGAAGCTCGCGCGTGAGCACCACCGACTCCGGCTTCATCGTGACGACCGTGACCTGCGCCGGCGGCATCTGCCCCGGGCCCGGCGCCTGCGCCGAATCGGCGTTGTCCTGCCCGCAACCGGCAACGAGCAGTGCCGACAGCGGCACGAGGGACCAGGCGACGAGGCGCCCGACCTGGAGCAGGCGATGCGACAGCGTCGAGCGCAACGAAGCCTCCTGGGGCTCGAGGAAAAACGGGAGTCTACGGTTTTGTCGAAGCGCGGGGCGGGAAATCACCCCGTGTTCGGCGCGGATCGACGGGATTCGGAACGCGTTGCCGTCGGCATCTTCGTTCAGCGGAACGGTTGCTTCGCCGTTTCTGCTACGCGGCGCGCTCGGATGAACGGCGCGGCTCGATACGCTTGCGTATCTCGTCACGGGTGGACAGTGTCTTCAGATCGTAAGCAGCCTGCAGGCTCAGCCAGGACTCCGCATCGCCGCCGAAATAGCGGGCGAGACGCTCGGCGGTGTCAGCCGTAATCGACCTCCGCTCCTTGACGATTTCGTGAATTCGCGTTGCAGGGACGCCCAAGGCCAATGCGAGCGCGTTGACACTCATCTCCAGCGGAGCGAGAAAATCCTCGCGCAGGATTTCTCCCGGGTGCACCGGGCGCATGCGATTGATCGGTCGGCTCATCACGGGTTGCTCAGTGGTAGTCAACGATCTCGACCTCGGTCGGCCCAGCCTGGGTCCAGGCAAAGCAAAGTCGGAACTGACCATTGACCCGAATGCTGTATTGCCCCTTCCTGTCGCCGCTCAGCGCCTCGAGTTGATTGCCGGGTGGCGAACGCAGGAATTCGAGGGTCTTCGCGGCATCCAACTGGGTCAGCTTGCGCACTGCCACGTTCTTGAACGAACGGAAGCGAGGCGGCGATCCACCCTCGAACAGCGCCTGCGTGTGCTTGCACCGGAAGGACAGGATCATGAGAGATAATATTACGCGCTACGTAATACGTCAATCAGTATGGGCACACGTACCCCGCCCCGGCATGCACCCCCGCATTCCGCTCGGGATAGCTCTCGTACACATGCTCGAAGACCGCCGAGCATTTCTGCTTGTACATCTCGGGTGAGTAGGCCCGCGGCAGTCCGGAGTCGAGCGTGTCCTCGATGGCGAGTTTCAGCGCGGACCGCGCCGCGAGTAGTCGCCGATTGCGCCGTATTTATACAGAACGTTAACGCTCATCGCGGACTTTGGATACAGTCAGCCTCCAGCTTTTGTCCACGCCTCCGGTCACATCGCACCGCCGACTGACGAACGTCGCCACACGGCGACCGGCCGGATGTCGACGAGGTGCCTGAGCAGCTGGTAGGCAGGGAGCCCAAAAGCGAACACCCGCACATGGCGGGTGTTCGTTTCAAATCCACGCACCCGATCCGCCCCGCGGACCAGGCGCCGAGCGCACAACCCCTACCTCTTCCCCCGAAACTTCCGCAAAGCCGCGATCTGCGCGATCGCCTCGGCCAGTTCCGCCTGCGCCTTCGCGTAGTCGATCGCTCCGGTCCGATTCGCCAGCGCCTCCTCGGCCGCGCGCTTGGCCTCCTCGGCCTTCGCCTCGTCGAGGTCCCGCCCCCGAATCGCCGTATCGGCCAGCACCGTCACGCGGTTCGGCTGCACCTCGAGGATGCCGCCGGCGACGAACACGAACTCTTCCTCGGCCTGGCCCGCGACCTTGATGCGCACCGCCCCCGGGCGGATGCGCGTGATCAGCGGCGTGTGCTGCGGATAGATTCCCAGTTCGCCCGCTTCGCCCGGAAGCACGACGAAATCCGCCTTTCCTTCGAAGATCGAGCGCTCGGCACTGACGACGTCGACTTGCATTCTGTGCGGCACGTTGACCCCTCGTTCGCGGCTGCCTGGGCTTGCGCCTTACTGCAGCGTCTTGGCTTTCTCGAAGGCTTCTTCGATCGTGCCGACCATGTAGAACGCCTGCTCCGGGAGCTGGTCGCATTCGCCGTTGACGATCATCTGGAAGCCGCGGATCGTGTCCTTCAGCGCAACGATCTTGCCGGGGCTGCCGGTGAACACTTCGGCGACGTTGAACGGCTGCGACAGGAAGCGCTGGATCTTGCGCGCGCGTGCGACCGCCAGCTTGTCTTCCGGCGAAAGCTCGTCCATCCCCAGGATCGCGATGATGTCGCGCAGTTCCTTGTAGCGCTGCAGCGTCGATTGCACGGCGCGCGTCGTCTTGTAGTGCTCTTCGCCGATCACGTGCGGGTCGAGCTGGCGCGACGTGGAATCGAGCGGGTCCACCGCCGGGTAGATGCCCAGCGCCGCGATGTCGCGCGACAGAACGACGGTGGCGTCCAGGTGGCCGAAGGTCGTGGCCGGAGACGGGTCGGTCAGGTCGTCGGCAGGAACGTACACGGCCTGGATCGACGTGATGGAACCCGTCTTCGTCGACGTGATCCGCTCCTGCAGGCGACCCATCTCTTCGGCCAGCGTCGGCTGGTAGCCCACGGCCGACGGCATCCGGCCGAGCAGCGCCGACACTTCGGTTCCGGCCAGCGTGTAGCGGTAGATGTTGTCGATGAACAGCAGGATGTCGCGGCCTTCGTCGCGGAACTGCTCGGCCATCGTCAGGCCGGTGAGTGCGACGCGCAGGCGGTTGCCCGGCGGCTCGTTCATCTGGCCGAACACCATCGCGACCTTGTCGAGCACCTTCGACTCTTCCATCTCGTGATAGAAGTCGTTGCCCTCGCGCGTGCGCTCGCCGACGCCGGCGAACACCGAGTAGCCGCCGTAGCTCTTCGCGATGTTGTTGATCAGCTCCATCATGTTGACGGTCTTGCCGACGCCGGCGCCGCCGAACAGGCCGATCTTGCCGCCCTTGGCGAAGGGGCAGATCAGGTCGATGACCTTGATGCCGGTGGGCAGCAGCTCCACCGAGGGCTTGAGCTCCTCGAAGGTGGGCGCCGGCTGGTGAATGGAGCGGCGCTCTTCGGTGGCGATCGGGCCCGCGTCGTCGATCGGGCGGCCGAGCACGTCCATGATGCGGCCGAGCGTGGCCGAGCCCACCGGCACCGAAATCGGCGAGCCGGTGTTGGCGACCTTCATGCCGCGGCGCAGGCCGTCCGAGGAGCCGAGCGCGATCGTGCGCACGACGCCGTCACCGAGCTGCTGCTGCACTTCGAAGGTGAGGCCTTTCTCGGCCAGCGAGTTGCCGGTGTCCTGCAGCACGAGCGCGTCGTAGATGTGCGGCATGCGCTCGCGCGGGAACTGGATGTCGACGACCGCGCCGATGCACTGGACGATCTCGCCGGTCGAGCCCTTCGCCTGCGCCTGCTCGCGCGTCGCTTCTGCGGTTTCTGCCATTTCGTTCCCTTCCTGAATTCGTTTCGCTGGTGAATCTTGGTTCGCGCTTGCGCTGGCTGGTTCGCACTTGCGCCGGCTGGTTCGCGCTTGCGCTCAGCGGGCTCGCGCCCGCACTGGCTGGTTCGCGCTCACGCTCAGACCGCCGCCGCGCCGCCGACGATCTCGGACAGTTCCTTGGTGATCGCCGCCTGGCGCGCCTTGTTGTACGAGAGCTGCAGGTCGTCGATGACCTTCTTCGCGTTGTCGGAGGCGGACTTCATCGCGACCATGCGCGCGCTCTGCTCGCTCGCCATGTTCTCGGCCACCGCCTGGTAGACGATCGACTCGATGTAGCGCAGCAGCAGCTCGTCGAGCACGGTCTGCGCGTCGGGCTCGTAGAGGTAGTCCCACGAGTACTCGCGGGTGTCTTCCTGCAGCCGTTCGGTGGACAGCGGCAGCAGCTGCTCGAGCACCGGCTCCTGCTTCATCGTATTGATGAAGCGCGTGTAGGCCAGGTACACCGCGTCGATCTCGCCGCGCTCGTAGGCTTCGAGCTGCACGCGCACCGGACCGATCAGCCTGTCCAGATGCGGCGTGTCGCCCAGCTGCACGAGGTGCGAGACGACCTTCGCGCCGATGCGCTGCAGGAAGCCGAAGCCCTTGTTGCCGATGGCCGTGGCCTGCACGCCGATGCCGCTGCGCTCGAGCTCGCGCAGCCTGTTGGTGACCGCGCGCAGCACGTTGGTGTTCAGGCCGCCGCACAGGCCCTTGTCAGTGGTGACGACGATGACGCCGACGTTGCGCGGCTGCTCGCGCACGACGAGGAACGGATGGCGGTACTCGGGGTTCGCGTCGGCCAGGTGCGCCGCGATGTTTCGCACCTTGTCGGCGTACGGACGCGCATGGCGCATGCGGTCCTGCGCCTTGCGCATCTTCGAGGCGGCGACCATCTCCATCGCCTTCGTGATCTTGCGCGTGTTCTGCACGCTCTTGATCTTGGTGCGGATCTCTTTGCTGCCCGCCATTTCGCTTTCCGGTTATCGCTGCGCCGGCCGGTTCAATACGCGCCGGTCTTCTTGAAGTCCTTGACCGCTTCGTGCAGCTGCGCCTCGACTTCCTTCGACAGCTTCTTGTCGCGCTCGATCGTCTCGACGAGCGGACCGTACTTGCCACGCACGAACTCGCGCATCGCGCGCTCGGCGTCGAGCGCCTTGGCGACCTCGATGTCGTCGAAGTAGCCGTTGTTCACCGCGAACAGCGTCAGCGCCATCTCCCAGACCTGCAGCGGCTGGTACTGCGGCTGCTTCATCAGCTCGGTGACCAGGCGGCCGCGCTCGAGCTGCTTGCGGGTGGCTTCGTCCAGGTCGGAGGCGAACTGCGCGAAGGCGGCCAGCTCGCGGTACTGCGCGAGCGCCAGGCGCACGCCGCCGCCCAGCTTCTTGATGATGTCGGTCTGCGCCGCGCCGCCCACGCGCGACACCGAGATGCCCGCGTTGATGGCCGGGCGGATGCCGGCGTTGAAGAGATCGGTCTCGAGGAAGATCTGGCCATCGGTGATCGAGATCACGTTCGTCGGCACGAAGGCCGAGACGTCGCCCGCCTGCGTCTCGATGATCGGCAACGCGGTGAGCGAACCCGTCTTGCCTTTCACTTCGCCGTTGGTGAACTTCTCGACGTATTCCTGGTTCACGCGCGCGGCGCGCTCGAGCAGGCGGCTGTGCAGATAGAAGACGTCGCCCGGATACGCCTCGCGGCCCGGAGGACGGCGCAGCAGCAGCGAGATCTGCCGGTAGGCCCACGCCTGCTTGGTCAGGTCGTCGTAGATGATCAGCGCGTCCTGCCCGCGGTCGCGGAAATACTCGCCCATCGTGCAGCCCGAGTACGCGGCGAGATACTGCAGCGCGGCCGATTCGGAGGCGCTCGCGGCGACGACGATGGTGTATTCCATCGCGCCGGTTTCCTCGAGCTTGCGCACGACGTTGGCGATGGTGGACGCCTTCTGCCCGATCGCCACGTAGACGCAGATGAGGTCCTTGCCCTTCTGGTTGATGATCGTGTCGATCGCCACCGCGGTCTTGCCGGTCTGGCGGTCGCCGATGATCAGCTCGCGCTGGCCGCGGCCGATAGGCACCATCGCGTCCACCGACTTCAGGCCGGTCTGCACCGGCTGCGACACCGACTTGCGCGCGATGACGCCGGGCGCCACTTTCTCGATGACGTCGGTGAGCTTCGCGTTGATCGGGCCCTTGCCGTCGATCGGTTCGCCCAGCGCGTTGACCACGCGGCCGATCAGCTCGGGGCCCACCGGCACTTCGAGAATGCGGCCGGTGGATTTCACCGTGGCGCCTTCCGAGATGTGCTCGTAGGGGCCCATGACGACCGCGCCCACCGAGTCGCGCTCGAGGTTCAGCGCCAGCCCATAGGTGGCCGCCTGCCCGGGCGCCGCGGGGAACTCGATCATCTCGCCCTGCATCACTTCGGACAGGCCGTGGATGCGGCAGATGCCATCGGTGACCGAGACGACCGAACCCTGGTTGCGCGTATCGGCGCCGATGTTCAGGTTCTGGATGCGCGACTTCAGCAGTTCGCTGATTTCGGCCGGATTCAGTTGCATGGGATACCCCTTGGCTTAAAGCTTCATCGCGCTGGCCATCTGGGCCAGCTTGCCGCGCACGGAAGCGTCGATCACCTCGTCGCCGATCTTCACCGCCACGCCGCCGATGAGG
>JAJPES010000022.1 GCA_021166725.1 Burkholderiaceae bacterium | reverse complement strand
CGTCGCGATGCCCATCGGCGGGCGACCCGTCTTTCCCTTCGGGTAGTGCGGCTCGATCAGCGCGATCAGTTCGGCCCACGGCACCACGCGTTGCATCTCGTCGAGGAACTCGCGCTTGCGCGTTCGCTTGGTCGAGAGCTTCAGGCCGAGATCGGATTGCTTCATCGCTTCGTGCACTTCAAATCGGTGTCCGAATCATCGCATGGATGCGGTGCGGTTCGGCCGAGTTATGCAGACCTTCCCTAAAGCGATTTCACATGGCCCAACGCAATTCCGCAATCGAATCGGCGGTCTTAACGACGGCGGCCGACGCCGTCGCCGACGCGACCGGCCTTCTTGTGCTGGCCGGCGCAGGCATCGGTGTGGACTCCGGGCTCCCGGATTTCCGGGGTGATTCCGGGTTCTGGCGGGCGTATCCGTCACTTCGATCGTCTGTGACTCGACTCACCGATATCGCCTCGCCGTCGATGTTTCGGTCCGATCCGAGATTGGCCTGGGGCTTCTACGGACATCGTCTTCAGCTCTATCGCGAGACGACGCCGCACGATGGTTTCCGCATTCTGAGGAGCTGGTGCGAGTCGATGCGCGACGGCTGGTGGGTTTCGACGACGAACGTCGACGGGCATTTCCAGAAGGCCGGCTTCGACGCGAAGTACGTTCACGAGTGTCATGGATCGATTCATGACGTGCAGTGCTCGAAGCCTTGCGGTACGCGAGTGTGGCCATCCTCGAGAATCGAGCCGCGAGTCGATGACGAACTTCGTTGGAGCGGTGCGCTTCCGCTTTGTCCGCGATGCAGCGAGATCGCGCGTCCTGACATCCTCATGTTGGGCGACGACGCCTGGGTCGGAGACCATGCGGAAGTCCGCCATGCACAACTCCTCGACTGGCTGCCAGAGGTGCAGCGATTGCTTGTCGTGGAGATCGGAGCTGGAACCGCGGTGCCTACGCTGCGCCTGTTTTCGGAAAGACTCGTCCGTCAGCGCCGCGCACGACTCATTCGTATCAATACTCGCGAGTTCGATGTGCCGGACGGAGAGTGCCTCGGTCTGCCGCTCGGAGCGCTGCCGGCGTTGACGGCGATCGATGAGATCCGGCGCTCGAACCTCGAGCGGCTCGATCCGCCCCGACTCGACCGAGGATGATCGTTCCGACTTGCAGTGCGAACGGCGGATCTGCTGAGCGCGATCTTTACGATCGAGCCCAAGCGCTTCAGTCCAGGGGCGGTGCCGGGTCTTCCCGGGGTACAATGCCTGCGCTAGGCATGATCAAGACCGTTCGCTCGTAGGTCTTTTCTCTGACGGCTGCTGGCAGCTCAGCCAGCCGGTCCCGGTTGAAACTCCCATCGATGACTTTCTTGGCGTCTCTGCCTGCGTTGGCGCCGTGCCTGCGCAGTAACTTGAAAGGAATCGACATGACGACTCAAACCGGTACCGTGAAGTGGTTCAACGAAGGCAAGGGTTTCGGCTTCATCGCCCCCGACGATGGCAGCAAGGACCTGTTCGCCCATTTCAGCCAGATCCAGGGCGGCGGCTTCAAGACCCTGGCCGAGAACCAGCGCGTGCAGTTCGAGACGACGCAAGGCCAGAAAGGCCCGCAGGCGTCGAACATCCGCGTGATCTGAGCCGGATCTGCTGGCTCCTTGCGGAGCCTTGTTCGAAACCGCGGCCCAGCGCCGCGGTTTTTCTTTCCGCGAGCGCCCTATGAACAATCTGCAGCAAGCCACCGAACGAATCTGTGAACTGAAGGGCAACGTGCTGGCGCTCGACGCGCTGTGCACCGCTCTGCTGCGGGAACTCGCCCCGCCGGCGCGCGAGCGCTTCCGCAAGACCTACGACGGCCTGGCCGAGATCGCGCACACCGCGATGCTGAACGCGGAGATTTCCGAGCACTCGATCGCGGCATTCGAGCGCGACACCGCGCGCATCGGCGCGCTCATCGACGCGTTGGAGCAACATCAGCCGGGCCCTTGAGAAGGGGCGATCGGTCTGCAGCGTCGACGGAATGCGCCCGTTGCGACGGCTGCGCCGGATGTATCGTCCCGGGATGAGCGCGCAACCCGATCGAATCTCCTGGAGCACCGGAGTGCGGATGACGCGCCCGGCGTTCCTCGCGATCACCGTCGTGGGTTGCGTGCTCGGTATCGCGACCGCGACGACGGGCGGGGGCGACACCAAAGCGGCGACCGCGCTGGCGACCGTGCTGCTCGCGCTCGTCGCACACGCTGCGTCGAACGTGCTCAACGATTATCACGATGCGTTGAACGGCGCGGACGCCGCCAACACCGACGGGCTGTTCCCGTTTACCGGGGGTGCGCGACTGATCCAGGACGGAGAGGTGTCCGCGGCGACGACGCGTCGCCTCGCGATCGGCTTGCTGATCCTCGTCGTGCCGGGCGGACTGCTTCTTGCGGCGCACAGCGGTTGGGGTCTGCTCCTGGTTGGGACGGCCGGGCTGCTGATCGGATGGATGTACTCCGCGCCGCCACTTGCGCTGATGTCGCGCGGTTTCGGCGAAGCCGCGGTTGCGGCGGCATGGGCCCTGGTCGTGATCGGAGCGGACTACGCGCAACGCGGCGTGTTCTCGCGGGTGGCGGCCTTCGCGGGGATCGGTTACGGGCTGCTGATCGGGAACATTCTGTTGATCAACGGCTTTCCCGACGCCGCAGCCGATGAACAGGTGGGCAAACGCACGCTGGTCGTCCGCGTCGGAGCGACGCCGGCGGCTATCGTCTACCTCGGGGTCGCGGTCGTGTCGCACGCATGGCTCGTCGCCGGCGTCGCATCCGGATTCGCTCCGTCGACCGTGCTGCTGGGCACGGCCTCGTTGCCGTTTTCGCTCGCTGCCGCGCACACGCTGATTCGCCATTCGAGTCGACCAGGCGAACTGCGGCCCGCGATCGTTCGGACGATCCTCGCCGCACTGCTCAACGGCATCGGGCTGGCTGTCGGTTTCGTTCTGGCCGCGTAACGGCACGTCCTGCGCCGACCGAGGGAAACCACGTCGCGGCAAGGACCGCAGGCGCCTCGTGCGGCAAATCCCCAGCCGCATCGTGTCGACGGCAAGTTTTCCTTCCGGGTTGCCGTTCCTGGAAACCCGTGAGCGGGCGTACGAAGCGTCGATTCCGGAGTAGCCTTGGCTTCATGTCCGACATTCCCGTCCCGGCGCCGCCGCACGGCACCTCCGAGTCGCCTGTTGCTTTGCGCGTCAAGGCGATCGAGTCGCTGCTCGTCTCCAAGGGCTACGTGGCGCCGGCTGCGCTCGACGTACTGATCGACACGTACGAGAACCGGATCGGGCCGCGCAACGGCGCTCGCGTCGTTGCGCGTGCGTGGACGGACCCGTCGTTCGATCGCTGGCTGGACGACGACGCGACCGCCGCGATCGTTTCGATGGGGTACGAGGGGCGCCAGGGCGAGCACATGGTGGTCGTGCGCAACACGCCGAGCGTGCACAACCTGGTCGTGTGCACGCTGTGCTCGTGTTATCCGTGGCCGGTGCTCGGGCTGCCCCCGGTCTGGTACAAGTCCGCACCGTATCGGTCGCGCGCGGTATCCGATCCACGCGCAGTACTTTCCGAGTTCGGCGTTGCGCTGCCTGCCGACACGGAGATTCGCGTCTGGGACTCCACCGCGGAAATCCGCTACCTGGTGCTGCCGATGCGTCCGCGAGGCACCGATGGCTGGGACGCCGAGGCGCTCGCGGACCTCGTGAGTCGCGACGCGATGATCGGCACCGCACTGCCCAGGCAACCATGACGTTCGGCGTGTGCGAGCTTGCGACGCTCGACCTTCACGAGGTGAGCCGACGATGAACGGCGCGCACGATTTCGGCGGACAGCACGGTTTCGGCCCGATCGCGCCGGAGCCCGACGAACCGGTCTTTCATCACGAATGGGAACGGCGCGCGATGGCGCTCACCGTGCTGATGGGGGCGATCGGTGGATGGACGATCGACCAGTCGCGCGCTGCACGTGAGTCGTTGCCGCCGCTGCAGTACCTGTCGAGCAGCTATTACGAGATCTGGATCGCGGGCCTCGAGAAGCTGATGCTCGAACGCGGCCTCGTCAGCGAGGCCGAGCTCGTCGCCGGTCGTGCGCTCGACGCACCGGCTCCGACGCGTGCTGCGATCGCAGCCGACGAGGTCGAAGCTGTGCTCGCCCGTGGCGGTCCCACCGATCGCGCCGCGCAGGACGCAGCGCGTTTCGCCGTCGGCGACATGGTGCGCACCAAGGTCATGAATCCCGTTACGCACACCCGCTTGCCGCGCTACGCGCGCGGTCGCGTCGGTACCGTCGTGAGAGTGCATGGCGCACATGTGTATCCCGACAAGAGCGGCGTCGGCCAGGGCGAAGATCCGCAATGGCTGTACACGGTGCGGTTCGACGCGCGTGAATTATGGGGCGCCGACACCACGGCGTCCGCGATCCACGTCGATTGCTGGGAACCGTACCTGGAAGCGGCGTGAACGATATCCGTTCGACTGCCGACACTGGTCAGGTCGGCTCGGTCGCCGATGCGATCGCCGCCTGCGGCTTGCCCGAAAGCACCGGCGCCGCGTTCGCGGAACCGTGGCAGGCGCAGCTGTTCGCAATGACGATTGCGCTACACGAAGCCGGGCGGTTCGCGTGGTCCGAATGGGTCGGGTACCTGTCGCAGTCGATCCGTGACGCGCAGGCCGGCGGCGACCCCGATCTCGGCGATACGTACTGGCGGCACTGGCTCGACGCTTTCGAGCGGCTGCTGCGCGACAAGGGCCTGGCAGGTCCGCTGGAACTCGCGGCGCGGCGCGAGTCGATCCGGGCCTATTCTCGGGTCGCCCGCTCGGCGAGCATCATGAGAGCCGGTTGAGTACGTGTGAACCAATCGTCGATGCCCGGCTCGCGAAGGGCATTCATCGTTCGGTTTTCCAGGCCCGTCCTGGCGCTGGCGGTTCTTCACTTCGTCTTTGTGTTGCCCGGGCACCCCGGCCCGGTCGAAGCGCAGACGCTGCTTCGCGTGCCGGTCGAGCTTCCGGTCGCGGTTCTGCTTGTGCTCCTGTGGCCGCCACGACGCTGGTCGGCGCTGCGAGTTGTGGCGGTCGCCGGTCTCGGCTTGCTCGTCCTCCTCGGATCCGCGGATCTGGCAATGCAGGCAAGCCTCGGTCGGCCCTTCGATACGCTGGCCGACTGGCATCTGGCAAAAGCCGGCATCGGGTTGCTTGCCGGAGCCATCGGCGCCGCGGGCACCGTGGCACTGATGATCGCAGTGGCGCTCGCCTGGCTCGCCGCGGTCGCTCTGATCTACTGGGCGATCGGTGCGCTCCGTCCTCCCGAAGCCTTGCGTGGGCGCCTGGCCGTGACAGCCGCCATCGCGACGGGTCTTGTCGCTGCCGTTCATCTGGCCGGCGCACGGGGACCGACACCGGCTGTCACTACGGCCGACGCGAGCCGATCGGTGGCGAAGCACCTGCTATCGGTGGTGCAAGGCGTGCAGGACCAGGTGCGATTTCGCGCCGAGTTGCTCGACGATCCCGTCGCCCGACTGCCTTCCGATCGTCTGCTCGGACGCCTGCGCGATGTCGACGTCCTGCTTCTGATCGTCGAGTCGTACGGAAGAAGCACGCTCGAGAACCCGCTGTACGCATCTGCGATGCGACACGCGATGGCCGATTTCGACGAGGCAGCCCGCGCCGCCGGCTTCGCTGCGCGCAGCGCGTGGCTGCGCTCGCCGATCCAGGGCGGGCAGAGCTGGCTCGCGCACGCCACGCTGCTTTCGGGCCTGCGAATCGACAGACAGCGTCGTCACGAGCGCCTCGTTCTCAGTGATCGGCAGACGCTGATCGGCGACTTCCACCGCTCAGGATGGCGCACGCTGGCCGTCATGCCGGCGGTCGAGCGGCCCTGGCCGCAAGCCGCCTTCTTCGGCTTCGACCGCGTCTATGCTGCGAGCGACCTCGGCTATGCAGGAGCGCGCTTCAACTGGGTCACGATGCCCGACCAGTACACGCTGTCGGCGTTGCAGCGCCTGGAGCTCGGTCGGCGCGACCGGCCGGCGATCATGGCGACCGTGGCTCTCGTTTCGAGTCATGCGCCGTGGACGCCGATTCCGCCGGTGCTCGACTGGGACGCGATCGGCGACGGGTCGGTATTCACGCCTCACGCGCGGGCAGGCGATGCACCGGAAGTCGTCTGGCGCGATACCGATCGCATCCGCGCACAGTACTTCGGCTCGATCGACTACGTGCTGCGCGTGCTGATGGCCTACGTGGCCGCGTACGGCCGTGACGACACGCTGTTCGTGATCGTGGGCGATCATCAGCCGGTAGCCTGGGTTGCCGGTGGCGATACTGCTTCGTTCGACGTCCCGATCCATCTTCTCTCCCGCGACCCTGCCGTCCTCGGGGCGACCGCCGATTGGGGATGGAGCGCGGGCATGTGGCCCGATGCCGCGGCGCCGGTTTGGCTGATGGAAGATTTCCGTCAAAGGTTTCTCGCCGGGTTCAGTGAAGGACCATCCTGAGCCATGCCCGTGTCTTTCGCCGAATATCTCGACGCCAAGTTCGATCTCGATCGGCGCAGCCTGAACCGCGAGGTCAGCGACGCCTTCCGGCAGGCGCTGCACGCGCTGCCGAAAGTCGAATGCCTGGACGCCGATGACCGCGCATGATCGAGCGATTCCGGGTAGGCCGCGAGACAGACAAGCAGCGTCGTCCCGGCAGCCGCTGCCAGCGCAACCGCGATCATGAGAACCGCGTTGCCTTCGCTCCAGCGCAGGAGCTCGGTCTGTAGCGGTCGATCGGAGGCCATGCGTCGCGCTCCCGGCTAGTAGTACCGCGAGGGCAGCCAGCCGCGCTCGACGCAATCGCGGAACGACCACGCCGGTGTCGTCTCGGTTCGGTAGCTCCAGAAGAACCAGCCGTGGTACCGCGCGAAGGCGATCAGCTGAGAGGCGCCGTAGGCGCGGCAGGCGGCGTCCTGCTGGAAGCGGTCCATCTGCTGGAGTGCGTGCGTGAACGGCCCCTCGGCCCACAGCGAAACCACCTTCAGGTCGAGCCCGAGGCTCCACTCGCCGCAGATCGCCGGGATGCCGAGCGCTGCTTCGATCGCGCGGGCTTCGTCGGTCCAGTCGCAGGCCGCCTTGCGGACGTGCCCACAGATGTCCATGTCGATATCGCTGCGCTCGAAGCACTGGTAGCGATGGACGTCGAAGATCACGTTGCGCCAGGTCGGGGGCTGCAGGAAGCCGCGATACTCGTCGCGGCTGCGAAAGCCGTCGTGAAACACGACCGCCACCTGCTCCGCCGGGCAGTGCCGGCGGATGCGCGCGTAGGCCTCCAGGTAGTAGGCCTTCAGATAATCGGTCGGCACGTCCCAGCGCGGTTCGTTGAGCACCTCGATCGCGTGCAGCGCGCGGTGTGCGCGGTAGCGTTCGGCGAGTCGCTCGATCACGCTCAGCGAGTGTTCGAGATACTCGGGCTTCGTGTGCCACTCGACCACATCCTTGATGCCGCCGTTGTCGAAACCGTTCTGACAACCGGGCGCCGCGTGCAGGTCGATCATGACCCGCAGGCCGAACGTTTCCGCCCAGTCCAGCGCGCGGTCGAGCACGTCGATGCCGCCGGTGACGAAGGGATGGCGATCGGCGCCGTAGCTGCGGTGGTAGGGGTAGGGTGGGCCGAAGATCCAATGCCCGACCGGAATGCGTACGGCGTCGATGCCCCGCTCGGCGATCCAGGCGAAGTCGTCGCGGGTGATGAATTCCTGCCAGTGGCGACGCAGCCGTTCGGTGGCGGCGGCGCCCAGTTCGGCGCACCAGCTGGTCTCGTCGGTGGCGCCGAGTCCGTCGAACAGGCTCGGCACCATCCATTTCTCCAGCAGCAGCCAGCTGCCGAGATTCACTCCGCGCAGCGCCACGGCTGCAACGCCTCGTCGATCGCCTCCAGCGTCGGCACGCGGACGACGCCGTCCGGCGAATGCCGGTCGAGCACGGGCGCCGCGCCGCCGACCCACAACGCGCAGTCCGGCGGCAGTTGCAAGCGTAACTGCGCAAGGCTTTCCAGCAACAGGCTGCGCTTCATGCACGCGGTTGCGCTGATGGCGGCGATGTTCGCGCGCCATGCGCGCGCGGCCGCCGCAATGTCTGCCACGGGCACCTGGACGCCCAGCGAAAGGCACGGGCAATCCTCCAGCGCGATCACCGCCTGCGCCATCAGCAGTCCCAGGCCGTGCGGCTCGCCGGGAAGGGTGGCGAACAGCACGCGTGGACCGTATCGCGCGGGAGGCAGGCTCGACAGTGCGGCATGCAGTACGGCCTGCATCGCCTCGGTGAACAGGTGCTCCTCGAAGACGCGCAATTCGCCGCGCATCCATGACTCGCCCACCCGCCGAGTGAGTGGGGCGACGACGTCGACGACGAAGGCGCGCAGCCCGTGGCGCGCCTCGGCCCCGGCCAGCGCGTGCCGCAGTGCGTCCGCGTCGTGCCGCGCCACCAGCTGAAGCAGTGCATCGACTTCGTCGCCACGCACGCTGCGCATTTCCCCGGGGCCGGTCGCCGCGTTGTCGCCCAGCGCCTTCAGTTCGCCGAGCGTGCGCGTCACCAGCCGGCCGGGTCGATGGCCCGCGTCGATCAGCCGCTTGATCGTTCGCAGCTTCTCGACCTCCGCGGCGGCATAACGTCGCTCGCCCTGCGCGTCGCGTTGCGGTTGCGGGAATCCGTATCGACGCTCCCAGACGCGCAGCGTGTCCTTCCCGAGGCCGGTGTCCCGCTCAACGTCGGCGATCGTCATGTCGAAAGGCGCGGCTGGCTGCATCGAACGAGCTCTCTTGGGTAGCAATCAATTTTGTCCAGGACAACACTTGCATGGTCCGCAGTTTACGACTATGCTCTAACCCGTGCGGTCGTTTTGTCTAGGACAAATGACGAAATAACCGCCCTGGCGTCGTCGCCGACCCAGGTCCCTCGAACGCGTTTCTCGTCCAACACACGGAGTGACCCATGAAAAAAACCTTGATCGCCGCTGCCCTGGCCTGCGGGGCCTTGTCGGTGCAAGCCGCCGACATCGTCGATACCGCCTCGTCCGCCGGCAACTTCCAGACGCTGGTCTCGGCCGTCCAGCAAGCCGGCCTCGTCGACACGCTGAAGGGCCCCGGTCCGTTCACCGTGTTCGCACCGACCGACGAGGCATTCGCCAAGCTTCCGAAGGACCAGCTCGACGCGCTGCTGCGCGACAAGGCGATGCTCGCCAAGGTCCTGACCTACCACGTCGTCCCGGCCAAGGTGATGGCGCAGGACGTGAAGGCCGGTCAGGTTCCCACCGTTCAGGGCAGCTCGCTGACCGTCGCGACCCAGGGCGGCATTTCGGTCGACGGGGCGAACGTGGTGGCGTCCGACATCGTTGCCGACAACGGCGTGATCCACGTCATCGACAGCGTACTGGTTCCCAACGCCAACTGAGTACGGGCGGCGCAGGAGGCCCGCCTCCTGCGCCGTCGCGGCGAAATCGCCTCGGTTACGCGCGCGGGACTCCGAGCTCCGCCAGGACCGAGGTCGCTTCCTTCAGGTCGCTCGTGTCGTGGCCTTCCTTCAGCGATGCGTGCGCAGGCTGCAGAATCGCGCGCGCTTCGTCGCATCGTCCTTCCGACATCAGCGCTCGGGCCAGGCTCAGCGCCGCGCGCAGCTGCACGAACGTCGCGCCCTGGCGGCCTGCCTCGTCCATCGCGGTCCGATAACACGCCTGCGCCTGCCGTCGCTTCGCCGCGGAGAGCATGGACAGCAGATCGCCTTTGAGGCGCAGCATCTCCGGTCGCTGAAAGTGGGCGCCATGGCTCGTCGCCGTTGCCAGCGCGCGGTCGACCTCCTTCAGCCCCGCTCGCGGGTTTCCCGCCTTGCCGAGCGCTTCGCCGAGCAGCGCAACGAAATAGGGCAGTCCCATCTCCGCGCCGCTGGCCTGCGTGCCCTCGACGCCTTCGCGCATTCGCGCGATTCCCTCGTCGAGTGCGCCGAGTCGTGCGAGCGCCCAGCCGAGCAGCAGTTGCCCCTGCGATCGCGTCAACGGCAGCAGGTAGGTCTCGCTGATCGTCACGATTCGCTGGGCCCAGTCGCGTGCGAGGACGGCCTCGTCGCGCAGGAGGTGCGCCAGTGCACGGCTCCAGAGCGCAACCGTCGTCGAAAGCGGATGGTCCAGTCGGTTTGCCAGGTCGAGCGCGTCGTCGCAGTCGGTGATCGCCCGGTCGGGTTGTCCGCACAGGCAACGCACGAGCGCCTGGAACGATCGACAGCAAACACCGGGGTCGTGCCCCGAATAGACGTACGTGAGCGGGTGGTCGCGCTCGGACCGGTAGAGCGCGACGCCTTTTTCGCAGTGCAGGCCCGCCTCGGCGTACCGTCCCATGAAGAAGCTGTTCGTCCAGAACAGATGGTGCGTCTCCAGATGCACGCCTGTATCCGGGGAGCGTCGGGCGAGCGCTGCGCAACGCTCGCCGAGCCGGTGCGCGGTCGACGATTCGCCGCCGAGCATCCGATATTGGCCTTCCCCGCGGAGCGCGATGAAGAGCTCGCGCTCGTCGCCCAGCTCCTCCGACAACTCGCGCGCGCGGTCGTACGCCTGCAGGACCCCCACGTCGGCCCAGCCCTTGGCCGACATCGTCGCGAGGCCGATCGCCTTTCGGTAGTCGAGCTCGCGCCGCCTTCGCTCGTCCGGATCGGGTAGCGCGGGGATCCGCTCGAGCCCCTGCTTCAGCCAGCCGATCGCCTGCCCGTGCGACGAACGTTGCAGCGCCTTGTTCGCCGAACGGAACAGGTACTCGACGGCTTTCGCCGGCTCTTCGGCCGCCAGCGCGTGGTGCGCGAGCCGTTCCACGTGCTCGTCGAGGCGGGCTGCGTACCGCGTCTCGATGACGTCGACGAGATGCCGGTGAACCGCGCGCCGTCGTTCGCGAAGCACGCTCTCGTACGCCACCCGGCGCGTGAGCGCGTGCTTGAACGAATATTCCGGCGCGGGAAGGAGACGACTCTGGTACAGGAACTCGGCAGCCTGCAGGTGTCCGAGCATTTCGTGCAGCGACTCCGGATCGAGCCCGCAGACCGGCAGCAGTAGTTCCACCGGCACGTCCTGGCCGATCACGGCAGCCGTCTGCAGCAGGCTTTTCTGCGCGGCGGGAAGCCGATCGATGCGCGCGGCAAGAACGGAGTGCACCGTCGAAGGAATCTCGACGTTGCCCGGCGGTTTGGCGACGCGGTACTCGCCGGTGCGGCCCGACAGCACTCCGGCATCCGCCAGTGCGCGGACCGATTCCTCGAGAAAAAGGGGTGTGCCGCCTGCGTGCTCGACGAGCTGGGTGCGCAACGCGTCCAGCGCTGCGTCGGCACCGAGCAGATCTCGCAGCAGGCGGTCGGCACCGTCGGCGCCCAGCGGATTCAAACGAAGCTGCGAGAAGTAGCTCCTGCCCAGCCACGGGTGCCGATACTCGGGGCGGTGCGTCAGCAGCAGCAGCACGCTGCATGCGGAAATCCGGTCGACCAGATGCTCCAGCACGGCCTGCGTGCCGGCGTCGACCCAGTGCAGATCCTCGACGACGAGTATCAGCGGTTGCGATTCGCTCTGGCGCATCACCAGTGTGGTCACTGCATCGAGCGTGCGCTGATGCCGCTGCGACGGGCTCGACGCGCGCCACTGCGGATCGTCCGACGGCAGATCCAGAAGGTTCGCCAGCGCACTGCAAACCCGTACAAGGGCCGGATCGAGCGCCTCGAGGCCCCTTCGCAACTTCGCGGCCGCTTCGTCCTGCGTATCGGTCGTCGCGATCGCGAACCAGCCGCGCAGCAGGTTCCCGATCGGCAGGTACGTGGCGCCCGACTCGTGCAACACGGTACCCGTCTCGCGTACGACGTAGTCGTCCGGTTCCTGCGATGCGACGAATTCGTGCACGAGTCGTGACTTGCCGATTCCAGCGTCGCCGACGATGGCGACCACCTGGCCCGCGCCCCCCGCCGCGCGGGCGAGCAACTGGCCGAGCTGATCCAACTGCGTCTCGCGGCCGACGAGCCGCGTGAGGCGCCGCGCCGAACGCGCCTGCCAACGCAGCCGTAGCGGCGTCATTGCCCGCAGCCCGAAAAGCCGGACGGGCTCCCGGATGCCGGGGAGCGATCTCGCCGTGGGTCCGTCGAGCGCGACGAAGCCTTCGGCCCTGCGCGCGGCGTCGGCGGTGACGCCGATTTCGCCGGGCGCGAGAACGCCATCGAGCTGCGTCGCGATCTTCATGATCGGGCCGATTGCGTCGTAGCCGCGCGAGCGCTCGTCGTCGGACGGGCGCACGATCGCTTCGCCCGAATGAACTGCGATGCGAAGACCGCTCGCCTCGGCCCGCGAGGACGCGATCGTCTCGCGCATCGCCAGCGCCGCTCGGCAGGCACGAACCGCGTGATCCTCCTGCGCCACCGGTGCACCGAACAGTGACGTCACCCCATCGTCGCCGACGTGGCTGATCGTGCCGCCGAAGCGCTGCGCGGCCTGCGAGATCGCGCTCAGCAGTGGGTCGACGCGCTCGAACGCCGCCTCCGCGTCGGGATCGTGCTGTGCCGTCCGGATCCATGCGCGCAGCACCGTCACCTGCTTTCGCTCGGCCCGCGGCGGCGCCACCGCCTCGTGTTCCGCCTCGGCGCCATGCACCGCAACGCCTTTCTCGACGGGCGTCGGACGGACTGTCGGGTCGGGCGCGCTGTCCCGGCCGATCTGCTCGGCCAGTTGCCGGACGTGCTCCGACGGGACGATGTCGAGCTCGCGCCGGAGAAGGCGCGCGTAGGCCTCGTACCGGCGCAACGCCGCGTCGGGTCGGCCCGCCCGCGAATACAGGCGAAGCAGTGCGCAGTGGGCCGCTTCGTGCAGCGGATCGAGGGCCGTCAGTCGCTCGGCGAAGTCGATCGCCCGCGCGTGCCGCTCGGCCCGCTCGTGACGGGCGAGCAGCTCCGAGAGCGTTCGTACCGCCTGCTCGTGAAGGCGGCGTCGCTGTGTCGCGAGCCATTCCTCGAAGACCTCTTCCCGAAGGCTGAAGCCGGCGAGCAACTCGCCGCGGTACATCGCCGCCGCTGCCTGCAGCGACTCGGTCGCGTCCTGCGACGCGAGCTGCTCGAACTGCAGCGCGTCCACGTCCACCCGGCCTGCATCGAGCCATACCGAATCGGCGTCGGCGTGCACGAGCGAATCGCCCGAGCATGACCTGCGCGTACTCGACAGCGTCTGGCGCAGGCTCGCGCGCGCCTGCTCTTCGGCGCTTCGACACCAGAACACACTTGCCAGATGCTCGCGCGAGCGCGACATCGCGGGCGACAGCGCGAGGTAGGCGAGCAGTGCGCGGCACTTGCGGGTGGGCAGCTCGAGCGGCCTGACGCGCTCGGCGAGCTGCACGTCGAGCCCGCCGAGAACACGGATCATCAGGCGGTCCATCCCCCCGTTTTTACGCCTTTTTTACGCGGGCTTGGGCTCCCGCTCACGCCGCCGTGACGCCGCTTGCGGAAAGTGCGAACCGTCGGGGTCGCGCATCGCGTCTGCCGCGTCCTGCAAACCACTGAATGGAGGGAATCATGAGCGCACTCCTGTCCGTCCTCTACGGCGTCGTCGTCTACGGGCTCTTCCTGACGACGTTCGTCTACTCGATCGGCTTCGTCGGCGACATCGCGGTTCCGAAGTCGGTCGACATCGGCGAGTCGGCGTCGCTTGCCCAAGCGCTGCTGGTCGACCTGTCGCTCCTCACACTCTTCGCGCTCCAGCACAGCATCATGGCGAGGCGCGCGTTCAAGCGCTGGTGGACGCGCATCGTGCCGCTCCACGTGGAGCGCAGCACCTACGTGCTCGCTGCGACCGGAGCGCTCGCGCTGCTGATGTGGCAATGGCGTCCCATCCCGGAACCGGTGATCTGGAGCGTCGGCGATCCCGCGATTGCCGCCGGCGTCCGGGCGGTGTACTTGCTCGGCTGGGTCGTCGTGCTCGTCAGCACTTTCCTGATCAGCCACCTCGAGCTTTTCGGCCTGCGCCAGGTCTTCGCACGCCTGACCGGACGCAGGCTCCCCGAACCCGAGTTCCGCACGCCGGGCCTCTACCGCATCGTGCGTCACCCTCTCTACCTCGGCTTCCTGCTCGTGTTCTGGGCCGCCCCGGTAATGACGGCGGGCCACCTGTTGTTCTCCGCAGCGTGCACCGGTTACATCCTCGTCGGCATCTGGTTCGAGGAACGCGATCTCGTCGCGCAATTCGGCGAGCGCTATCGCGGTTACCGCTCGCAAGTCGGGATGCTGCTGCCGCGTTTGCACGGCAGGGCCGGCGAACGGATCGCTCGCGAGCGGTAGGCGCGCGCGGCTCGACGCGGCGGCGGCACCACCGCCACCCGCTCCGCCGGGCAGTGCCGGCGGATGCGCTCGCAGGCCTTCAGGTAGTAGCCCTTCAGGTACTCGGTCGGGCGAGCCCGTCGAACAGGCTCGGCACCATCCATTTCTCCAGCAGCAGCCAGCCGCCGAGATTCACTCCGCGCAGCGCCACGCCTGCAATGCCTCGTCGATCGCCTCCCGCGTCGAGCGCGACCGCTTCGTCGCGCCGTCCGCTCCGAAGTCGGCCGTCAGGGCATCGACCTTGCTGTCACCGATCGTCATCATTCCAGCTCGGCAGCCGACCCGGCCGCGCTTTCCGTGCTCGAGATCATTGCCGTCTTTCTCGTCGTCACCGGGTTGCTCGTCTACGCCAACGCACGCTTCGTGCGATTGCCGACGACGATCGGCGTGATGGCGATCGCGCTCGTCCTGTCGCTCGCGGTCGTGGTGCTCGACCGGCTCGGCGTGATGCACTGGGCTCGAAGCTACGAGACGTCCCTGCTGGAGTCCATCGACTTCTCGGACGTCCTGATGGAGGGGATGCTCTCGGTGCTGCTGTTCGCAGGCGCGATGCACATCGACCTCAGCCGCCTTCGTCAGCGCCGCTGGCAGGTGTACTCGCTGGCCTTCGTCGGCACGCTGTTTTCGGCGGGCATCGTCGGGCTCGGCCTGTGGCTCGTCCTGCCCTGGGCAGGACTGCAACTGTCGCTGATTCACTGCCTGTTGTTCGGCGCGCTGATCTCGCCCACCGACCCCATCGCCGTTCTTGCCATCTTGAAGTCGGCGGGGGCGCCGCCGGCGATCGAGACGGTCATCGCGGGAGAGTCGCTGCTCAACGACGGCATGGCGATCGTGCTCTTCTCGTTGCTCATCGGAGCGCTCGCCGATCACGCATTGCCCACCGCGGCCTCGGTCGGTTTGCTGTTCGTGCGCGAGGTCGGTGGCGGCATGGCCCTCGGCCTTGCACTCGGCTTCGGCGTGTATCGGCTGATGCGCACGATCGACGACTACGAGGTCGAGGTGCTGCTGACGTTGGCCACGGTGATCGGCGGTTATGCGCTCGCGCTGCACCTGCACGTGTCGGGCCCGCTCGCGATGGTCCTGTGCGGCCTGGTCATCGGCAACCGCGGCCGCGCATGTGCGATGTCGGAGACGACGCGACACTACGTCGACGTGTTCTGGGAACTGCTCGACGACATCCTGAACGCGGTGCTGTTCGTGCTGATCGGAATGGAGGTGGTCGTGCTCTCGTTTTCGGCGGCGCTCCTGCAGGCGGGCGCCGCCGCGATCGTCCTTACGCTCGCGGCCCGCTGGCTCACCGTCGGCTTGCCGGTCGCCGTGTTCTCGGAAAGCCTGCGTCTTCCTCCACGATCGGGCCGCGTCCTGACCTGGGGCGGGCTGCGCGGCGGGATCTCCGTTGCTCTCGCACTGTCGCTGCCGGCAGGAGCGGAGCGCGATGCGATCGTGACGCTGACGTATTGCGTCGTCGTATTCTCGATCCTGGTGCAGGGTCTTACGATCTCGCGCGTGGTCGAGCGGTCGTTCCGGAAGGAACGTCGAGGCGGATTTCGAAACGCCTGAGATCCTCGATTCCGTGGCGTAAATCATGCCGAGCGAATTCCGATCGGATGAAATAATGCGGCATCCGGTCCGCCCCGGTGAATCACCGCATCATCATGACTTCCAGGCACTTTTCTTCTCGCTCCCGGATTGCCGCTTTCCTCGTGTTGGCCTTCGGGTTCGGCGCGTGGGCCGGACAGGCGAGCGGTGCACAGCGCCCGCTCGAATTCGCTTCCGCTCATGCAACGTTTCGCGCAGGCGATGCCGCATCCGGCAGGCGGATGACGCCCGAGTCGTCCGAGCCGGAACTGCGCTTTCGCATGCGATCGCCTCGAGTGCGGGAACTGCAGGTGCGGCTGCGCCATGCGAAGTACCTGGCCGTCGACAACGTCGACGACCGCTTCGGCGCGCTCACGCGCGAGGGGGTGCAGAAGCTGCAGCGCGACAGTGGGTTGCCCGTCACCGGCGTGGTCGACTCGGCAACGTGGAACGTGCTGCTCGAGCGCTCGCATCCCCCTACCGAGGCCGAACTGAACAATCGCGACATCGGTCCGTGGTTCACGAGCCCGCAGCAGCAGGGTTACGTACGGGAGTTGCAGCACCGCCTGCGACAAACCGGCCTGTACCGGGGCCCGTTGGACGGAACCTTCGACGACGTCACTCGCCATGCGATCGAAGCGTGGCGGTCGCGCGTCGGTCTGGCTCCGAGCGACGTCATGGACGAGCGCGCGTGGGTGCCGCTGGTGCAGCGCACGCGCAATCCGCGCTATGCCGACCTCTTCGATGCGCCGCCGGCCAGCGCGTTGACGCAGGCACTCGATGCGCGCTGCGCACAAGGCAAGGTGATCTGCATCTCGCGGCGGCAGCGCGTGATGTCCTGGGTCGTCGACGGCGAAGTGAAGTTCACGCGCGAGGCCCGTTTCGCACGACCCGGATGGGAGAGCCCGGAAGGCGAATTCCGCATCTGGTACAAGAACAGCGACACGATCTCGAAGATCTTCGGCGAGCGCACGCCGATGCCCTACGCGATCTTCTACGAGGGCAACGTCGCCGTGCACTTCTCGCAGGACTTCGCCGACAAGGGCTACGAGAGCGGCTCGCACGGCTGCAGCCAGTTGCGCGACTACCAGGTCGCGAAGTGGTTGTACGAGCAGGTGAAGGTGGGCGATCGGGTCGTGGTGTACTGAAGGATCAGCCGACCATGAACGAGAACATCGCGTCCTTCCCGGAGCTTCCCGCACCCGAGTTGCGGCCCTGTCTTCGGCTCGACGTCCAAGTCGGCGCGCCGATCGAGATCGGCCCGGCGGCCTCCTCCTTCGGCTACGGCCACCGCCGGGTGATCCCGATCACGAACGGCCGAGTGCTCTGCGAGCATCCGAACGGCGCCTGGCAGGGGCGGGTGCTGCCCGGCGGCGCCGACTTCCAGATTCTCGTGGGCGATCGCGCGGCGCGTCTCGAGGCGCGCTACGTGATCGAGACCGACGCGGGCGACCGCATCTATGTCGAGAACCTCGCGCTGCGCAGCGGTTCGGCCGAGACGATCGCGAAACTCGCGCGCGGTGAACCGGTCGATCCGTCGCTCGTCTATTTCCGCTGCGTGCCGCGGTTCGAGACGTCGGCGCCGTCGCTCGCGTGGATGATGGAGCGTCTGTTCGTCGGCACCGGCGCGCGGCGTCCGGAACGGGTCGAGTTGCGCGTGTTCGAACTGGGCTGACGCGGCGATGATCGCGCACGGCGCAGCGCCCTGCGACGCAGGGGTCCTGCAAGCCGGCGCTTCCGCGGCCGCGCCGTGCCCCGAACGTGCGCGACGGTGGGTGCTCGCCGCCTCGATCATCGGCTCGGGCATGGCGTTTCTCGACGGGTCGGTGGTCAACGTCGCGCTCCCGGCGCTGCAGGCGGAACTCGGCGTATCGATCCGCAGCGTGCAGTGGGTGGTCAACGCCTACCTGCTGATGCTCGGCGCGCTGATGCTCGTCGGCGGTTCGGCCGGCGATCGATTCGGGCGACGCCGCGTGTTCGTCATCGGTATCGTCGTGTTCACGCTCGCGTCGGTCGCCTGCGGTCTCGCGCCCGACGCCGAGGCGCTCGTTTTCGCCCGCGCGGTACAAGGCGTCGGTGGCGCATTGCTCGTGCCCAACAGCCTCGCGCTGATCAGCGCCGCCTATCCGAAGAACGAGCGCGGTCGTGCGATCGGCACCTGGGCGGGGTTCTCCGCGCTGACCACCGCGCTGGGTCCGGTGCTCGGCGGCTGGTTGGTCGACGCGTTCACCTGGCGGGCGATCTTCTTCGTCAACGTCCCGGTGGCGGTCGTCGCGCTCGCGGCGGCGTTCCTGCGCGTGCCCGAGTTCCGCAGTGCGGCCGAACGCGCACCGATCGACGGGCGCGGCGCGCTGCTCGCGACCTCGGGCCTCGGGGCGCTTTGCTGGGGCTTGACCGATGCGGCCGAGCGGGGCTGGTCGAATCCGGCGGTGCTCGCCGCGCTCGCGGCCGGGGTGCTGCTGCTCGCGGCCTTCGTCTGGTCGCAGCGGGTTGCGCGCGCTCCGATGATGCCACTGGCCTTGTTCTCGTCGCGCAACTTCTCGGGCGCCAACGCGATGACGCTGCTGCTGTACTGCGCGTTGAGCGGCGCGCTCTTCTTCCTGCCGTTCAACCTGATCCGGCTGCAGGGGTACTCGGCGACGGCCGCGGGCGCGGCGTTCCTGCCGCTCACGCTGATGATGGGCTCGCTGTCGCGCTGGTCGGGCGGGTTGGTCGCGCGCTACGGCGCGCGCCCGCCGTTGATCGTCGGACCGGTGATCGCCGCCGTCGGTTTCGCGCTGCTCGCTGCGCCCGCCGTTGCCGAGTCGTACTGGACGAGCTTCTTTCCCGCGATGATCGTGCTCGGTCTGGGCATGACGATTAGCGTGGCCCCGCTGACGACAGTTGTCATGAGCTCGGTCGATGACCGCCATGCCGGAACCGCGTCGGGCATCAACAACGCGGTGGCGCGCATCGCCGGAGTGCTCGCCGTGGCGCTGCTCGGCGCTATCGCCGTCGGAGTTTTCACCTCGTCGCTGGAAGCGCGAATCGATGCGCTGCGCATCGCCCCCGAAGTGCGTGCGGCGATCATCGCGCAGGCGCCGGCGCTGGCCGAGGCGCGCGTGCCGGAGCAGGTGCAGGGCTTCGCCCGTCACGCCGTGCAGTTCGCCTACGACGCGGCGTTCCTGCACGGATTTCGTGTCGTGATGCTCGTCGCCTGCGCGCTGGCGCTCGCCAGCGCGCTGTGCGCGGCGGGGACGATCGAGCGTGGGAAGTAGAAGGGGCAGGCGAAGGCCTGAGACGCAAGCGGGTCGGCAGCCTGCCGAATCCTCGCAGCGCCCGCCCCCCGGGAACTTTTCCGCCCGCCGCTCGTTACACCCTTGTACGCGGCGTCCGCCGCGCTTCTGCTTCTCGGCTTCTTCGTGAGGATTCATCCATGCAATCGAGCTTCCACCTTTCGCGGCGCACACGGCTTCTCGCCGTTGTCGGCGCCGTCCTTGTCGAGCGCGCGGCGGCGCATCTGCTGGGTTACGAATCGGCGTTAGCGCTCGGCGGCGATGCCGGGCTGCTGATGCTCGGGGCGATCGGCCACTGCGACACGCTCGACGGGCCTCTGGTGACGCTGGCCAGGCAGTCGCTCGAGGACGGCAACGTGAATCGCGTGCTGCCGTGGGTGCGCCCTGAAGACGAGGACGAAATCCGCCACGCGTTCGAACACGCCCGGAGCGTGCGCGCTCTCGGGCCGCAGGCGAAGTCACTCGCCGATCGGCACTTCCTCGAGACGCTGGTTCGCGTGCATCGCGCCGGAGAAGGCGCTGCGTTCACCGGCTTGAAGCCGGCCGGACTCGACCACGGGCCGGCCGTGCCCGCGGCGGATGGCGCGTTGGCGGAGAAGTCGACGTCGAAAGCTGAGGCCCTGGTGGCGCTGATTTCCGACAAGGTCCGGCATGGGGTGATGGCGCGATTCCGCCGCGCGGTCGAAAAGAGCGATTTCACCGTCGACGACGTGCGCGCGGGGCGCGAGTACGTGGATGCGTACGTTCCCTACGTGCACTACGTCGAATCGGTCTGGAAGGCAGCGAGCCGCGAGGAGGGCGCCGATCATGCCGGACATACCGCAAAAGACGCCGGCGCGTCGTGCGGCGGGCATTGAGCGGCTGAGCGTCGCCCCCGTCGCGATCAGTCCGGCGCGACCCATGCGGGCGGCGTGAGCCTGCGCTTGCCGTCCTTTGTCTTGCGCACGCCCGGTTCGTCGAGCGCCGTGCGGTCCCATAACTGGCACGTCACCTCTTCGTGCCGCTCGTCGAGCGCTTCGCAGTAGTTCGCGTAGATGCACATCGCGACGGCGTCGCCATGGCCGGTGCGCACCTTCATGAACCAGTCGGGATCGGCCAGGCTCGCGCGCGCGAAGCCGACGACGTCGGCGCGCTCGGAGGCCAGCAGCGCCTCCGCCTGCTCGAAGCCGTGAACGCCGCCGGTGACGACCACCGGCGTCGTCAGCCCGGCCGCGCGAATCGCGCGGCGGATGCGCGCGGACGGTTCGAAGTTCCGCCCGAAGGGCCCGCGCTCGTCGGACACGTGCGCCGGCATGCACTCGTAGCCGCTGGGCCCGGTGTACGGATAGGCCGACGCGCCGATCGCCGGCTGCTTCGCGTCGTCGAACTTCCCGCCGCGCGACAGCGACAGGAAGTCCATTCCGGCTTTCGCGAATGCGACGCCGAAGTGGATCGCGTCGTCGACCGTCGAGCCTCCGTCGATGCAGTCCTCGGACAGGTAGCGGCAGCCCACGACGTAGTCGTTGCCGACCGTCGATCGCACGCGCTCGAGCACTTCCAGCGGCAGGCGTGCGCGGTTCTCGCGCGAGCCGCCGTAGCCGTCGTCGCGTGTGTTCCGCGCCGACAGGAACGACGCCATCGTGTAGGCGTGCGCGTAGTGCAGTTCGACGCCGTCGAAGCCGGCTTCGCGCGCGCGGCGCGCTGCGTCGGCGAAGAGGTCGGGAAGCACCCGAGGGAGCTCACGGACATGCGGCAGTTCGACGTCGGTGACGCGCTCGCGCGCACCCATGCGCAGCGCCTCGAGCTCGCTTGCGTCGAGCACTTCGGGCAGCCGCTCGTCGGGCAGCGCGAGCAGCGCAGCGCGCACGGCTGCCTCCGGTGCATCGGCGAGACCGAGGGCGTCGCGATGCCGTTCGGTGACGACCAGGTGCCGTCCGAAGTACTTCGCCGGCTCGGGTCGGCGGCGAATCGCCAGGAAGTCGATCAGCTGGATGAAGAGCTTCGTCTCCCCGCCGCTCGCTTCGCGCACGGCGTCGACCACGCGCCGCAATCCCGGCACGAACCGGTCGTGTCCGATGCGCAGCAGCGGACCGCTCGGGACATCGCGGATTCCGGTGGCTTCGAGCACGACCGCGCCGGGTCGGCCGGCGGCGAAGCGCGCATACCAGTCGATGTTGTCCTGCGTGACGAAGCCGTCCTCGGTGGCCCGCCAGGGCACCATCGCCGGCACCCAGGTGCGCGTGGCCAGCGCCAGCGGGCCGCGTTGCAGTGGCGAGAACAGGCGCGAGGCGTCGGCCTGTTCGCGCGACGGCCACGTCCCGGGTTTCGGTTTCCACTTGATCTTCTGCGGCGGGCGCCACATCGAAGCCGCTCCCGATGTTTCCAGCAAACAGTTTAAGCTTCAACTATACGCGGAACGAAGAACGATGGACGACCGTACGGACGCAGTCGAAGAGAGCCGGCAGAAGAACCTCGAGGCACGCGTGTGGCTGCGCATGCTCGCCTGCTCGAACCTGATCGAGAACGAACTGCGCGAGCGATTGCGCACCGGGTTCGACACGACGCTCGCGCGCTTCGACGTCATCGCGCAGCTTGCCCGACCGCCCGAGGAGCCGACGATGGGCGAGCTATCGCAGCGGTTGATGGTGACGAAGGGAAGCATCACCGACGTGATCGGCCGCCTCGAGACGGCAGGGCTCGTGGAGCGCAGGCGGGATGCCGACGACGCTCGCGTGCAACGCGTTCGGCTGACGGCGCGCGGCAAGCGCCTGGCTGCGCGCACGATTCCCGCGCACAACGAACGACTCGCGCAATTGATGCGCGGATTCGGCCGCGACGACCTGAAGGCGCTCGACGCGTTGCTCGGGCGACTGCGAGCGGCGCTGCGGGCCGCGAACGATTCCTGATTGCCCTCCCCAGGTTTCGATCCGGATCGAGCGTCGCCGCCGGAAAGCGGCTGATGTTGCGCGTGCGCCACGTGGACGCAGGCTACGATTCGAGCCTGGTGCTGGTCGTAATGGGGATACTGTCGCTGCGTGCCCGCAGCTATAGCGCACATTCGATACGCATGCCTGCCCCACGTGCCCGTTCTTCGCGATACCGCCCGCGCCGCCTCGTGCTGCGCGACGGTCGCGAAGTCACCGTGCGCGAGATCGAGGAGTCCGATGCTCCCGAGATCGTCGACGCCTTCGAGCGCCTGTCGGACGAGTCCCGTTACTCGCGGTTCCTGCAGTACAAGAAGCATCTCGATCCGGCCGCCGTCGAACGCGGCGTGCATCCGCGCCGCGGCATCGACTTCGTGCTGGTGGCAACCGTTCCCGCGATCCACGGCATCGACATCGTCGGCGCTGCGCAGTACCTGCGCTCGACCGTGGGCGACGCCCGTACCTGCGAGTTCGCCGTCACCATTGCCGAAGACTGGCGCCGCCAGGGCCTCGCTACCGCGTTGATCTCGCGGCTCGTGCGCCGCGCGCAGCGCGACGGCTACGACGCGATCGCCGGCGACGTCCTCGCGTCGAACCTGCCGATGCTCGCGCTGGCGCGCGATCTGCGCTTCGACATCGAGCGCATTCCGGGAGAAGTGGACGTCGTGCGCGTGCGCAAGGCGTTGCATCGTCGAAGTGTCGCGCGTTCGGGCACCTGCATTGCGCTCGCGTCGGAGAACCAACACGGAGCGATCATGAAGGACACGAAGAGCGAAGGCGAACGGCAGAACCGGCCCGGTCGGCCCAGGGCCGGCAGCAGTGAAGGCCCCGCCGACAACGAGCGCGGCGCGGACCAGGCGGCACGCGAAGAGCGCGAGGCCGAGGAGCGCCACGACGAGGAGAGCGAAGCGACGGTTGCCCCGGTCAGCGGCGTCGCGATGAGCGGAACGGGCGCTGCGGTGCGCAGCCGCAGCCATTCGGGAACCACCACGATGCCGGGAGCGGGTCCCAGTCCGAACCCGATCGTCACGCCCGAGACGAAGAAGCCGTGACCGAAAGCCAGGCAGCCACCGTTCTCGTCGAGCGCAGCGGTCCGGTCGTCACCATCGTGATCGACCGGCCGGCCAAGCGCAACGCGATCGACGAGCAGACCGCTCGCGCACTGCGGGAAGCCTTCGTCGCCTTCGATGCCGACGAAGGCGCGAGCGTCGCCGTGCTCACCGGCAACGGTCCCGACTTCTGCGCCGGCGCCGACCTGAAGCAGGTGGCCACCGGCATGCATTTCGAGCCGGAAGGCGACGGGGCGCTCGGACCGACGCGAATGCTGCTGGGAAAACCGGTCATCGCCGCGGTCGAAGGGCATGCGGTGGCGGGCGGTCTCGAGCTGGCGATCTGGTGCGACCTGCGCGTGGCCGGCGCCGATGCCGTGTTCGGCGTGTATTGCCGGCGCTGGGGCGTGCCGCTCGTCGACGGCGGCACCGTGCGGCTGCCGCGGCTCATCGGCCAGGGCCGCGCGCTCGACATGATTCTCACCGGCAGGCCGGTGCCGGCCGAAGAAGCGCTGTCCTTCGGTCTCGTCGACCGGCTCGTCGCTCGCGGTAGTGCGCGCGAGGCGGCCGAGCGTCTCGCGCACGAGCTCGCGCGTTTTCCGCAGCGCTGCCTGCGCGCGGACCGTCTGTCGGTATATCGCCAATGGGACACCGGCCTCGCCGACGCACTGAAGGCCGAAGGCCGCGGCGGTGCTCCGGTGATTCGCGAGGAATCGTCGGCCGGCGCCGCGCGCTTCGCAGCCGGCCGGGGCCGCGGGGGGAGTTTCGACTCTCTCTGAAAGCCGCGCCGGCCTCCGGTGCAACGCGCTCAATCGTCCGATTCGTAGCTGGCGAGCTGCACGTCTGCCGCCGCCTGCCGCAACGGGATCAACGCCTGGTACTCGGCCGAGCGATGCCATGCGTCGATCGATGCGAGGTCCGGGAAGCGCAGCACCACCGTCTCCGCGTACGGCGGCTCGCCGCTCAATGTCTGGGCCAGGCGACCCCGAAAGACCAGCGCTCCGCCCCAGCCGGCAAGCGTTGCCGGAACGCTGCTGCGGTACTGCGCCCAGCGTTGGGCGTCGCGTACGTTCACGTGGCCGATCAGGTAGGCGGGCATCGAGGTCTCCAGGGGCGGGTCGTCGTGCCATGTTAAGAGCTTCCTTCGCCACCGGCCTGGTCTCGCCCGTCGCCGCCGCCGCATTCGCGCTCGGTCGGGATCGCAACTTGCGGCGCCGTACCGATCGCCAATCGGGAGTTGCAGATGACCACCGGCACAAGGAGCGGATGGCTCTCGCTCGTTGCGATCCTTGTCGCGTTGATGGGCCTGTACCTGCTCGGCGCAGGGGCTTGGCTGGTCGCGCTCGGCGGGTCCTGGTACTACGTGGTAGCCGGCCTCGTGCTGCTCGGCGTCGCGTGGCTGTTGTGGCGCAGGAGACGCTCGGCGCTTTGGCTGTACGCGGCGCTCGTGCTCGGCACCCTTGCGTGGGCGCTGTGGGAAGCGGGGCTCGACTGGTGGCCGCTCGCCGCGCGCGGAGACGTGCTCTTCGTCGTCGGCCTGCTGCTGGTCAGCGCGTGGATCGCGCGTCGACTCGGCGACGACGACGGCTCGCGCCGCTGGTGGCCGGCGCGGGCGGCGCTTGCCGTCTCGCTGGCGCTCTTCTTCGTTGTCGGCGTCGTTTCGTGGTTCTCCCATCCGCATCGCATCGACGGCACCGCTGCACGCGCCGGCGAGGCCGCTGCCGCGCAGGCGCACTCCGACGTACCGCCTGGCGAGTGGCACGAGTACGGGCGCACCGGTGCGGGCCGGCGCTATTCGCCGCTGTCGCAGATCACGCCGGACAACGTCTCGCGGCTCGAAGTCGCTTGGCATTTCGAGACCGGCGACCTGCGCGGACAGGAGGGCGATCCGCCGGAGACGACGTTCGAGGTCACGCCGTTGAAGATCGGCGATCGACTGTTCCTGTGCACCCCCCACCAGCACGTGATCGCGCTCGATGCGACGACCGGAAAGCGGATCTGGGAATACGACCCGAAGATTCGTGACGCGCTCGCGCTGCAGCACCTGACGTGTCGTGGCCTTTCCTACTACGACGGCAAGGCGCGCGCCGATGTCGTGGCGGGCAACCAGGAGGTTCGTCGCTCGTCGAAGGTCGATCTTCCGATCGCTGCCAACGGTCCTGTGGTCGAGCACTGCGATGCGAAGCTCTTCATGCCGACCGCCGACGGCCGGATCATCGCGATCGATCCGGCCACCGGTTCCGTGTGCAGCGACTTCGGCGGCGGCACCGGGCAGATCGACCTGTGGGCGAACATGCCGAACGTGAATCCGGGCGGCTACTACTCGACCTCCCCGGTGGTCGTCGCGCGCGGATTGATCGTGGTCGGCGGCACGGTGCTCGACAACGTGTCGACGCATGAGACGTCCGGCGTGATCCGCGCCTTCGACGCGAACACGGGAGCGCTTGTCTGGAATTTCGATTCCGGCAACCCCGACGAGACGGCGCCGATCGCGCCCGACAAGGTCTACACGCCGAACTCGCCGAACAGCTGGTCGATAGCAAGCGTCGATCCCGAGCTCGGGCTCGTCTATCTTCCGATGGGGAATGCGCCTCCCGACCAATACGGTGCCCGGCGCAGCGCCGCCGAGGAGCGCTTCTCGTCTTCGGTCGTCGCGCTCGATCTCGCTACCGGCAAGCTGCGATGGGTGTTCCAGACCGTGCATCACGACCTCTGGGACTACGACGTCCCGGCACAGCCCAGCCTGGTCGACCTCGAGGTCGGCGGCGAGACGGTTCCGGCGCTCGTGCAGCCGACCAAGCAGGGCGACGTTTATGTGCTCGATCGCCGCAGCGGCAAGTCTCTGCTCCCCGTGGTCGAGAAGCCCGCGCCGCAGGGTGCGGCGCTGGACGACCACACGGCGGCGACGCAGCCGTCGTCCGCGCTGTCGTTTGCGCCGAAGCCGCTGGAGGGCTCCGACATGTGGGGGGCGACGATGTTCGACCAGCTCGGCTGCCGCATCGCGTTCCGCCGGATGCGCTACGAGGGTCTCTACACGCCGCCGTCGACGCAGGGAACGCTCGTCTATCCGGGGAATTTCGGCGTCTTAAACTGGGGCGGCGTCGCGGTCGACCCGGTTCGGGAGCTGATGTTCGCGACGCCGGCCTACCTTGCGTTCGTCTCCACTCTCGTGCCGCGCAAGAACGACCATGAGCTCTACGTCCAGCCCGGCGGGCGCCCGCCCGAGGGGAATCTGCCGGCGCTGAACGAGAATTTCGGCGCTCCGTTCGCGGTCAAGCTCGAACCGTTCCTTTCCGTCCTCGGGATTCCCTGCCAGCGACCCCCGTGGGGTTACGTCGCGGCGGCCGACCTGCGCACGGGAGAAGTGCTGTGGAGACGCAAGAACGGCACTGTTCGCGATCGAGCACCGATCCCGCTGCCGTTTCGGATGGGAGTGCCCGACCTGGGAGGTCCCATCGTCACCGCTTCGGGAGTCGCCTTCCTGTCGGGAACGATCGACTACTACGTGCGCGGTTACGACGTCGCCACCGGCGAGCAGTTGTGGCGCGCACGCTTACCCGCCGGCGGCCAGGCGACGCCGATGACCTATCTGGGCAAGGACGGCCGGCAGTACCTGGTCGTCGTCGCGGGAGGCCACGGCTCGCTAGGAACGAAAGCCGGCGATTCCGTCATCGCCTACGCATTGCCGGCCGGTTGACCGGGCGCGGCATGCACCGTTTCGCGCGCGCGGCACCGTGCTTGCTGCACGTCGTTTTCGATGAAGGAGACGGACGATGGCCGACAGCACATTCGACTACACCGGCGAGGAACCGGGCAAGACCGGCAAGGGCCATGGCGTGGGTTCGCTCGGACCGAGCGACACCTCCGATTCGGGCAGCGACATCGCCGGCGCGCCCGGATTGAGCGATGCACCCGACCTCGGACTGCGCCGCGGGACGAACGAGGATCCACGCTCGGCGGGAACGGACACCGCAGGACCGGACGTGGGCGACGGAAACCTGTCCAGCGACAGCGACTCGGGCGGCACCGGCGAGCGTGCGAGTGCCGGTCGCGACCCGGCGGAGACAGACCGCGACATCGGCGTCGATCGGATCGTCCCGACCGATTCCGACCCGGGCACGGCCGACGCCCGCGAAGACGTCGAGCGCTTTCGCGACTCGGGCGCGTTGGCCGATGCCGATGCGACCGGAGACGACGATGCGATCGGGGACGAGCGCGCGACCGACGACGAGAAGCTCGAGGACGAGGGACTGCTCGGCGACGACGAGGACGACGAGGCGCTGTGATTCCTTGCAGGCTACGGGCGGCGCGGCCTCACTTCACCGCGCCTACCGTGAAGCCGGCGACGAAGCGGTCGACGAAGAAGTTGTACAGCACCGCCACCGGAATGCTGACGATCAGGCATGCGCCCATCAGCGATCCCCAGAAATAGACGTCGCCGCGAACGAGGAAGGTAGGCACGCCCACGCTCACCGTGTAGCTCGCCGACGAGGTGATGAAGGTCAGTGCGTAGACGAATTCCTGCATCACCAGCGTCAGCGTGAAGATCACGACGGTGAGGATGCCGGCGGTGGAGACCGGGACGACGACGCGCACGAATGCGCGAAGGCGTGACAGCCCGTCGATCATCGCCGCCTCCTCGATGTCGCGCGGAATCGACTTGAAGAAGCCCATCATCAGCCAGGTGCAGAACGGCACGGTGAAGCTCGGATATACGAGCACCAGCGACCACAGCGAATCCTGCAGCCCCAGGTTGCCGACGATGCGCGAGAACGGGATGAACAGGATCGTCGGCGGGATCAGGTAGGTGAGGAAGATGCCGATCGCGAGTCGCTGGCCCCAGCGCCCGGTGAGTCGCGCCAGCGCATAGCCGGCCGGCACCGACAGCACCAGCGTGATCGCCGTGACCGCGATTCCCACGTACAGCGTGTTCAGCACCCACTGGATGAACAGCGTGTCGTTGAACAGGATGCGCAGGTTCTCGAGCGTAGGCGGCAGGTTGAACACGAAGGGGTTGTGCTTCGTGTCGACCAGGTCGTGCGTTTCCTTGAAGGTCGTCAGCACCATCCAGTAGAACGGAAACGCGAGGAAGGTGACGAAGGCGGCGAGCACCAGCACGTGGCCGACGCGCGCGAGGCCGCGGCGCGTGGCGTAATAGCGGTCGCTTCGGGCTCTCATGATGTGGTGCGTGCGGTGGCGCGGGCAAAGGCGCGGACCGCCGGCCGCGGGCGCGCGGGTGCGCAGCCCCCCGCTACGCGGGGGGTGCCCTGCGATGCTCGCAGCACCGGCCCCGCCGCGAAACTCACTACGCGCGCTGCGCGCGCTCCGTTCGGACATTCGCGGCCAGTCAGAGGTACGAAGCGCGCTTCGCGCGCGGGCCGGCACTGCTGCGCTTCTCGGCTGCGCACAAGCGCACCCGTGGCCGGCGGCCCGCGCCTTTGCAGGCAGCGTGGGCCGTGCGCACACGGAATACGTCTCGCGCGCATTGCACCCGCGCACGGGTTCCCGCACGCAGAAGTCGTGTCCCGAGCGACAGGCGGCAGCGACCCGGGTGCGTGTGCGCGCGCGGCGCCCGCTGCCGGGGCCGGGCGGCGGCGCTGCGTGCGGCGCGGCGCTGTCTGCGGCGCCGAGCAGCGCAGTCTCGGGGTCGGCGCGCGAAGCGCGCTTCGTACTTCTGACTCGCGGCCGCATGTCCGAGCGCAGCGGGCGTAGCCCGCGCAGCGAGATGGCATGGACGCCTCCCGCCTCGCGCAGCGAACGGGCGGGAGCCTCGCATCGGACGGCATCGAGTGCCAAAGTGGAAGTTCGTCCAACCACTGACGAAGGAGGCCCCGCAAATGAATGCTACGACATAC
>JAJPES010000017.1 GCA_021166725.1 Burkholderiaceae bacterium | reverse complement strand
CGCTTCTCGATCGGCGGCAAGCCGCTGCATCACTACATGGGCTGCTCCACCTTCTCGAACTACACGGTGCTGCCCGAGATCGCGGTGGCGAAGATCCGCGAGGATGCGCCCTTCGACAAGGTCTGCTACATCGGCTGCGGCGTCACCACCGGGCTGGGTGCGGTGATCAACACGGCGAAGGTCGAGCCGGGCGCCAACGTCGTCGTCTTCGGCCTGGGCGGCATCGGCCTGAACGTGGTGCAGGGCGCGCGCATGGTCGGCGCCGGCCGCATCGTCGGCGTCGACATCAATCCGGCGCGCGAGGCGCTCGCGCGCCAGTTCGGACTCACGCATTTCGTGAATCCGAAGAAGATCGAGGGCGATCTCGTCGCGCATCTCGTCGAACTCACCGACGGCGGCGCCGACTACAGCTTCGAATGCATCGGCAACGTGCAGTTGATGCGCCAGGCGCTCGAGTGCTGCCATCGTGGCTGGGGCGTCTCGGTGATCGTCGGCGTCGCGGGAGCGGGGCAGGAAATCTCCACGCGTCCGTTCCAGCTGGTCACCGGCCGGCAGTGGAAGGGCACCGCTTTCGGCGGCGCGCGCGGACGCACCGACGTGCCGAAGATCGTCGACTGGTACATGGACGGCAAGATCGACATCGATTCGTTGATCACGCATACGATGCCGCTCGACGACATCAACCGCGCGTTCGACCTGATGCACGGCGGCGAGTCGATTCGCAGCGTCGTCGTGTATTGAGTCGGGGAGGAGATCGATGGCGGCGTCGGCCGACGGTTTTCGGGTGATCGCCGAGCATCGCTGCTTCGACGGCGTGCAGGGCTTCTACGAGCATGCGTCGGCGGCGTGCGATGCGCCGATGCGCTTCTCGGTGTACCGGCCGCCGACGGCCGTCGCCGATCCGGGCACGCACCTGCCCGCGCTGTACTACCTGGCCGGGCTCACCTGCAACGAAGAAACCTTTGCGATCAAGGCAGGCGCGCAGCGGGTCGCGGCCGAACTCGGCCTGCTGCTGGTCGCTCCCGACACGAGCCCGCGCGTGCGGCTGCCCGGCGACGATGCGCACTGGGATTTCGGCCTGGGCGCGGGCTTCTACGTCGATGCGACGCGTGCGCCGTGGTCGGCGCACTACCGGATGTACACGTGGATCACCGACGAGCTGCCCCGTGTCGTCGCCGCGCACTTCCCGGTGCGCAACGACGCGCGCGGCATCTTCGGCCACTCGATGGGCGGGCACGGCGCGCTCGTCTGTGCGCTGCGCCATCCCGATCGCTACCGCTCGGCGTCGGCCTTCGCGCCGATCGCCGCGCCGATGGAGAGCCCGTGGGGGCGCAAGGCCTTCTCCGGGTACCTGGGCGACTACCGCGATGCGTGGGCGGCGTATGACGCGAGCCGGCTCGTCGAGCAGCGCCGGTTTCCCTCGCCGATCCGAATCGATCAGGGAAGCGCCGACGAGTTTCTCGCGGAGCAGCTGTATCCCGAGCGCTTCGTCGAGGCTGCGCGGCGCTCGGGGACGGAGGTCCAACTGCATCGACACGACGGATACGGGCACGGGTACTGGTTCGTGCAGAGCTTCGTGGCGGAGCATCTGCAGCATCACCATCGGTTGTTGCTCGGCTGACGGCGCTCTTGTCCTGCTCATCGGAGCGTCCGGGAAAATCGTCGACAAGCGGGTGAGTCATGCCGAGGCGACCGGCGCGCAAGACGTCGTCGGCAGGCGGCCGCACTCGCGCACGCAGCGTGCGTGCTCGCGCATGCAGACGCGCACGAAACTGCGCGAGATTCGCGCATTTCGACAGCGCTCGGATAACTCTGTGGTGGCGGTACTTCCCGGCAAGCGTGCCTGATGCTCGCGCAACTGCAGGCGAGAAAATGCGCGGGGTTCGCTACAACCGCGGCTTTTCCCCTTCCCCCTTCTCCCTTCTCCCTTCCCCGTCCTTCGCCCGCATCTTCGCTGCCATCGAGTCCGGATGCGGCACGTGCAGCAGGTCGGCGATGCGGCGCATCAGGTGCAGTTCGTTGGCGTCGAGGCGCGCGTCGGCGTAGGCGACGCGCCACATGCGTTCGATCACCGCGACCTTCTGTTCCTGCGTGAGGTGCCGGTTCAGCAGTGACGTGAACTGGAAGTAGTCGTTGGCGGTGCGCACTTCCTCGCGCGCCGCATCGAGCAACTCGCCCGCTTCCTGCGCAGGCAGGCCGAGCCGATCGACGATCGCGTCGCGCGCGGCTGCGCGCTCGATCGGCGTGGTCTCGCCGTCGATGCGCATCATTTCGGCGAAGAGGGCGGCAGTGGCCAGCTCGATGCGGCGCTCTTCGTCGACTGGATCGTCTGCGTCGCCGAGGTGGCGCTCGAGGAAGGTGCGAAGCGCGGAAATCATCGAGCGATTTTCCCACGATCGAGCGCGAGACCTGAACGCGCCGCGCGCTCCACTACACTGGCGGGATGCCGGTCGCTTCGCCGTCCCTTCCCGCTTCGCCGATCCTCGATTCACTCAACGCCGAGCAGCGCGCGGCCGCGTCCTTCGGCGCGCACGACGCGCAGGGGCGCTTCAGCGCCGGTCCGCTGCTGATCGTCGCAGGCGCCGGCACCGGCAAGACGGCGACGCTCGCGCACCGCGTCGCGCACCTGGTGCGCAACGGCGTCGATCCGATGCGCGTGCTGCTGCTCACTTTCAGCCGTCGTGCCGCCGGCGAGATGACGCGACGTGCCGAGCGACTGCTGGCGCAGGACGCATCGCGGCAGGCCGGGCGCGCAGCCCCGGCGGCGCTGCACCTGCCGTGGTCCGGCACCTTCCACTCGATCGGAGCGCGCCTGTTGCGCGAATACGCGAAGCGGATCGGCCTCGATCCGTCCTTCGGCATTCTCGACCGCGGCGATTCCGCCGACCTGCTCGATCTCGTGCGCCACGAGCTGGGCCTGTCGTCGCAGTCGCGACGCTTTCCGCGCAAGGAAAGCTGCCTTGCCATCCACTCGGCGAGGGTCAACAGCGGTCGCGCACTGGAAGACGTGTTGCAGCGCGACTTCCCGTGGTGCGTCGACTGGCGCGACGAACTGGTGCGGCTCTTTCGCCGCTACGCCGAGCGCAAGCAGGCCAACGGCGTGCTCGACTACGACGACCTGCTGCTGTGCTGGCATGCGGCGATGAGCGACGCTCGCTTCGCCGCCGAGGTCCGCGCGCGCTTCGACCACGTGCTGGTCGACGAATACCAGGACACCAATGCGTTGCAGGCGCAGATCCTGCTCGCGATGAAGCCCGATGGGGCGGGGCTGTCGGTCGTCGGCGACGATGCGCAATCGATCTACGCGTTCCGCGCCGCCGAAATCGGCAACATCCTCGACTTTCCCGAAAAGTTCGAGCCCCCCGCCGCGCGCATCGTGCTCGCGCGCAACTACCGATCGGTGCAGCCGCTGCTCGACGCGGCGAACACGCTGATCGCGCAGGCGACCCGTCGCCATGCGAAGACGCTCGTCGCGCAGCGCGGCGACGGCGCGCGCCCGCAACTCGTCACGGTGCTCGACGAGCGTACGCAGGCCGACTGGGTCATCGACGCGATCCTGCGGCACCGCGAGGAGGGCATCGCACTGAAGCGCCAGGCGGTGCTGTTCCGCAGTGCGCACCACAGCGCTGTGCTGGAGGTCGAGCTCGCGCGGCGGGACATTCCCTTCGTCAAGCACGGCGGGCTGAAGTTCCTCGAGGCGGCGCACGTGAAGGACCTGCTCGCGGTGCTTCGCTGGGCCGAGAACCGGCGCAACGCGATCGCGGCGTTCCGCGTGCTGAAGTTGATGAGCGGCTTCGGTCCGGCCCACGCGCAGCGCTGCATCGATCTCGTGCTGGAACCGAGCCGCTCGCTGGCGGAAGCGCTCGCGTCGTTCGCGCCGCCCGCGGCATCGCGCGACGGCTGGCCGCACTTCGTCGAGCTGATGCGCGGCCTGGCGGACCCGGCGGCGCAATGGCCCGCGCAGCTCGGGCCGGTGCGCCGCTGGTACGGGCCGCTGCTCGAACGGCATCACGACGATGCGCTCGTGCGCGCGGCCGACCTGGACATGCTGCAGTCGATCGCCGCCCGCTTCGGTACGCGCGAGCGCTTTCTCACCGAGCTCGCGCTCGATCCACCGCAGGCGAGCGGCGACTGGGCGGGAGAGCCGTTGCTCGACGACGACTACCTGATCCTGTCGACGGTGCACTCGGCGAAAGGGCAGGAGTGGGATTGCGTCTTCGTGCTCAACGTGGCCGACGGCAACTTCCCGAACGAATACGCCACCGGCCGCGCCGAGTCGATCGACGAGGAGCGGCGGCTGCTGTACGTCGCGATGACGCGTGCGCGCGACTTCCTCTACCTGCTCGAGCCGCAGCGCTATTTCACGACGCAGCAGCCGCGCTTCGGCGACGCCTACGTGCATGGCGCGCGCAGCCGCTTTCTCGACGATCCGCTGCTCGCGCGCTTCGACCGTGTCGCGCCGGCAGCGGTGCAGCACGACGTCGCTTCGTGCGCCGACGTACCACCGGAAGCGCCCTTCGTCGACGTGGCCGCCAGGCTGCGCGCGCTCTGGTGAGTCGTTCGATGCACGTTTCGCACGCGGTAGATTCGCGCTACGCCTGGTTCCGCCTGATCGTCAGCCTCGTGCTGGCGACGATCGGCGGCTGCGGCATGTACGTCGTCGTCGTCGTGCTGCCGGCGGTGCAGGCCGAGTTCGACGTCGCCCGCGGTGCCGCGTCGCTTCCGTACACGATGACGATGATCGGCTTCGGCATCGGCGGAATCCTGATGGGTCGCCTCACCGATCGCTTCGGCATCGCCGTGCCGGTCACGATCGGCGGCGTGGCGATCGCCGCGGGCTTCGTGCTCGCGGCCGCCGCCGGCAGCATCTGGACTTTCGGCCTTGCCTACGGGCTGCTGGTCGGCATGCTCGGCAGTTCGACCACCTTCAGCCCGCTGGTCACCGACACCTCGTTCTGGTTCGAGAGGCGCCGCGGCATCGCGGTGGCCATCTGCGCTAGCGGCAACTACCTGGCCGGGACGGTGTGGCCGCCGGTGGTCCAGCATTTCGTCGATGCGGTCGGCTGGCGCCAGACCTTCGTGGGCATCGGGCTGTTCTGCCTGTTCACGATGGTGCCGCTCGCGCAACTGCTGCGGCGCCGTGCGGCGCCCGCCGCGCACGGCCCTGCTCCGGTGGGCGAGGCGAGCGTGTCGACAGCCGTCGCGTCGGGCGCTGCTGCGGCTGCTCCGCCGGCGCTGCCTCGCGTCGTCGCCGGCGCCTCCGCGGCCACGCCGCTCGAGCGCCTCGACATCTCGTCGCGCGCGCTGCTCGCGCTGCTCTGCCTGGCGGGCGTGGCCTGCTGCGTGGCGATGTCGATGCCGCAGGTCCACATCGTCGCGTACTGCGGAGATCTCGGCTACGGCCCGGCGCGCGGCGCGCAGATGCTCTCGTTGATGCTCGGCTTCGGCGTGATCAGCCGGATCACCTTCGGCCTGATCTGCGATCGAATCGGCGGCCTGCGCACGTTGCTGCTCGGCTCGGTGCTGCAGGGCGTTGCGCTGCTGCTGTTCCTTCCCTTCGACTCGCTCGCATCGCTGTACGTCATCTCGGCGATGTTCGGCCTGTTCCAGGGCGGCATCGTTCCGTCGTACGCGATCATCGTCCGCGAGTTCTTTCCGGCCTCCGGCGCGGGGATGCGCGTCGGTCTCGTGATCACCGCAACGCTGTTCGGCATGGCGCTGGGGGGCTGGCTGTCGGGCGTGCTGTTCGACCTGACCGGGTCCTACGAAGCTGCGTTCGTGCACGGGATCGCGTGGAATGCAGTGAACGTGTCGATCGTCGCGTGGCTGCTGCTGCGGCTGCGACGCAACGATCGCGCGTCGGGCGTCTTCCTTACGGCAGCTCGATCGTGACGACCAGGCCACCGCCTTCGCGCGGCGTGGCTTCGATGCGACCGCCGTGCAACTCGATCGCGCGGCGCGCGATCGCCAGCCCGAGTCCGTAGCCCTGCGTCGCGCCGCCGGCGCTGCCGCGGTGAAAGGGCTCGAAGATCGCTTCGCGCTCCTCGTCCGCGATGCCCGGCCCGCGGTCGGCCACGCTCACGCGCAACGGCCCGGCGTCGTCCGACTCGGCGCGCACGTCGATCCGGCTGCCGGGCGGTGCGAACTTCAGCGCATTGCGAATCACGTTCTCGAAAGCGCGATGCAGCAGATCGGCGCGTACGTTCGCGTGGCGGCGACCGAGCCGTTCCTCGTAGTGCACGTCCCGGCCGGCGCCGCGCGCCTCGAAGCGCGCGTCGTCGACGACCGATTCGAGCAACTCCGCCACGTCCGCTCGTTCGGCGTCGCCGTGAGGCGCGCCTGCGTCGAGCCGCGCGAGCGTGAGCAGCTCGCCGACGAGATCGTCGATGCGCACGCTCTCGCGTTCGATGCGCTCGAGCATCGCTTCGCGCCGCGACGGTTCCTGCCGCGCAATGTCCATCGCGGCCCGCAGCCGCGCCAGCGGCGAGCGCAGCTCGTGCGAGACGTCGTGCAGCAGGCGGCGCTGCGCGCCGACGAGCTGCTGCAATTGCGCGGCCATACGGTCGAAATCGCGACCCAGGTCGGCGAGCTCGTCGTTGCGCGCGCCGATGCGCGCGGCCACGCGCGTGTCCAGCGCGCCGCCCGCCAGCGACGCGAAGCCGCTGCGCAGGTGGCGGATCGGCTTGGTCAGGTACCAGGCGAGCAGGGCGCTGAAGGCGAGGCTTGCGAGCAGCCCCACGGCGACGAGCGCGGCCAGCGGCGGCGCTCCGCGTCGGGGCCTGCGTGGCCCTTCGCTCGGAGCGACGAAGAGCAGCAGCCCGCTCGTTTCGTCCTGTCGCGCGATGCGCTGCGAACGACGATCGTGCTGCTGCAGTCGCTCGCGTGCGCTGGCCAGCGCTTCGGACGGCACCGGCCGCCCGAGCAGGTCCGCACCGTTGCGGTCCACCGCATAGACGCCGGAACCGAGGCGCCGGTTCTCGTCGTCGCGCAGCCAGTCGCGCAGCGCTTCCACCCCGCCGTGCTCGAGCGTGGCGGTGGCCGATCGCAACGCGAGTTCGGCGCGCGGTCCGGCTGCCAGCGACGACGCATCCTCGCGCGCACGCTGCTGATGCAGCGAAACGAGCGCGGCGACGAGCACGATCGCCACGATCAGCGCCAGCCAGAACGCGAGGAAGAACTTCCAGAACAGGCGTCCGACGGTCACGCGGGCGCGCGTTCCGGGGGGCGCGGAAGGCAACGCGTCGCTCATGCGATTCTTCAGGCGAGCAGCAGCTGGTAACCCCGGCCGCGAACCGTCTCGATCCACGGCGAGCCGTCGTCGCGCGTGCCGAGCTTCTGGCGAAGGCTGCCGATGTGCACGTCGACGCTGCGATCGAAGCGCCCGAGCGGGCGGCCGAGCGCCTCCCGGGACAGGTCGTCCTTCGCGACCACGCGGCCGGCCTGCCGCGCGAGCGACGCGAGGACGTTGAACTCGGTGCTGGTCAGCGCGAGCGGCGCATTCCGCCAGCAGGCGCGGCGCTGCCCGGGCCAGAGGGTCAGCGGGCCGGCGGCGATCGATGCGTCGTGCATCCGGCTCGCTTCGCCGATGCGGCGCAGGATTGCGCGCAGGCGCGCAGCGAGCTCGCGCGGGCTGCAGGGCTTGGGCACGTAGTCGTCTGCACCGAGCTCGAGGCCGACGATGCGGTCGACGTCGTCGCCGCGGGCGGTGAGCATCAGCACCGGCACGCGGCTCGCCGCGCGGATCCGGCGCAGCGCCTCCACGCCGTCGATGCCGGGCATCATCACGTCGAGGACGACGATGTCGAAGCCGCCGTCGAGCGCTCGCGCGACGCCCGCCAGTCCGTCGCCGACCGCCTCGGCGGCGAAGCCGTCGCGGCGCAGGTATTCGACGAGCAGCTCGCTCAGCTCGACGTCGTCGTCGACCAGCAGTACGCGCGGCGCGTCGACGTCTTCGGGGCGCAGGGACATGGCGCCGATCATAGCGATCCGTCGGGTCCGTGCGTCGCGCTGCGCGCGATCGACACGCTTCATTACGAACGTTTACACATTGCCGGCGGCCGTTAACGAACGTCGGCGGCAAGCTGCGTCTCGTACCGGCGCACTCCGTCGCCGGGATTCGAGGACAGGAGTCCGAAGCATGAAATCCGCACGTATCGCAGCGTTCACCGTCGCCGGTGGCCTTGCGCTGGCCGTTCCCTTCTTCGTCTCGGCGCAGGCCGCCCCCGACGCCACGCCGCAGGCGGCTCCTTCCAGGATGATGGGGCAGCAGCACGCGCATTGGCGCCACGGCGCCGAAGGTCCGCGCGGCGGAGAAGCGATGGCGGGCCGGTACGGCCACGGTGATCGCTTCCTGCGCGGCCTGAATCTGAGCGACCAGCAGCGCGACCGGATCTTCGAGATCCGCCACGCCGCGGCGCCGAAGATGCGCGAGCAGGCGAAGGTGCTGCGCGAGACGCGCAGCGAGTTCGCACAACTCGCGCTGTCGAGCGACTACGACGAGGCGAAGGTCAGGACGCTGGCCGACCGCAACGCGCAGGCGATCAGCGAGATGGCGCAGCTTCGCGCGCGCAACATGAACGAGATCTACAAGGTGCTCACGCCGGAGCAGCAGGCGAAGGTGCAGGAGCGGATGTCGCGACGCGCACAGCGCGGCTGAGCGGCCGAACTGCCGAACTGCCGGGAGGCCCCGGGCGCCGCATGGCGCCCGGTTGTTCGCCGGACCGGGGGCGAGGACCGGACGGCAGTACCATCGCTGCCATGATCCGACTCTCGCCTGTCTCCACCGCCGATCTGCGTCCGCTCGACGAGAGCGATTTCACGCGGCTCGACGCGCTGCTCGACCAGACCGGAGACGACAACGCGATGGTCGTCGAGGAGGTCGACGGCTTCCTCGCGGCGCTCGCCTGCGTGCCCGATCCGATCGACGAAGATGCCCTGCTCGCCCAGGTGCTGGGCGCCGAGCCTTTCGACGAAGAGGCGTCCCCCGCCGATCGCGCATCGCAGGCCTCGCTGCTCGAGACGCATGCCGAGATCGGCGCGCTGCTGCGACGGCACGCCGCGCGCGTCGTCGCGACGCTCGATGCGGGCGAGTTCGGTCCGGTGCTGGCCTACGATGAAGACGGCAACGCCGACGGCATCGCCTGGGCGGTCGGCTTCCTGCGCGGCGTCGAACTTCATCCCGACAGCTGGGACGCGATGCTCGCCGAGAAGGATTTCGGCGACGCGCTCGACACGATGGCTTCGCTCGCTGCCGCGATCGGCGACGAGGACGAAGGCGAAGGCGAAGGCGAAGAGGACGCCGCGCAAGCTGCGAAGGAACGGTCGGGCGCCGAACGCGACGAGCTGATCGACCGGATGATCGCCGACGTCGCCGACATCCACGAATTCTTCCGGCCCTGGCGCGAAGCCGGAACCACGCCCGCCGCGATGCGCGTGGAAACCGTCCGTCGAAGCGGGCCGAAGATCGGCCGCAACGATCCGTGTCCGTGCGGCAGCGGGCGCAAGTACAAGAACTGTTGTGGAGGAGTGAAGGGTGAAGGGTGAAGGGTGAAGAGCCTCGGCTTGTGCGCCGGGGCCGATCCCCTTCTCCCTTCACCCTTTACCCTTCACTGCCTCAAGCCAACAACAGCACGATCCCCCCGAGCACGATCGAGACGACCAGCGCGGTGCCTAGCACCGAGCCGACGAAGGACGTCCATTCGCGCCAGTCGAATCGGGGCGCATCGGCAGTGGCGGAAAGCGTATCGGGAGTGGATTCTCGGGCCATGATCCTTCCGTGAGCGATCGACGCCTGCGGGCGCGAGGTTGCGGCAGGCTTGCATCGATTGGAAGCCGCACGAGGGGACTGCACCGGGGCTCGATCCGGATGCATGCGGGCACGATTCGGGCAAAGTTCGGGCGCTTCGTGTTGCGCGAAGCGCTGCATGCGGCTGCGCCGGTGGCGCGACGGCCCGTGGCACCGACGACCGCGGCCGGTGCCGGCCTTTGCGCTACATTTCCCCGATGACCCGCCGCATCGCCGTCGTCGAGGACGAACCCGCCATTCGCGCCAACCTGTGCGACGCCTTCGCGCGCCACGGTTTCGAGGCGCTCGGCTACGCCGATCGCGCGCAGGCGCAGCAGGCGCTGACCGCCCGGCTCCCCGACCTCGCGATCATCGACGTCGGCCTGGGTGACGAACCCGACGGGGGTTTCGAATTGTGCCGCTGGCTGCGCGAACACGCGCGCACGCTGCCGATCCTGATGCTGTCGGCGCGCGACTCCGAGATCGACATCGTCTCCGGGCTGCGGCTGGGTGCCGACGACTACGTGACGAAGAACGTCAGCTTCCCGCATCTGCTCGCGCGCGTCACGGCGCTGCTGCGCCGGGTCGACGCGCTGGCCCAGCCGACGATGAGCGGGGAACGACTGGTGCGAGGGCCGCTCGTCCTCGACTCGGCGCGTTTCGAGGCAACCTGGCGCGACCTGCCGGTGGAGCTCACGGTTACCGAGTTCTGGATGCTGCACGCGCTCGCGCGCCATCCCGGACACGTGAAAAACCGCGATGCATTGATGCGCGAAGCGAACCTGGTCGTCGACGACCAGACCGTCACCTCGTACGTGAAGCGCATCCGGCGCAAGTTCGAAGCGGTCGATGCGGCCTTCGATGCGATCGAAACCGTCTACGGACTCGGATACCGCTTCGTCGAACGTCCCGCCAGCCGATGAGCGCCGAGAAGCGCCGCTGGCGCCTTCCGCTGGGCCTTCGCTTCAGCCTCGCGTTGGCGATGGTCCCGTTGCTCGCGCTGCCGCCGATCGGGCTGCGTTTCGTCGAGGTGATGACCGAGTTCGCGCGCAACGAACGCCTGGAGAACCAGGCGCAGGCGGCGCGCAACCTTGCCGCTTCGCTGCACGATCACCAGGCGCTGTTCGACGTCGAGCAGGCGACGCTGCGCCGGCGTGCCGGCGCCGAGCTGCTGCCGGTCGAACTGCTCGCGGACGTCGTCGTGGACAACGATGCGCGCGAATGGATCGAGGCGCCGGGGCGAGCGCTGCCGATGCGCCCGGCGCAGGCGAACGCAGCGAGTGCCGGTGTCGCAGCGATGCACGTGCGGCTGGCCGCGGCGCGCTCTCAGGAGCGTCCGGGGCGCTTCTTCCTGCTGATAGACGCCGACGACGAGCGCCTCGTGCTGCCGCAGCGCGCAGACGGCGTCGAACTGGCCGGCGACCGCCTGATCGTCGAGTCGGGCAACGCGCCGGAAGCGATGAGCTCGCGCGAGCTCACCCCGCGCGAACGCCCCGGCGGCTGGATTGCCGAAATCGAGTTCGACGAGGAGCCTCGTTTCCTTCGCGTGCACGTTGTCGACGTGGACTATCTCGGTTCGCGTCGTGTCGAGGGCAGTGCGGACTCCGGCCTGCTCACCCCGGTGCAGCCGCTCAACGAACAGGCGCGCGACCCGCGCTCGATACTGTGGACCGAGGCCGTGCGAGGACTCGCCCGCGCGAGCGGTCGCGTGTCGGTGTTCGATTCGAGCGGCGCGCTGCTCGTGCAGTCCGGCACGATCGCCGACGGACCGCCGCCTCCCGATGACTGGCAGGGCCGTCTGGCGCGGCGCCTGCTCGCTGCGGCCACGCAGTTGCGGCCGGCGCGCTTCGAAGTCTTCTCGCCCGATGCAGCGTCCGTCGACGCGGCCGGGCAGTCTCCGCTGAGCCGTGCGCTCGCCGGCATAGCGGCGCAGCAGGCAGAGCGCATCGACTCCGAAAGCGGCTTGCCGGCGTGGCTGCTCACCAGCGCGCAACCGGTGTGGTCCGGCGATCGCGTGGTCGGGGCGCTCGTCGTCGAGGAGCACACCGGTTCGCGCCTCGGAACCCACGCCCGCGCGATCGAACGGCTCACGCTGCTCACCGCCGCAGCGATGGCGGCGAGCGCGCTCGCGCTGCTCGCGGTGGGCTCGGTGACGGTGGCGCGCATCGTCCGGCTGCGCGGGCAGGCGGAGCGGGCGATCGATTCGCGCGGTCGCGTGGTGGGCACGGTGCGCGAGCCGCTGGTCGCCGACGAGATCGGCGCGCTCGCGCAAAGCTATGCCACCGTGCTGGAGCGACTGCGCCAGCACCAGCAATACGTCGGCAACCTGCGCAGCCGACTCGTGCACGAGTTGCGCACCCCGATCATGGTCGTTCGCTCTTCGCTGGAGAACCTTGCTGCCGAATCCGACGCTTCGCAGGCGGACTCGGTGCAGCGCGAGTCGTGGCTCTCTCGCGCGCGCGACGGCACGCAGCGCCTGGAGCGTATCGTCGCGAGCATGGGCGAAGCGGCGAGCCTCGAATCGATGCTCGCCGACAGCGAACTGGAGACGGTGGATCTGGTCGCGCTACTGCGCGCGTGCGTGGAGGGCTATCGCGACGCCTTCGCGCCGCGCATCTTCGAGATCGATTGTCCGATCGACCGCGCGCCGTGCCCGGTCGTGCCCGAGGCGATCGCCCAGGCGCTCGACAAGCTCGTATCCAATGCGGTCGACTTCGCCGAGTCCGGCAGCCCGATCGTGCTGTCGTTGCGCGCGATCGTCGAAGCGGGCGTGCCGATGTACTCGATCGCCGTTCGCAACCGCGGCCCCGCGTTGCCGGCGGCGATGCGCGAAAGCCTTTTCGACTCGATGGTCTCGGTGCGCGAACATCGCGCATCCGCCGCCACGCACCTGGGCCTGGGGCTGTACCTCGTTCGCCTGGTAGGCGAGTTCCACGGCGGCTACGCGTTCGTGCGCGATGTCGCCGGCGGAGTGGAGGCGGGGCTTCTGTTGAGGCAAGAGAAGGGGGAAGGGGGAAGGGAGAAGGGGTAGGGAAAAGCGCCGAGCGGGAGCAATCGGGCTTTCCCCTTCCCCCTTCCCCCTTTCCCCCAACCTCGGCGTCAGCCGAGGTTCAACGGCACGAAGATCCGCACGTTGCCCCGCTGCACGAGCAGCGCGAGCTTGTCGTTGTCGCCGCTGACCTTGTCGCGCAGCGATTCGACGCTGTCCACCGCCTGGCCGTTCACGGAGAGGATCACGTCGCCGGGGCGGATGCCCGCGCGGCGCGCGGCACCGGTGGCGTCCTCGACGAGCAGGCCGCCCCTGTCGATGTGCGCGCTCTTGCGCTCGTCGTTGTCGAGCGGACGTACGGCAAGTCCGAGCCGCCCCGAATTGGCATTCGAGCTTTCCGATTCGGACGATGCCACCTGCTCGGGTTTCGCTTCGCCGAGTGTCGCGTCGATCTGCTGCTTCCTGCCGTCGCGCATCACTTCGAGCGCTACCTTCGCCCCCGGCTTCGCCATGCCGACCATCGCCGCCAGGTCGCCCGACTGCTCGATCGGCTTGCCGTTGAACGACAGGATCACGTCGCCGGGCTTCAGCCCCGCCTTCTGCGCGGCGCTATCCGGCGCGATGCTCGAGATCAGTGCGCCGTTCGGGCTGCTCAACTTGAACGAGTCGGCCAGCGCCTGGTTCAGTTCCTGGATCGTCACGCCCAGCCGCGCGTGGCGCGCCTCGCCCGTTGCGACGATCTGGTCCTTCACGCGCAGCGCGACGTCGATCGGAATCGCGAACGACAGACCTTCGTAGCCGCCGGTGCGCGAATAGATCTGCGAGTTGATGCCGACCACGCGCCCGCCGGCGTCGAACAGCGGACCGCCCGAGTTGCCTGGGTTCACCGCGACGTCGGTCTGGATGAACGGAACATAGGAGTCGCCCGGCAGCGAGCGGCCTTTCGCGCTGACGATGCCGGAGGTGGCGCTCTCCTCGAAGCCGAAGGGCGAGCCGATCGCGAGAACGTAGTCGCCGACGTGCAGGCGATCGGATTCCCCGAGCTGTACGGTGGGCAGGTTCTTCGCGTCGATCTTCAGCACCGCGACGTCGGTGGCCGGGTCTACCCCGAGCACCTTCGCGGAAAACTCGCGCCGGTCGGCCAGCTTCACGCGAACGCTGTCGGCGTCGCGCACGACGTGCGCGTTGGTGAGGATGATTCCGTCCGAGCCGACGATGAAGCCCGAGCCCTGTCCGCGCACCGGCACCTTGCCGTGCGGCATCTGCGGGATCGGCAGGCCGCGATAGAAGCGGAAGAACGGGTCGTTCTGGATGTCGGGTCCGTCGCCGGCGCCGACTTCGCGTGTTCCTTCGACTTCGACGCCGACCACCGCGGGCCCGAACTTCTGCACGACCTCGGTCCAGTTCGGCGCTGTCGTCGGCGTGATGACGACCGCGCCGGTGGTCGACGGCGGCTGGATCCGGTCGGCCGGTTGCGCCGCGTCGGCGCTCGATGCCGCCGACGCGGTCTTCATCGATTGCGAGTCGGACGCGCGGGATTGCGCATTGGCGTTCGTCTGGTCCGCCTGGGCCAGCTTGCGTGGCGTTTCGGTTTGCGCGGCGTGATCGTTTCCGTGGAACCAGTCGGCGGGGTTCAGCGACAGCGCATAGGCCGTGCCGCTGCTGATCATGCCCGCGGCCGCCAGTGCGGCGACCAGGAGTTTAGGTTTCATCGTTCGTTGCCTCTCGTTCGGTTGAAGGCCTTGCGGCCCCGGCAACGAGATGCTGCGATGTCAGCCTTACGACGTGCTTAAGGCCACGCTCTCGTGTATGCGGGGCAGCATTACGAGCACGCGCAGACCTCCGAGCGGCGAATGATCGAGCTCGATGCGTCCTGCGTGCCGGTCGAGTACAGCCTTCGCAATCGCGAGGCCCAGTCCGCTGCCGCCGTCTCCACCGGCAGTGCGGCCGTAGAAGCGATCGAAGACGCGCTCGCGCTCCTCCACGGCGATGCCCGGACCGTCGTCGTCCACGCTGATGCAGGCCATGTCGTCGTCGATTTCGATGCTCACGGCGACGCGGCTGCCGGCCGGCGTATGCCGCAATGCGTTGTCGACCAGGTTGCGCAGCAGGCTGTGCAATGCGCTCGCGTCGCCGCGCAGCGCGAGCGCGTCGGGGGCATCGAATTCGATCGTCGAACCGCGGGCGACGGCCAGCGGCGTCATCTCGGCGACGACCGCTCGGGCCACGCGGACCAGGTCGATGCGCTCCTCGGGCGTGGCGCGCGCCTGCGGTTCGCTGCGTGCGAGCGTGAGCAACTGATCGACCAGGTGGGCGGAACGGTCGATGCCGGCATTGAGCTCGCACAGCGCTTCGGCGCGCGCGCGGTCGTCGCGTGCGCGCGCCATCAGACCGGCCTGCAGCTTCAGCGCCGCGATCGGCGTGCGCAGCTCGTGGGCGGCGTCGGCAACGAAGGCGCGCTGCGCCGCGAAGGACGCGCGCAGCCGTCCGAGCAGGCCGTTGAGCGACGTCACCATCGGTTCGACTTCGACCGGGATGTCCGCCTCGGGGACCGGATCGAGCCGATTCGCGTCGCGCCGCCGCAGTTCGGTGGCTATCTGCTCGACCGGCACCAGCGATTTGCCGACCAGCCACCAGATCGCCAGCGCCACGAGCGGCGCGAAGAAGAGCAGCGGCGTGAGACTGCGCAGCGCGGCCGCGGCAGCGATGCGCTCGCGCACCTCGAAGGGTTGTCCGACCTGGATCACGCGCCCGCGGGCGAGCGTGCTGTAGACGCGCCAGCGTTCGCCGCCGGTGACGACGTCGGAGAAGCCCAGCGTTGCGCGTTCCGGCAACCGTGCGCGCGAACGCGTGTGCGACAGGTAGATCTTCGAGCCGTCGGCACTCCAGATCTGCACGACGAAGTCGAACTGCTCGCGGTCCTCCGGCGGACCGGGCGGCGGCAGCACCGCGCCCTGGTCGCGCAGCGACAGCGCCATCTGCCGCAGGTGGTAATCGAACAGTTCGTGACTGTCGCGCAGCACGTAGCGGTAGGTGACCGTCCCGATGACCGCTTCGGCGAGGATGAACAGCGGCAGCAGCGACAGCAGCAGACGCGTCCGGATCGACGAGCCGGTCATGCGCCTTCCTGCGTCTCCGGCCGCGGAACGAAGTAGCCGACGCCGCGCACGTTCTGGATGAAGTCGTGCCCGAGCTTGCGCCGCAGCCCGTGGATGTACACCTCGACCGCATTGCTCTCGACGGACTCGCCCCAGCCGTACAGCCGGTCCTCGAGCTGCCCGCGCGACAGGATCGCGCCCGGGCGCATCATCAGCGCTTCGAGCACCGCGTATTCGCGCGACGACAGCGCCACCGCCTCGCCGTCGCGCGTGACCTCTCGCGTGGACGGATCGATGCGCACTCCGCCGTGCTCGAACACCGATTCGGCGCGGCCGGCGCTGCGACGCAGCAGCGCGCGCATGCGCGCGGCGAGCTCCTCGAGATCGAAGGGTTTGACGAGATAGTCGTCGGCGCCGGCGTCGAGCCCGCCGATGCGGTCCTGCACCTCGTCGCGCGCGGTGACGATCAGCACCGGCGTCTTGTCGGCGCGCGAGCGCATCGTGCGCAGCAGCGAGATGCCGTCGCGCCCGGGCAGGCCGAGGTCGAGCAGGACCAGGTCGAACTCGGAGGTGGCCAGCGCGGTGTCGGCGGCTTCGGCGTCGCGCACCCAGTCGAGCGCATAGCCGTCCTGCCTCAGCGCGGTCTGCACGGCCTGGCCGATCATCCGGTCGTCTTCGACGAGCAACACCCTCATGGGCGTCGAGAATACCGCGACGGGGAGGCGGGGCTCGTTCGGCGTTCGGCGTTCGGCGGGCAAAGGCGCGGACCGCCTGCCGCCTGCCGCACCGAAGCGCAACGGGCTGTGGGTGCGCTCACGGGGCGCTGACCGCGGCGGTCGTCGCTACGCGCCGACTTCCCTCCGCTGCTCGCCTCCGGGTCGCGCGGCCGAACTCGCTGCGCGGGCTTCGCCCGCTACGCTCGGACATGCGGCCGCGAGTCAGAGGTACGACGCGCGCTACGCGCGCCGACCCGGAG
>JAJPES010000085.1 GCA_021166725.1 Burkholderiaceae bacterium | reverse complement strand
CCGCCGCGGCCCCCCACCCCCCCCCCCCCCCGTTCGCGACCACCCCCGCGGGGCGCGGCGCCGTCGGCCCTACTGGGGGGGTGCCCGCCGGTGGTTTCCCGGGGGGTTCCCCCGCCCCCCCCCGCGCCTCGCACTGCATCCCTGCCGTCCTCTGCGCGACCCCTGTCCATAGTCCGACAGCCTCCTAGGGAATGTCGGTGGGCATCGACAGCGCCGGCCCGACACGGCCCAGGCGCGCCTTCAGCGACTGCGGCTGTCCGGTGAACAGCGCCGAGTAGTAGACCGCGTTCGTCAGCACCTTCTTGACGTAGTCGCGCGTCTCGTTGAACGGGATGATCTCGGCGAAGATCGCGCCCTCCACCGGCGCCGACAGCGTCGAGCGCCAGTTGCGCGGTCGCCCAGGTCCGGCGTTGTACGCAGCCGACGCGAGCAGCGGCGAGCCTTCGAGGTCGTCGAGCACGCTGCGCAGGTAGAAGGTGCCGAAGCGCAGGTTCGTATCGAGGTCGTGCAGTTGCTCGACGCGGAAGTTGCGCTCGCCGAGCTTCTTCGCGATCCATCGCGCGGTGGCCGGCATGATCTGCATCAGGCCCTGTGCGCCGGCCCACGATCGCGCGTCGCGCACGAAGCGCGACTCCTGCCGGATCAGCCCGTAGACCCAGGCCGGATCGAGGTCGGCGCCGGCGGCCACCGGCTTCATGCGATCGAGGAAGGGCGAAACGAAGCGCAGCGCGAAATCGTGTTCCTGGCGCGTACGATCGGCGGTGTTCACGCAACGGTCGAGCACCTGTTCGGCGCAGGCCCAGCGCGCGGCGGCGAGCAGTTGGCGGTCGCTCATTCCGCGCAACTGGAAGTTCCATTCGCGATTGCCCTCGAAGCGCAGGCCCAGCGCGTAGAAGCGCAATGCGCGATCGAAGCCGGCATTGCGAGCCGCCTGCGCGAGTTCGTCTTCGGTGGTGGCCAGCGCTGCCGGCGGAGGCGAGGTGAGCGAGCCCAGGTCCTCGGCGGCGAGCCGGCCGTAGAACGTGAACTGGTCGGCGATGGGGCGCAGCATCTCGTCGGCTTTCGCCGCGTTGCCGGCTTCACGCTCGACGCGTGCGCTCCAGTACACCCACGCCGGCTCGCTTCGTCCGGCTTCGCTCATCCGCGCGACGACCTTGCGCAGCGTCGGCCAGTCCTGCTCGCGCAGCGCCGCGCGTGCGAGCCAGTTCCATGTCTCGTCGGTGGCGGGCGCGTCGAGCGAGGCGCGCGTCCATTCGAGCGCTCGCGGATCGAGTCGGCGCATCGCGGCAGCGGCGATCTGCGAGCGCGCGAACGCGACGTCGGCCGCCTGCAGCGCCGGCGCGATCGCTTCGAGGCGCTCGCTTGCTTCCGACGGATCCTTGCGCGCGAGCCGCGAAAGCGCGATCAGCATCGTCTCGCGCGCGCGTTTTCCGGCCAGCGCCTTCGACGGATTGGACAGCGCGAGATCGACCGCGCCCGTGTCGAGCGCGAGGCGCTCGCCCAGCACGCGCACTGCGTCGGGTGCATTCGCTTCGAGCGCGACCAGCAGCCGCGCGTGCAGGTCGTCGCGGCCCAGGGCGCCCGTGCGCAGTTGCGCATCGAGCAGCGCCGTGCAGCCGGGGGCGAAGTTGCGCACCGAGAAGAGCGCCGCGCGTGCACGCGGTGCAGGTTGCCCCCGCTCGACGTTGCCGAGCGACGCGTAGCAGTGCACTTCGTCGTCGTCGCGCAGGATCTAGCGCGTGTATTCCGCGTCGAAGGCCGGCCATTCGTGGCGCCGCCCGAGATCGAGCATCCAGTCGCGGCTCAGCAGGTCGGCGACGAGCGTGCCTTCGTGCAGCGCGAGGAAGCGCTGCACGGCGGCGTCCGCCGAGCCGGGGGGCATATCGCGGGCAGGCTGCTGCAGCCGCAGCCGCAGCCGCCAGTAGTCGAGGTACACGGCGAGCGGATGGCCTCGCGCCTGCGCGGCCATCGCCTCGAAGCGCGTCGGATCGTTCTTCGTGAAGGCCTGCTGCGCGGCGACGAAGGCTTCGTCCACGCCGAGCGTCGTCGTCGCGGAAGCCTGGGGCGGTTCGGGGCGTCGCTTGGAAGCCTCGGCGGGCGCAAGAACCGAAAAACCGATCAGCCCTACAATCGCCGCGATCGCGATCCGGTACGTCATCGTCGCTCTGCCTACTCCAACGCCACTCGGTTCCCGACGGCTCCCGAGCATACCATGCGCGTCGTCGATGAAATCACTCGAACTCGTGCGCGCAACGCCTTGATTCGCTGGCGTTGCGAACGCGACGCCGCATGGAGCGGGAAAGCCGACGAGGCGCTGCGTGCGCGGCTCGCGGCGCTGCTGCGCGAGGAGCCTTTCGCGCAGGCGCGCGTACTCGGCGTCTATTGGCCGATCCGCGGTGAGCCGGCGCTGGCCGCATGCTACGAGTGCTGGGAATCCGACGGGAAGGCACTCGCGTTGCCGCGCATCGGCGAGGGCGGCGTGCTCGAGTTCGGTCGGTGGCGGCGCGACGGCGAAGTGCGCGTCGAGCGTTTCGCCATTCCCGTTCCGCATCCATTCGAGACGGTCGAGCCGGATCTCCTGATCGTGCCGTGCGTCGGCTTCGACGCGCGCGGCTATCGGCTCGGCTACGGCGGCGGGCACTACGATCGCACGCTCGCCCGGCGGCCGACCGCCGCCATCGGCGTCGGCTACGACGCGTGCGAACTCGAACGCTTCGACGCCGAGGCTCACGATCGTCCGCTGCCGGCGATCGTCACGGAAACGCGCGTGATCCGGACTCGGTGAAACGAAACGCGGCATTGCGGTTCGTGCACCATTCGACGAAATCGTCCGGAGGCAGTGCCGGCGACAGGTGGAATCCCTGCGCGAGATCGCAGCCGAGGCTGCGCAGGCGCGTCTCGACGAATGCGCTTTCGACCCCTTCGGCGACCGTCTCCAGCTCGAATGCATGCGCCAGTTCGACGAGCGCGCGCACGATGCGGTGGTCGCTGCGCCCGGCGGCGATCGTCTGCACGAAGCTGCGATCGATCTTCAGTTCGTCCAGCGGGAAACGGGGCAGGTAGCTGAGCGACGAGTAGCCGGTGCCGAAGTCGTCGATCGACAGCCGGCAACCGAGCGTGCGCAGCTCGCCGGCCAGTTCGATCGCCGAACGCTCGTTGCGGATCAGCGCGCTCTCGGTGAGTTCGAGCGTGAGCCGGCTCGCGTCCACCCCCCAGATCTGCAGCGACTGCGCCACCAGCTCGGGCAGGGTCGCGTCGCCGAAGGTGATCGCCGACAGGTTGATCGCGATCGACAGGTCCAGGCCCTCGGCCTTCCACTTCGACACGCAGCGCAGCGCGGTGTTCAGCGTGAAGCGCGTGAGTTCGGCGATCAGCCCGCGTTCCTCGGCGATCGATGCGATCGTGGCGGCCGCGACCGCGCGCCCGTCGGCGCGCCGCCAGCGGATCAACGCCTCGGCCGAGCGACAGTGGCCGCTGCGCAGGTCCACCTGCGGCTGGAAGTGCACTTCGAGTTCGTTGCGTGCGAGCGCGTCGTGCAGGTCGCGTTCGATCTCGTGGCGGCGCAGTCCCGAGCCGTGGTCGTCGTTTACCCGCAGGATGCGAACGTGATCCTCGCGCCCGAGCGATTGCGCGGCCGCTTCCGAAGCGACCGCGACGAGTCTCTTCGCGCCCGGGTTCGATCCCGGCGGTGCCCAGGCGCCGCCGATCGATGGACGCAGCCGAATGTGCTGCGCGTGCGGCGCGAGCTTCAGCGGCGCCGCCAGCGCCTGGATCAGCGAATGGCTGGCCAGTTCGGCGAGCGCTTCGCTCGCCAGGCCGGGCAGCAGCACCCACGCCTCCTCGCGCGAGGCGAAGGCGTAGCGATCGGCGGGCCGCAGGACCGTTTCCATCCGTCGCGCGATCTCGTCGAGCGCCGGACGGTCGCCCGGCGCGCGCGTGAGTGCATCGATGCGATCGGAGCGGTTCAGCGCAACGACGAGCACGACGGTTCGCAGGCCGTCGCCGTGCGTGGCCGTGTCGACATCGGCAAGCAACTGCGCGGCGGTGCGCTCGCGCACGCCGCTGGCGGCGACCGTGGGTTCTTCCCAGCCGTTCGGCACGGTACGGCTCCTACCCGAGTGCCGGTTCGGCTGCCCGCGCCGCTTCGTGCGCGTAGTAGTCGCGCAGCCGCAGCCCGTAGGCGCCGGCCGCCAGGCCGCGAACGATGCGCACGCGGACGGTATCGGCCGTCTTCGTCCGGTGCAGCAGGTTGCGCTCGAAAGGCTCGGCCAGCGGCGTCTTGTCGGGCGCAGTGAGCACGAGCACGCGCGGCTCGAGCCGGCGCACCCGATTATGGGCGAGCACGGCGGCGACTTCGCCGCTGGAGAGCTCGACGAAGCTGCCGACCGGGAAGATGCCGATCGCCTGCACGAACTGCTCGACCAGCGGCGCGTGGAACGACGTGCCGGCCCATTCGTACAGGTTCATCAGCGCATCCTGCGGAGCGCAGGCGTTGGCATAGGCGCGCGCGGTGATCAGCGCGGCGAAGCTGTCGGCGATGCCCGACATGCGGCCGTAGATGCCGATCTCTTCGCCGCGCAGCCCCTTCGGATAGCCGGAGCCGTCCAGGCGCTCGTGATGCTGCGCGATGCCCTCGACGATCGCCGGGGCCAGCCGCACGCTCGACGCGAGCGCATCGAGACCGAGGCGCACGTGTTCCTTGACGATGTTGTATTCGGCCGGTGCCAGCATGCCCGGCTTTTCGAGCAGCGCGTTCGGCAGCCGCGTCTTGCCCACGTCGGCGAGCATGCCGATCATGCCGAGATTCGCCAGTTCGGGCCGCGGAAAACCGAGATGACGGCCGAGCGCGACCAGGTACAGCGCCACCTTCACGCCGTGCTGATACGCCTGCACGTGCTCCTCGCGCAGCCGGGCGACCCACATCAGCGCGTCGGGATTCTCGACCATGCTTTCGACGATCTGGTCGACGGCTCCGCTGACCTGCTGCACGTCGGGTACGCGGCCCTGGCGCACGTCGGCCACCAGCGCATCGAGCGCGCGCGCGCCGACGCCGAAGGCCTCGCGCGCACGAGGCAGTTCGGACTCGACCTGCGTGCGATCGGCGTAGTGGCGCAACTCGATTCCGTCGGGCAGCCGGAGGTCGGGCGCCGGACGCACGGCCGCTGCCGGATGGCGCATCTGCTTCGCCGCGCGCGCACGCTCGCCGGGGCGGAACCAGTCGAGCGCGCGCCGCCAGGTGGCGTGGCGCGGGGCCTGGGGCGCGGCGATCGCCGTGGCGCGGATGAAGTCGCGAAAGCGCTCGCGCGTCTGGCGGCTGATCTTCACGTCGGCGCGGATGCGCACCGGGCGCATCGCGGCCGGTTGTGCTGCGGACTTCTCGTCGAGCACGGTGTCGAAGTGCAGCGGCGCCGTCGCCGGCATGGCCGGTGCAGCCGCTTCGTCGCGCAGTTCGGCTGCGCGGATCGCGTCGGCGAGCGCCGAATGCGACAGATCGAGATCCACGTACACGTACTGGCAATAACGGCGCAAGGTCTCGAGCTCGATCCGGCTGTCGACGAGAAAGCCCTGCAGCAGGAACGGCGTGTCGAGCCAGGGTCGGTCGAGTTCGACGACGAACATGCCCTCCTGCAGCCTCTCGACCGGGATCTGGTAGCGCTTCACCGAAGCGAGGCCCGGTTCGGGCTGCGGGGTCGACATCGCGGGATGCGGGCGCGCGGCTCTGGGAGGGTTCCTGGTGGACCGATGGTAACGAGCGCCGGATGCGGCGTTGCCGTGCGCCCCGCCGCCGGTCGGGTCATCGGCAACAGCGTCCGACGAACGGCCAAACGGCGTTCGCCAGCGGAGCCGGACGACCCTTCAGTCCGGTGCGTCGAGTGCTTCGAGGATGGCGCTGGTCGGGCCCGACTGATTCAGCGTGTAGAAGTGCAGGCCCGGCGCGCCCTCGGCCACCAGTCGCCGGCACATCGAGGCGACGGCCCTGGCGCCGAAGGCACGAATCGCCTCGATATCGTCGCCGCAGGCAGCCAGCTCGAGCCGGATCCAGCGCGGGATCTCGGCGCCGCAGGCGTCGGAAAAGCGCGCCAGCTGCGAGAAGTTCGAGATCGGCATGATGCCGGGCACGATCGGCACGTCGATGCCGATGCGAGCGGCCTGGTCGCGGAAGCGAAGGTACGCATCGGCGTTGAAGAAGTATTGCGTGATCGCCGAGTCGGCGCCGGCACGGATCTTCGTTGCGAAGGCCTGCAGGTCGTCGTGCGGCGAGCGCGCCTGCGGGTGCATCTCCGGGTACGCGGCGACCTCGATGTGGAACCAGTCGCCGGTTTCGGCGCGGACGAAGGAAACGAGATCGCTCGCGTAGCGGAACTCGCCGCCGGCGCGCATGCCCGAGGGCAGGTCGCCGCGCAACAGGACGAGCCGGCGGATGCCGTGCCCCCGATACAGCGCGAGCAACTCGCGCACCGATTCGCGCGAGGCGCCCACGCATGATACGTGCGGTGCGACGACACGGCCTTCCTCGACGATTTCACCGACCGTGGACAAGGTCTTGTCGCGCGTCACGCCGCCTGCGCCGTAAGTGACGCTGTAGAACGCCGGATCGAAACGCGACAGCGCTCGACGCACGTCGCGCAACTTCTCGACGCCGGTCGGTGTATTCGGCGGAAAGAATTCGAAGCTGATCGTGCCCGGCATCTTCATTTTCGTGCCTCGAGAAAGAACTCGTGGTTGCCGTCGCCGCCGGCGATCGGGCTGTCGAACCAGTCCTCGGGCATCCAACCGCTGTCGCGGGCGGATCGTTCGAGGCGCTCGCGCACCTGCACGTAGCGTGCGCCGTCGCGTACGACGCCGCGCCGATCCACGGCTCCCGGGCCGAGTTCGAACTGCGGCTTGACCAGCGCGAGCAATCGGGCGCCGGGCCGGGCGAGCGCGAAGGCCGGCGCGAGCGCGTGCGCCAGCGAGATGAACGAGAGGTCGGCGACGACCAGGTCGAAGCCCTCCGGCGGGACCGCGTCGCCCAGCGTCGCTGCATCGAGCGTACGCACGTTCAGCCCTTCGAAGGCGCGCACGCGCGGATCGGCGCGCAGCGATTCGTGCAACTGCGCGCGTCCGACGTCCACGCCGACGACGCAGCGCGCGCCGGCACGCAGCAGGCAGTCGGTGAAGCCTCCGGTGCTCTGCCCGAGATCGAGGCAGGCGAGCCCGCCGGCGTCGACACGGCTGTGCGCAAGCGCGCCTTCGAGCTTGAGCCCGCCGCGCGAGACGTAGCGCAGTTCGGCGTCGTCGGACACCTCGATCTCGCAACCGTCCGGGACTCGCTCGCCGGCTTTGCGTGGCGCGATCCAGCCGTGCGCGCCGAGCCAGCGCACCGCCCCGCGGTCGATCAATCGTTGCGCGGCCGAGCGCGTAGGCGCCAGGCCGCGGGCCACGAGAAGCTGGTCGGCGCGGATCATGACGGTCGATCGCCGGCTGCGGGCATGCCTTGCTCGTCGCGGCGGACGGGCACGCTCGACAGTCGGCAATCAATATCGATAGCTGTCGCCCTTGTACGGCCCCTCGACCGGAACGCCGATGTACGCGGCCTGCTGCGGCGTGAGCTGCGTGAGCATCGCGCCCAGCTTCTTCAGCTGCAGTCGGGCGACCTTCTCGTCCAGGTGCTTGGGCAGCACGTAGACCTTGCCCGGCTCGTAGCGCTCGGGATGGGAGAACAGCTCGATCTGCGCGATGGTCTGGTTGGCGAACGACGAACTCATCACGTACGACGGGTGGCCGGTGCCGCAGCCGAGGTTCACCAGGCGACCCTCGGCGAGCAGGATGATCCGCTTGCCGTCGGGAAAAATGATGTGGTCGACCTGCGGCTTGATGTTCTCCCGGCGGCAGTTCTTCAGCGATGCGATGTCGATCTCGTTGTCGAAGTGCCCGATGTTGCAGACGATTGCCTGGTCCTTCATCGCCTGCATGTGCTCGAAGCGGATGACGTCGCGGTTGCCGGTGGCGGTGACGAAGATGTCGGCCTTGTCGGCGGCGTATTCCATCGTGACGACGCGATAGCCCTCCATCGCCGCCTGCAATGCGCAGATCGGGTCGATCTCGGTGATCCATACCTGCGCCGACAGCGCGCGCAGCGCCTGCGC
>JAJPES010000080.1 GCA_021166725.1 Burkholderiaceae bacterium | reverse complement strand
CATGAAGTGGTTCGAGCTGATCCGCCACAAGTACGGCTGCGAAACCACGATGTTGCACGTGCCGTACCAGGGCGAAGGCCGTATCGAGCCGAACATGCGCGATTACGTCGTTCGCCAGCTCAAGGAGTCGGTGATCCCGACCCTCGAGCGCGTGTCGGGCGTGAAGTTCGACATCGACCGTCTGCGCGAGTACATGAAGGAGTCGGCCAAGGCGGAGGAAGACCTCGTCGCCGTGCTGCAGTCGGCAAAGAACCGGCCGTCGCCGATCGACGGCTACTTCGGCGCCGTCTACTACATCGGCCCGATCTTCACCGCCTTCCGCGGGTCGAAGGACGGCACGAAGTTCTACCGGATGCTGCGCGAGGAGATCGAGCAGCGCGTGCGCGAAGGCAAGGGCCCGATCACGCCGGACGGCGAGATGACCGAGGAGAAGTACCGCCTGATCGTCGAGGGACCGCCGAACTGGACCAGCTTCCGCGACTTCTGGAAGATGTTCTACGAGGAAGGCGCGGTGGTCGTCGCCTCCACTTACGCGAAGGTGGGCGGGCTGTACGACTTCGGCTTCCGCCACAACCCCGACAAGCCCCTCGAGTCGCTCGCCGAGTACTGCCTGGGCTGCTACACGAACCTGAACCTGCCGTCGCGCGTCGACATGATCTGCCGCTACATGGAGCAGTACGAGGCCGACGGGCTGCTGATCAACTCGATCAAGAGCTGCAACAGCTTTTCCGCCGGCCAGCTGCTGATCCTGCGCGAGGTGGAGAAGCGCACCGGCAAGCCGGCGGCGTTCATCGAGACCGACCTCGTCGATCCGCGCTACTTCTCGGCGGCGAACGTGAAGAACCGGCTCGAGAGCTACTTCCAGATGGTCAAGCAGAAGCGCACCGCGCTTGCCGCCTAAACCGACGCCCAAAGGGAACCACCCATCATGCGTTGCTTCATCGGCATCGACCTGGGCTCGACGACCACGAAGGCGGTGGTCATCGACGAGAACCAGAACATCCTCGGGCGCGGCATCACCAACTCGCGTTCGAATTACGACACGGCCGCCGAGGTCGCCAAGCAGGAGGCGCTGGTCAACAGCCGCTTCCACCTGTTTCGCGACGCGCTCGGCAAGAGCGGCGCGCTGAACGGCTCGCTCGACAGATTCCTCGGCCAGCTCGAACGCGACTTCCGCGCCGAGCAATACCTCGAGCAGCTCGACGACCTCGAGCAGACCTGCAACCGCAGCCTGGAGACGGCCAAGTTCGGCGACGACACGAAGGCGGTGGGCGAGGCGCTGAGCGAGACCTTCGAGCGCATCAAGGTCGAGGCGCCCGCGCTGTTCGCGGAAGGCGCCAAGCGCAAGTCCGACTTCTTCCGCGACATCGCCGGAAGCCAGTACCTGGCCACCGGCGAGACCGTCGCCAAGGAAGCCGGCACGCGCTACGACTATCTGCTCAACGTCTTCGACCGCTCGATCATCGAGGTGGAGAACCGCGTCTACAGCGACTCGATCCGCCGCCACCTGCTGTCGGCGCTCGAGCGCACCTTCGCGGCGCTGCCCGACACGTCCGACCGGCGTGCGCAGGTCGAGGCGCCGATCAAGGGCATCCTCGACACCGAGCTCGAGGAGACCTACGTCGTCGGCACCGGATACGGGCGCGCGCGCCTGCCGTTCTCCAAGGAGCACGTGCGTTCGGAGATCCTCTGCCACGGCCTGGGCGCGCACCAGATGTACCCGAACACGGCCACCGTGCTCGACATCGGCGGCCAGGACACCAAGGCGATCCAGGTCGATCCGGCGGGCATCGTCGAGAGCTTCCAGATGAACGACCGCTGCGCGGCCGGCTGCGGACGCTACCTCGGCTACATCGCCGACGAGATGAACATGGGCCTGCACGAACTCGGCCCGCTGGCGATGAAGTCGACCAAGCAGATCCGCATCAACTCGACCTGCACGGTGTTCGCCGGCGCCGAGTTGCGCGATCGCCTCTCGCTGGGCGACAAGCGCGAGGACATCATGGCCGGCCTGCATCGCGCGATCATCCTGCGCGCGATGTCGATCCTCGCGCGCTCGGGCGGCATCCGCGACGAGTTCACTTTCACCGGCGGCGTCGCGAAGAACGAGGCGGCGGTCAAGGCGCTCAAGGAGCTGGTCGAGGAGAACTACGGCAAGCTCACGCTGAACATCGACCCCGACTCGATCTACACCGGAGCACTCGGCGGCGCCACCTTCGCGTATCGCGCCGTGGTGCAGGAAGGCAAGACCGCCGAGAAGCGCGTCTGAACCCGTCGCAACGAGAGGCAACGAGATGACCTACACGATCGGAATCGACATCGGCTCGGGCGCGGTCAAGACCGTGCTGTTCCGCGTCGACGGCGACAACGCCGAATGGCTCGCCAAGCGCAGCGAACGCATCCGCCGGCGCGACCCGATGACCCTGGCGGAGGAAGGCCGCGACGGCGTGCTCGCCGACGCCGGGTTGTCGCTCGACGACGTCGACTACATCGCCACCACCGGCGAGGGCGAGAACGTCAAGTTCGCCACCGGCCACTTCTACTCGATGACCACGCACGCGCGCGGCGGTGTGTTCCTGCACCCGGGCGCCACCGCGATCGTCGACATCGGCGCGCTGAACGGACGCGCGATCAACGTCGACGTGCGCGGCAAGGTGCTCGCGTACAAGATGACCAGCCAATGCGCGTCGGGTTCCGGGCAGTTCCTCGAGAACATCGCGCGCTACCTCGGCGTTGCCGTCGAGGAGATCGGCGGTTTGTCGCGGGAATCGAAGGATCCCGAGAAGGTGAGCTCGATCTGCGCGGTGCTCGCCGAGACCGACGTCATCAACATGGTCTCGCGCGGCATCGCCACGGCGGACATCCTGAAGGGCATCCATCTGTCGATGGCCTCGCGCATCGTCAAGCTGCTGAAGGTCACCGGGGTGAAGTACGGCACGGCGTTGCTCACCGGCGGGCTGGCGCTCGACACCGGCCTGCTCGCCGCGATCCAGGAAGAGATGGCCAACGAGAAGGTCAACGTGGAGGTGGTGAACCACCCCGACTCGATCCACGCGGGCGCCATTGGCGCGGCGCTGTGGGGCGCATTCCGCCACGGCAAGCTGCGCGAACTCGAGGCCGCTTGAGCTCAACCGAGGGCAACGGCCTTCGCAATCACCGATTCTGCATACGGAGCCCAGGAGAATCGAAATGGCATTGATGATCGACGACAACTGCACCTCGTGCGACGCCTGCCGCCCGGTGTGCCCGAACGAGGCGATCTCGGCCGGCGAGTCCATCTACGTGATCGACCCGGCACGCTGCACCGAGTGCGTCGGCGCCGAGGACGAGCCGCAATGCATGCTCGTCTGCCCCGCTGACTGCATCATCCCGCACCCCGACTTCCGCGAAACGCCCGAGGAACTGCAGGCGAAGTACGAGGCGTTGCATGGTTGATTAGGAAGGGAAGGGAGGGAAGGAAAGGAAGGAAAGGGGGTCAGACCACGGTTTCGCTGAAGCGAAACCGTGGTCGGTCCCCCTTTCCTTCCTCCCTTCTCCCTTCCCCCTTCGCAGCCTTTTCACTGCAGCCCGGGAAACAGCTCCCTCAATCCCTCCGCCATCGTCTGCACGGCCATTGCGGCGAGCAGCAGGCCGAGGATGCGCGTGGCCACGTTCATCGCGGTCAGGCTCATTCGCGAGGCGATCCATTCGGCGCGTGACAGCACGAACCAGGCAAGGCCGGTCACCACGCTGATGCCGACGACGATCGCAACGCGGTGAACGATGCCGCCGGCTTCGGCGGCAATGATGGTCGTGCTGATCGCGCCGGGGCCGGCGAGCAGCGGCACGGCCAGCGGCACGACGCCGCTCACGTCGCCCGACTCCAGTTCCTGCGTCTCTGCAGCGGTATGGCGGACGGCGCCGACCTCCGCGTTGAGCATCGCGAGCGCCATCAGCAGAAGCACGAGGCCGCCGCCGACGCGAAACGACGGCAGGCTCGCGCCGATCAGCGCGAGCAGCGCCTGTCCGACGAAGGCGGCCAGCACGAGCACGAGAAAAACCGTGATCACCACGGCGCGCGCAAGTTGCCTGCGAGCCGGCGCGCGCATCGACGCCGTGAAAGCGATGAAGAACGGTACGGCGAGGAACGGGTCGACGACGGCGATCAGCGTAACGACGAAGCGAAGGTACTCGGTGGCCGTGGCCATCGTCGGGTGGGGTGCGCGTGCCACTTCAGGCGCGCGCGGTGCCGGTCGATGCCTGCGCGCGCGATCGCCGCCCGCGCACGACCGCGCCGAGCATCGTCGCGATGAACACGGCGAGCGCAACGGCGTTGAGCAGGCCGCCCACTTTTGTCCAGCCGTATCCGGCGCCGGCGTCGCCGATCAGGCGGATCGCCACCGAAGCATGCAGCAGTACGAGCGGCACGTAGAACGACGGGCGATAAGGCAGCGTGACGCGCAGCACCGCCGGCAGGATGATCGCCGCATGGCCGAACACCATCGAGAAGACGAAGCCGAGCGTGAGCGCGTGCAGCGCGGCGTCGTAGCTGCGCATGCCGGGCACGAAGCCGCCGGCGAACAGCGCGACGAGCGAACCGATCGCCAGCCACGCGTAGCCGGCCAGCAGGCAGACGGCGATGAAACGCGTGAGCGCGCGCCCGCGCACCGTGCGGCGCGCGATGTCCTGGCGCAGCAGCCATCCCGACAGCGCAAGCAGCGCCGCGGCGTACAGCAGCACGCCCCAGGGCGAGCCCGACGCCGCCAGCCCGGCGACGGTGGCCGCGAGGATCACGCCGAAGGCTGCCTTCGCGCCGCGCGACGGCGGCAGGAAGCGCGAAAGTTCGAGCCGCTCGCCGGCGATCGTCAGCACGAGGAAGGCAAGCCACCACGGCACCGCGGCGACGATCGGCTGGCCGGCCAGCCACAGGGCGGTTCCCACCGGCCAGCACGCTGCCCCCAGCGCGAGCGTGACGGTGAACAGCGCACGCTGGCGGCGCAGCACGTCGAGCGACGCCGCGAGGAACACCAGGCCGCCGCCGAGGAACAGGAGGGCGGCCCAAGGCATCGCCGGCACGGCGCCGGTGGCCGTGAGCAATGCTCCAGCGCCGGCGAGCAGCGGACCGGTGTACGCCCAGTAGCGGCCGATCGCGACGGCACGCTCGAGCGCGATGACGACGCCGAAGAAGCCGCCGACCATCAGCGGGCCGTGCAGCGCGGCCACGCCCGCCACGGCATCGGGCATCGGCCAGCCCAGCCGAACCAGGCCGGCGCCGGTGCCGAACAGCAGGCCGACGAAACCGAGCATCAGCAGCGGCACGCGCCATGCGGGCGGAAGTCCCGCACGCGGCGCTGCGTCGGCGGGGCGGTTCACCTCAGCTCGGCGACCAGCCGAAATGATCGCGTGCGAAGCCGGTCATCTTGTCGGGTGACCACGGAGGGTCCCAGACCAGTTCGACCTCGACCGCGGTGCCTTCGGGAACCATTGCCTGCACGACGCGGCGCACGTCGTCCATGATCATGTCGGCCATCGGGCAGGCGGCGGTGGTCATCGTGACGTCGATGAAGACCGCCTTTTCGCCGACCGCGATGTTGTAGACGAGTCCGAGGTCGACGATGTTCATTCCCGCCTCGGGGTCGTCGACCTGGCGCAGCGCCTCGCGAATGGCGTCGTCGTCGGGCATGGAACGCATCGTCGCTTTCCTCCGGACCGTTGCGTCAGTCAGTCGAAGCGTCGCACGAATGCAATGCGCTGCGACGGAACAAACCCGGTGTCGTAGAGGAAACCGAGCAGGCCCAGATTCGCCGGGCTGACGCTGGTTTCCACGCGCTCGACGCGCAGCGCGCCGAGGTTCACGAACAACTGCGAAAGCAGTGCGCGGCCGACGCCTCGACCGGCATAGGCTGGATCGACGCCGATCGTGTCGATGACGGCGACCGATTCGGTGCGGCCGTAGTCGCCGAGATCGACGCGCGCCATCAGGAAGCCGATGACGAGATCGTCGTCGATGCGGGCGGTGAGCGATACGCGGATCGCCGAGTCCGCGGTGGTCTCGGCGAAGCGGTGCGCCATGTACTCTTCGCGGTTGCGACCGGTGATCGCGCGATCGATGCGGACGATGTCGCGCAGCTCGCCGGCGTTCATCGCTCGCACGTCGGCGGTGTCGCGCGCCAGTCGCTCGAAGTCGTTGGAAGCCTCTCCGCCGAAGTTGACTTCGGACGGGGGCGAGGCGGCCGCGTCGGCGAGCACCGGGTCGTCGCGCTCGGGTGCATAGGCACCGCCGGACACCGCGCAGTCGAGCACGAGTTCGGGCGCGCGTTCGAAGCCCATCGCGCTCATCCAGCGGAGCATCGGCAGGTCGTTCCAGCGCGCCTGCGTGCGCAGGCTCGCGCTGCCGTGCCGCTTGGCCCATTCGGACAGCGCGGCGAACAGGTCGCGGCCGATGCCCTGGCCCTGGACGTCGGCGCGAACGCCGATCGCCTCCAGGCGCAGGTCGGGCTCGCTGCGGCCGAACTCGCCCTCGAGCACGCGCGCGAGGATGTAGCCGGCGAGACCCTTGGCGTCGATCGCGGCGAACTGCGCGTGCAGTGCCGGTTCGCGGCGGGAGGATTGAAGCCGTCGCTCGAAGTACGGGCGGCGCGAGTGTCCTTCGATGGCCGTGTCGATGGCGACGACCTCTTCGAGGTCGCTGGCCGTGAGCGGACGGATGTCGGCGCGAAGCGTGTAGGAAGCGTGCATCGGTTTGCCTGGCGTGGAGCTGCGGGTGCGAGAACAGGCCGGCGCGGGATGCGTCGGTGCGTGGATTCAGGCCGCGGCGTAGGCGAAGGCGAGTTCGCGATCGGTTTCCTCGTCGAGCAGGTCTTCGAGCACGGGCAGCAACGCCATCGTTTCCTTCTGGATGTGCGCGACCTGGCGCTCGACCATCTCGGCGACGCCGACCTTCAGCTGGGTCCAGCCTGCGTCGTTCAGGGTGCCGGCGGCGGCGGCATTGGCCAGCGGCAACAGCGTTTCCGCGGCTTCGCGGATCGCCTGGTGTTCCTCGGCGAGCAGTTCGGCGATATCGCCTTCGCCGGCGTCGGCGAGCCGGCTGAACAACTCGTTCTCCTCGAAGTCGAAGTGACGTCCGACGTCCTGTTCGAGATGGCGGGCGAACTGGCCGGCCAGGCGAGCGAGATCGGGGTTGCCGCTGGCGCCGGTACGCGGCGCGCGCGCGAAGGCCTGCTCGACCTTGCCGAGCAGATCGAGGTTGGTGCGGTGTTCCTCGTCGAGCGCGTGAGCGACCTGCCCCTGGAAATTCATGACGGCTCCGAAATCTGCATCGCGTTACCAGAATAGGCGCGCGTGCCGGCGGGGCCATTGATGCGCGTCAAGCAACGGGTGCGGCCGGTCGGGCGACGGTGCTCGGCGCGGGCGGCAGGCGCATTCGCCGCACGAGGATCACGAAGAAAGCGAGAAACGACGCGGCGCCGACGGTGCCGACGACCGATGCGGCGAGCACCAGCCAGCGGGAATCGACGATCGCCGCCGCTACCAGCAGCACCAGCGCGCACAGGTGGCAGGCGTAATGCACTGCGAGCGGACGATCGGCGGTCAGCGACGACGGCGTGCGCGGCAGCTTGGTGCCGGGCGCCTTGTGCATCGACGCGAGGAACGGGACGATGCGCTGCATCATTCCGAGCACGAGCGTGAGCAGCCAGCCAGGTACGAGAACGATGCCGAACAGCGTCGCCAGCAGCGGGGCGTCGGGAACGACGACCACCGCGAGGGCGAGCACGAGACTGGCGACGAGCAGGCCCCAGGCGGTGCGAACGAGGCGGAACGAGCGGCCGAGCTCGCGCCGCATGCCGGTGCGCAGCGCCAGCAGCACGAGCTTCAGATGCAGCGCCACTGCTGCGCCGGCCGCGACCAGCGCAGCGACTCGCAAGGCCCACGCGGCCGCGTCGGCGAAGGCGCCGAGCCCGGCGAGTACGAGTGCGAGCGCGGCCAGGCCGGCCGAGACGCGCACCTGCGTTTCGTCGGGCGCCGTGGACAGCGCGAACATCGGTACGAGGATGTAGGCGAGGCCCAGCGCGAGCATTCCCATGAATCCGTAGGCTGCGAACGCCACGTGCAGCGCGAGCGCGCTGCTGCGTTCGATGAGCGGCCAGCCGAGGTAGGTGAACGCCAGCGACAGTGCGCTGAAGACGACGACGACGAGCGACGCGAGCGCGATCCAGCCGTGCGCGACGATCCCCGCCATGCCCCGCGCACCGATGAAGTTGCGCGCGATCGAGACGGCGTAACCGAGCAGTCCGGCCACGACCGCGATGGCGCCGGCGCCGAGCAGTGCGGGCTGGCTCGTTCCCATGCCGATCGTCGTCGCGGCCACGCCCGCCGTGTAGATCCACCAGATCGCCGCCGGCAGCCGCGTCGAGTGCACCGGCTGGCGCGTGGCCACCGGCATCAACTGCAGGCTGGCGCCGATCGCGGTCATCGCGAGCACGCCCAGCGTGACGAGATGCAGCGCCGCCAGCGGCCAGCCAAGGCCGCCGACGAAGCGCGGCGCGTCCGTCGCGCCCGCCCCCAGCGCAATCCAGGCGGCAAGGTGAAAGACGGCGGCGGCGCCGAAGTAGCGCAGTGGAATCGATGCGGGAAGCAGCCGGCTCGTCGCGCCGGAGAGGAAGCCGGCTGCCAGCCGCGGGCGTGCGGCGGCCGGCTTCATGCGCTGCGCACGAGCCGCAGCCGGATCTCGCCGGGTTCGCCGTCGACGATCTCGGCCGACCAGCCGATCTCGGCGAGCTCGGGATAGAGCAGTTGCGGGTCGCGGTCGTGGTGAACGACGACCTGATGGGCGACGACCGCAGGGTCGTCGTCTATCGAACGTACGAGCGAGAGGATCTGGACCAACGGTTGCGGCGCGGGCAGGCCGCGCACGTCGATGTGGATGCCGTCGGCTTCGACCCAGCGCTTCATCTCACTGCGCCTTGTGCAGGTCCTGCAGCTTGCGCCGGATGAGCTTGCCGGTGGCGGTACGCGGTAGCGCATCGATCGGGTGGAACCAGCGGGGTCGCCGGAACGGCGGCATTGCCTGCGTGTGCTCGCGAAGCGCGGCCTCCGCGCGCGGCAGGCTGGCGATGTCCTTCGGCACGTAGAACACGGCCACGGCATCGAGTCCGTCGGAGTCGGGCACGAGGACGGCAGCCGCTTCGAGAATGTCGGGGCTGACCAGGCCGAGCGTTTCCTCGATGGCGACCAGGTCCACCCAGCGGCCGTGCACCTTGACGAGCGACCCTTCCCGCCCGGCGAAACGGTACGAGCCGTCGGCTTGCGGCTCGAAGAGGTCGCTCGGGCAGAAGCGCCCGTCGCGGAAGTGTTCGGCCTGGTCGCCCGGCAGGTTCCAGTAGCCGAGTGCGATCATCGGCGCATCGAACGACAGCCGCGTGGGCGACGCGCCGTTCGCGGCGAGCGGGCGCGCGTCGATGCCGGGCGAAGGGCGAAGTCCGCGGCCGTCGTCGCGGTCGGTCATGACGAGCACGAGCGTTTCGGAGGCTCCGTAGCCGTTGATGATCGATGCGCCGGTCTGCCGGCGCCATTCGTCGCGCAGATCCACCGAGAGCGCTTCGCCGGCCGAGACGAAGCGGCGCACGCCGTCGTGCACCAGCTGCGCTGCAAGGCCTTCCTTGAGCAGGTTGCGGTACAGCGATGGCACGCTGCACAGCACCGTCGGGCGCGTGCGTGCGACGGTTTGCGCAACGCCTGCCGCCGTGGGCCACGCGGGATCGAGAACGATCGACGCGCCCAGCTTCAGACCCGCGTACAGCGCGTTCGTCTGCGGGTAGGAAAAGAACATCTTCGAGCTGGCGAAGATCCGGTCGTCGGCGCCTGCGCCGACGACCTCCGCGGTGACCCGTTCGATCTCGGTGGCGAAGCGGTGGCCGTGCACGACCGCCTTCGGTTTTCCGCTCGTGCCCGACGAATGCACCCAGACCGCGGGCTGCTTCGGCTCGCACGACAGCGGCTCGACCGCCCGGCTTCGTTCCTGCTCGGCCTGCCATTCCTCTAGCGTGACGACGTGCCGGCGGTAGGACTCGGGCGTGTGTACGCGCGATTCGGCGAGCACGAAGCGGAACTCGGCGGCGTCGAGCATCGCTTTCCATTCGGCTTCGGACAGGCGCGGGTTCACCCCAACCGCCACGCCGCCGGCCCAGATGCAACCGAGGAAGGCGTCGACCCAGGCGAAGCCGTCGGGCAGTTGCACGGCGACGCGTTCACCGGGCAGCAGCCCGCGCGCGCGCCAGGCGCCCGCGGCGCGGGCGACCGACTCGCGCAACTGCGCATAGGTGCGTGTCTGTCCGTCGCACACGAGTGCGACAGCGTCTGCGCGCCCGTTTGCGAGGAGAGCCGAAGCTGCGTTCCCGTTCATCGCGGATCCCTGTTCGATGCTTCGTTCGAGCGCAACGGCGCGCTGGGGCCTAGGAGGCTGTCGGACTATGGACAGGGGTCGCGCAGAGGACGGCAGGGATGCGGTGCAAGGCGCGCGAAGGCGTCGATACCGGGCGGTATCGACGCCTTCGCGTAACGCGGCAATGCGCCCTGCCGTCCTCTGCCCTGCGGGTTCGAGCCAGAAAGCCGCGATGCGGCGTTGCCGAACCCGGTCGATAGCTACG
>JAJPES010000074.1 GCA_021166725.1 Burkholderiaceae bacterium | reverse complement strand
GGGCAGCCGGCACGAAGTGCCGGCCGCCGCAGCAGGAGCGCCGCCACGGCCATGCGCACGCGCCGCCTCGGCACGCGCCGCCTCGGCACTCGGCGCCCGCGGCAGACCCTCCCCGGCCCGCACAGCCGCTTGCCCGCGCCTTGGCACGCATACAATCGCGCCCGTGATCGCCCCCCGCCTCGTCCACTGGCAGCGCCGCCACGGCCGCAACGATCTTCCCTGGCAGAACACGCGCGACGCGTATCGGGTCTGGCTTTCGGAGATCATGCTGCAGCAGACGCGCGTGTCCAGCGTCATTCCGTACTTCCTTCGCTTCGTCGAGCGCTTCCCGACGATCCATGCGCTCGCCGCCGCCGACGAGGACGAGGTGCTGTCGCTGTGGAGCGGACTCGGCTACTACACGCGCGCGCGAAACCTGCATCGCTGCGCGCGCGAGCTCGTCGCACAGCGCGGTGGCGTCTTTCCTTCCGACCCAAGCGAACTCGAGCGTCTCCCGGGCATCGGCCGTTCCACCGCAGCGGCGATCGCGGTCTTCGCCTTCGGGCGTCGGGCGGCGATCCTCGATGGCAACGTTCGGCGCGTGCTCGCGCGCTGGGAGGGCATCGCCGGCCATGCCGCAGAGCCGGCCGTGCTGGCGGCGTTGTGGAACGCCGCGGAGCGCCACTTGCCGCACGACGAACTGCAGGCGTACACGCAGGGGCTGATGGACCTGGGTGCGAGCCTGTGCTCGCGCACGCGCCCGGGCTGCGACCGTTGTCCTCTCGCCGACGACTGCGTCGCGCGGCGTGAAGGGCTGGTCGCGGCGATTCCCCGACCGCGTCCGTCCCGCGTGTTGCCCGTGCGCGAGCAAGCCTGGCTCGTCATTCGACGAGACGACGAAGTGCTCGTCGAGAAGCGCGCGCCGGCGGGCGTCTGGGGCGGACTGTGGTCCTTGCCCGAAGCGGAGGCGCACGAGGCAGTCGAAGCGCCGGCACTCGCGCTTCGGCGTTTCGCGCTACGAACGCGAGCGGGTGCAGAACTGGCCGCCGTCGACCACGTGTTCACGCATTTCCGCTTGCGAGCGCGACCGATCGTGCTCGTCTGCGAGAGCAGCGGCGCAGGCGGCGTTGCCGACGAAACTGCCCGCTGGCTCGCGCTCGCGCAGGCCGACGCCGCGCCGCTGCCCGCACCGGTCAAGGTGCTGCTTCGCGCGCTCGGGAGCAGTGAACGAACCGACGCGAGCCAGAACGGTCCCGCCGGCTTCGAGCACGGTTTTCACAGCACCTGATGCTGGCTCAGGTACTGATGGATCAGCGACAGCCGGGTGACGGCGTCGTCGAGCTCCATCAGTTTCTGGCGCGCACGCGTCGCGATCGGAAGGAATTCGCAGATCCGGTTGCCGACCCACGAAGCGGACTCGAACCGATAGGGCTCGGCGATCATGCGCCGCATCGGGTCCTTCTCGCGGTCGACCAGGTCGTCGACCAACCTGCGCACCAGCGTCTCGCAGTCGGCGTGCTCGCGCGGAACGGGTACGTCGGAGTCGGGTTCGATCATCTCGATGTCGGCGCGGATCAGTCCGTCCTGCCGCAGCCGCTGGTCGAGTACGCGAAAGCGCTGGCCGCCGCGTGCGCGCACGTTCAGCAGCCCCGATTCCTCGACGTCGAAATCGACGATGCGCGCGGTGCATCCCACCGCCTCGTGCCTGGCGCCGGGGTCCACCTCGCTGCCCTCGGTGATCAGGCATACCCCGAAGGGCAGGTTCGCCGCCGTGCACTCGCTGACGAGGTCGAGGTAGCGCGCCTCGAACACGCGCAGCGTGAGGACACCGTCGGGGAAGAGAACCGTTTCGAGCGGGAAGATCGCCAGTTCGCCGGGCATCTGGTGTCTCAACTCGGGAGCGCCTGGCGCGAGGCGAGTGCGCGGTGGCGCACGAGAACCTGTTCGACCCGATGGAAGCGCCTGGCCAGTTCCTCGACGCAGTATACCGAACGGTGTTGCCCGCCCGTGCAGCCGATCGCCACGGTGAGGTAGCTGCGGTTCTCGAGGATATAGTGCGGCAGCCAGGCGTGCAGGAAGTCGGCGATGTGATCGATCATCCGCTGCACCGACGGTATCGACTTCAGGTATTCGGCGACGGGAGCGTCGCGGCCGGTGAGCGGGCGCAGCTCGGCCGTGTAGTACGGATTCGGCAGGCAGCGCACGTCGAATACGAGGTCGGCGTCGAGCGGCACGCCGTGCTTGTAGGCGAAGGATTCGAAGACGATCGTCATCGACGCGCGGTCGGTGCCCACCGCTTCGCGCACCCAGCTGCGCAGCACGTTCGGTTCCTGGACGCTGGTTCCCCGCTACACGCCGACGTCCTCGATGGGCGACATCATTTCGCGTTCGCGCTGGATCGACTCGATCAGCGTCGGCGCGTCGGTGTTTTCGCCGCCGCGCAGAGACAGCGGGTGCCGGCGTCGCGTCTCCGAGTAACGCTGGACCAGCGTTTCGGTGCGCGCGTTCAGGAAGATGACCTTGACGTCGTGTCCGTAGCGTCCGAGCGCGCCGACGACGTGCCGCAGGTCGCTTACCGAGTCGCCGCTTCGCGCATCGATCGAGACGGCGACCTTGTCGTGGCCGGCTTCCTGCAGCGATGCGATGACCTCGCCGAGGAAGCGCGCGGGCAGGTTGTCGATGCAGAAGTAGCCGTCGTCCTCGAGCACGTTCGTGGCGACCGACTTGCCCGAGCCGGAGATTCCGGTGATCAGCACGACGCGCATCTCGCCGGCCCTATCCGGTTTCCATCATCCTGCGCTGGCAGGCGAGGAAGTCGCCGGTGGTGTCGAAGCCGCGCAGCTGCAGGATCGTGCTGCGTACCGCCGCTTCGGTCAGTACCGCCAGGTTGCGTCCGGCCGCCACCGGTACGACGACTTTCGGAATCGGCAGGCCGAGCACGTCTTCGGTGATCGCTTCGAGCGGAAGGCGCTGGTGCTCGTCGTCCATCGCGGTGCGCCGCACCAAGTGCACGATGAGCTTGAGCGTCATCTTCCGGCGAACGGCCGCTTCGCCGAAGATCGTGCGGATGTCGAGCAGCCCCAGGCCGCGCACTTCGAGAAGATCGCGCAGCAACTGCGGGCAGCGCCCCTCGATCGCGTGCGGCGCGATGCGGGCGAATTCGACGACGTCGTCGGCAACCAGCCCGTGCCCGCGGCTGACGAGTTCCAGCGCGAGTTCACTCTTGCCCAGGCCCGACTCGCCGCTGATCAGCACGCCCATGCCGAGCACGTCCATCAGCACGCCGTGCATCGAGCACGACGGCGCCACCGCTTTCGACAGATACGTGCGCAGCGACTCGATGACGCGCGCCGCCGGCAACGGACAGGCGATCATCGGAAGGTCGTCGGCCTTCGCGGCGGCGAGCAGCGCGGGCGGCGGCTCGAGCCCCTCGGCGATGACGACCGCGGGCGGCTTGCCCATCACCAGCTCGGCGACCAGCGCGCGATGCCGAGTGTCGTCGAGCTGTTCGGTGTACGCGCGCTCGGCGTTGCCGTAGACGTGAATCCGGTTCGGATGGATCAGGTTCAGGTAGCCGATCAGGTCGGCGGGCTCGATCGACGCCGGCGTGGCTGTACGGCCGCTGCCCGCCTCGCCGGCCAGCCAGGACAGGCCAAGGTCTTCCCGGTTCTGATCGAAGAGGACGCGGACCGTTACGCTCATGCACGAAGCATACGTTTCCGCGCGCAGTACGTCAGCCGGCTGCTTCGGGCGCTTCCCCGGAGAGGATCCGATGCATGCGCACCGGGTCGTCGCAGGCGAGCAACGCCTCGCGTGTAGGCGTGTCGGCGAGCAGTTCGGCCAGTTCGGAGAGCAGCTCGAGGTGTTCCTCGGTGGCGGCCTCCGGCACGAGCAGGAACACGAGCAAGCCGACCGGCTTGCCGTCGGGAGCATCGAAGGGAATCGGCTGCGCAAGCCGCACCACCGCTGCCATCGCCTCCTTCGAGCCCTTGATGCGGCCGTGGGGGATCGCCACGCCTTCGCCCAGCCCGGTGGAGCCGAGGCGCTCGCGCGCGAACAGCGAATCGAACACCTTGCCGCGCTCGATTCCGTGGTTGTTCTCGAACAGCAGTCCGACCTGTTCGAACAGCCGCTTCTTGCTCGTGACCGGCAGGTCGAGCACGATGTTCTGCGGAGGAAGTAGCCGGGAAAGCCGATTCATCGGGAGTCCGCTCGCGAAAGCGACCGGTGCGCTGCTATGCAACATCGAACAGTACCCGCCGCGGCGAGCGGCGAAAAACGGGGATCATAGCCACCCCGCAGCGCCGGTACAACCGCCGCCATTGCGCTGTGCAGCAAAACCACGGACTCCGCGCCTGGCGGCTCACGGTTCGGGCCGGAATTTCACCGAGTCGTGATCGAATCCGTCCCGTTTTTCCTTGTATTTGGCCACTTGCCTGTCGAGCTTGTCGATCAGCGCGTCGATCGCGGCGTACAGGTCCCCGTCGCTCGCCTCGGCGAACAGATCGTTGCCGCGCACGTGCAGCGTGACCGCCGCACGCTGCACCAGCCGGTCGGTACTCAGGTTGACAGTGGCGCCGATCGGTTCGTCGAAGTGGCGCTGGATGCGCTCGAGCTTCGTCTCTACGTACTGGCGAATCGCCGGCGTGAGGCCGACGTCGGGTGCGGAAATGGCGAGGTTCATGGAGGTATTTCCCGAGGGCGGGGGTTCGTGACAGTGATGGTCGGACCGCTGCGAGGGTAGTCCAGTGGCGCCGAGGGCCCGCAGCAGCGGTTCGGGAGACTACAGGGATTTTCGCCTCGAAACGGTGGGGATGCGCAGCGTCTCCCGATACTTCGCCACCGTGCGTCGCGCGACGACGAATCCCTGCTCGGCGAGCAGTTCCGAGATGCGTCCGTCGGGCAGCGGATCGGCCGGGTTCTCTGCTTCGATCAACTGGCGGATCATCGCGCGAACCGCGGTGCCGGAGGTGGCGCCTCCGCTGTCGGTGGCCAGGCGGCTGCCGAAGAAATACTTCAGCTCGAAAGTGCCGAACGGAGTGAGGATGAACTTGCGCGACGTGACGCGCGAGATCGTCGACTCGTGCAGGCCCAGCGCATCGGCGATCTCGCGCAGCACGAGCGGGCGCATCGCCACCGCCCCGTGCGAGAAGAAAGAGCGCTGCCGGTCGACGATGGCTTGCGCCACGCGCAGGATCGTCTCGAAACGCTGCTGCAGGTTCTTGATCAGCCAACGCGCCTCCTGCAGCTGTCCGGCAAGGCCCGGCGCGGCGCCGCGATTGAGCTTGAGCACCTGTGCGTAGGCATCGTTCACGCGCAGCTTCGGCATCACCGAAGGATTCAGCGTGGCGACCCAATTGCCGCGCACGCGGCGCGCGATCACGTCGGGAACGACGAAGCCGGCATGGTCCGAGCCGAAACGGGCGCCCGGTCGAGGATCGAGTTGCTGGATGAGAGCCTGCGCATTGCGCAGCGCTTCGTCGTCGCAGCGCAGCGCGCGCCGAAGGCGAGAGAAATCCTTCGACGCGAGCGATTCGAGATGGCGATCGACGACGGCACGCGCCAGGCGCAGCGTCTCCGGCGATTGCGCGAGCCCGGTGGTCGCGGCGTCGGCAAAGCGGCGAGCCAGCTGCAGTTGCAGGCACTCGCGCAGATCGCTCGCGCCGACGCCGGCCGGGTCGAAACTCTGCAACAGGCGCAGCGCGGTGGACAATTCCTCCTCCGAGACGCCGAGCTCGGGAGGAAGCATGCCCGCCACTTCCGCCGGTGACGATTCGAGGAAGCCGTCGTCGTCGAGCGCATCGATCATCAGCTGGACGAGCGCGCGGTCGCGCGAGGTGCAGCGCGTGGCGGCCAGCTGCTCGCCCAGATGGTCGCGCAGCGACGTCGTCGCCGCGGCCAGCTGGGGGTAATCGCGTTCGTCGTCGTCTGCGAGCGCGCGACCCCCGTCGGAGCTCCAGTCGGCGCCGAAATCGCCGTCGCCGCCGCCGTCCCAGTGCTCGGCGTTCCAGTCGTCCTCGCGCGCGGCCCCTTCGTCTTCGCGTGGCGCCGGCGCGGATTCGCCGGCCGAAGACGATGCGCGGCCATCGAGCGAGCCGCTGGCAGCTACACGCACGCAATCGGCGAAGGGGTCGTCGAGACGCTCGAGCAACGGGTTGTCGGCTAGCGCCTGCTCGATTTCCTGGTTCAGCTCGAGAGTGGAGAGCTGCAGCAGCCGTATCGATTGCTGCAGCTGCGGAGTAAGCGCGAGCTGCTGCGATTGCCGCAGTTGCAGCGACGGCTTCATGAGCCGAAACGCCTACATGGAGAAGTGTTCGCCGAGGTAATACCGGCGGACGTCCTCATTCTGAACGACCTCGTCGGGGCGACCGGAAGCAAGAACAGTACCAGCCCTGATGATATACGCGCGGTCGCAGATTCCAAGCGTTTCGCGAACGTTGTGATCGGTGATGAGCACGCCGATGTGACGATCCTTGAGGAAACGCACGATTCGCTGGATTTCGATGACGGCGATCGGGTCGATGCCGGCGAAAGGCTCGTCGAGCAGGATGAAGCGCGGCGAGCCGGCCAGCGCCCGCGCGATCTCCACGCGCCGGCGCTCGCCTCCGGACAGCGACTGGGCGCTGTTCGAGCGGATGTGCTCGATCTGCAGCTCGGCGAGCAGCGCCTCCAGTCGCTCGTCGATCTCGCGCCGCGCGAGCGGTCGCCCGCGCTCGTCGAGTTGCAGTTCGAGCACCGCGACGATGTTCTCCTCGACGCTGAGCTTGCGGAACACCGATGCTTCCTGCGGCAGGTACGACAGCCCCAGCCGTGCGCGCCGGTGGATCGGCAGGTGTCCGATCGGCGTGCCGTCGAGTTCGATCGTTCCGCCGTCGGACGGGACGAGTCCGACGATCATGTAGAAGCACGTCGTCTTGCCTGCGCCGTTCGGGCCGAGCAGTCCGACGACCTCGCCGCTGGCCACGTCGAGCGAAACGTCCTGCACCACTTTCCGGCCGTGGTAGGCCTTCATCAGGTGCCGTGCGATCAACCGGCTGTCGGCCCGGCCCGGCGGCGAGCGCCCGGTCATCGGCCCGATCCGCCGTCCCGAGGCACTTCGATGCGGTCGTCCCGCTTCAGCGGCACCGGCGCGGAGGACTTCGGCGCGGTCTCCGGCTTCTGCTCGCGCGGCTGGATCACCACGCGTACGCGGCCACCGGGGTTCTCCGCAGTGCCCGAGCGCGCATCGCCGCCCTCGACCGTGAAGAACTCAGTGCGCGATTCGTACAGGATGTCGTTGCCGTGAACCTCGTCGATGACGCGACCGTCGTCGGTTCGCTGCAGCATCGCGTGGCGCTGCAGATGCACCGTTTCGGCCTTGCCGTCGTAATCGATCTGCAGCGCGTGCCCTTCGATCCACTGGTTGCCCGGACCGTCGCGTTTCTGTCGGAAGCGGGCCGGATCGCCGGTGGCCGTTGCGTACTGGAATCCGTCCGGGTCCTGGCGGACGACGAGCCGGTCGGCGAGCAGGCGGATCGTCCCCTTGGTGAGCACGACGTTGCCGCTGAACACGTTGACCTGCTTCACGTCGTCGTACTGCATGCGGTCGGACTCGACCTGCGTGGGGGCCTCGCTGTCGCCTTTCGCCGCGAACGACGGCGACGCGACGCCGGCGAGCGCTACCGCGAGCGACAGCGCGAGCGGGCGAACGATGGCGCTGGCGAGGGCGGTCGCGCGCAGGGTCCGGATGGGTTGCAGCAGGGGAAGGTCGTTGGACGCGCGCATGATCAGCGGGACGTTGGCGGCGGCTGCCACGTGAACGTCACCTGGGAATCGACCTTCAACGAGCGGGCCGCATTATCGAATTCCATTCCGACGCCCGTCAAGACGGACCTTCCGCGTTCGATGCGCACCGGCTGGTCGCTGCGGGCGATCTGCGTGTCGCTGTAGATCGTCGCCTTCTCGGTGCGGATCGTCATCTGGGGTTCGTCCGCCAGCGGCGCGCGCACCAGCACGACGTCGCCGGTGAGCACCGTCTGCGAACCGTCGGCATTCGAGCGGCCCTGGTCCGCGCGCACGGTGACGCGCGGACGATCGGGGTCGACGCTCACCAGGACCGGCGACTGGTAGACGCTGGTGCCGTCTTCCGGGTAGTGCAGCAGGTGCTCGGCGGAGATCCGGTACACGGGGTTGCCGTGCACGTCGATTCTCGTGAACACGGCGTCGTCGAGGAAATAGTCGGGTTCGCCGGACGTCGTGCGGACGCGCGCGCGACCCTCCTCTCGCTGGGATTGCAGCGCCAGGTACCAGGTGCCTGCGGCCAGCGCCGCGAGCAGCAGGAGGGAGACGCCGGCGGCGAGCTGATCCCAGTTGCGTCGCCTCATCCCGGCCTGCCCGGCATGCCGGCGTAACGCGCGAGGGCGGCATCGAATGCGCCTTTGGCACGCAGCACGAATTCGGCGAACTCGCGCACGGCGCCGCAGCCGGCGGGCAGCACCGAGACCCAGTGCGCGCGCTCGCGCACCTCGCGCGGCGCATCGGCGACGGTGGCCGCGAGGCCTGCGATCGACATCGCGCGCAGGTCGGGCCAGTCGTCGCCGACGAAGGCGCATTCGGCGAGCGCGATGCCGCGCTGCGCGCACAGCGCCTGCAGCGCCTGCGCTTTGTCCGGCACTGCCTGCAGTACGTCCTCGATGCGCAACTCGGTCGCACGCGCCTCGACGATCGTCGATTGCCGCGCCGTGACGATCGCGATACGGACGCCCGCTTCGCGCAGCAGCGTCAGCCCGAAGCCGTCGCGCACCGAGAACGACTTCATCGCCTCGCCGTCGCCGCCGAAGTACAACCGCGCATCGGTGAGCGTGCCGTCGACATCGAGCGCGACCAGCCGCACCCGCGCCGCCCGCGCCACGACCTCGTCGGTTCCCGGCCCTTCACCCTTCACCCTTCACCCTTCACGGTGTAGTTCAAATGATCTTCGCCGCCAGCAGATCGTGCACGTTCAATGCGCCGACCAGTCGCGCGTCGTCGTCCACCACCAGCAGCTGCGTGATGCGCCGCTCCTCCATGACGCGCACCGCTTCGGCGGCGAGCGCGAGGGCGTCGATGGTGGCCGGGCCGCGCGTCATCACGGAATCGATCCGCAGACCGCGCAGGTCGCGCCCCTGCTCGAGCAGGCGACGCAGGTCGCCGTCGGTGAAGATTCCGGCGAGGCGTTCCGCTTCGTCGAGCACGGCAGTCATGCCCATGCGCTTGCGCGTGATCTCGAGGATCGCGTCGAGCACGCGCGCGTCGCTGCGCACGGCGGGTAGCGCGTCGCCCGAACGCATGACGTCGGTCACGCGCGTGAGCAGTCGCCGGCCGAGCAGGCCGCCCGGGTGCGAACGGGCGAAGTCCTCCGGCCCGAAGCCGCGCGCATCGAGCAGCGCCACGGCGAGCGCGTCGCCGAGCGCCAGCGCCGCGGTCGTGCTCGCCGTGGGAGCGAGGTTCATCGGGCAGGCTTCCCGGTCGACGCGCGCATTCAGGTGCACGTCGGCCGCGCGCGCGAGCGGCGATGCGTCGTTGCCGGTGATCGCGACGAGGCGCGCGCCCTGGCGCTTGACGATCGGCACGATCGTCACCAGTTCCTCGGTGCTGCCCGAATTCGACAGCGCGACGAAGACGTCGTCGCGCGTGATCATCCCGAGGTCGCCGTGGCTCGCCTCGGCCGGATGAACGAAGAACGACGGCGTTCCGGTGGACGCCAGGGTGGCCGCAATCTTGCGCGCGACGTGGCCCGACTTGCCCATTCCGCTGACGACGACGCGTCCCCGGCAGGCGAGGAGCAGCGCGCAGGCGTCGGCGAATCGCCCGTCGATGCGCTCGGCGAGCGCCGCCACCGCTTCGGCCTCGATGCGCAGTACCTCGCGAGCGCGCGCGAGCAGGCGTGCTGGTTCCGCGAGCGGGCTCGAGGGTCCGCCATCGCGGGCGGGTGTCGCAGGCGTGTCCACACCGGTCTCGCTCATCCGGGCGAGTATAAGGGCGCCCGGTTAGAATCGCGGGTTCCACGTTTCACGCCGGCATTCGAACGCCGGGGTCCGATGACTGGGTTCCTCACGCTGGATTCGGTCCGCTTCGGGTACGGCTCCCGCGTCATCCTTCACGACGTATCGATGCGCTTCGAGCGCGGCAAGGTCGTTGCATTGATCGGAGGCTCGGGGTCGGGCAAGACGACGATCCTGCGCCTGATCGGCGGGCAGTTGTGCCCGCAGTCGGGGCGCATCGTCTTCGATGGCCGCGACGTGCACGCGCTCGATCGCGACGAGCTGTACCGACTGCGCCGCCGAATGGGAATGCTCTACCAGTTCGGTGCGCTGTTCACCGATCTGACGGCCTTCGAGAACGTCGCCTTCCCGCTGCGCGAGCACACCGACCTGCCCGAGGAGATGATCCGCGACCTTGTCCTGATGAAGCTCGAGGCAGTAGGCCTGCGCGGCGCCGCGCAGTTCGGCACTTCGCAACTGTCCGGGGGGATGGCGCGGCGCGTGGCGCTCGCGCGTGCGATCGCGCTCGACCCGCCGCTGATCATGTACGACGAGCCTTTCGCCGGGCTGGACCCGGTTGCGTTGGCCACCGTCGCGCGGCTCATCCGGCGCCTGAACGACTCGCTCGACTGCGCGTCGATCGTCGTGTCGCACGACATCAAGGACGCCTTCGCGATCGCCGACTACGTCTACCTGCTCGCGCAGGGCCGCATCGCCGCCTGCGGCACGCCCGAGGAGATGCGCGCCTCCGACGACCCGAACGTTCGCCAGTTCCTCGAAGGGCAGGTCGACGGCCCGATCGCCTTCCATTACCAGGCGAAGCCGCTCGCCGCCGATCTCGGCCTGCCCGCATGAGCGACGGCCTGCGATGACCCGCACGCTGCTGCCCGTCGCCTGGCTGCTCGACTTCGTCGCCGCCACCGGCCGCGCGACGCGCTTCTTCCTGCGACTGTGCTGGCTGGCTTCGGGTTCGGTTCGCCGCCTGCGACTGGTCGTCGACCAGGTCCATTTCATCGGCAACTATTCGTTGTCGATCATCCTGGTTTCGGGTTTGCTGATCGGCTTCGTGCTCGGCCTGCAGGGTTACTACACGCTGCGCCGCTACGGATCCGAGGAGGCGCTCGGCCTGCTCGTCACGCTGTCGCTGGTGCGCGAACTCGGCCCGGTGGTCACCGCGCTGCTGTTCGCCGGGCGTGCCGGCACTTCGCTCACCGCCGAGGTCGGCCTGATGAAAGCCGGTGAGCAGATCGACGCGATGGAGATGATGGCGGTCGATCCGGTGGCGCGCGTGCTCGCGCCGCGCTTCCTCGCCGCGGTGATCGCGATGCCGTTGCTCGCCGCGCTGTTCTCGGCGCTCGGCGTGCTCGGCGGATATCTGGTCGGCGTCGCGATGATCGGCGTCGATCCGGGCGCGTTCTGGTCCCAGATGCAGAGCGGCGTCGACTGGCTCGCCGACGTCGGCAACGGCGTGCTGAAGAGCGTCGTGTTCGGCTTCACCGTGGCCTTCGTCGCGCTGTTCGTCGGCTACAACGCACAACCCACGCCCGAGGGCGTCGCCCGCGCGACGACCACCACCGTCGTCAGCGCTTCGCTGGCGATCCTCGGACTCGACTTCATTCTCACCGCGTTGATGTTCAGCTCGACCTGAACTGCGCGAAGCCGGAGCGAAAAAAATGCGGAGAACCGCTCGATGAAACGTTCGGGAGTCGACCTGCTCGTCGGACTGTTCGTGCTGCTCGGTTTCGCTGCGCTGGTGTTCCTGGCGCTGCGCGCCGGAAACATGAGCAGCGCCGTCGGCCTGGGGCCCACCTACACGACCACCGCGCGCTTCGACAACATCGGCGGCCTGAAACCGCGCGCTGCGGTGCGCAGCGCCGGCGTCGTCGTCGGTCGCGTCGAATCGATCCGCTTCGACGACCAGAGTTACCAGGCCGAGGTCTCGCTGGCGCTCGACCAGCGCTACAAGTTCCCCAAGGACTCGTCGGTGAAGATCCTCACCTCGGGGCTGCTCGGCGAGCAGTACATCGGCCTGGTGCCCGGCGGCGACGAGCAGATGCTCGCCGACGGCGACCGCATCACGCTGACGCAGTCGGCCGTCGTCCTCGAGAACCTGATCGGACAGTTCCTGTACGGACGCGCTGCCGAAGGAGCGCCGCAGCAATGAACAAGCGAGCGACACCGCGTCTCGCCGCGTCCGCCGGCGCGTCCGCAGCGCTGCGGCTGCTCGCCGCACTCGCTTGCGCAGCAACTCTCGCCGGTTGCGCGACCACCGGCGAACAAGCCGGTGCGGCTGCTTCGCGCGACCCGCTCGAGCCGATGAACCGCGCCGTCTACCAGTTCAACGACGCCTTCGACCGCGCGATCGCCAAGCCGACTGCGCAGGCCTACGAGAACGTCGTCCCCTCGTTCCTGCGCGACATGGTCGGCAATGCCTTCGGCAATGTGCGCGACGTCTGGACGGCGGTGAACCAGTTGTTGCAGGGCAAGCCCGGGCACGCCGCTTCCGATGCCTGGCGGGTGATGATCAACACCACCTTCGGTTTCGCCGGCCTGTTCGACGTGGCGAGCGAGGCGGGCATCGAGAAGCACAACGAGGATTTCGGCCAGACGCTGGGTCGTTGGGGTGTGCCGGCCGGGCCGTACCTGGTGCTGCCGTTCCTCGGCCCGTCGTCGCTGCGCGATGCGCCCGGTCGCGGCGTGGACATCTATGCCGATCCGCTGCGCACGATCGATTCGCACGGCCAGCGCAACAACGCGTACCTGCTGCGTGCGATCGACGACCGCCAGCGGCTGCTCGATGCCGAGCGGCTGGTTTCCGAGGCGGCTCTCGATCGCTATTCGTTCATCCGCGACAGCTGGTTCCAGCTGCGCCGCAACCAGGTCTACGACGGCAATCCGCCGCCGGAGCCGGAAGAGGACACGGAATGGCTCGACGAGCTCGAGCGGCAGGAATCGGGCGCCGGCAGCGCAGCGCCGGCTCCGACGAGAGCGCCGTCCGATGCTCCGGGCAACGAAAGGAGGTAAACCGATGACCCGAGCTTATCCTTCTCCCATCGCTTCCCGCATCGCCCGTTTCGTGCTGTGGCTGCTCGCCGCCTGCACGCTGCTCGTCGGCGCGTCGGTGCGCGCTGCCGAAGCGCCGAACGAGATGATCCGTCGCCTGAGCGACGAGGTGCTCCAGCGCATCAATTCCGACGCGGCGCTCAAGGCGGGCGATCCGCGTCGCATCGACCAGCTCGTCGACAACATCGTGATGCCGCACGTCGACTTCCAGCGCATGACGGCGCTCGCTGTCGGGCGCAGCTGGCGCGACGCCACTCCCGAGCAGCGCAAGCAGCTGATGGAGCTCTTTCGCACGCTGCTGATCCGCACCTACTCGGGCGCGCTGTCGCAGGTCGGCGACCAGAAGGTGCAGATGAAGCCGTTCCGCGCGAACCCCGGCGACAGCGACGTCATCGTGCGCAGCGAAGTCGTCCAGCCGGGGCGCGAGCCGGCGCAACTCGACTACCGGCTGCGCAAGGTGGACGACGCGTGGAAGATCTACGACGTCAACGTGCTCGGCGTCTGGCTGGTCGAGACCTACCGCACCCAGTTCGCGCAGGAGGCTTCCAGCGGCGGCGTGGAGGCGCTGATCCGCAGCCTGCGCCAGAAGAACGAGCAGCTCGCCTCCGGCAACGGCAAGGCGAGCTGACGGTGACGCACGCCGCTGCGTCCGCCGCTTCCGCCGCGTCCGGAGCGCCGCCGTCCGCGTCGGAGCCGGCTGCCTGGCGATTTCCCGCCGAGGTGCGCTTCGCCAATGCGCGCGAAACCGCGCAAGCGGCCTCGGCCGCGATGGGCGCGGTCGCGCCCCGCTTCGACCTGTCGGAGTGCCGGCATTTCGATTCGTCGCTGCTCGCCGTGCTGCTCGAACTCGAACGCCGCGCCGCCGCGCGCGGCCTGCGGTGCCGCTTCGAGTCGCCGTCGGCGAACCTGCTGAAGCTCGCCGCGCTCTACAACGTCGACGGGCTGCTCTTCGAGCGCGCGCTGGAGTCCGCGCTGGCGGCGGTCGGCGCTTCGGCCCCGCCGCCTCAATGACCGCACCCGCCATCGATGCGCGTTCCGTGGTCAAGCGCTACGGCGCGTTCGAGGCGCTGCGCGGGGTGTCGCTGTCCATCGAGCAGGGCGAGTTCTTCGGCCTGCTCGGGCCCAACGGCGCCGGCAAGACCTCGCTGATCTCGATCGTCGCCGGGCTGAGCCGCGCCACTTCCGGCAAGGTCGAGGTGATGGGGCACGACGTCGTCGACGACTTTCGCGCGGCGCGCCACGCGCTCGGCGTCGTGCCGCAGGAACTTGTCTTCGATCCGTTCTTCACCGTGCGCGAGACGCTCGAGATCAGCTCGGGCTACTACGGTATTCGCCGCAACGACGACTGGATCGACGAGATCCTGGAGAACCTCGACCTGCGCTCGAAGGCCGAGGAGAACATGCGCGCGCTGTCCGGCGGCATGAAGCGGCGTGTGCTCGTCGCGCAGGCGCTGGTGCACCGTCCGCCGGTGATCGTGCTCGACGAGCCCACCGCGGGCGTGGACGTGGAACTGCGCCAGGGTCTGTGGAATTTCGTGCGGCGCCTGAACCGCGATGGCCACACGATCGTGCTCACGACGCACTACCTCGAGGAGGCGCAGGAACTGTGCGGACGCATCGCGATGCTCAAGCACGGGTCGATCGTTGCGCTCGATCGCACCGAGTCGCTGCTGAACCGCTATGCCGGCACGCAGCTGCAACTGCGCCTGTCCGGCGCGCCGCTGCCCGCTTCGCTCGTGGCGCTGCGGGTCGCACCGGCTGCGCCGAGCGTCGAGGCACGGCCCGCTGCGCCGGCCGGCACCGAAACGCTGCGCATCGATCGCTATACGGACATCGAGCGCGTGCTCGGCGCTCTGCGCGAGGCGGGGTGCACGATCGAGGAGATGGACCTGCAGCGCACCGACCTCGAGGAGGTGTTCGTGCAATTGATGAAGGAGACGCGCTGATGCGTCGCGAGGCGCATTGATGGAGCTCGATCCGGTCGAGGCGACGAGCACGGCGAGCCGCACGGCCGCCGGCTTCTCGTGGCAGGGCTTCGCCACGCTCTTTCGCAAGGAGCTGCTGCGCTTCTACAAGGTAGGTTTCCAGACGGTCGGCGCGCCGATCCTTACGTCGCTGCTGTACCTGCTGATCTTCTCGCACGTGCTGGAAGACCGTGTCCAGGTCTACCGCGACGTCGGCTACACGGCGTTCCTGCTGCCCGGCCTGGTGATGATGTCGGTGCTGCAGAACTCCTTCGCCAACAGCTCGTCGTCGCTGATCCAGAGCAAGATCACCGGCAACATCGTCTTCGTGCTGCTCACGCCGCTGTCGCATCGGGAGATGTACGCGGCCTACGTGCTGGCAGCGATGGTGCGCGGCCTGGTGGTCGGCGCCGGCGTGTTCCTGGTCACTGCGTGGTTCGCGCGCTTGTCCTTCCATTCGCCGGCGTGGATCCTGCTGTTCGCCGTTCTCGGCAGTGCGATTCTCGGTACAATGGGGCTGATCGCAGGGATCTGGGCCGAGAAGTTCGATCAGATCGCAGCGTTCCAGAACTTCATCGTGATGCCCGCAACGTTCCTGTCGGGCGTCTTCTATTCGGTGAAGTCGTTGCCGCCGTTCTGGCAGACGCTGTCGCACCTGAATCCGTTCTTCTACATGGTCGACGGATTTCGCTACGGATTCTTCGGCGTTTCCGACATCGCGCCGGGCATCAGCTTCGTCGTCATCGCTGCCACCCTGGCGGCAGCGTCCGCGGTTGCGCTGCGCCTGCTCGCCAGCGGCTACCGGCTTCGGCTCTGAAAGCCGAAAGCTTCCCGATTCAACCGAGTTTCATCCGGATTTCGCCATGGTCACTCCCGAGAATGTCCGCAGCTACATCGCCGCCGGCCTCGATTGCGAGCATCTGGAAGTCGACGGCGACGGCCGGCACTTCCAGGCGATCGTCGTCTCGAAAGCCTTCGAGGGCAAGCGGCAGGTGCAGCGACACCAGCTCGTCTACCGCGCGCTCGGCGACCGCATGCGCGAGGAAGTGCACGCGCTGTCGATGAAC
>JAJPES010000029.1 GCA_021166725.1 Burkholderiaceae bacterium | reverse complement strand
GGCCCCGCTTCGCGGGGCTTCCCTCGCCTACCTCGCAAACTCGCACCCGCTGCCGAGGGGCGCTGCGCGCCCCACGGCGACGGGTCCCGCGAGTTTGCTTTCGGTAGCGCTCGGCTTGCCGAACGCCGGGCAACGGGCAGGGGCCCTCGGCGCCCGCGCCCCAACGGCCACGCCCACGGCCAAGCGCACCGCGCCCGCAACGCCCGCGCCGGGGCGCGGCGTTCGACGCGCCGAAAAGCGGCGCATCGGTGTCATCGAGTGGACGCGAGGTGGGTTCTCGGCTGAGGTAACGAGAGTCGCGAATGTGCGTGTGGCTGGCGCATCCGGAATCGACGCGAGCCGATGTTCGAAGCCTTCGCCGCAGTGTGGGCCGGGGGTCTGGCCGGGCCCGCGCCTTGGGCCGATTGCGGGGCGACGGGCTGCGCGGGGCGTATGGGCGAGCCGAGTGCGAAGCGCCTTGCGCGGCACTCGGCGAGCCGAGCGCTACCGAAAGCAAACTCGCGGGACCCGACGCCGGGGGGCGCGCAGCGCCCCTCGGCTGCGGGTGCGAGTTTGCGAGGTAGGCGAGGGAAGCCTCCACGAAGCGGAGGCCGAAGCCGTGTGCCGCGCAAGGCGCTGCGCACTCGGCTTGGCCATACGTCCCGCGCAGCCGGTCGTCCCGCAAGCGGCGCAAGGCGCGCGCCCGGCCACACCCCCGGTCCGCGCTGCGGCGAAGGCTTTGCGCGAACAGAGGGATCAACCTCTCGTTTCCCCGTGCCCGAACACCACGTACTTCAGCGACGTGAGCCCTTCGAGGCCCACCGGCCCGCGCGCGTGCAGCTTGTCGGTCGAGATGCCGATCTCCGCGCCGAGCCCGTACTCGAAGCCGTCGGCGAAGCGCGTCGACGCGTTGATCATCACCGACGCCGAATCCACCTCGCGCAGGAACCGCATCGCGCGCACGTGGTTGGTCGTCACGATCGCATCGGTGTGTTGCGAGCCGTAGGCGGCGATGTGGTCGATCGCTGCGTCGATGCCGTCGACCACGCGGATCGCCAGGATCGGCGCCAGGTACTCGGTGCGCCAATCCTCGTCGGTGGCCTCGCCGCAGGCGATGCCCTGCGCCGACAGAACTGCGCGCGTTCGCTCGTCGCCGCGCAGTTCGACGCCCTTGTCCGCGTAGATGCGTCCGAGCGCCGGCAGCAGGCGATCGGCGATTCCGTCCGCGACGAGCAGCGTCTCCATCGTGTTGCACGGCGAGTAGCGTTGCGTCTTGGCGTTGTCGCAGATGCGGATCGCCTGTTCGAGGTCGGCCTCGTCGTCCACGTAGACGTGGCAGACGCCGTCGAGGTGCTTGAGGACCGGCACGCGCGCCTCGCGCGAGATGCGCTCGATCAGCGAGCGGCCGCCGCGCGGCACGATGACGTCGACCCACTGCGGCGACGCGATCAGAGCGCCGACCGCCGCCCGATCGGTCGTCTCGAGCGCCTGCACCGCGTCTTCGGGGAGGTGCGCGCTGCGCAGTCCTTCGCGCACCAGCGCGGCGAGCGCCTGGTTGCTGTGGAAGGCTTCCGAGCCGCCGCGCAGGATCGTCGCGTTGCCCGACTTGATGCACAGCGCTGCCGCATCGATCGTCACGTTCGGCCGCGATTCGTAGACGATGCCGATGACGCCCAGCGGCACGCGCATCTGCCCGACCTGGATGCCGGTCGGGCGAAAGCGCAGGTTCGAGATCTCGCCGACCGGGTCGGGCAGCGAAGCGACCTGCAGGAGTCCTTCGCGCATGCTCGCGAGCACCGCCGGTCCGAGCGCCAACCGGTCGACGAAGGCTGCATCGTGTCCCGCAGCTCGCGCAGCGGCGAGATCGCGCTGGTTCGCTTCGACCAGCCTGTCGGCGTCGCGCGCGATCGCCTCGCCGGCGGCGGTGAGCGCGCGATTCTTCGCCGCGCTGCCGGCGCGCGCCATCTCGCGGCTTGCCGCGCGCGCCCGGCGCCCGACGTCGGACACGTAGGCGGCGATGTCGATCGATTCAATCTCCATCTGGATTCCCCACGAGAACAGGGGCACCGGCGACGTGCAGCGCCAGCGATTCGAGCGCTTGCCAGGCGTCGCCCGTCTCGATGCCCTTGACCATTCTATCGACCGACGCTGCGCGGCGCAGGGCGGCGCGCAGCGCCGCCGCGTCCAGTCGGCCGAGAGCGCGTTCGTAGCCGCGCTCGCGCGGGCGCGGCACGCGTGCTTCGCGCATCGCCTGTGCGAGCGCCGTCCCGCCATCGCAGGCTTCGCGCAACCGCAGCAACGTGCGCAGCGCATCGGCCAACGCCCATAGAACCAGCGGCTCGGCCACGCCTTCGGCGTGCAGTCCGTCGAGCGTGCGCAGCGCGCGCGCCGCGTCGGCCCCGAGCATCGCGTCGACGAGGTCGAAGGCGTCGTAGCGCGCGACGTCGAGCACCGCGTCGCGTACGGCTTCGCGCGAAAGCTCTCCTGCGGGGCAGAGCAAGCCGAGCTTGGCGATCTCCTGATGCGCGGCGAGCAGGTTCCCCTCGACACGCTCGGCGATCCATTCCAGCGTGTCTCGATCGGCGCGCTGCTTCTGTCGGCCGAGTCGCGTGGCGATCCATTGCGGCAACTGCGCGCGCTCGATCGGCCAAACGGCGACGACGTAGCCTGCGCGGTCGATCGCGGCGAACCATTCGCTCGCCGCGCTCGCGCGATCGAGGCGCGGCCCGCTCACCAGCAGGCGGGTGTCGTCGTCGAGTCGCGCGGCAGCTTCGGCGAGCGCCTTGCCGATCTCCTTCGTCGGCCTGCCCGAGCCGAAACGCAGTTCGATCAGTCGCCGGCCGGCGAACAACGACAGTGCGTCGGCCTGTGCGGTGAGCGCCTCGACCTGGAAGCCGCGACCGGCTTCGAACACCTGCCGCTCGTCGAAGCCCCGGGCGCGCAGCGCGTCGCGCACCGACTGCGCACATTCCTGCACGATGAGCGCTTCGTCGCCGTGGATCCAGACGATCGGCGGCACCCGGCGCGCGAGCGCGCCGGCGAGGCCGTCTGCGCGAAGCTGCGTCATCAGGAGCCGATCGCCGCGAGACGGCGCAGCAGCTGCTGCACCAGATCGGACTGCATTTCCTTGTACAGCAGCTCTTCTTCCTGCTGCTTGGCGACCTGCTCGATGTCGCTCGACGTGATGTCCCGGTGAAGGACGATTTCCGTGGGCGGCAGCAGGACCGTGCCGTCGCGCGCCATCACGCGGAACGTGAAGCGAAGGCGCAACTGGTATTCGCGGGGGCGACCCGTGGACGAATAGCCGACGACTTCCTTCTCGCGCCTCTCGGAGAGCACCTCGAGGCGTGCGTCGGCTTCCTTCGGGTCGTCCACCAGCCGCGTGTCCTGCGCCACTCGAACCAGGCGACGGAACTCGGCGCCGATCGGCGAAGTCGGCGAGAAGTTCGTGTACAGCGTGCGAAACGGCAGCGCTGCGGAGCGACGCAGATGGAAGCCGCAGCCGGCAAGTGGCGCAGTGATGGCCGCGGCGAGTGCCGCGGCCGTCACTGCGCGTAACGTGGAGCGCCGCTGCGCGGCGCCGGGAAGGGGGAAGGGGGAAGGGGGAAGAGCGCCCGGTTCGGCCGGCCGCTTCGCGGCGCCGGCAAGCGGGAAGGGGGAGGTGGGAAAGGGCGCGGTGAATCGCGGTGCTCGTCGCATCGGCTCGGCCCCCTTCACCCTTCACCCTTCACCGCCTCGAGCACTCTTCACCTCCTCAAACAACTACATTGACCAGCCGCCCCGGCACGATGACGATCTTGCGCGGGGTACGTCCTTCGGCGTGATGGGCGAACACGTCGGTGGCCAGCGCGGCGCTGCGGATCTCGTCGTCGTCGGCGGAGGCGGGCACGTTCACCGAGCCGCGCACCTTGCCGTTGATCTGCAGCACGAGTGCGATCCTGTCCTGTTCGAGCGCGCGTTCGTCGACCTGCGGCCACGGGGCATCGAGCAGGTCGCCCAGCGCGCCGGCGAAGCCCAGTTCGACCCATAGCGCGTGGCCGATGTGCGGCACGACGGGATAGAGCATGCGGATCAGGATCGACAGCGCCTCGCGCATCACCTCGTCGGAGACGGGCGTGCGCGGCAGTTTCGCGCCCTCGATTGCATTGAGCATCTTCATCGCCGCCGACACGACCGTGTTGTACTGCTTGCGCCGATAGTCGTAGTCGGCCTGGCGCAGGATCGCGTGCACTTCGCGACGCAGCGCCTTCTGCGCTTCGTCGAGCGCCTGCGGGTCGATCGCCGGCGCGCCCGGGTTCGCCGCGAGCGCCGCATGCTGCGCGAATGCACACGCCCACAAGCGGCGCAGGAAGCGTTGCGCGCCTTCGACGCCGGCACCCGACCATTCCAGCGTCTGCTCGGGGGGCGAGGCGAACATCACGAACAGGCGCGCGGTATCGGCGCCGTAACGGTCGATCAGCGACTGCGGATCGACGCCGTTGTTCTTGCTCTTGGACATCGTGCCCATGCCGCCGTACTCGACGGGCAGTCCGTCGCCATGCGAGCGCCAGGCGACCGGCTTGCCGGAAGGATCGTGCTCGGTGTCGATGTCGTCGGGCCAGAAGTATTCGATGCCGCCGCGCTCGTTGCGGCGCCAGTAGATGTCGTTGAGCACCATTCCCTGGCACAGCAGGTTGCTGAACGGCTCGTCGAAGCGCACCAGGCCGCGATCGGGATCACCGGGGAAATCGCCGCGCAGGTCGCGCATCACTTTCGTCCAGAAGCGCGCGTACAGCAGGTGCAGCACCGCGTGCTCGATGCCGCCGATGTACTGGTCCATCGGCATCCAGTAATCGTTGCGCGCGTCGACCATCGACTCGTCGTTGTCCGGCGAGCAGTAGCGCATGTAGTAC
>JAJPES010000023.1 GCA_021166725.1 Burkholderiaceae bacterium | reverse complement strand
CCGCCCGGTATCGACCCCTTCGCGCGCCTTGCACTGCATCCCTGCCATCCTCTGCGCGACCCCTGCCCATAGTCCGACAGCCTCCTAGAAGTCGAGTGCCTGGTGCGAGGTTTCACCCGCGCCGAGCCGGATCGCGAACTCGATCGCCAGCAGCAGCGACGCGAAGGGCATCACGGCGTACACCCACCATTCGGGGAAGACGACCGCCTTGAGCACCATGCTGCCCTGCTGCCACGCGGCGATCGTGACGCGCGTGGAGTAGACGAGCAGCACCAGCGAGATCGCAAGGCCCATCGCGTGGGCCAGCCGACCGACGCCGCGGCGCGCACGCGGCGGCAGCGCGCCTACGGCGAAGTCCACCTGCACGTGCCCGCCCTTGCGCAGCACCCACGGGGCGGCGACGAAGGTCGTGACGAAGAGCGCGTACTCGACCACGTCGACGAGACCGCGCACGCTGCGGCCGAAGACGTTGCGCATGAAGACGTCGTACGTGGTGGCGAGCGCGATCAGCGCGAACCCCACGCCGGCGGCGAGGCCGCAGAGATCGAGCAGTCGTCGGTAGAGCGTGGCGATCATCGCTGCCTGTCCTGCGGCGTCGGGGACAGGCTCGAGCGGTTCAGGGCGCGAGCAGCTTGCGCAGTTCGTCGGCGCGCTGCGGCGCGATCTCCTTCACGTACGCCCAGCCCGCTTCCTGGGCGGTCGAATTCCACTTGTCGAGTTCGGCGCCCTGCAGCGTGATCGTCTGGATGCCGGCCTGCGCCTGGCGCTTGCGTTCGGCGGCGTTGATCCCGGCGTTCAGCGCGTTGCGCTCCTCGACCCATTGCGCGGCCTTCGTCAGCACGTCGCGCTGTGCGTCGGTGAGCTTCTTCCAGCGGTCGAGGTTGACCAGGATGTTCACGTCGACCTGGTAGAAGCCGGGATCGACGCGGTACTTCGTCTTCTCCTGCCAGCCGAGATCGAAGATGCCCTGGATCGGCCAGCCGTAGCCGTCGACGACGCCGCGTTCGAGCGCCGTGTAGACCTCGCCGGGCGCGGTCTGCACGAGGTTCGCGCCGAGCGCGGCGAAGAACGCGCGGTAGATCGGCGTCACGCGGATGGTCAGCCCCTTCAGGTCTGCCTTGTCGAGCGGCTTGTTCACGTACAGGTGGAACGGCACGCCGTCGCCGGTACGGGCGAGGTACCAGGCGTTCATCTTCTCGTTGTGCAGCTTGTTCAGGTACTCCCATGCGCCGTTCTTTCGCTGCTGCTGGATCGGCTGCGTGGCGAGCTTCAGCGCCTCGGCTTCGGGCATCAGGTTCGTGTAGAACGCGCTCGTCACGTTGGCGATATCGACCACGCCCGTCTTCACCGCGTTGCCTACTTCGAACGGAGGCATCGCCTTCGGACCGCCGATGTACTGGATCTGGATCACGCCCTTGCCGTCGGCGTTCACCTTCTCGATGAAGTCCTCGAAGGGCTTGGCGAACGCGGTTCCTTCCTGGAACGCGTTGACGCCGCGCAGCGTGACCTGCTGCGCCCATGCGCCGGCGCTTGCGCACACGGCCAGCGCTCCGACGAGCGCGCGGATCGTCCATGATCGTTGCATGACTCCTCCCTGTTCCGGCTTGTTCGATATTCGGTGGGGCAGTATATCCACTCGGCAGGCGCCGCTTCGATTGCGCTGCGTCGCGCAGGGCGGGCGCTCGGGGGTCGGCGGTTCGCTCGTCGGGGTGGGTGCTGCGGCACGCTAAACTCTCCGGTTCCATTTCGCCTGCGCAATCGATGATCCACGCGACTCTCCGGCCGTCGATGCCGGGGCCGCAACGGGAACGAGCGGCGCGTGCTCCAGTGCGCCCGACATCGCTGCCCGCCTGCGCAGCACGTGCTGCGACGTATGCGCTCGCGCTCGCACTGATGCTCGCATTCGCGCTCGGCGGCTGCGCAGTCGCGCCTGCGTCGGTGCGTGCGCCCGAACCTGCTGCGGCAACGTGGTCGGCGCCGCTGCCGCACGACGGCAGCGCCGAGGCGCTCGCCCACTGGTGGTCGCGCTTCGACGACCTTGCACTGGCGCAACTGATCGATCGCGCGCAGCGCGAGAACCCGACGCTCGAGCAGGCCGCGCAGCGCATCGTCGAGGCGCGTGCGAACGCGCGCATCGCCGGCGCCGCGCTCGCGCCGACGTTGCAGGCGAATGCGAGCGCCACGCGCGGCAACACGCTGATGATCGGCGCCGGACTGCCGGCGGCCACGACGATGAGCAGCGCGACGCTCGATGCGCGCTGGGAGGTCGACCTCTTCGGTGCGGCGCGAAATCGCGAGGCGGCCGCGCTTGCTCGCGTCGAGGGCAGCCATTGGCAATGGCACGACGCGCGCGTGAGCCTCGCCGCCGAGGTGGCGGACGCGTACGTCGGGCTTCGCATGTGCGAAGCGCTGGTCGAGTTGTTCGACGCGCAGGCGCAGTCGCTCGCGACCACGGAAGCGCTCACCGAGCGCAAGACCGATGAAGGTTTCGCCGCGCCGGCCGATCTCGCGCTCGCCCGTGCGACGGCTGCAGAGGCGCGCTCGCGCGCGACCGCGCAGCGTGCCGACTGCGACGTTGCGCTCGGCCAGCTCGCGATGCTCACCGCGCAGCCGACCGCGCAGTTGCGTGCATCGCTTGCGCCGCGATACGCGCAGTTGCCCGAGCCGCGCGCCTTTGCCGTCGATTCGGTGCCGGCGAGGGTGCTGTCGCAACGACCCGACCTCGCCGCGGCCGAGCGCGCGGCGCTCGCTGCGGCTGCAGAGGTGGGCGCCGCGCAGGCCGACCGCTTCCCGCGACTGGCGCTCGCCGGGTCCATCGGCCGCTCGGCGCTGCACTTCGCCGGGCAGACGCTGACCGGTTCGACCTGGTCGTTCGCGCCGTCGATCGCCGCGTCGCTGTTCGATGCCGGGCGGCGCGAGGCGAGCGTCGATGCCGCGCGCGCGAGGCTGGCGATCGCCGAGGCCGACTGGCGTGCGCGAGCACTCGGCGCCGTGCGCGAGGTCGAACAGGCGCTGGTGCGGCTCGATGCAGCCGCTCGCAGGCTCTACGACGCGCGCCGCGCAGTCGACGGCTATCGCTCGTTCCTCGACGCGGCCACGGCGCAGTGGGAGGCGGGAGCCGGCAGCCTGCTCGACCTGGAGCAGGCGCGGCGCAATGCGCAGAACGCGAGCGCGACGCTCGTGCAGACGCGGCGCGAGCGAGTCTCGGCCTGGCTCGCACTGTACAAGGCGGTCGGCGGCGACTGGATGACGGAATGACGAGCACATGAAAAAGAACCGGAAGGCCGTCCTCGGCGCCGTCGCGGTGCTCATCGCCATCCTCGCCGGAGCATTGGCGTGGACGTCCGCGCCCGGCGACGATCGCGCACTCGAGGCCGGCCGCGGGAACCCGGACGAGGCGGCTGCCGGCGCCGTTGCCCCGCGGCAGCAGGCGGCCGCATCCGGCGCCACGCGACCGGCGCTCACCGTCACGACGACGACGCCGCGCGAGGAGTCGTGGCCGGTGACGATCGCCGCCAACGGCAGCGTCGCCGCGTGGCAGGAGATCGTCATCGGCAGCGAAGTGAGCGGACTGCGGCTCGCCGAGGTGCTGGTCAACGTCGGCGATCGCGTGCGCCGCGGCCAGCTGCTCGCGCGCCTTTCGGCCGAGACGGTGCAGGCCGAGCGCGAGCAGATTCGCGCGGCGCTCGCCGAGGCCGAGGCGACGCTCGCCGAAGCGAACGCCAACGCGGAGCGCGCACGCCGGCTCGATCGCAGCGGCGCGATCAGCGCGCAGCAGATCGAGCAGTACCGCACCGCGGCGCAGACCGCGCGCGCGCGCGTCCAGGCGCAGCGCGCGCGGCTGCAGGCGCAGGAGGTGCGGCTGTCGAACACGCGCATCGTTGCGCCGGACGACGGCATCGTGTCGGCGCGCAATGCGACGATGGGGTCGGTCGTGCAACCGGGCGCCGAGCTCTTCCGGCTCATCCGCGGCGCGCGCCTCGAATGGCGCGCGGAAGTTCCCGGCGCAGACCTCGTGCGGGTGAGAGCGGGTCATCGCGCGACGCTGACCGGCGCCGACGGCACGACGATCGAAGGGCGAGTGCGCGTCGTCGCGCCCATCGTCGATCCGCAAACGCGGATGGGCCTCGTCTACGTCGACCTGCCCGAGCCCGGCCCGGTGCGCGCGGGAATGTTCGCGCGCGGAACGCTCGCGCTGGGCGAAGCGCCGGCGCGCACCATCCCGCAGTCGGCGCTCGCGCTGCGCGAGGGCTTCGCCTACGTGTTCCGCGTCGGCCCGGACGACAGGGTGGTGCAGCTCAAGGTCTCGGTCGGACGCCGCATCGGCGATCGCGTCGAGATCGTCGAAGGTCTCGACGGCGATGCGCGCATCGTCGACGCCGGCGTCGGCTTTCTCGTCGACGGCGACCTCGTTCGCATCGTCGAGCGCGCGCCGTCATGAGCTGGAACGTTTCGGCGTGGTCGATCCGCAATCCCACGCCCTCGGTACTGCTCTTCGTGCTGCTCACCGTCGCCGGCTTGCTGTCGTTCGGCGCGATGAAGGTGCAGAACTTCCCCGACATCGACCTGCCGACGGTGACGGTGACCGCGCTGCTGCCGGGTGCGAGCCCGGCACAGCTCGAGACCGAGGTCGCGCGCAAGATCGAGAACGCGGTGGCGACCGTGCAGGGCGTCAAGCACATCTACACGCGGCTGCAGGACGGTGCGGCGACGATCACCGTCGAGTTCCATCTCGAGAAGCCGACGCAGCAGGCAGTGGACGACGTGCGCGCGGCGGTCGCGCGCGTGCGCGCCGACCTGCCGGGCGACCTGCGCGACCCGGTCGTCACGCGGATGGATCTCGCCGGGCTGCCGATCCTCACCTACACGATCGCTTCCGAGCGCCGCGACGACGAGGCGCTGTCCTGGTTCGTCGACAACACGGTGAGCAAGGCGCTGCTCGCGGTGCCGGGCGTGGGCGCGGTGGCGCGCGTGGGCGGCGTGACGCGCGAGATCGCGGTCGATCTCGATCCGCACCGGATGCTGGCGATCGGCGCGACGGCGGCCGACGTGTCGCGGCAGTTGCGACGCATCCAGCAGGACGCGCCCGGCGGGCGCACCGACATCGGCAGCGCCGAGCAGTCGGTGCGCACGATCGCCACCGTCGCCTCGGCCGACGAACTCGCGCGCATGTCGATCGCGCTGCCCGATGGACGCAGCGTGCGGCTCGCCGACATCGGCAGCGTGCGCGACACCGTTGCCGAGCGTCGCTCGGCGGCGCTGCTCGACGGCGCGCCGGTCGTCGGTTTCGAGGTCACGCGCAGCCGCGGCGCCGGCGAGGTGGAAGTGGCCGAAGGCGTGCGCGCGCGGCTTGCCGCGTTGCAGGCGGAGTATCCGGACCTGCGTGTAGCCGAAGCGGTGAACTTCGTCGCGCCGGTCGAGGACAACTACGAGGGATCGCTGCGCCTGCTCTACGAAGGCGCCGCCCTGGCCGTCATCGTCGTCTGGTTCTTCCTGCGCGACTGGCGCGCGACCTTCGTCGCGGCCACCGCGCTGCCGTTGTCGATCATCCCGGCCTTCGCCGGCATGTACCTGTTCGGCTTCTCGATCAACGTAGTCACGCTGCTGTCGCTGTCGCTCGTCGTCGGCATCCTCGTCGACGACGCGATCGTCGAGATCGAGAACATCATGCGCCACCTGCGCAGCGGAAAGACGCCGTATCGCGCGGCCATGGAAGCGGCCGACGAGATCGGGCTCGCCGTCATCGCGACCACCTTCACGCTGATCGCGGTGTTCCTGCCTACGGCGTTCATGAGCGGCGTGGCCGGACGCTTCTTCGTGCAGTTCGGCTGGACGGCGTCGCTGGCGGTGTTCGCCTCGCTCGTCGTCGCGCGCATGCTCACGCCGATGATGGCGGCGTACGTGCTCCAGCCCGATGTTCCGCACGACGACGGCCGCATCATGCGCGGCTACCTGCACGCTGCGCGCTGGAGCCTGCAGCATCGCGCGGTGGCGACGCTCGCGGCGGCGGCGTTCTTCGCCGGTTCGCTGCTGCTCGTTCCGCTGCTGCCCACCGGCTTCATGCCGCCCGACGACCTGTCGCAGACGCAGGTGCACGTCGAACTGCCCCCCGGCAGCACGTTCGAGCGCACGCTCGCCGCGGCCGAGCAGGCTCGCGTGCTCGTGCAGCGCAATCCGCACGTCGTACGCGTGTACACCGCGGTCGGCGGCGGATCGGCCGGCGCCGATCCATTCGTCCCGCAAGGCATTGCCGAAGTGCGCAAGGCGACGCTGACGCTCGACCTGACGCCGCGCGAGGAACGCAGGGGCACGAGCAAGCAGGAAATCGAAGGCGCACTGCGGCAGGCGCTGGCGGCGGTGCCCGGTGCGCGCATCGAGGTGGGGCTGAGCGGCTCGAGCGAGAAGTACATCCTCGTGCTGGCGAGCGAGGACGGCGAAGCTCTCGCGCGCCACGCGGCGATCGTCGGGCGCGAACTGCGCACGCTGCCCGGCATCGGCAACGTCGTATCGACGTCGAGCCTGGCGCGCCCGGAGGTCATCGTGCGTCCCGACTTCCAGCGCGCGGCCGACCTCGGCGTCACGTCGGCGGCGATCGCCGACACGCTGCGCATCGCCACCGCCGGCGATTACGACCAGGGGCTGGCCAAGCTGAACCTCTCGCAGCGCCAGGTGCCGATCGTCGTGCGTCTCGACCCGGACGCGCGCGAGGATCTCGCGCTGATCTCGCGGCTCGCGGTGCCCGGTGCACGCGGGCCGGTGGCGCTGGACAACGTCGCCGACGTCTCGATCGGCAGCGGCCCCGCGCAGATCGATCGCTACGATCGGCTGCGCAACATCAACTTCCGCGTCGAGCTCAACGGCCAGCCGCTCGGCGAGATCGAGAAGAAGGCGCTCGCGCTGCCGAGCCTGCGCGAACTGCCGCCGGGAATCCTGCAGCGCACCGTCGGCGATGCCGAGGCCATGGCGGAGCTGGGGCGCAGCTTCGCGATCGCGATGCTCACCGGCGTGCTGTGCATCTACGTCGTGCTCGTGCTGCTGTTCCGCGACTTCGTGCAGCCGGTCACGATCCTCGTCGCGCTCGTGCTGTCGGCGCCCGGCGCCTTCCTCGCGCTGTGGATCGCCGGCCTGTCGATCTCGATGCCGTCGATGATCGGGATGATCATGCTGATGGGCATCGCGACGAAGAACTCGATCCTGCTCGTCGAATACGCGATCATGGCGCGGCGCGATCGCGGCATGAGCCGGCTCGACGCGCTGCTCGACGCCTGCCACAAGCGCGCCCGCCCGATCGTGATGACGACCGTGGCGATGGGCGCGGGCATGACGCCGATCGCGATCGGCTGGGGCGTCGATCCGAGCTTCCGCTCGCCGATGGCGATCGTCGTCATCGGCGGGCTGGTCACCTCCACCTTCCTGAGCCTGCTCGTCGTACCGGTGGTGTTCACCTACGTGGACGACGCGGTGCAGGCGATGCACCGGTGGTGGGCGCCCGCAAGCGTTTCCCGGTAATCGCTACTGCCGGGCGGCCGATCCGTTGCCGCCGATGCCCGACGTGCCCATTCCCTGCAGCATCGAGCCGAGGTCCTCGGCGTGTTCCTCCTCGTTCGCGAGGATCTCTTCCATCACCCGGCGCGAGGTAGGGTCCCTGTCGGCGAGCCACTGCACGATTTCGCGATAGCTGTCGATGGCGATTCGCTCGGCGACCAGGTCCTCGCGGATCATGTCGACGAGATCCTTGCCTTCGACGTACTGCGAGTGGCTGCGCTCGGCGAGATGCTCGGGGTTCAGGTCGGGCTCGCCGCCGAGTTGCACGATGCGTTCGCACAGCTTGTCCGCGTGCTGCTGCTCCTCGTTTGCGTGCTCGAGGAATTCCGCCTTCACCGATTCAGACGCGATGCCCTGCGCCATGAAGTAGTGGCGCTTGTAGCGCAGCACGCAGACGATCTCGGTGGCGAGCGCGGCATTCAGGACGTCGATCACTACCTGGCGGTCGGCGCCGTAGCTCTGCGTGATCGCGCCGCATTCCATGTTCTCGCGTGCGCGACGGCGCAGCATCTCGACGTCCTGTACGAACGGCGACGACGTGCCCGGCGATGCAGGCGAGGAGCCGGTCGACGATGAACTGGTGCGGGCAGTGCTCTTGTGAGGCATGACAGCGCTTCTCCCTGTCGATTCACGGCGACACGAGGGCACGGCGCTGCCCGCCGCTCCCGGTCGCCAGTGTCGGACAAGCATTCGGCGCGCCCGCGCCCGCTGCGAGCGCTACACGCTCGATGCGCTGCGCCGCTCGATCTGCAGCGACAGCCGGGCGATCCAGCCCACCGCGTCGGTCGTCGCCTGCTCGGCGATCGTGAACGCTTCGCCCTGCGCGCCGGCCAGCACCGATTCGAGTTCCTCGACCAGGGCTTCGAGCGGCTTCTGGGCGGCTACCAGCAGGTGCACCGGATCGTTCGATGCGGGCAGCGCCTGCGCATCGCCGGTGTCGGACGGCCCTGCGTCGCGTGCCGACGGACCGTGCTGTGCGCGGTGTGCATCGCGGAACGCGTCGAGCAGATCGGCGCTCTGCGCGTCGCCCAGCCCGCGCAGGCGCTCGGCGACCGAGCGATAGCGCAATACGATTGCGCCGAGGCGCTTGTCGAGGAAGCGTCGCAGCGAATCGGGGGACGCAGCGAGCCCTTGCACGGCGGTCGAGGCCGGCAGCTCTCCGCGCCTGCGCTCGCGGTGATATGCCTCGCGACGCCAGCGGCGAACGCGCGCCGCATGATTCAACTCCTCGGCGGCGAGACGCTCGGCCTCGATGGCCACGCTGCGCTCGGCGGCGTGCGCGGCGAGGTAGGCATAGAACGAGAACGCGCGCTGCTCGTTCTCGACGGCGATCGCGAACGCGCGGTAGGGCGTGAGCAGCGCGCTGCCGGCGATCTCCTCCCAGGAAGTCGCGAGTTCCGCGGGCAGCACCCATCCGAAGTCGCCGGCGTCTGGCACCGCGACGTCGAGTCGCTCGGCCCATCGCGCGACGCTCGCGACGTGTTCGCGCTCCTCTTCCAGCATGAGCCGGAACGCGTCTGCGGTTTCGACTTCCCCGCGGCGCCGCATCGTCTGCTCGAGCAGTTCATAGCGGCGCACTGCTTCGTGCTCGATCGCCGTGGCGATGCCCACGAGTTTGACCAGGGTCACCGTTTCGAGTTGCGGATCGTGACAGAGTAGCGAAGCACGCATAGGGGTTTCTCCGAGGGGCCGCGTATACTGCGGCCCGTTTCGATGATCGCACCAGGGTTGTTGCAGCGCTATCTTCGCGTCGCGGTGTCCGCGATGCTCGCCCTCTTCGTTGCAGTGGTGTCCTTCGCTGCTCCCACCGGCGCGGTGAACGCGCAAGCGGGCACGCCGCTCCTCGACACCTTCCTCGTCAAGCTCACCGCCGACCAGGTATTCCCCGGCGCCGATCGCTTCGGCCCGGTCCAGGGAACGCCTCCGGTCGCCCCCGTGTACAAGGGGCAGGAGCGCGTCGGCTTCGTCTATCTGACCTCCGATTTCGTCGACACCGCCGGCTATTCGGGCAAGCCGATCCACGTCCTGGTTGCCCTCGACAACGCGGGCACCATCGTCGGCCTGAAGCTCGTCGAGCACCACGAGCCGATCGTGCTGATCGGCATCCCCGAGAAGCGTGTCGTCGACTACCTCGCCTCGTTCCTCGGCTACTCGCCGGTGCGCGCGAGCGTCGAGGGCAAGGGCCCGCCGCACGCCGACATCGTCAGCGGCGCGACCGTCACCGTGCTGATCATCGGCGAGAGCGTCACGCGCTCGGCGCTGCGCGTTTCGCGCGTGCTGCAACTCGGCGGCGGCAGCTCCGGCGCGACCGGCGCGGACCGGCGCGTGATCGACGAGCAGGCGGGCAGCATCGTCGACTGGCAGGCGCTGGTCGCGCAGGGCGCGGTCTCGCACCTGCATCTGACCATCGGCGAGGTGAACCGTGCATTCGCCGAATCGGGCAACGAAGCTGCCGCGAAGCGTCCGCAAGCGGGCGCGCCCGAAGCCGGCTTCATCGACCTGTACGTGGCGCTCGTTTCGCAACCGGCGATCGGACGCAGCCTGCTCGGCGAAGACGAGTACGCGCACGTGCGGCAGATGCTCGCCCCGGGGCAGGCGGCCGTACTGGTGGCCGGCGACGGGCTCTATTCGTTCAAGGGCTCGGGCTACGTGCGCGGCGGCATCTTCGATCGCATCGAACTGGTGCAGGGCGCCGAGACGATCCGCTTTCGCGACCGCGAGCATCGGCGCGTCGGCACGATCGCGGCGCAGGGCGCGCCGGCGCTGCGCGAGATCGGCGTCTTCGGCGTTCCCCAGGGGGCGGAGTTCGACCCGACGGCGCCATGGCGCCTGCAACTGCTGGTGCAGCGTCCGATCGGCGCGCTCGACAAGGCTTTCGTCGATTTTCCGCTCGCCTACCGGCTGCCCGAGCAGTACACGAAGCGTGTGTCTTCTCCGGCGCCTGCCGCCGCAGCGGCCGCGAACCAGGCTGCGCCCGCTGCTCCGGCCGCCGCTCCGGCCGCTTCCGTCGGCATGCCGGCACCCGAAGCGGGCGCCTCGATCGACGAAGCCGAGTTTCCGCACGAGCCGGTGCCGCTGTGGCAACGGCTGTGGCGCAGCAAGGCTGCGGCGATCGCCGTGCTGGCAGCGATGCTCGGCGTGCTGACGATCATCTTCTTCTTCCAGAACCTGATCGTCCCGCACGAGAAGCTGTTCGACCGCATCCGCCTGGCCTTCCTCGCCGTGACGCTGCTGTGGCTGGGCTGGGTCGCTCAGGCACAACTGTCGGTAGTCAACGTCTTCACCTTCGTGCAGTCGTTGCGCAGCGATTTCCGCTGGGAAACGTTCCTCGTCGATCCGCTGATCTTCATCCTCTGGTGTTCGGTGGCCGCCGGGCTGCTGTTCTGGGGACGCGGTCCGTTCTGCGGATGGCTGTGCCCGTTCGGCGCCTTGCAGGAGCTGACCAACCGCGCGGCGAAGGCGCTGAAGGTGCCGCAGCTGAAGATCCCGTGGGGCGTGCACGAGCGGCTGTGGCCGATCAAGTACATCGTCTTCCTGGTGCTGTTCGGCGTGTCGCTGGGCTCGCTGATCTGGGCCGAGCGGCTGGCCGAGATCGAGCCGTTCAAGACGGCGATCGTGCTGCGCTTCCTGCGCGAGTGGTGGTTCGTGGCTTTCGCGCTGGCGCTGCTGGCGGCGGGGCTGTTCGTCGAGCGCTTCTTCTGCCGCTACCTGTGCCCGCTGGGGGCGGCGCTGGCGATTCCGGGGCGCATGCGCATGTTCGACTGGCTGCGCCGCTATCGCGAGTGCGGCAACCCGTGCATGCGCTGCTTCAACGAGTGTCCGGTGGAGGCGATCCATCCGGAAGGGCACATCAACCCGAACGAGTGCATCAGCTGCCTGCACTGCCAGGTGCTGTACCACCACGACTACAAGTGCCCGGTGCGCATCCAGCGGCGCGTCAAGCGCGAGAAGCGCGAGGCGATGGCACCGACGACGGCGTCGGTCGCTGTTGAGATGCCCGTCACCGTCCGTCGTCGCGTGAGCGAAGGCGCCTGAAGTTGCATTCACGTTGGTTGATCCGATCGATGTGTTCCGACCAGGAGTTCGAGTCATGAAAGAAGAAGATCGCAAATCGCATCCCGCCGATCCGATGCGTCGCGCGGTGCTCGGCGGCGGTGCGAAAGCCGTCGCTGCCGCCGGACTCGGCACCGTGCTCGCGGCCTGCGGGCGCGAGGAGGAGAAGGCAACGTCGCAGGCAGGCGCGGGAACGTCGGCCGAGGGCAGCGCGGCAGGAACGGCTGCACCCGGCCCCGCCGCTCCGGCACCGGCCGCCGCGCCGGCGAGTGCATCGGCCGCGCAGGCGGCCATCGCGAAGACGCACGTCGGACCGGGAGAGCTCGACGAGTACTACGTGTTCTTCTCCAGCGGCCAGAGCGGCGAGCTGCGAATCATGGGGCTTCCTTCGATGCGCGAGCTGATGCGGGTGCCGGTGTTCAATCGCTGCAGCGCCACCGGCTGGGGGCAGACGAACGAGAGCCTGAAGGTGCTCACCGAGGGCCTCACCCCGCAGACCCGCAAGTACCTCGAGAGCCGCGGCGGCATCTACCTGAACGGCGACCTGCACCACCCGCACATGTCGTTCACCGACGGTACCTACGACGGGCGCTACCTGTACATGAACGACAAGGCGAACACGCGCGTGGCGCGCGTGCGCTGCGACGTGATGAAGTGCGACAGGATCATCGAGTTGCCGAACCAGCAGACGGTGCACGGGCTGCGCGTGCAGAAGTACCCGAAGACCGGCTACGTGTTCTGCAACGGCGAGAACCGCGCGCCGATCCCCAACGACGGCAGCGACGTCGAGGACCACAAGAAGTACCAGTGCGTGTTCAGCGCGGTGGACGGCGAGACGATGAAGGTCGCCTGGCAGGTGCTCGTAGACGGCAACCTCGACAACGTCGACGCCGACTACCAGGGCAAGTACGCGTTCTCCACCTGCTACAACTCGGAAGAAGGCCTCACGCTGGGCGAGATGACCTCCGCCGAGCAGGACTGGATCGTCGTCTTCAACCTGGCGCGCATCGAGGAGGCGGTCAAGGCCGGAAAGGCGAAGACGATCGGCGGCGTACCGGTCGTGAACGGCAAGCACGGCTCGCCGTTCACGCGCTACATCCCGATTCCGAACAGCCCGCACGGCATCAACACCGCGCCCGACGGCATCCACGTGGTCGCCAACGGCAAGTTGTCGCCGACCGTCACCGTCTTCGACGTGCGCAAGTTCGACGAATTGTTCGACGACCGGATCCAGCCGCGCGACTGCGTCGTCGCCGAGCCCGAACTCGGGCTGGGTCCGCTGCACACCGCTTTCGACGGGCGCGGCAATGCGTACACGACGCTGTTCATCGACAGCCAGATCTGCAAGTGGAACATCCAGAAGGCGATCGACAAGTTCGCCGGCAAGGACGTCGATCCGATCGTCCAGAAGCTCGACGTGCACTACCAGCCGGGGCACAACCACACGTCGATGGGGCAGACGAAGGAGGCCGACGGCAAGTGGCTGATCTCGCTGAACAAGTTCTCGAAGGACCGCTTCCTGAACGTCGGACCGCTGAAGCCCGAGTGCGACCAGCTGATCGATATCTCGGGCGACGAGATGGTGCTCGTGCACGATTCCCCGAGCTTCGCCGAGCCGCACGATGCGACGATCATCCACCGTTCGAAGGTCAACCCGGTCAACGTCTGGAAGCGCGACGATCCGATGTTCGCCGACGCGGTCGCGCAGGCGAAGGCCGACAACGTGGTCCTCGAGGAAGCGGCGAAGGTCGTGCGCGACGGCAGGAAGGTGCGCGTCTACATGTTCTCGGCGGCGCCGGTGTTCAGCCTGACCGAGTTCACGGTGAAGCAGGGCGACGAGGTGACCGTCTACGTGACGAACCGCGACCAGATCGAGGACCTCACGCACGGCTTCACGATCGTGAACTACGGCATCGCGATGGAGGTCGCGCCGCAGGCGACCGCGTCGGTCACCTTCGTCGCCGACCGGCCCGGCGTCTACTGGTACTACTGCCAGTGGTTCTGCCACGCGCTTCACATGGAGATGAAGGGGCGGATGATGGTGGAGCGCGCATAGCGCCGTTGCCCCAGCGATTCGAGGCAACGGCATGAGGCGCGCGATCCGGCTGCTGGGTGCGGCGATGTTCGCAGGCTTCGTCGCGGCGAACGCCGCCGAGCATCGGGCCGAGCCGGGCGCATCGCTGCAGGCGCTGGTCGATGCAGCACAGCCCGGCGATGTCATCCGGCTGGCCGCGGGTCGGCATGCCGGGCCGGTGCGCATCGACCGGCCGCTCGCGCTCGTCGGCGACAGCGGCGCGGTGCTCGTCGGCCCCGGCACGGGCAGCGTCGTCACCATCTCCGCCGACGACGTGCGCGTGGAAGGACTCGAGATCACGGGTTCGGGGCGCGACCTGCCGGCGATGGACTCGGCGGTGCTCGTCACGCGGGACGCGAAGCGCGCGCTGGTGCGCGGCAACCGACTGCGCGGCAACCTGTTCGGCGTGTACCTGCACGGCGCGGCGGGCTCGATCGTCGAAGGCAACGAGATCGTCGGCCGCAGCGACCTGCGCCTGTCGGAGGCCGGCAACGGCGTTTCGATCTGGAACGCGCCGGGTGCGCAGGTGATCGGCAACACGATCCGCAAGGGGCGCGACGGGATCTTCGTGAAGACGAGCCGGGACAACGTCTTCGCGAACAACACGTTCTCGCAGCTGCGCTTCGCGATCCACTACATGTACACGCACGACAGCCGCATCGTCGGCAACCGTTCGTTCGGCAATCACGTCGGCTGGGCGATCATGTATTCCGACCGGCTCGAGATTCGCGACAACGTCTCCGACGACGATCGCGACCACGGCCTGTTGCTGCACTCGACGAACCTGTCGAAGGTCGTCGGCAACGTCGTGCGCAACGGGAAGGAGAAATGCGTGTTCGTCTACAACGCGACGCGCAACGAACTGCGCGAGAACTGGTTCGAGGGCTGTCCGATCGGCATCCATTTCACCGCCGGATCCGACGGCAACACGATGACCGGCAATGCGTTCGTCGCCAATCGCATGCAGGTCAAGTACGTCGGCACGCGCTTCATCGACTGGGCACACGACGGACGCGGCAACTACTGGAGCGACAACCCGGCCTTCGATCTCGACGGCGACGGCATCGCCGACCGCCCGTACCGGCCGAACGACGTGATGGACGAGGTGTTGTGGACGCTGCCGGCGGCGAAGGCGTTGCTGAACAGTCCGGCGGTGCAGATGGTGCGCTGGGCGCAGACGCGCTTTCCGGCCCTGTATCCGGGTGGCGTCGTCGACAGCGCACCGCTGATGCGCCCGCCGCGCGTCCCGCCTGCCGCTGGCACGCAGGCACGGGGCCGAGGATGACGATCGTCGCCGAATGGAACGGCGTGACCCGGCGCTACGGCGCCGTCACGGCGGTGCAGGACATTTCGCTCGCGCTGCGTGCCGGCGAGGCGACCGCGCTCGTCGGGCACAACGGGGCTGGCAAGACGACGCTGATCAAGCTGATGCTCGGGCTGGTGCGTCCGGACGCGGGTGCCGTGCGCGTGCTCGGCGTCGATCCCGCGGGCGCGCGCGGCGCGCAGGCGCGGCGCGCGCTCGGCTTCCTGCCCGAGAACGTTGCGTTCCACGGTGCGCTCACCGCACGCGAGTCGATGGCGTTCTACGCGCGGCTCAAGCGCGTGCCGCTGCGCGAGAACGACGCGCTGCTCGAGCGCGTCGGCATCGCGCATGCCGCCGACCGAAGGGTGGCAACCTATTCGAAGGGAATGCGCCAGCGCCTCGGCATCGCGCAGGCGCTGATCGGCGAGCCGCGCCTGCTGCTGTTCGACGAGCCCACCAGCGGGCTCGATCCCGATTCGCGCGCCGAGGTCTACGAGACGATCGACGAGCTGCGCAGGAGCGGCGCGACGGTGCTCGTGTCCACGCATGCGCTCGAGGAAGTCGAGCGCCGCGTCGATCGCGCGGCCATCGTGCACCGCGGCCGCCTGGTCGCCGCCGGCTCGCTGGAAGAGCTGCGCCGCGGCGCCGGCGCGCAGTTGCGGCTGCGCGTGCGCGTTCGCGATTGCACGACTTCGACCGTGCTCGCGCGAATGCCCGCGACCGTGCGCGTCGCCGCGCGCGACGTCGCGGCGCTCACGCTGCTCGCGCCTGTCGAGGCGAAGATGCCGGTGCTGCGCGCGCTCGGCGCGCTCGGCGACATCGTCGAGGACGTGGAGATCGACACGCCGGGCCTGCAACAGCTGTACCGCGAGTGGATCGAAGCGAGCGACGCGGAGGTCGCCGCATCGTGAACGTCTGGAAGATCGCCGCGCACGAACTGCGCATCGGCCTGCGCAACCGCTGGGCGGTGGCCACCACGGTGCTGCTCGCCGCGCTCGCGCTGTCGATCGCGCTGCTCGGCAGCGCACCCACCGGCGTGGTGAAGACCGACCCGCTGGCGGTCGTCGTCGTGAGCCTGTCGTCGCTCACGATCCTGCTCGTACCGCTGATCGCGCTGATGCTGTCCTTCGACTCGATCGTCGGCGAGCACGAGCGCGGAACGCTGGCATTGCTGCTGTCGTACCCGGTCGCACGCTGGCAGGTCGTGGTCGGCAAGATCCTCGGGCAGACGACGATCCTCGGCTTCGCCACCGCCGTCGGCTATGGTGCGGCGGGCGTTGCGCTGTGGCAGGCGCGCGCGCCGGTTCATCCGGCGTGGGGCGCGTTCGCGGCGATGGTCGGTACGTCGATCCTGCTGGGAGCAAGCTTCGTCTCACTCGGCTGCCTGGCAAGCACGCTGGTGCGCGAGCGGGCCACCGCCGCCGGGATCGCCGTCGGCCTGTGGCTGTTCTTCGTGCTGCTCTACGACACCGCGCTGCTCGGCGCGCTCGTCGCCGACCAGGGACGCCTGCTCGGTCGAGCGGCGCTCGATGTGCTGCTGCTGTTGAACCCGGCCGACGCGTACCGGTTGTTCAACATGAGCGCGAGCGATACGGTATCGGTCTACAGCGGCATGGCCGGACCGGGCGACGCAAGCCGCCTGCCGATCGCGGCCCTGCTCGGCGCGCTCGTGGCGTGGGTCGTTGCGCCGACCATCGCTGCCGTTGCGGCGTTTCGACGCAGGGCGGTGTGATGGCCGTCTCGACCTTTCCCTCGGTCGTTCGCGGCCGGCGCCGGGCGAAGCTCGGCGCGCTCGTGCTCGCCATCGCGGCCGCCGTCGTGCCGCTGGCGGGCTGCGACCGTCCGCAGCCGGCGGCGCATGCGCCTTCGCCCAACGAAGTGCTTGCCGAGGCCACCGGCTACTACTGCGGGATGCTGCTGGCCGACCACGAAGGGCCCAAGGGCCAGGTCCATCTCGTCGGGCGCGACGCGCCGTTGTGGTTTTCGTCGGTTCGCGACACGATTGCCTTCCTGCGCCTGCCGGAGGAGCCGCGCGACATCGCCGCCGTCTACGTCAACGACATGGCGCGTGCGCAGAACTGGTCGCAGCCGGAACCGGGCGCATGGGTCGACGCGCGCGAAGCGTGGTTCGTCATCGGCAGCGATCGCGCGGGCGGGATGGGCGCGCCCGAGGCGATTCCCTTTTCGCGCGAGGAAGTCGCGCAGGCGTTCGTCGCGCAGCACGGCGGCAAGGTCGCGCGCCTGGACGAGATTCCCGACGACTACGTGCTCGGCGCGGTTGGCGCAGCGGGCGCGGCGCATGCGTCGGCGGACCGTTGAGCGAGACTGGAACTGCGTGGAACTGCGCACATGCGCTTCATCGAAGAACGGAGTGACGGATGAAAACGGTATCTGCTACGCGCAGGCGTTTCCTGTCGGTGGTCGGTGCGTCGGCGGCCTGCGTTGGCTTGCCCGTCGGGTCGGCCGTTGGCGCCGGCGTGCCGGAGCCGGTCGTCTGGAAGGGCACGGCGCTCGGCGCGGTCGCCTCGATGACGCTCGTGCACGAAGACCGGCCGCACGCGTTGCGCGTGCTCGCGGAGTGCGTCGACGAGGTCGAGCGGCTCGAGCGCGTCTTCAGCCTGTATCGATCCGATTCGGCATTGTCCCGGCTCAATGCGGCGGCCCAACTGCCCGATCCGCCGGTCGAACTCGTCGAACTGCTGTCGGCGGCACTGACGCTGGCGCGTGCGAGCGACGGCGCCTTCGACCCGACGATCCAGCCGCTCTACCGGTTGTACGAAGCGCATTTCCGTACGCCGGGTGCGCACCCCTCGGGTCCGGGGCGCGATGCGATCGCGCGCGTGCTGCGCGACGTCGGTCATCGACGCGTCGAGGTCGGGCCTCGACGCATTGCGCTGGCGAGCGGCATGGCGGTCACCTTGAACGGCATCGCGCAGGGCTACGTCACCGATCGCATCGCCGATCGATTGCGCGACGAGGGCTTCGGCGGGGTGGCGATCGATCTCGGTGAAGCGCGCGCCGCGGGACGGCGCGCGGATGGCCGGACGTGGACGGCGGCGGTCACCGATCCGCAGCGACCGTCGCGCACGCTCTTCGAACTGGCGATGGGCGACGGTCCCGGGCAGGTCGCGGCGCTGGCCACCTCGGCCGGCGCGGGCACGCGCTTCGGCCCCGATCCGCGCGTGAATCACCTGTTCGATCCGCACACCGGCCGTAGCGCGAACCGTTTTGCGCAGGTGTCGGTCGCCGCGCCGCGCGCGACGATTGCCGACGGCCTGTCCACGGCGCTGTCGGTCCTCGCGCCCGAGCGCGGGGCGGCGCTGCTCGCGGCGCACCCGTCGGCGCGCGCGTGGCGTTTGCGGGCCGACGGAACGATCGAGACGCTGCCGCCCGGTTGAGCGCTCGCCGGGCAGCGCGCGGGTGGCGCGCCCCGGCGCCTTGCGAGCGGCGCGTCATGGGCCGCCGCGCTCGGCGCGCCCGCCGCGCCCGCCGCACTTTCCGCGCTAGGAGGCTGTCGGACTATGGACAGGGGTCGCGTTCGAGCCAGAAAGCCGCGAGGCA
>JAJPES010000004.1 GCA_021166725.1 Burkholderiaceae bacterium | reverse complement strand
GACGCCGCGCTTGAACTCGATCACCGCATCGAGCGGCACCCAATAGTCGTTCCAACGCCAGGCGTCGAACTCCGGGTGACTCGAGGCGCGCAGATCGATGTCGCTATCGCGGCCGACCAGTCGCACCAGGAACCAGATCTGTTTCTGGCCGCGGTAGTGGCCTCGCCATTCCCGGCGCACCCAGTGCTCGGGCACCTCGTAGCGAAGCCAGTCGCGCGTGCGTCCGACGATGCGGACGTGGTGCGGATACAGGCCCACTTCCTCGTGCAGCTCGCGGAGCATCGCCTGCTCGGGCGATTCGCCGCGCTTGATGCCGCCTTGCGGAAACTGCCAGGAGTGCTCGCGTATCCGCTTTCCCCAGAAAACCGAGTTCCTCGAATTGACCAGGATGATCCCGACGTTGGGGCGATAGCCGTCACGGTCCAGCATGGCCCGCACCCCTCGATCTCTTACAATCGCTTCGATTATAGCCAGTGGCCTCTCGCGCTTGCCGCATCTGCGACGTCCTTTTAGCGGCGCCGCCCTCCCGGATTCCCAATGAAAGCTTCTCGTTTCCACCTGTCCACGCAGAAGGAAGCGCCGGCCGACGCCGAGATCGTCAGCCATCGCCTGATGACGCGCGCCGGCATGATCCGCAAGGTCGCCGGCGGCATCTACACGTACATGCCGCTCGGCCTGCGCAGCATCCGCAAGATCGAGGCGATCGTGCGCGACGAGATGAACCGGGCGGGTGCGATCGAACTGCTGATGCCGGTCGTCCAACCGGCCGAATTGTGGGTCGAGTCGGGCCGGTGGGATAAATACGGACCGGAGCTGCTGCGCGTGAAGGATCGCCACCAGCGCGACTTCATCGTGCAGCCCACCTCGGAAGAGGTCGTCACCGATATCGCGCGCAACGAACTGCGCAGCTACAGGCAATTGCCGAAGAACTTCTATCACATCCAGACGAAGTTCCGCGACGAGCGCAGGCCGCGCTTCGGCGTGATGCGCGGACGCGAGTTCACGATGAAGGACGGCTACTCCTTCGATCGCGACCGCGAGTCCGCGCTCGCCAGCTATCGCGCGATGTTCGACGCCTATCGCGCGATCTTCACGCGCATGGGCCTGCGCTTCCGTGCGGTCGCCGCCGACACGGGCGCGATCGGCGGCTCGGCCAGCCATGAGTTCCAGGTGATCGCCGACACCGGCGAGGACGCGATCGCGTACTGCCCCGATTCCGACTACGCGGCCAACATCGAGCTTGCCGAGGCGCTGCCGCTCATCGGGAAACGCGAGGCGCCGTCCGCGCCGCTGGTCAAGGTGCCCACGCCGTCGGCCGCGCGCTGCGAGGACGTCGCCGAGCTGCTCGGCATTCCGCTCGAACGCACGGTGAAGTCGATCGTGCTCGCGGTGGACGAGCGCTCGGACACGCGCATCCACGGCGAGGCGCGCGTCGCTTCCGTGCCGGACGATCGGCCGCCCTTTCCGCCGTCGGCCCCGCAGGTCTGGCTGCTGCTCGTGCGCGGCGACCACGAGCTGAACGAGGTCAAGGCCGGCAAGATCGACGGGCTCGAAGGCTTTCGTTTCGCCACCGAAGCCGAGATCGTCGAGCACTTCGGCTCGCCGCCCGGCTATCTCGGCCCGATCGGCACACGCAAGCCGGTGCGCCTCGTCGCCGACCGCACGGTGGCGAACATGCGCGACTTCATCTGCGGCGCCAACGAAGCCGATTTCCACTACACCGGCGCGAACTGGGGCCGCGACCTGCCCGAGCCGCTCGTCGCCGACATCCGCAACGTGCGCGAAGGCGATCCTTCGCCGGACGGCAAGGGCGCGCTCGCCATCCAGCGCGGCATCGAGGTCGGACATGTGTTCTTCCTCGGCACGCGCTACTCGAAGGCGATGAACGCGCTCTTCGTCGACGTCGACGGCCAGTCGAAGCCTTTCGAGATGGGCTGCTACGGCATCGGCATCACGCGGTTGCTCGGCGCGGCCATCGAGCAGAACCACGACGAGCGCGGCATCGCCTGGCCGCGGCCGATCGCGCCCTTCGAGGTGGTCGTCGTTCCGCCCGGATACGCGCGCTCCGACGTCGTGCGCGCCGCGGCCGACGCGCTTTACGAGCAGCTGCTCGCCGAGGGCGTGGACGTGCTGCTCGACGATCGCGACGAGCGTCCCGGCGCGATGTTCGCCGACTGGGAGCTGATCGGCGTTCCGGTGCGCGTGACGGTCGGCGAACGCAGCCTGAAGGACGGCAAGGTCGAGGTGCTCGTGCGACGCGGAATGCGGGTCGAGCAGGTTCCCGTCGGCGATGCCCTGCCGGCCATCCGGCAGGCGCTTGCCGGCTGAGCCGCGCGGCGATTCAATCGCCGGCGAATGAAACGTGTCCTGTTCCTGCTGCTGCTCACCTGTGCGCTGTTCGCCGCGCTGATCGCGTCCCGTCCCGCGCGCGCCGGCTCGCAGCAGTACGAGGCACTGAGCGACTCCGTGCGTTCGGCGCTCGCTGCTGCCGTGCGCGAAGACCACGACACGCCGCAGCCGCATTTCGCGTCGATCTCCGAGAAGGTCGACTGGCTCTCGACGATGTCCACGCGGCTGCCGCGGCGCTGGAAGCCCGAATACCGGCAGCGCATCGAGTTCCTGCACGCCGTGCGCTACGAGGCGCAGCGCGCGGGGCTCGATCCGCACCTGGTGCTCGGGCTGATCGAGGTCGAGAGCAATTTCCGTCGCTACGCCGTGTCGAGCGCCGGTGCGCGCGGCTACATGCAGGTGATGCCGTTCTGGACGCAGTTGATCGGCGACGCCGACAGCGCCAAGCTCTTCGACCAGCGCACGAACCTGCGCTACGGCTGCACCATCCTGCGGCACTATCTCGACATCGAGCGCGGCGACCTGTTCCGCGCACTCGGCCGCTACAACGGCAGCCTGGGCAAGCCCGAATATCCGAACGCGGTGCTGCGCGCGTGGAAGCGCTGGCAGTACGCGCCGCAGCGCGAGCCGCAGCCCGCCCCCGAGCGCTTCACCGAGCGCAGCCCGGAGTCCGCGGCGAAAGTGCTATAAAACGCAGCACCGTCCCGTCGTTCCGGAATCCCCCATGAATCTCGCTTCGAGCCTGCAGCAATGGGCGGCGCGTGCGCCGTCGAAACCCGCGATCCTCTTCGAAGGCCGCACGATCACCTACGGGCAACTCGAAGCCGACGCTGCGCGCCTGGCCCACGCGATGCGCGCCCACGGCATCGGCGCCGGCGATCGCGTCGCGCTGTACCTGCCGAACATCCCCGAGTACGCCACCACCTATTACGCCGCGCAGAAGATCGGCGCGATCCCGGTGTCGATCAACGCGATCTTCCGCGCGGGCGAGGTCGAGTACCTGCTGAACGACTCGGGCGCGGTGCTCGTCTTCACGGTGGCCGAACTGGTGCCTTTCGTCCCGCGCGAATCCTGCCCGGCGTTGAAGCACGTGGTCGTCTGTGAGGGCGAGGCGAGCGGCGGCGCGCCCACGCTCGCGCAGTGGTGTGCCGGCCAGCCGGAGCGCTTCGATCCGGTCGAGCGTGCCGCCGACGATCCGGCGGCGCTGCTCTACTCGTCGGGCACCACCGGCTTTCCGAAGGGCGTGACGCTGTCGCAGTCGAACATCGCGACCAACGTGGCGAGCGCGGCGAAGTACTCGGGCTACCGCGACGACGACCGGCTGTGCGTGTTCCTGCCGCTCTTCCACGTCTACGGCCAGAACTACATCCTGAACGCGGCGATTCTCGCCGGCTCCACGGTCTGCCTGTTCCGTCGCTTCGTGCCCGACGTCGTGCTCGATGCGATCCAGCGCGACCATCACACGCTGTTCTTCGGCGTGCCGACGATCTTCATCGGCCTGCTGTCGATGGACCTCTCGAAATGGGATCTCTCGTCGATCCGCTACGAGATGTCGGCGGCGGCGACGATGCCCGAGGAGATCTCGCGCCGCTGGACCGAACGCTTCGGCCGGCGCGTCTACGAGGGCTACGGCCTCACCGAATGCTCGCCCTTCGCCTGCTACAACGACCTCATCGAGCACCGCTTCGGCTCGGTGGGACGGGCGGTGGAAGGCTTCACGCTGAAGATCTTCGACGAGAACGATCGCGAAGTGCCGCACGGCGAATGGGGCGAGATCTGCATCCGCGGCCCCGGCGTGATGCTCGGCTACTGGAACCGCCCCGAGGACACCGCGCAGACGCTGCGCGGCGGCTGGCTGCATTCGGGCGACATCGGACGCATGGACGCCGACGGCTACGTCTACATCGTCGATCGCGTCAAGGACATGATCAACGTCTCGGGCTTCAAGGTGTGGCCGGCCGAGCTGGAGCAGTACCTGTACAAGCTGCCGCAGGTGCAGGAAGTGGCCGTCTACGGCATTCCGCATCCGGAGAAGGGCGAGCAGGTGGTGGCGGCCGTCGTGCCGAGGGCGGGGCAGGCGATCGCCCCCGAGGATGTCATAGCCTGGTGCCGCGCGAACATCGCCGCCTACAAGGTACCGGTGCGCGTGGACATCGTGCAGGAGCTGCCGAAGAGCGCGACCGGGAAAATCCTGAAGCGCGTTCTGCGTGATCAGCCGCCGCCGGCGTGATAGGGTTACCCGCTTTCGATTCCGGCAGTTCCGCTGCCGCACCGAACAAACACCACGAAGGAGAGGAGCATGACCGGATTCACGCGTCGTGATTTCAACCGCGCAGCGGCGGCCGCCGGTGCAACCACGCTCGCCGCGCCCGCGCTCGTCCGCGCGCAGTCGAAGAAGCTGAAGGTCGGCGTGCTGCTGCCGCGCTCCGGGGCGCTGGCCTTCATCGGCCAGTCGTGCCAGCGCGGCGCCGACATCTCGCCGGCGCTGCTGAAGGAGATGTACGGCGTCGACGTCGAGCTGATGAACGCCGACATCGAGTCGAACGTCGACGTCGCCCGCTCGCGCGCCGAGAAGCTGATCGACGAGGGTGCGCAGGTGCTGATGGGCGCCTTCGACTCCGGCCCCACCGCCGCGATCGCGCAGGTGGCCGAGCAGCGCAAGGTGCCGCTCGTCGTCAACATTGCCGCGGCGCCGCAGATCACCGAGCAGGGCTACAAGTACACCTTCCGCAACTTCACCACGGCGGGCGAACTCATCACGAACGGCCTGGCGCTCACGCGCGACCTCTTCCAGGCCACCGGACGTGCGCCGCGCAGCGCCGTCTTCATGCACGTGAACGACACCTTCGGCACGTCGATGGCCAAGGGCATTGCGGCGATCCTGCCGAAGCTCGACTACCTGCCGTTCAAGATCGTCGACACGATCGCCTACGACCGCGAAGCGCGCGACCTTTCGGTGGAAGTCGCCAAGGCCAAGGCCACCAACGCGGACTTCATCCTGCTGGTAAGCCGTCTGAACGACGCGATCCTGCTGGTGCGCGAACTCGTCAAGCAGCGCTGGTCGCCACAGGCAGTGCTCAGCCCGGGATCGCCCGGCATGTACGAGGCGCAGTTCTACAAGGCGCTGGGCAACCGGTACTCGGATTACTGCATCTCGAACGTGCCCTGGTACAACCCGAAGGCAGAGCTCACGAAGCGCGTCGAGGCGCAGTTCAACAAGCAGTTCCCGCAGGAAAAGCTGATGTTCCATGCGCTGAACGTCGGCTTCACCTTCGAGGCGATGATGATCGCCGCCGACGCCTTCAAGCGCGCCGGCACCGCCGACGGCGCGCAGCTGGCCGACGCGCTGCGCAAGACGAACATCGCCGAGCACATGATGATCGGCGGCCCGATCCAGTTCGATGCGAAGGGGCAGAACACGCACATCGCGTCGGCGTGCATCCAGAACCGGGACGGACAGCCGAAGGTGGTGCTGCCGGAGAGCGCCGCGCAGGCGAAGCCGGTGTTTCCGGTGCCGGGGTGGCAGGAGAGGAAGGCCTGAGAGGGCGGCGCCGCTGCCGAGCCGGCGGCCCCGCCGCTGCTCCCGTAAGAACGCCGCCCTCGGGCGGCGTTTTCGGTTTTGCGAGGGGTGTGCAGCCGCCTTTCACAGCATTGTGTAAAGGAGCTCGACAGGTTGTCGCTGTTCCGGCTTCCAATGCACTTCTACGCGCGATCGCGTCCCTTACGGATCAAGGAGTTGGCGTCACCTGGGCAAGCGCATTGCGGGTTTTCCCGGAGATTTTCGTCTTTGCCGTTTTCCGGGAGATGTTTCACATGCGTTACAACGACCTGCAAGGCCCCGCTTCCTGCCCAGCGCGGGACAGAGCGCCGACATTGCTGGTGTTCGCCTCGATGCTCGGTTTCTCCGTGCCCGCGGTCGCGCTTCCCGGAGATACGGTGGCGTGGAGCTTCGACCTGCCTGCGACTGCGATCGCCTCGCAGAATCCGCCCTACCCGACAGTGGCTATCGATGATCCTGTTGGAAACCGGAGACGGCGTCCAGTTCACGTTGGCGCCCACCTGGGACGAGCCGCCTGCGGGCCGCTTCGGTCCGGCTGCCTGGATCGAGCGCGTCGATTACGTCTACGGCGGCAGCGCGCTGACCGATTTCACGCCGAGCTACCCGGCCATGACGAGCAACACCGGTTTCCGGTGGGATGCGGGTGCGCCGGTCCGAAGCTTCGACTTCGCCTCTTCCTCGGTGATGGACTCGGGGTACAAGAGCGACGCCGGCAGGATCACGATCGACTTCTTCGGTCGCAATCGGGATCCGGCAGCGGATCGCTTCGACGACACCTTCGGAAACAGCGTGTGGACGGTGCTGGGGGCGAGTCTCGCCGACTTCACCGGCTTCTCGGCCACGACAAACAGCAAGCCGTCGCCGATCCACGCGATCCTGTCCGTGGCCGGGTACAGCCTCGATGCGCTGTCGCCGACACCGTCGAACTGGGTGAGCGGGTCGGCGAGCGGGGGCGGCGATAGTGGGGGCTCCGACGTCCCAACCAATCCGGTTCCGGCCCCGGGATTGGCGTCGCTGCTGGGGATCGGCCTGCTCGTCCTACGGGGCGCGCGGCGAAGGGTGAGTGACTGACTTCATATCGAGAATTCTTACAGTTTTGTGAGGGTTGCCAAATCAGCGGGTTGTTGTATTCGAACAAGCCATTGATTATAAAAACTTTTTTCAAACTGGCACCGTTTTTGCGGTCCTTTCCGGCTAATTACCCCGCAACCTTCGTGGAATTCCGATGTCGATCAAATCGCTCGTCTTCACCGTCGCTGCCGCAGCAACCTGGGGCGTGGCATCTCTAGCCAACGCCGCCGTTTGCTCCGGTTCTGTCCCGGCGAGCTACTCTCCGGCATTGACCGACGTCACGATCGACAGCGTGTCAGCCGATTCCTGCGCGTATTACGCCGGTAATGACAATCGTTGGACGCCCGGATCTGGTTGGACGAACCTCGGCAAATCGGACGCAGAAAACCCAATCAGCGGCGTTGTGAATCTCGATCCGAGTGGAACGATCTCGTTGTCGCTGTTGTTGACCCCTCCTGACGAGCCGGTGGGCGGATTGCTGTTGGGCTGGACTGGCGGCCCCGCACTGATGGACTTCGTTTTTGTCTTGAAATCGGCGAACGAGTACTTCACCTACACATTCAACGACTTCCTGCTCACGCCGGCTGAAGGGGATGTAGCTGGTTCGTACCGTGTTGCAATCGAGAACGCGAACGAAGTAACGCAGGCCCTCTCGCATCTGACTTTCTGGGCGAAGGGCAGTCGGGCCGACGAGCCGGGACCCGACCCAATTCCCGAACCCGGCGCTCTCGCGCTTCTCGGTATCGGCCTCGCGGCGTGGGCTGCGCGCAAAGGCCGCAACATCTGATCACTGCTATCCAGGAAGGGGCCACGCGTCCTCTTCCCCTCTGTTCGAACGAGTAGCGAGCGAGGCGCTGCAGATTGCGCGGCGCAATGCATCAGACGCGCTCGAAGCGATGCAGTGTCGTGTGGTTTTACAGGCGAACGGCCTGAAACGACTCCCGCGTTCCGAATCGGATTTTGGGCCTGTCAGAAACCGTCATCCGAGGCGCAGATCACGTCAGGAACGAAGAGGCGGTTCTGCCCCATCTGCGCTTCGCGCGAAAGAGCTGAAAGCGTTGTCGAAGGATTTTACCGTTCGCTCGCTCGTGTCAGGGTCTTTACCTATAGGGCCTTGATTTTCAAGGAAATGCGAAGTTTGGCGTGGTTCTTGCATGTGATAAGAGCGACGACGCCGGACTGCCGGTGGCGAAGCAAATCGCGGAGGGTGATCACCATGGATCGCATGAAGGTTTCTGTATCAACGCTTTTCGCCGCCGTTGCGCTCGCCGCCGGCGGTGCTGCGCAAGCGGCCGCCTGCTCCGTGTCAGGCACGCTGACCAGCGCCGCCTTGGGCACGATGTCGACCGCCGATGCGACGTTGTCTCTGAACGGCGACGCGGCCACGGACTCAGACGCTTGCAACCTGAGCGACGAAGGTAGCGGGGGCAACACGAGCGGAACCTTGTTGGGTAACTACTACAGCCCCACCTACGGAACCGGCGCCTTTACGGAGTTAACGCCGGGAACGGTCGTCAACGGGATCACGTTTACGTCGATCACCTACGATTCCACGGCCGGCACTTGGGACTTCACATGGAGTGGTGGCCCAGCTTCGCTCGACCTTGCTCTGGCGATTCACGCAGCGGATAGAACCGGAAGCTTTCTCTTCGATGATCGCGGACTGGTCGCCGATGCGTCCGGAAGCGGTACATGGGAGATCCACTGGCTGAACAACGGCAACCAAACTCCTGGTTTCTCGAATTTCAGTTTCTGGGCGCGCACCGGCAGCGGCGATGTGCCGGTTCCGCCTCCGATTCCCGTTCCCGGTACGGCGCTGTTGCTGGGACTCGGGCTGGCGGCACTTGGGGCGCGTGCTCGCATGGGGCGCTCGTGAACTGAGCGAGTAGTTGGCGCCGCTGTTCGCAGCGAGCGTCTGAGTAGGCAAACGCCGGGTTTCCCCCGGCGTTTGCTTTTAGGCTATTCTCGCGGCGCGATTCGCACCGTGACTATGGGGAGACGCTTGCCACTCGACGCCGTTGTCAACATCGTTCTCAGCGGCCTGCTGACCGGCCTGATCTACGGCCTGATGGCCCTCGGCCTCTCCGTCATTTACGGCGTTGTGCGCATCGTCAATTTTGCCCACGGCGAGCTGATGGCGGTCGCGATGTACGCCACCGTCTTCGCCTTCGCGATTACCGGCCTCGATCCTCTGTGGATGCTCGTACCGATGGCGCTCGCGTTCTTCGGCATCGGCTACGTGCTGCAGCGCGGACTGATCAATCCGTTCATCGACCGACCCGAGCACTCGCAGTTCATCCTGCTGCTGGCGGTGGCGCTCGTCGTCGTGAACCTGCTGCTGGTCGCCTTCGGGCCCGATGCGCGCAGCGTGCAGGTCGATTACGCGCTCGACTCCTACGAGATCGGACCGCTGCTGATCGACAAGGTGCGGCTGATCTGCGCCGGCGTCGCGCTCGTTGCCTGCGCCATCCTGTTCGCGATCTTTCGCTACACGTCCTTCGGCAAGGCGATTCGCGCCTGTGCGGACAACCTGCTCGGGGCGCAGGTGGTCGGGCTGAACGTCAAGCACCTGTACGCGCTGACCTTCGGGCTGGGAACCGCGTGCGTGGGCGTGGCGGGAACGCTGCTGTCGATGCTGGTCGACGTCACGCCCGGCCTCGGCCCCGCTTATACGCTGCTCGCCTTCGTCATCGTGATCATCGGTGGGCTGGGCTCGATGGTCGGCGCGCTCGCCGGCGGGGTGCTGATCGGTGTTTCGGAGTCGGTGGCGGGGCTGTTGATCACGCCGTCGGCCAAAAGCATGTTCTCCTTCGCGCTGCTCATTCTCGTGCTCGCGTTCCGGCCGCAGGGCCTGTTCCGGGCACGGTGAAGCGGCGATGAATCGATCCGTAGTCGCACTGCTCGTCCTGCTCGCCGTCCTGCTCGCGTTGCCGCTGGCGCTGGATCGCTACCTGCTGTCGGTGGCGATCCTGATCCTGTACTTCGCCTACGTGGGCCAGGCGTGGAACGTGATGATGGGTTTCGCCGGGCAGCTGTCGCTTGGCCACGCCCTGTTCGTCGGACTGGGCGCCTACACGGCGGCTGCGCTGTTCCAGCATTTCGCGATCGTCCCATGGGTGGGGATGCTCGCGGCGATCGTCGTCTGCGTCGTCATGGCGTCGATCATCGGTTGGCTGGCATTCCGCTTCGGCATCGGCGGCACGTATTTCGCGCTGCTGACGATCGCCTTCGCCGAGTTCACGCGCATCGGCTTCGAGCACTTCGGGTGGGTCGGTGGCACCGCGGGGTTCTTCCTGCGCGTGACGCAGCAGGAGCACGTCGACGTCGTTCACCTGAGGGGGCCGCCGATCCTCTTCTACTATCTCGCGCTCGCGCTGGCGACGATCGGCTTCATGCTGTGCTGGGCGATGCTGCGCGGACGGCTCGGCTTCTATTTCCGCGCGATCCGCGACAACGAGGAGGCCGCGCGCGCCGCCGGCGTGAACGTGTTCCGCTACAAGATGTACGCGGTGCAGATCTCGGCGGCGATGACCGCGCTGGCCGGCGTTTTCTTCGCGTTCTACTACAACAACCTGTTCCCCGAGCAGATCTTCCACATCAGCCGCTCGATCGAGATCATCCTCGCGCCGATCATCGGCGGCATCGGAACGTTGTTCGGGCCGATCCTCGGCGCGGCGCTGCTCACGCTCCTCTCCGAGGGGATCAACCAGGCGCTGTCGATGATGGGCCACGAGGTGCCGGGCGTGAAGCAGATCCTCTACGGCGTCGCGCTGGGCGCCGCGATCATGTTCATGCCGAACGGGATCTGGCCGGTGATCGCGCGCAGGCTCGGCTTTCGCCGTGCGGTGACCCCCGATGATTGACGCGGCCGCACCGAAAACCCGTGCGACCGAAGCGTCTGCCGAAGCCGCGATGCTGCGCGTCGAGAACGTCTCGAAGAGCTTCCAGGCCCTGCGAGCGGTGGACGATGCATCGCTCATCGTCGAGCGCGGCGAGATCGTCGCGCTGATCGGGCCGAACGGCGCGGGCAAGACGACGCTGTTCAACCTGATCGCCGGGGCATTGGCGCCGAACGAAGGGCAGATCGTCTTCCTCGGCTCGGACATCGCCGGCTGGCGCGCCGACCAGGTATGCGCCGTCGGCATCGGTCGCACCTTCCAGATCGTCAAGCCCTTCGCCGACATGACGGTGCTCGAGAACGTGATGGTCGGCGGCTTTCGCGGCACCACCGACCGCAGGCTCGCGAGCCGTCGCGCCGAAGGCGCATTGCGCGCGCTCGAGATGTGGGGGCAGCGCGACCGTCCGGCTTCCGCGCTCACCCTGCCCGACCGCAAGAAGCTCGAGGTGGCGCGCGCGCTCGCCACCGAGCCGAAGCTGCTGCTGCTCGACGAGGTTATGGCCGGCCTGCGACCCACCGAGACGGATCACATGGTGGCGGCTTTCCGACGGCTGAACGCCGAGCACGGCGTGACGATCCTGCTGATCGAACACGTGATGCGCGCGGTAATGGCGCTCGCGCAGCGGGTCTATGTGCTGCATCACGGCGTGATCATCTCGTCGGGGACACCCGCGGAGGTCACTTCCGATCCGCGCGTGCTCGAGAGCTATCTCGGCACCGCCAAGTTGTGAGCATCCCGATGCTCGAGATTCGCGACCTGTCCGTGTTCTACGGCGACGCGCAGGCGCTCGATCGCGTGAGCCTGGACGTTGGGTCGAACCAGATCGTGGCACTGGTCGGCGCGAACGGTGCGGGCAAGACTTCGCTGATCCGCACGGTGGCCGGCATCCTGAAGCCGCGCTCCGGGTCGATCCGCTTCGAAGGGCGCGAGATCGCGGGGCTGCCCAGCTCCACGGTCTGCGACCTCGGCATCGGACAGGTCGCCGAGGGCCGGCAGATCTTTCCGTCGATGAGCGTGCTCGACAACCTCGAGGTCGGCGGCCTGCTGCCGCACGCGCGCAAGCACGCGGGAGAGACGTTCGAGCGCGTTTTCACGATGTTCCCGCGACTGAAGGAGCGCGCGGGGCAGGCGGCGGGAACGCTGTCGGGCGGCGAGCAGCAGATGCTCGCGATCGCACGCTGCCTGATGGGCGCGCCGCGCCTGATCATGTTCGACGAACCGTCGCTGGGACTGGCGCCGGCGCTCGTCGCCGAAGTGCTCGCGACGATCCGTACGCTGCATTCGCAGGGGATGACGATCCTGCTCGTCGAGCAGAACGTCGCCGCGTCGCTGAAGCTCGCCGACCGCGCCTACGTGCTCGAGAACGGCAACGTCGTGCTCGAGGGCAGCGGAGCGGAACTGCTCGACGACCCGCGCGTGCGCGAGGCGTACCTGGGGTTGTGAAGGGCGCTGCCGCAGTATTTGTCGCGACATCGCTTCTGCTGGCGATCGCTTGCGACGCCGCGGCGGTGCCCACCGCCGATGCACTGTCCGTTTCCGCTTTCGGGGTCGGTTCGGTACACGAAGGCCCCGCCGGGTTCGTCGTCCTCCCTGCCGCCCCGTCGGTCGATCCGGTCGCGCCCATACGGCCGGACGCCCTCGTCGAACGCGCGCTCGAGCACGTCGTCGCGCGCGGAGAGGGGATCGGCACGCTCGCTGCGCGCTACGGGGTGTCGGTCTCGCAGATCGCCGAGCGCAACGGCCTGGACGCCCGCAAGGCGCTGGCGATCGGGCAGCGGCTTGCGATCGTCTCGCGGCATGTCGTGCCGCCGCCGTTCGACGGCGACATCCTGATCAACCTCCCGCAGCGGATGCTGTTCCGCTTCGATGCCGGGCGTGCGGTCTCCGCCTATCCGGTCACCGTCGGCAAGCCCGGCTGGGCGACGCCAACCGGAGACTTCGTCGTCATCAACCGGCAGACCGACAAGACGTGGATCGTTCCTCCTTCGATCCAGGCCGAGATGCTGCGTGAAGGCAAGCCGGTGCTCGAGCAGGTGCCGCCGGGCCCCGAGAACCCGCTCGGTCGCCACTGGATCGGCACGAGCCTGCCGGGCATCGGGCTGCACGGAACGAATGCGCCGGCCAGCATCTATGGTTTCCGTTCGCATGGTTGCGTACGGCTGCATCCGGACGACATCGCCGCACTGTTCGAAGCCACCCGCGTCGGCGATCGCGGTCGAATCGTCTACCAGCCGCTGCTGCTCGCGCGCACGGCGGACGGGCGCATCTGGTTCGAGGCGAATCCCGACGTGTATCGCCGCGGGGTGGCGTCGCTCCAGAACGTGCGCGAGATGGCGCGGCTGCAGGCGATCGACGAGGGCGCGATCGACTGGTCGCTGGTGCAGAAGGCATTGAAGCACCGAGCGGGCAACGCGATCGACGTCGGCGTCGTCGCCGCGGCCGGCTTCGCTGCCGACGAACCCGGTGCGCAGGCGCAGGAGCTGACCCCACGATGACGAGCAGGCACTCCCGCAGGCGATTCGTTCGAAGCGGTCTCGCGCTGGCGCTAGGCGCTGCTTCGTCGCAACGAGCGTGGTCGGCGCGTGTACCACCGGACCGCGCGGACGACATCGCGCGCCTCGCCTTCGTCAACACGCACACCGGCGAGTCGCTCGACGTCGTCTATCGCGAGGGACCGCGTTATCTCGACGACGCGCTGGCCGAGATCGATCGGGTGCTGCGCGATCACCGCAGCGGCGACATCCACGAGATCGACCGCGCGCTGCTCGACCAGCTCGTCCAGCTGCGCGCGCGGCTCGACGTCGGCAAGCGGCCGTTCCACGTGATCTCCGGCTACCGGTCGCCGCGAACGAACGCGATGCTGGCCGCGCGCAGCCACGGGGTAGCCACGAAGAGCCTGCATCTGCAGGGGCGCGCGATGGACATCCGGGTGCCGGGCGTGGATCTCGGGGCTGTTCACCGTGCCGCGCTGTCGATGCAGGCGGGCGGCGTCGGCTATTACGCGCGCTCGGATTTCGTGCATCTGGACACGGGGCGCGTGCGGCGCTGGTAAGCGCCGGACGCGTCTACACTCGTTGCTGCGCTCGCCGCGCGCGAAGCGCGGATGCCAAGCCGTTACTGCGGCGGCAGCACTTTCCCCGGATTCATGATTCCCAGCGGATCGAGCGCCTGCTTCACCTGCCGCATCAGCGCCATCTCCACGTCCGACTTGTAGCGCGCCGATTCGTCGCGCCGAAGCTGGCCGAGTCCGTGCTCGGCCGAGATCGAACCGTGGAACGCGACGACCGCGTCGTGCACGAGCCGGTTCATCGCCGGCTGCAGCGCGAGGAACTCGTCCTCGTGCTCGCGACCGGAACGGTCGACCGGCGGCGACACGTTGTAGTGCAGGTTGCCGTCGCCCAGGTGCCCGAAGACGACCATCCGGATGCCGGGGAACGCGCGCTGCATCGCCTCGTTCGTCTGCTCGACGAAGGTGCCGATCGACGAGATCGGCACCGAGACGTCGTGCTTGACGTTCTTGCCGGCGAGCGCCTGCGCTTCGGAGATCAGTTCGCGCAGTTCCCACAGCGCGCGGCTCTGCGCGCCCGAGGTGGCGATGACCGCATCGAGCACGATTTCCGATTCGAGCGCGCGCTCCATCAGCGCCTCGAACTGCGCGTTCGCGTGCGCTTCGCTCTCGCTGTCGCTCGTTTCCAGCAGCACGTAGTAGGGCGACGCTTCGGCGAACGGGCGCCGATGATCGGGGAAGTGTTGCAGCACGAGATCGATGCACAGGTTCGAGATCAGCTCGAACGCGGTGAGCGTCGAGCCGAGCATCGATTGCGCAAGCTCGAGCAGGCGCAGCGCGGCGTGCGGATCCTGCACGGCGGCCATCGCCGTGATCTGCGCGGCGGGCAGCGGGTAGAGCTTCATCGTCGCCGCGGTGATCACGCCGAGCGTGCCTTCCGAGCCGATGAAGAGATCGCGCAGATCGTAGCCGGTGTTGTCCTTGCGCAGGCCGCGAAGGCCGTTCCATATGCGGCCCTCGGCGGTGACGACCTCGACGCCCAGGCACAGTTCTCGCGAGTTGCCGTAGCGAAGCACCGCGGCGCCGCCGGCGTTGGTGGCGAGGTTGCCGCCGATCGTGCAGGTGCCTTCGGAGGGCAGGCTCAGCGGAAAGAGCCGTCCGGCTTCGCGCGCCGCGTCGTGCACCTGCGCGAGCGTGCAGCCCGCCTCCACCGTGATCGAGTTGTTGATCGTGTCGACCGCGCGAACCTTCCCCAGCTTCGCCAACGACAGCACGATCGATCGCCCCGATGCGTCGGGTGTCGCGCCGCCCGACAGTCCGGTGTTGCCCCCCTGCGGCACGACGGCGATTGCGTTCTGCGCGCACCAGCGGACGACCGCCGCCACGCCTTCGACCGAATCGGGTTGCGCCACACCGAGCGCGCGTCCGACATAGCGCCGGCGCCAGTCGGTGGTGAAGGCTTCGAGGTCGGCCGGATCGGTGATCAGCCGGCCCGAAAACGAATTGCGCAGCGCGTCGAGATCGACGTGCTGCGCAGTGGGGAGGGCGGTACGGTTCGCTTCCATCGAAGCGAGTGTACCGCCGGCGCTTATTTCACCGTGAAGCGCACCGAGGCTTCGGCAGCGTTGCCCGCCGTGTCGGTCGCGCGCAGCGTCAGCGTGTTCGAGCCGGTGCTCTTCTTCGCGTTCCAGCGCACCTGGTACGGTGCGGTCGTCGAACTGCCCACCAACGTGCCGTTGACGAGGAAGTCCACGCGGGCGACACCGCTGCCGTCGTACGCGCTCGCCGCCAACGAGATCGGTCTCGCGGGGAGAACGTCGCCGTCCTGCGGCCAGGTCACGGTGACTGTCGGCGGCAAAGCGTCGGACGTTCCGCTCGTGCCTCCGGAGGATCCCGTGCTGCCACCGGACGTACCCGATGTCCCATCCTGCGTGTACACCTGAAGGCTCGCCGAAGCCGTCGCGCTGCTATGACCCGACGCGCTCGTCGAGACTTTCAGAGCGTAGATCCCGTCGGCGATCGTGGTTCCGGGAGTAACGGACCAGGGGATGCTCGCGGAGGCGCCCGGCGACAGCTGTATCGACGAGGTCGAGAAGCTGCCGCTGAAGCCGGCAGGCAGGGATTGTGCGACGGAGAAGCTCGTGTTTCCGCAAACGCTCGAATCGTTGTTCGTGATCGTCACCGAGTAGCCTGCTGTAGCACCGGCAGACGTCGTTTGCGACGACGGACCGACGCTCACACCGGGCGAAGCCGCGGAACAGGCGGCTCCGCTGGTCTGAAGCGACACCATCGCGGACCCGCTCGAGATCGATTGCGCGGTGATCGTGATGCCGTTGACGCTGTCCTGGAAGGATTGACCGGCTCCCAGGGTGCTCCGCAACACCGTCTTGACCGGCATCACGCCGCTGGACGTGTGGATCGAGATCCGGTCGCGATACGTCGACGAGAGATTGGCGTCGAGATCGATCCCCTGCCGCAGGCTCACATAGTAGAACTCGTTGGTGTCGGTCTTTCGCAAGCGGATGACCTGCGCCGAGCCGTTGTCGGGCGCGGCCAGCGCGCTAAGCGTATAGCTGCCCGACGAACTCGCGTCGACCACGTTTCCGGGCGACAGCCAGCCCGCCATCGACTTGTTCGATCCGTTCGACTGCACGATCGCGTTGTTGCCCATCGGGTCCGAGAGGTCGCCGTATTCGGAGCTGGGCGTGGAAGCGTGATGGAAGCTCAGGTTGTGGCCGATCTCGTGCGCGAAGATCGCGGGGTATGCGCAGTACGCGATCCACGAGCGCGTCGGTGGCGTGCCGCCGAGGTTGGCGATTCCACCCCAGCCGCAGCTGTTCGGCGGAAGCGCATAGGAGATGCGCGTGTACCTGCTGGGATCGATGCCTGCCGCCTTGGCTGCAGCGTCCGCGGCCGCGCCCCAGCTTCGATAGTCGCAGGTGCTCGTCGAGGAGTAGGGGATCGAGAACGGCCCGACCACATCTCCCGAGAGGCTCACGGCGTTTCTCGAGGACTCGCGCAGGATCTGGTTCGCGGACTTGCTGGTGCCGAACACCGTGTTGCGCACGGCATCCACCGAGCAGCCGACCCCCTTGTCGGAAAAGTTGGCGACGATGACCAGGGTCTTCTGGTCGCCGCTGACAGCCGGCGAGGTCGCGTAAGCGTCGGTCGTGCTGGTGCTTGTCTGCGTCGAGCCGCTTCCTGCCCCGGTTTTCTTGCCGCCGAGGGCGGCGTCTTCGACTTCGTTGTGGTTGCCTACGATGAGGTGCCCGTTCAACTGCATCGCCTTCAGCCGGACCCTCTTGTTGACCAACGCTTCCTGTTGTCTCTCCGACATGCCGGTGTCGGCCCAGTGCAGGTTGTAATGTCGGTTGCCGCTCCGGCCGTCGACCTCGAGGAAATACGCCTGTTTCGAGACGCCGCGCTCATGGTTCTCGAGGATCATCGCCGCGACGACGCCTTCGGCCTCGACGCGTTGCTCGACCAGATCCCGCGCTTGCTGCGGCAGCCGGGCGCGCAGTTCGGGCGGAAGCGCCAACGCCAATACTCGACCGGGATCGGCTTCGACGAGTTCGAGCAGGGCCTGCCGGCGCGCTTGCACGATCTGGAGAACTTCGCTGGCGCGCTGCGAGCGCTTGTCGCTCGATGCGTTTTCGAATGCCTTCATCCCGCGCAGCAGGCCGTTGCCGAGGTCGGTCGCCTTCTTGTCCAGCTCCGCGCGATGGCTCTGCTGTGCCGCCGACGTCGCAGCCGGCGCGTGGGAATGCGAGTTCTGCGCGTGGAGCGCTGGTGAGAGTGCGACGAGCACGGCGGCGGTAACCGCGGCGGCTATCGGCGTGTTCTGAAAGCGGCGCGGGTAGCCATGGTTCAACTGGACGCGGTTCTTGCGCATCGGGGCCTCTGATCGATGTTGCGTGGTTCGTGCTCGTCCGGGCGCGACCCGGGCCGGCAAGCGATGAGACCCCTCGCGCGAGAACTGCGTCACACGTGAGCCGACGCGAGGTCACTCATCGCCGATGCGCGGACGCTGCATCGAGAGCGAATCAGCGTGCGGGGCGAAGACTTCGCACGGAATGGGCGAAGATCGCGGCAGGAAAAACGCGGTCAGAGTTCAGCGACGATGTCGTCGCTTGCCGGCGTCGGAAATGCGCCGTCGGCTCCGGGCAGGAAAGTGTCGTGCTGCTGCCCGGCGGGAACGCGCCCTTGTCGGTGTCGTGGCGCAGGTGCGCTCAGCGCAGCCCCGGCATCATCCCCTTCATGCCGCGCATCATTTTCGCGAGGCCGCCCTTCTGCATCTTCTTCATCATCGACTGCATCTGCTCGAACTGCGACAGCAATCGATTGACTTCCTGCACCGACACGCCGGAGCCGGCAGCGATGCGCCGCTTGCGGCTCGCCTTAATGAGGTCGGGCTTGCTGCGCTCGGCCTTCGTCATCGAGCCGATGATCGCCTGCATGCGCCGCATCTGCTTCTCGGCCTGCGACATGTCGGCGCCGGCGGCGGCCTGCTGGAACTGCGCCGGCAGCTTGTCGAGCATCGACGCGAGGCCGCCCATGCGGTTCATCTGGCCCAGCTGCGAGGCGAAGTCGTTCAGGTCGAAGCGGTGGCCCGACTTCAGCTTGTCGGCGAGCGCCTTCGCCGTCTTCTGGTCGACGTTCTTCTGTGCTTCCTCGACGAGCGAGACGATGTCGCCCATGCCGAGGATACGGTTGGCCATCCGCTCGGGGTGGAAACCTTCGAGTCCGTCGAGTTTCTCGCCTACGCCGACGAACTTGATCGGTGCGCCGGTGACCGCTTTCACCGACAGCGCCGCGCCGCCGCGCGCATCGCCGTCGAGCTTGGTGAGCACGACGCCGGTGAGCGGAAGCGCCTCCTTGAATGCCTTTGCCGTGTTGACCGCGTCCTGTCCCTGCATCGCGTCGACGACGAACAGCGTTTCCACCGGGTCGAGCAGCGCGTGCAGTTCGGCGATCTCGCGCATCATCTGCTCGTCGATCGCCAGGCGTCCCGCGGTGTCGACGAGCAGCACGTCGAAGTAGTGCGTGCGCGCCCACTGGCGGGCGGCGGCCGCGATCTCCACCGGCTTCTGCTCCGGGGACGAAGCGAAGAACTCGGCGCCGGCCTGCTGGGTGACCGTGCGCAGCTGCTCGATGGCCGCCGGGCGATAGACGTCGCACGAGACGGTGAGCACCTTCTTCTTCCGGTTCTCGCGCAGCCACTTGGCGAGCTTGCCGACGGTGGTGGTCTTGCCCGCACCCTGGAGGCCGGCCATCAGAACGATCGCCGGCGGCTGGCTGGCGAGGTCGAGCTGCGCGGTGTCGCCGCCCATCAGCTGCGTGAGTTCGCGGTGTACGACGCCGACCAGCGCCTGGCCCGGCGACAGGCTGGCGAGGACTTCCTGCCCCAGCGCGCGCTCGCGCACGCGCGCGACGAAGTCGCGCACGACCGGCAGCGCGACGTCGGCCTCGAGCAGCGCGATGCGGATTTCGCGCAGCATCTCCTGCGTATTGGCTTCGGTCAGGCGCGCTTCGCCGCGCATCGTCTTGACGACGCGCGCGAGCCGCTGCGACAGGTTTTCGAGCATGCCCTTGGAGTAAACTGAATCGGTGCCGATTTTACCGGTTATCGCCGACCTGCTTGCCGCGCTTGCCTATGTCGTCGCCTGGCGCGCGCCGAATCGCCTCACCCCAGCGGCAATGGTCGTCGGACTCGTCCTGCACGCGGTCGGCCTGTACGAGACGATCCTCGGTGAAAACGGCTGGCACTTCGGCTTCGCGCCGATCCTCTCGGCCACGTTGTGGATCGGCGTGCTGATGCTGTGGATCGAAGGGCTGTCGGCTCGCGTCGAGGCGTTGCGCACGATCGTGCTGCCGGCGGCAGCAGTCGCGGTGCTGCTGCCGCTGGGCTTTCCCGGCATCGAGCTCGGCGCGCAGACCACTCGGCCGTTCTTCCTCCCGCACCTGCTGATCGGCACGCTGGCCTACGGCGTGCTGTCGCTGGCGGCGTTGCATGCGGCGCTGATGGCGCTGGCGGAACGCTCGCTGCATCACGGCGGCGAGGAAGCGAAGGCCTTGCCGCTCGCGCGCTTCCTCGAAGACCTGCCGCCGCTGCTCGTGCTCGAGCGGATCCTGTTCCGCTTCATCGGGGTGGGCTTCGCGCTGCTCACGCTCACCGCGTTCAGCGGCGTGCTGTTCTCCGAGGAGATCTTCGGCCAGCCGTTGCGCTTCGATCACAAGAACGTGTTCACATTGATCGCGTGGGCGGTGTTCGGCATCCTGCTGCTCGGACGCTGGTTGTGGGGCTGGCGCGGGCGCACCGCGCTGCGGCTCACCTTCGGCGGCTTCGCGCTGCTGCTGCTCGCGTACGTCGGCAGCCGCTTCGTCCTGGAAGTCATCCTGAAACGGCATTAGTGAACCAAAGGCAAGCTATTCGTCGGACAGGACTGTAAATGGGCAAGCTGCTGAGCTGGGTCGTGCTGATCGCGCTGGCCTGGCTGGTGATTCGTCTGTTCGCGATCAGCCAGCGCCGGCGCGAGCGTTCGGGCGAGGCGAGTGCCCCCGGGCGGGCGTCGTCGCCCGGCGGCGCGGCTTCCACTTCGCCGGGACGCGCCCTCGAGGGCGAGCCGATCGTTCCCTGCGCGCAGTGCGGGCTGTTCGTGCCCGCGTCCGACGCGGTGCGCGACGACGGATTCGACTACTGCAGCACGGCGCACCGCGATGCGCACCGCGCGCAGGGCCGCGCGCATCCGCGCGACGAACGACGGTGAACGTCGCTCCCTCGTACTGGTCGTCGTTGCGCTGGCTGGCGGCAAGCCGCGTGGCGATCGCACTCGTGCTGTTCGCCTTCTTCCCGCTGCACGACACGGGGCAGTTGTCCGGCGGGCTCGGCGACCCTGCGCTGTATGGCGGTGCCGCGCTTCTCTACCTGCTGGCGGCGGTGCTGTTCCTCTCCACGCTCGATCGCTTCCGCGCGCATTTTCATGCGCTCGTGTTCGCGCAGGCGCTTACCGACATCGTCTCGCTGTCCACGTTGATGTACGCTGCCGGCGGCTTGAAGAGCGGCCTGCTCGTGCTGCTGATCGTCGCGCTCGCCGGATCGGCGATCGTCGCCACGCGTCGCATGGCGGCGTTCTTCGCCGCGGCGGCGACCCTCTTCGTGCTCGGCCAGGAGGCGTGGCATATGCGGGGCGGCGCCGGCGGCGACGCCGCTTCGCTGATGCTGGCCGGCCTCGTCGGCATCGGCTGCTTCGCCGCAGCGATGACGGTGAACTGGCTCGCCACGCGGCTGCACGCGCAGGAGCGCATCGCGCAGATGCGCGCCGACGACCTGCGCCGCCAGCTCGCCGTGACGTCGCGCGTCGTCGCCGAGCTCGCGCACGGCGTGATGATCGTCGACGCTGCCGGCGCGGTTCGCGCGATGAACCCGGCGGCCCGAGCGCTGCTCGGCATCGCCACGCAGGCGCCGGCGACGCTCGCCCAGGCGGGCGAGGGCAGCGGGGCGGGCCGCGGCTGGGCGGCGCTGCGCGACGCGCACGCCCGCTGGCGCGGCAGCGGGGGAGCGAAGGGCGCCGAGAGCGACCTCGAGCTGGCCGGCGCCGACGGCCGGGCGACGCGCGTGCGCCTGCGCTTTCTCGGCGCGGTCGCCACGGGTGAAGATACGATCGTGATGATCGAAGACCAGCGTCTCGTCGAGGATCGCGCGCAGCAGTTGAAGCTCGCGTCGATGGGACGGCTGTCGGCGTCGATCGCGCACGAGATCCGCAATCCGCTCGGCGCCATCCGTCACGCCAACGGGCTGCTCGCCGAGCGCATCGCGGATCCGTCGCTCGAACGGCTGACGCGCATCGTCGAGTCGAACACGGTGCGCATCGACCGCATCGTCGAGGACGTGCTGTCGATCGCGCGCCGCGAGCGCTCGGCCGACGAATCGATCGAGCCGCGGCCGTTTCTCGACCGTCTCGTCGACGAGTTCGTCTCGACCAGCGGCGCCGAGCGCGCGCGCATCGGCGTTCGTCTCGCCACCGCGCAACCGATCCGCTTCGATTCGAATCACTTGCGCCAGGTGCTGCTGAACCTGCTCGCCAATGCGCTTCGCTATGCGTCGACGTCGGCCGACGCGGTGCGCATCGAGTGGCGCGAGCGCGGCGACCGCAGGCTCGAGCTGCGCGTCGCCGACGACGGTCCGGGCCTGACCGACGAGATGCGCGAGCACGCGTTCGAGCCCTTCTACACCACCGAGAGCCGCGGAACCGGTCTCGGCCTGTATCTTGCGCGCGAGCTGTGCCATGCCAGCGGCGCGACGATCCGCTACGAAACAGGTTCGCCGTCGCAGCGCTGGCGCAGCGTCTTCGTCGTCGAGCCCCGCAACGAGGCTTTCGCCCCAGAATGAAGGAAGCAGCAGCCACCACGAACCCGCGCAGCGCGCCGCGACCTGCGCGCACGACGCCCGTGCGCCGCGTGCTGGTCGTCGACGACGAGGCCGACCTGCGCGAACTGCTCGAGCTGACGCTGGTCGGCATGGGGCTCGACGTCGATTGCGCAGGTTCGCTCGCCGATGCCGAGGCTGCGCTGTCGCGCAACGCCTATTCGCTGTGCCTGACCGACATGCGCCTGCCCGACGGCGACGGGCTGACGCTCGTCGCCACGATCAACCGTCGCCATCCGCAGACGCCGGTCGCCGTGATCACCGCCTACGGCAGCGCCGAGAACGCAGTGGCGGCGCTGAAGGCGGGCGCCTTCGACTATCTCGCCAAGCCGGTTGCGCTCGATGCGCTGCGCAGTCTCGTGCGCTCGGCGTTGCAGTTGCCGTCGCAGTCGGGTGGCGCGCCGGAGAACGAGGTCGCCGCCTCGTCGCCGCAGCCGTCGCGGCAACTGCTCGGCGACTCGGAAGCGATCCGCGAGGTGCGTGCGCAGATCGCGCGGCTCGCGCGCAGCATGGCGCCGGTGTCGATCGGCGGTGAGTCGGGTTCGGGCAAGGAGCTGGCTGCGCGCCTGATCCACGAGACCGGTGCGCGCGCCGCGCAACCGTTCGTCGCCGTGAACTGCGGCGCGATTCCCGAGTCGCTGATGGAAGCGGAGTTCTTCGGCTATCGCAAGGGCGCGTTCACCGGCGCGGATCAGGATCGCGACGGCTTCTTCCAGGCCGCCAACAGCGGAACGCTGTTCCTCGACGAGGTGGCCGACCTGCCGCTGGCGATGCAGGTGAAGCTGCTGCGCGCCATACAGGAGAAGCGCGTGCGCAAGGTCGGCGCCACCGTCGAGGAAGCGGTGGACGTGCGCATCGTCAGCGCCACCCACCAGGATCTTGCGCAATGCGTGGCGTCCGGGCGCTTCCGCCAGGATCTGTACTACCGGCTCAACGTGATCGAGCTGCGATTGCCGTCGCTGCGCGAGCGTCTCGAAGACATCCCGGTGCTCGCCGAGGCGATTCTCGGGCGGCTCTCCGGGCGCAGCGGCGCGATCCAGGCGCCGCGCCTCGCGCCGGTGGCCGTGCGCTATCTGCAGAGTTACCGCTTCCCCGGCAACGTGCGCGAGCTCGAGAACGTGCTCGAACGCGCGCTGGCGTTCTCCAACGGCGACGTGATCAACGTGGAGGATCTCGGACTGAAGCCGATCGTCTCCGACGACGACGAGAACGAGCGTATCGATTCCGAAGGCGCGGACGCCGCACCGCCGGCAAGCGGCGCACCCGGCGAGCGCCGGCCGGTGCGGGTGTCCGAGGACGGCGTGCCCGAGTCGCTGCCCGACTACCTCGAGCAGATCGAGCGCGAAGCGATCCTGCGTGCGCTCGACAAGACCCGCTACAACCGCACCGCGGCGGCGCGCCTGCTCGGCATCACCTTCCGTGCGCTTCGCTATCGGATGCAACGGCTCGGGCTGAACGAATGACGCGCACGCGCGGGTCGCGCGTCGCCTGGCGCGAAGACGGGTCGGGGTGGCTCGCCGGCGCGCGCGTACTCGAGTCGCCGAACTTCGATGCTCGTCCGGCCGGTGCGCAGGCGGAACTGCTCGTCGTGCACCACATCAGCCTGCCGCCCGGCCGGTTCAGCGGCGACGCGGTCGAGCAACTGTTCACCAATCGCCTCGATGCTTCGTCGCATCCGTCGTTCGCCGCCTTGCGCGAACTGCGCGTGTCGGCGCATTTCCTCGTGCGGCGCCGCGGCGAACTGCTGCAGTTCGTCGACACCGACAAGCGCGCCTGGCACGCCGGTGTCTCGCGCTTTCTCGATCGCCAGCGCTGCAACGATTTCTCGATCGGCATCGAGCTCGAAGGCGACGAGTCGCATCGCTTCACGGAAGCCCAGTATCGACGCCTGCGATGCCTGATCGCCGCGCTGCGCGAGCGTCATCCGCTGCGTTGGCTCGCCGGACACAGCGACATCGCTCCCGAACGCAAGCGCGATCCGGGTCCGATGTTCGACTGGGCGCGCGTGCATGCAATGAACGAAGCGCGCGATCTCGTTCGACCGTACTGAACGCGTGCTTGCGATCGCAACGAGCGCGCGATCGGATGCGCGCGATGCATCGCTGCGCGATGTCGAAGGCTTCTCGATGTGTTGCGTGCACGCCGACGAAATCGCGCGCGAGTCAAGACGAACGCGTCGAATCGTTGCGCATGCCCTACAAGCACCGTAAGATTTTGCGTGTGAATAACAGCGGAATTTCACGCCAGTACAAGAAGTTATCGATGAGTTTTCGAGCGTGGAATCAGTTGCTGTCGCAGAGGATGATCTGGTGGGGTCGAATGGGTTTTGGGCGGGAAAGAACCGATGCAGGCGGGCTCGCGAAGGCGATGCGACAGCCGGTCCGGTTCCCGTTGCGACGATCTCCACGAAGCGCCGAACCGTTGGTTCCGGCGCTTTTTTTGCGCCGAATTCATTAGCGTAGGAGCGACGAACCGTGGAACACGGTGTTCTTGCGCCGATGAATAGCCCGTACCGAACGATGCGCATGCGCGCTGCGGCACGGGTTTCCGTCATCGCAACATCCTGAGAAGGAGATCCTCCATGGCAACCGCCAAGAAAGCCGCGAAGAAGCCCGCCGCGAAGAAGGCCGCGGCGAAGAAAGCAACGAAGAAGACCACTGCGCGCAAGGCCGTGACGAAGAGCGCAGCGACCAAGCGCGTCGTGGCGCGCAAGGCTGCGGCGAAGAAACCTGCGGCGAAGAAGACCGCGGCGAAGAGGACCGCGGTGAAGAAGTCCGCAGCGAAGAAATCGGCGGCGAAGAAGACGGCGGCGAAGAAGACCGCGGCCAGGAAGACGGCAGCGAAGAAGGGCGCAGCGAAGAAGGCCACTGCACGCAAGACCGCCGTCAAGAAGACCGCTCGCAAGGCCGCCGCGAAAAAGCCGATGGCAGCACGCAAGGCCGTGAAGAAGACGGCAGCGAAGAAGACCGCCGCGAAGAAGGCGACGAAGAAGACGGCCGCGCGCAAGGCCCCCGCGAAGAAGGCGGCGGCGGCGAAGAAGCCCGCTGCGAAGAAGGCATCGACGAAGAAGGTCGCCGCGAAGAAGCCGGTGGTGAAGAAGGCTGCAACGCGGAAACCGGCGGCGAAGAACAACGGCGCCGCGACCACGGCGGCCCCGGCCGCCAAGCCGCTGAATCCGGCGGCCGCGTGGCCGTTCCCGACCGGCAACCGTCCGTAACGTCTCGCCGGCGCAGCGTCGCGCGCCGCCGGCGGCGCACGACGCAACGGGTCCCGCACCGGGTATCGCACGGTGCGGGACTCTTTTTTCGTGTGCGAGAATCGCGGGCGTTGCGGAATCGACTCCATGCATCAGGCACTCTGGCTTCTGCTCGAAACGCTCGGCAGCCTGCTGGCTACCGCCTGCGTCCTGCGTGCGTACCTGAACTGGCTCGGACTCGGCGTTCGCGATCCGCTCGGCCAGTTCGTCATCGCCGTCACCGACTGGATCGTGCGGCCGCTGCGCGGCGTGCTTCCGGCCACGCGCAAGAACATGCGCAGCGTCGACTGGGCGAGCCTGCTCGCCTCGCTGCTGCTCGCCGTCGTGCTCGCCGTTCTCTACGTGCTGCTCTTCGGGGGCGGTCGGGCACCGGCCTTTGGCGCCGTTGTGCTGCTGGCGGTCTTCTGGCTCGCCAAGTGGTCGCTGTGGCTGCTCACCGCGCTGGTGCTGCTGCTCGCCGTGCTGTCGTGGGTGAATCCGCATGCGCCGATCGCGCCGACGATCGATGCGCTCACGCGTCCGTTCCTCTCGCCGATCCGCCGCTTCGTTCCGCTGATCGGCGGCGTGGATCTGTCGCCGCTGGTGCTGATCCTGCTGGCGCAACTCGCGCTCACCGTGCTGCAGTCGGCGATGCCGACATTCTTCGCGGCCGTTTCCTGATCGACGCGCGGCGTCGCCACCTTCGATGGATCGCGCAGCGTTGCCGCCGTGGCTCGACGGCGAGCCCGGCGCCTGGCGCGTCCGCATCGCCGCGCAGCCCGGTGCGCCGCGCACCGAAGTGGTCGGCGAGCACGACGGCTGCCTGAAGCTGCGCGTTGCCGCACCGCCGCTCGAAGGGCGCGCGAACGACGAGATCGCGCGCTTCCTGGCCGAGCGGCTCTCGCTGCCGAAGCGCTCGGTACGGCTGGTGTCGGGGCAGACCGGTAGGCGCAAGCGCTTCGCGCTCGCTGCCGCGCACGACGCGCCCGCGCTGTGCGCGGCGCTCTACCAGGGCGCGCGGCCGTAGGCCCCTTCGAAGCGTCGCGCGACCTCGGCGCGGTCGATCGGATGGTTCTGTCCGCCGCGATGCTCGATCTTGATCGCGCCCATCACGCTGCCCAGGCGCGCCGCGTCGGCCCAGCTCCAGCCGAGCGTGCGCCCGTGCAGCAGGCCGGCGCGATACGCGTCGCCGCAGCCGGTCGGATCGACGGCGCACGCTACCGGCAGCGCCGCGATCTCGCTCACCATTCCGCCCTCGTGCACGCGCGATCCTTCGCCGCCGCGGGTGACGATCAGCGCCTGCACCTGCTGCGCGATCCGTGATTCGCTCCAGCCGGTGCGTTCGACGAGCAGCGAAGCCTCGTAGTCGTTGACGGTGACGGCGCTGGCGAGCGAGACGAACCAGCGCAAGGTCTCGCCGTCGAACATCGGCAGCCCCTGGCCCGGGTCGAACACGAAGGGCACGCCGCATTCACCGAACTCCCGGGCGTGCTGCAGCATCGCTTCGCGTCCGTTGGGCGCCACGATGCCGATCGCCGCCCCGGCAGCGCTGCTGCAGATCTCGCGCGCCGAGACGCGATGTGCGTGCGACATCGCACCGGGATGGAACGCGGTGATCTGGTTGTCGGACAGATCGGTGGTGATGTAGGCCTGCGCCGTGTATTCGTCGTCGAGCCGGCGCACGGTGGAAGCGTCGATGCCCAGCTCGGCCAGGTGCGCGAGGTAGGCGTCGCCGTCGCGACCGATCGTCGCGAGCATCACCGGCTCGCCGCCGAGCGCGCCGAGCGTGTAGGCGATGTTGCCCGCGCAGCCGCCGTAGTTGCGCTCGAGCCGGGGCGCGAGGAACGACACGTTCAGCATGTGCACGCGATCGGGAAGGATGTGATCCTTGAAGTGGCCTTCGAACACCATGATCGTGTCGTAGGCGATCGAGCCGCTGATCAGTACGCGTCGGGTCATCGTCGTTCCTGGGAATAGAACAGTTGCACGCGGTAGTCGTAACCGGTGGCCTGCAGTTCGCGCGCCTCGAGCGCGAGGCGCAGCGGCCACTCGGTGCGCGGAGGAACACCGTCGGCACGAGCTTCGTCGGCCGGCGGCAGGTAGTCGTCCGGATGCAGGGCGCGGCGCACGAGCACGCGGCTCGAAGGGTCGGTGAGGGTCAGTTGCATCGACGGCCAGCGCACCGGATGGTCGGCATGGTTGCGCAACAGTGCCCGCATCTCGAGCACGTCGGGAGCGGCCGAGGCCTGCAGCTCGAAGGATTCGATCGTCAACGCATCGAGCTCGCTCGGTGCCTCGATGCGCAGGCCGAAAGGTGCGAGCGCGGCGCCCAGCAGCGGCGCGGCGAAGGGCAGATTCGACGCGATCGCCGAGCGTTGCGCGACCACCCACTGCATTGCAAGCGCCACCGTCAGCACGAGCGCGAGCAGGCCGACCGCGAGCCCGCGTCGATCGGCGAAACCGCGCGTACGGGCGGTGGAGAAGTAGTCGATCGCCGATTCGTCGCCGGCGCGTTCGTCGTAGTCCGTGGCGGCGTAGCGCTCGACGTACGGCGGAGGCGGGCCAGGTGCGTGTTCGGCAGGGGGCGCATCGCCAGCGGGCGAATCGGCCGGGGAACCTTCGACGGGGGCTGCTGCGGCGAACGATTCCTTCGTCGGTCCTTCGGTCTCCGGCGCCTGGGGGAAGGGCGCGTCGGCGAAGCGCTCCTCGGAAAAGTATTCCTCGGCGAAGTGCTCCTCGGAGAGGTGCCCCTCGGCGAAGCGTTCGTCGAGGAAGGGTGCGTCGCCGACCGGAGCTTCGATCGATGCCTCGGCGGCCGACGCCTCGCCAACGGGAGCGTCGGCGAGCGCCGCTGCCTCCGTCGGTGTCTCGACAGGCGCCTCTTCGCGCGCTTGCTCATCTGCATGCGCCGCGTCCGCGTCTTCGTCGAACCGCTCGGCGAGCAGCGCGTCGTCCGCGTCCGGCGCGCCGACGACGATCCATTCGACGTCATCGGCGCTCGCAGTGCGGCCCGCTTCCGGCGCGACCGTGGTATCCGTTTCGCGGTGCCGCTGCGCGCCGATGGCACCGGCTTCGGTGCGCAGTTGCGCGTCGTCGACGTAGCGCAGATGGTCGACGCCGGCAAAGACGTGCCGGCATCGCCCGCAACGCACGAAACCGCGGCGCAACTTCAGCTGGTCGGGAACGACCCTGAAGCTCGTCTTGCACTGCGGGCAGGTGGTGGCGAGCGTCATCGGTTCTTCCGGTTTCGCGCGATCATCGACGACGCGTTCCCGCCAGGCAAGTCCAGCCTTCGGCGGAGCGCCACGCGTGCAGTGCCACGTGCCGGAAGCAGCGCGCTATCTCTTCGGCCTGCCGGTCGAGCAGGCCGGCGAGCACGAGTCGGCCGCCGGGCGCGACCAGCGTTTCGAGCAGCGGCGCCAGCACGCGCAGCGGATTCGCGAGGATGTTGGCGACCACGACGTCGGCCGGCGTCGGCATCGCATCGCCGCTCGAGCGAAGTTCGATGGCCACGCCGTTGTCGGCGGCGTTGCGCGCAGCCGCCGCAAGCGCCTGCGGATCGATATCGATCCCGGCGACGCTGCGCGCGCCCAGTCGCGCGGCGGCGATGGCGAGGATGCCGGATCCGCATCCGTAGTCGATGACCGTGTCGCCCGCGTGCAGGTTTTCGTCGAGCCACTCCAGGCACAGGCGCGTCGTCGGGTGGCTGCCGGTGCCGAAGGCGAGTCCGGGATCGAGCACGATGCTGGCGCGCGGCTGCGGCACGGGCTGCACCGACGCGTGCCACGTCGGCGTTATCCATAGTCGATTCCCGACCGGGAAGGCGTCGAACTGACGCTGTGTCGCCTGCACCCAGTCTTGGTCGTCGAGGCGATCGAGTTCGATTTCCGTCGGGACCGGCTGCAGGGCGAGCGCCGCGGCGCGCGCGAGGACTTCGCCAGCGCGCCGCCGATCGTCGTCCGCTGCGTGCGCAAGCGCCGTTTTCGGCGCGCGAGCGGATGCCTCGCCCGGTACGGCCGGCAAGGCCTCGCACGTTGCGGCCGGGGAAGGCTGCTGCGCGATGAGTGCGGCGATCCGCGTCCGCGGCCAGGCGCTGGCGGGCGGCGGCTCGCCCGGTTCGCCGAACAACGCGCATTCGGCTTCGGAATCGGCGTCGGCGTCGCTCGTGTCGACCGACGAGGCGCCGGCGGCGAGCAGCGCATCGGTCCACGCATCGGCGGCAATGCCGTCGACGGCGAAGCGGATCCGCAGCCACATCGCAGTGTCGCCTTTCGTTGCGCAGCCGAGCCGGCAGTACGCGCTCAGGCGCGGCGCAAGGCGAGCTTCTGCTCGAGATAGTGGATCGGCGTGCCGCCCTGCACGAAATGCGCATCGGTGAGCAGTTCCCGATGCAGCGGCAGGTTGGTGCGAATGCCGTCCACCGCCATCTCCGACAGCGCGATGCGCATGCGGCGGATCGCCTGCTCGCGTGTCTCGCCGTAGGCGATCACCTTGGCGATCATCGAGTCGTAGTTCGGCGGCACGAAGTAATTCGTGTAGACGTGCGAATCGACGCGGATCCCGGGGCCGCCCGGCGGATGCCAGGCGGTGATCCGCCCCGGCGACGGCGTGAAGCGGAACGGGTCCTCGGCGTTGATGCGGCACTCGATGGCGTGTCCCTGCAGACGGATGTCGCGCTGGCGAAAGCGCAGTTTCTCGCCGCAGGCGATGCGGATCTGCTCCTGCACGATGTCGATTCCGGTGATCAGCTCGGTAATCGGATGCTCGACCTGCACGCGCGTGTTCATCTCGATGATATAGAACTCGCCGTTCTCGAACAGGAATTCGAAGGTGCCGGCGCCGCGATAGTTCATCTTGCGGCAGGCGTCGGCGCAGCGCTGTGCGATGCGGTCGATCGCGCGGCGCGGAATGCCCGGCGCGGGAGCTTCCTCGATGATCTTCTGGTGGCGGCGCTGCATCGAGCAGTCGCGCTCGCCCAGGTGCACCGCGTTGCGGTGCTCGTCGGCCAGCACCTGGATCTCGATGTGGCGAGGATTCTCGAGGAACTTCTCGAGATAGACGTTCGGGTTGTTGAACGCCGCCTGTGCTTCGCTGCGCGTCATCGTCACGGCCCCGAGCAGCGCGGCCTCGGTGTGCACGACGCGCATGCCGCGGCCGCCGCCGCCGCCGGCGGCCTTCACGATCACCGGGTAGCCGATCGTGCGCGCGATGCGAAGGATCTCCTTCGGTTCGTCGGGCAGCGCACCTTCGGAGCCGGGCACCACCGGCACGCCGGCCTTCTTCATCGCGTCCTTCGCCGAGACCTTGTCGCCCATCATCCGGATCGACTCGGGGCGCGGACCGATGAAGACGAAGCCGCTCTTCTCGACGCGTTCGGCGAAGTCGGCGTTCTCCGACAGGAAGCCGTAGCCGGGATGGATCGCTTCGGCGTCGGTGACTTCGGCCGCGCTGATGATCGCGGGCACGTTCAGGTAGCTGTCGCGCGACGGCGCCGGCCCGATGCAGACCGACTCGTCGGCGAGCTTGACGTATTTGGCCTCGGTGTCGGCCTGCGAGTGCACGACGACCGTCTTGATGCCCAGTTCCCGGCACGCGCGCTGGATGCGCAACGCGATCTCGCCCCGGTTGGCGATCAGCAGCTTCTCGAACATCGGCGGTGCGTCGGGCTCGCGTTATTCGATGACGAACAGCGGCTGCCCGAACTCGACCGGCGACCCGTTGTCGACGAGAACGGCCTTGATCGTGCCGCTCTTGTCGGCCTCGATCTCGTTCATCAGCTTCATCGCCTCGATGATGCACAGCGTCTCGCCTTCCGCGACCTCGCTGCCCACCGAGACGAAGGGTTCGCCACCCGGCTGCGCCGAGCGGTAGAAGGTGCCGACCATCGGCGAGCGCACGAGGTGGCCGGACGGCGCCTCCGGGGCCGGCGCGGGCGCTGGAGCGACTCCCGCTACTGCCGGTGCGCCGGAGATGGTCGACGGCGTCACCGGCATCGGCGCCGCCATCAGGGGCGAGGCGGGAGCGGCCATCACGACCGGAGCGTTCTTGACGATGCGCACCTTGCCGTCGCCTTCGGTGATCTCCAGTTCGGAGATGCCGGATTCGGAGACCAGATCGATCAGTGTCTTGAGCTTTCGCAGGTCCATTTCGCTTTCAACCTCTGGGGGCGCGCCGCGGGGCGTGGGCCGCTTCGGCGGCAGCCGGCGCCGCACCGGCGGCGGACCCGCGCAGCGACTCGATCGCCGCCTGCATTGCGAGCCGATAGCCGATCGGACCCAGTCCTGCGACGACGCCGACTGCCAGATCGGAGAAATACGAGCGCCGGCGGAACGCTTCGCGGCGATGGATATTCGACAGGTGTACTTCGATGAACGGAACCGCCACGGCGGCCAATGCGTCGCGCAGCGCAACGCTCGTGTGCGTGAATGCAGCCGGGTTCAGCACGATGAACGCCACCTCGCGCTCGCGTGCCTGTTGCACGCGGTCGACCAGCGCGCCTTCGTGATTCGACTGGAAGCTCTCGCAGCGATATCCGTGCTCGGCGCACAATCTTGCGAGTCCGCTGTCGATTTCGTCGAGCCGGGTCGAACCGTAGACCTCCGGCTCGCGCGTGCCCAGCAGGTTCAGGTTGGGTCCGTGCAGCACCCAGAGCAGTTTCGAGGATGTCGTCAAGCAGGCAGGCGCGGGAGCGTTTCGCGCTTTTGCGGGAAGTTGGACGCCTTTATACGCCGGTTGGACGATGAACGCCAGCAGTGCGGCGCCTCGAGCAGGGCGTTCAGAGTGTCGCTGCGATGGCGGCGCGCAGGTCGGCGTTGTCGAAGCGACCGAGAATCCGGTGGCGGATGCGACCGTCGCGGTCGACGACGGCGGTGAAAGGCAGCGAGCCCGAGGTGTTGCCGAATCGGCGCGTCAACTCGGTGCCGCCCGGGCCGGCCACGAGCAACGGGTAGCTCATAGGCATTTTCTCGGCGAATTGACGGATGTTCTTTTCCGAATCGATGCCGATGCCGACGATCTGCAATCCACGAGCGGCATAATCGTGCTGCATTTCGCTCAGTTCGGGCATCTCGCCGACGCAGGGTGGACACCACGTGGCCCAGAAATTGACGACGAGCGGCCTGCCGCGCCACTCGGCGAGGCGTACTTCGCGACCCTGTGCATCGGGCATCGCCAGTCCGAGGAGCAGATCCACTGCGGAGTTGTCGGCGGTAGCCAGCCGGTACTGCCGCGAGGCGACCCATGCGCCGAAACCGCCGAAGCCCAGCGCCAGCGCCGCGCCGCCGATCCAGGCGCGTCGTCCCTGCTTCATGCAGCCTCGCCCAGGCGACCGAGCAGCGCGCGTCGATCGCCGCGCTCCGGGCCCGTGTCGCCGCGCGTGCCCTTGAGCGCGCCGCGCAGGTCGTCGTGTCGATACAGCGACAGCAGCACCGGCGTGTCGGCCATCCAGAAGGTGATCGCCTCGACGTCGGGCCCGCCGCGAAAGTGCGGGACCTCCACCACGTCGAAATCGACGCCGCGATTGAGCAGGTCGATCTGCACGTCCTTCGTGTTGTCGTGGAACAGTTGCAGGTGGATCGGTGCGTGCTCGGTGACGATGCCCTTCCAGACCGCGCCCGTCAGGTACGGGTGGAACTCGGCCAGCCGCTGCATCAGCTCGGCAGCGGTCCGCCGGCGCTGCATGACGCGCTCGGCGTGCCCGGCGTCGAAGAGTTGCAGGTGCTCGAGCAGCGCGGCGTCGACCTCGTCGTTGTCCGGCATCGAAGCTTTCGGCGCGCCGCGCTCGCCGAGCACGCGTTGCGCAGCCTTGCGCTTGGCGCTGGCGTAGTCGGTCGCACCGTCGGCGAGCAGTCGGGCGGCCGCGGCGGCGATCTCCAGGCGCAGGGGGTCGGTGCTCTCGATCATCGTCTGTAGAATTCGCAACCGCACATTATCGCCCCGATGCATATCCACATCCTCGGCATCTGCGGGACGTTCATGGGCGGCATCGCCGCAATAGCGACGCAGGCCGGCCATCGCGTCACCGGCTGCGATGCAAACGTCTATCCGCCGATGAGCGAGCAGCTGCGCGCGCTCGGCATCGAACTCATCGAAGGCTACGACGCCGCGCAGCTCGCACTGGCGCCCGACCTGTGGGTGGTGGGCAATGTCGTTTCGCGCGGCAACCCGCTGATGGAGGCGATTCTCGACGCTCGTGCCCCGTTTACCTCGGGTCCGCAATGGCTCGCCGAGCACGCGCTGGGGCGTAAGTGGGTACTGGCTGTTGCGGGAACTCACGGAAAGACGACGACCGCGTCGCTGCTCGCGTGGATCCTCGAGGCGAACGGTCTTCGGCCGGGCTTCCTGATCGGCGGCGTGGCGCGCAACTTTCCGGTGTCGGCGCGCCTCGGCGAGGGCGAGCATTTCGTCATCGAAGCCGACGAATACGATACGGCGTTCTTCGACAAGCGGTCGAAGTTCGTGCACTACCGCCCGCGCACGCTGCTGCTGAACAACCTCGAATTCGATCATGCCGACATCTTCGCAGATCTCGCCGCGATCGAGACCCAATTCCACCACCTCGTTCGAACCATCGCGCGCAGCGGTCGAATCATCCACAACGCCTCCGACCAGGCGCTCGGACGCGTGCTCGCGCGCGGCGTATGGAGCGAGAGCGAAGGCTTCCTGGCGAGCGACGGCTGGCACCTGGACGCAGTCGACGACGACGGTTCCGCCAGCTCCTTCGACGTACATGTCGGCCGCGAGCGGCTGGGGCGCTGTCGCGTCTCATTGGCCGGCGCGCACAACCGTGCCAACGCCCTCGCCGCGATCGCTGCGGCACGCCACGCAGGGGTGACGCCGGGCGCGGCGATAGCCGCACTGGCGAGTTTCGGCGGCGTGCGTCGTCGGCTGGAGACGCGCGGCACGGCGGCGGGGGTCACCGTCATCGACGATTTCGCGCACCACCCGACGGCGATCGCGACCACGGTGGCGGGCCTGCGCGAGCGCGTGGGTCCGCAGGCGCGCATTCTCGCCGTGCTCGAGCCGCGCTCGAACACGATGAAGCTGGGCACGATGGCCGCGCAATTGCCCGATTCGCTGCGCCAGGCCGATCTCGTCTACTGCCACGCGGGCGGGCTCGACTGGGATGTCGCCGGCGCCCTCGCGCCGCTCGGCGCGCGCGCCCATGTCGAACGCGAGCTTGCGGCGCTCGTCGACGCGATCGTCGCCCGGGTGCGCGCGGGCGACCATGTCCTGGTGATGAGCAACGGGTCCTTCGGCGGCATTCACCAGCGGTTGCTCGATGCGCTCGCCGCGCGCGGCGCTGGACGGCCGACCGGAGATGATGCGCGAGCCGAGGGCCGGCTCGTCTACCTGCACGGCTTCCGCTCGTCGCCGCAGTCGTTCAAGGCACGCATCCTCGAGGAACGCCTGCGCGCGCTCGGCGCCGGCGAGCGTTTCGCCTGCCCGCAGCTGCCGCCTTCGCCGGCCGAGGCCGTCGCGCTCGTCGCGCGCGAAATCGCGCCGCGCCCCGAAGACACGCTGGTCGGCAGTTCGCTCGGCGGCTACTACGCCACCTGGCTTGCCGAGCGCAGCGGTGCGCGCGCCGTGCTGCTCAATCCGGCGATCGAGCCGGCGCGCGACCTCGCTCCGTACGTCGGCGAGCTGCGCGGTTATCACGACGACCGGCCGTTTCGCTTCGAGCCGCGCTATCTGGAAGAATTGCGCGCGCTGCGGGCCGGCGCCTTGCGCGATCCGCAACGCTACCTGCTCGTCGCGGCGAAGGGCGACGAGGTGCTCGACTGGCGCGAGATGATCGCGCGCTACCCCGGCGCGCGCACGATCCTGCTCGAGGGCGGCGACCACGGACTGACGGAATTCGATGCGCTGGCCGGCGAGGTGCTCCGCTTCGCGGGTTTCGAGGCACGCGGCCGATGACTGCAACGAAGGAAAGGACCGAAATGAGACTGCAAGGCAAGGCGGCGATCGTCACCGGCGCGACCGGCGGCATCGGCATGGCGACGGCGCGCAAGTTCGCCACCGAGGGCGCGGCGGTGGTCGTCGCCGATCTCGACGCGGCACGCGTGGACGAAGCCGTGGCGTCGCTCGTCGAGTCGGGCGCGCGCGCGATCGGCGCCCGCGTCGACGTCACCGATCGGGCGAGCGTCGAGGAGATGGTGGCGGCGACGCTCGCCGCCTTCGGACGCGTCGACTGCCTGGTGAACAACGCCGGCGTCACCCAGGATTCACGCCTGGTCAAGATGAGCGAGGAGCAGTTCGATCGCGTGATCGACGTGAACCTGAAAGGCGTGTTCCTGTGCACGCAGGCGGTGGCCGACGCGATGATCCGGCAAGGTTCGGGTGTGATCCTGAACGCTTCGTCGGTAGTCGGGCTGTACGGAAACTTCGGCCAGACCAATTACGCGGCCACCAAGGCCGGCCTCATCGGGTTCACCAAGACCTGGGCACGCGAACTCGGGCCGAAGGGCGTGCGCGCGATCGCGGTCTGCCCGGGCTTCGTGCGCACGCCGATCCTCGCGTCGATTCCGCCGGCGGTGATGCAGAAGACGATCGACAAGGTGCCGCTGGGACGGCTCGGCGAGCCCGAGGAAATCGCCGCCGTCTACGCGTTCCTCGCCAGCGACGAGGCGGCGTACATCAACGGCGCCGTGATCGAGGTGTCGGGCGGCATCATGCTCTAGGAGGCTGTCCATAGTCCGACAGCCTCCTGGCGATTTTCGCGGCGCACGCACCGGCGCGAGGTGGTTCCGCGTCGCCGACGGGCGGCGATCGGGCACCGTGCGGCACGCGGGCGCCGGTCGTGCACGTTGCCGCCCCCTATAATCGCCCGGGAACCGACGGCCCGCAGATGAAGCATCTCCTGTTCGAGGACAACGGCGATTTCCGCGCCGGCACGGCACTGTCGGAGACGGGCGGCAGCCTGCAGGTCGAGACGGCCAGCGGCAAGCGCACGAAGGTCAAGGCGAGCCACGTGCTGCTGCGCTTCGACGCGCCCGCGCCCGATGCACTGATCCCCGCCGCTCGCGAGATTGCCGATTCGATCGACGTAGACTTCCTGTGGGAGTGTGCGCCGCAGGCCGAGTTCGGCTTCGGCGAGCTGGCCGACGAATACCACGGTCATCGCTCCGATGCGGTCGAGGCAACCGCGCTGCTGCTGAAGCTGCACTCGGCGCCGGTGTATTTCCACCGCAAGGGTCGCGGGCGCTATCGCGCGGCGCCTCCCGAGGTGCTGCGCTCGGCGCTCGCCACGCTCGAGCGGCGCCGTCGCGACCAGGAGCGCATCGAGACGCACGCGCAGGCGATGCGTCGCGGCGAGCTGCCCGAGGAAATCGCCGTGCAGGCGGCCCAGTTGCTCGCGCGTCCCGACCGCAACTCGCCGTCGTGGAAGGCGCTCGAGCTTGCGCTGTCCGCCGAGCACCCGACGCCGGAGCGACTGCTGTGCGCGCTCGGCGCCTTCGAGTCGCCACGCGCGATGCACGTCGCGCGTTTCGAGGCCGAGCATTTTCCGCACGGCTTCGGCGTCGCTCTGCAGGGCGACCCGCTGGCGGATGCGCATCGTGCGATCGAAGCTCTGCCGCGCGCCGACGTCGACGCGTTCTCGATCGACGACTCGACGACCACCGAGATCGACGACTGCCTGTCGGTGCAGCCGCTGCCGGACGGGGGCTGGCGCGTCGGCATTCACATTGCGGCGCCGGGCGTGGCGATCGAGCACGGTGGCGAGGTCGACGCTCTCGCGCGCGCGCGGATGGCCACCGTCTACCTGCCCGGCGACAAGATCACGATGCTTCCGCAGCCGACGATCGCCACCTTCTCGCTCGACGCAGGGCGCGAGGTCGCCGCGCTGTCGCTGTACGTCGACGTCGATGCGAGCGGCGAGCGCATCGTCGCGAAGAACTCGCGCGTGGAACGCATCGTGGTCGCCGACAACCTGCGGCACGACGCGCTCGATGCGCGCTTCGACGAGGCGGCGCTCGATTCGGCCGCGCCGATCGACCATCCGCGCGCCGACGCGATCCGCGTGTTGTGGCGGCTGGCCAGGGCGCTGTCGGCCGAGCGCGACCGCGTGCGCGGCAGGCCCGAGACGCGCTCCGGCGCCGACTTCAGCTTCTACATCGACCGCGAAGGCGATGCGGAGCGCGTGCGCATCGTGCAGCGACGGCGCGATGAGCCGCTCGACCGGATCGTCGCCGAGGCGATGATCCTCGCCAACAGCGAATGGGCGCGCCTGCTGTCGCTCGCGCGCGTGCCGGGCGTGTTCCGCGCGCAGCAGGCGGGGCGCGTGCGCACCGCCACGCACGCAGCGCCGCACCAGGGGCTGGGCGTGGCGTACTACATGTGGTCGACGTCGCCGCTGCGCCGCTATGTCGATCTGGTCAATCAGCGCCAGGTGCTCGCCGTGCTCGCCGGCCGCAAGCCTCCGCTGGCGGCCAACGACACCGAGCTCTTCTCGATCGTCTCGGCTTTCGAATCACGCTACGGCGCCTATCTCGATTTCCAGCAGCGCATGGAGCGCTACTGGTGCCTGCGCTGGATCGAACAGCATCGACTGCGCCGTGCCGACGCGGTGGTCGTGCGCGAGGACCTGGTACGGCTCGCCGACGCGCCGCTCTATTTCCGCCTTGCGGGCATGCCGGCGCTGGCACCGGGGCGGCGCATCGTCGTCGACCTGCTCGGCACCGACGAGATCGACCTGTCGGTGCAGGCGCGCTTCGTCGATGCAGGTACGGCCGTCGCTGCGGCGAACGACCTCGTCGCCGGCGACGAAGGCGAGGAAGCGCTCGCCGAGCCGACGCTGCGATGAAGCGCCTGGCACGCAGCTTCGAGTCGGTGCAGGGCGGCCGGTTCGCCGCGCTGTGGCGGCGCGATCCGCTGGGGTTCGCGATCGGCGCCTCGATCGTGCTGCATGCCTTCGCGCTGGCGCTGCGCTTCGCGCCGCCGGCGCCGCTGTCGTTCGCGCCGATCGATCCGCAGCTCGAAGTGGTGCTGGTCAATGCGAAGACCGATGCGCGTCCGCTGAAGCCCGAGCTGCTCGCGCAGGAGAACCTGGTCGGCGGCGGCGAGCACGAGCAGGGTCGCGCGCGTTCGCCGCTGCCGGCGCAGGCGACGGTGCAGGACGGCGACGCGGTCGCGTTGCAGCGCCGTCGCGTCGCCGAACTCGAGGCGCAGCAGCGCCAGTTGCTCGCGCTGGCGCGCGGCCCGCAGTCGTATGTGCAACCCGACCAACCGGTCGAGCCGTCGCCGATCGTCGAGCCGGGGCGCGACGCGGAGGATACCGACGCGGCGATCGCGCGCCTGCAGGCGCAGATCGACCGGCAGGTTTCCGACTACAACAAGCGGCCGAAGCGGCTCACCTACGGCGTGAACGCCACCGGCGTGAGCTATGCGCGCTACGTCGACGACTGGGCCCAGCGCATCGAGCGGCTCGGCACCGAGCGGTATCCGCGCGAGGCGCGCGGACGCGTGTACGGTGCGCTGATCATCACGGTGGAGATCGATCGCAACGGCAACGTCGTCGACGTCATCGTCAATCGCAAGTCGAAGCACGAAGTGCTCAACCGGGCGGTGCGCGACATCGTCCACGCCGGCGCTCCCTACGAGCGGTTCACGCCCGAGATGGCGCGCGACGGCGACATCCTGCAGATCGTGCGCACCTGGAACTTCACCAACGACGTGCTCGAGACCGCGGCGCTGCAGGCCGGCGCCCTCGACGAACCCGAACCGGCGGGGGCCGACGAAGGCGCGACGAAAGGCAGGCGGGAGAAATCCTCGCGCGCGGCGCCCGAACGCAAGGGCAAGCCGACCGCGCAGCGCGAGCGCACGCGTACCGCCGCGGCGACGCGCGAAGCGAAACAGCGATGATTCGCCGGCGCCGAAGATGAGTCGTCCGAATCGAAGATGAGTCATCCGAATCGAAGATGAGTCATCGTTACGCGGTGATCGGCAACCCGGTCGAGCATAGCCGCTCGCCGACGATTCACGCGCAGTTCGCGCGGCAGACGGGCATCGACCTCGAATACGGTCGGATCCTTGCGCCCGTGGACGGATTCGTCGCGGCGGTCGAGCGCTTTCGCGACGAAGGCGGCAGCGGCCTGAACGTGACCTTGCCCTTCAAGCTCGACGCTTTCGCGTGGGCCGCGCGGCACAGCGCACGCGCAACGGAAGCGGGGGCGGTGAACACGTTGCGCTTCGATGCGGACGCGGGCGGCAGCGCGTGGGGCGACAACACCGACGGAGCCGGCCTGGTGCGCGATCTGTGCGAGCGCAACGGCTTTGCGCTCGCGGGACGCTCGGTGCTGCTGCTCGGCGCCGGCGGCGCCGCGCGCGGCATCGTCGGGCCGTTGCTCGACGCCGGCGTCACGCGTCTCGTCGTCGCCAACCGCAGCCGCGCCAACGCCGAACGGCTGGCCGAGAAGTTCGCCGCGCGCGCCGTGCATCCTGTCTGCGTCGCGCTCGACGCGATCGAACCGGGCTTCGACCTGATCGTCGAGGCGAGCGGCAGCGGACTGCGCGACGAGCGCGTGCCGATCGTCGACGAGGTGTTCGAGGCGGCCTCGCTCGCCTACGACCTCTACTACGCCGCCTCGCCGACGGCCTTCGTGCGGCAGGCGCGCGGCGCCGGCTGTCGCGCTGCCTGCGACGGACTCGGCATGCTCGTCGAGCAGGCCGCCGAGTCGTTCCTCGACTGGCACGGCGTGCGACCGCAGACCGATCCGGTGTACAGCGCGCTGCGCGAAGCGCTGCACATCGGGTCCACGCCGCAGCGACCACCATCGCAATGAAGCGCAAGGCCGGTGCGCGCGCCGCGACCCGCCGGCGCGTGCTGCGCACGTTTGCGTGGGGCGCGGCGCTGCTCCTCAGCGCCGTTCTTGCGCTGCAGCTGTGGTACTTCGCGCACGTGTTGTGGTGGAGCCGCTTCGATCCCGCTTCCACGCGCTTCATGCGCAGCGAGCTCGCCCGGTTGCGCGAGTCGGACCCGAAGCGCGAGTTGCGCCACCGCTGGGTCGATTACCGGCAGATCTCGCCGAACCTCAAGCGCGCGGTGATCGCCTCCGAGGACGCCAACTTCACCGATCACGACGGCGTCGACTGGGATGCGATCGAACGCGCGCGCGAGCGCAATCGAAGCCGGGGGCGGGTGGTGCTAGGCGGATCGACGATCACGATGCAGTTGGCGAAGAACCTGTTCCTGTCGGGCGAGCGCAGCTATCTGCGCAAGGGGCAGGAACTGGTCATCGCCTACATGATCGAAACGGTGATGACGAAGCGACGCATCCTCGAGCTGTACCTGAACGTGGCCGAGTGGGGCGTCGGGGTCTTCGGCGCCGAGGCGGGGGCGCGGCACCACTACGGCGTCTCGGCTGCACAACTCGATGCCGGGCAGGCCGCGCGCATGGCGGCGATGCTGCCGCGGCCGCGTTACTATGACGCGCACCCCGAGTCGGCCGCACTGGCCCGGCGCGCCGCGATCGTCGCCCGCTGGATGGGTGCGGTCGATCCCCCCTGAAACCGCAGCGATGCCCGAGCACGAGCTCGATCCGGCTTTCGAAGCCGCGGTCGATCGACCCGAAGCGACTCGCGGAGCCGCGCAGCCGCGCGACCCGGAGGAAGCTTCGCGCGCACTGGGCGCGGTGCAGGAGCTGCTGCGCCAGCACAACCTGATCGTCGAGGTCGCCGAGCGCGAGCGCGGCGACGAGGACGACCAGACGCACCCGGGGCCGGTCCCCGCGCCGATCGACCAGCAATACCTGGACGATCTGGGCGCGCGTATCCAGCGGCTGCATCCGGCCGACATCGCGTACATCCTCGAGGCGCTGCCACCCGACGACCGGTTGCTGGTCTGGGATCTCGTGCAGTCCGACAAGGACGGGGAGATCCTGCTCGAGGTTTCCGACTCGGTGCGCGAGACGCTGATCCGCTCGATGGATCGTGCGGAACTCATCGAGGCGGTCGAGACGCTCGACGCCGACGAGATCGCCGAACTCGCACCGGACCTGCCGCGCGAAGTCGTCGAGGAGGTGCGCCGCGGCCTGACGCAGCAGGAGCGCGAGCAGCTGCGCGCGTCGATGTCCTTCCCCGAAGGCTCGGTGGGCGAGCTGATGGACTTCGAGGCGATCACCGTGCGCCGCGAGTACACGCTCGACATGGTGCTGCGCGAGCTGCGCCGACTCGACGAGCTGCCCGACCACACCGACCAGGTCTACGTGGTCGACGAGCGCGGCGAGTTGCAGGGATCGCTGCCGCTCGACCGGCTGCTGATCAACCAGCCCGAGGTGCAGGTCGAGGACGTGATGCAGCGAGACGTGCTCACGCTGCAGACGCTGGACGATGCTGCCGACGCCGCACAGGCCTTCGAGCGCTACGACCTCGTCTCGGCGCCGGTCGTCGATCCGGCCAATCGCGTGATCGGGCGCGTGACGGTGGCCGAAGTGCTAGACCTGATCCGCGAGGAAGCCGAATCGGAGATGCTCGCCAAGGCCGGCCTGCGCGAGGAGGAGGATCTCTTCTCGAGCGTCTGGGCGTCGGCGCGCAACCGTTGGCTGTGGCTGGCGCTGAACCTGTGCACCGCGTTCATCGCGTCGCGCGTGATCGACGCGTTCGAGGGAACGATCGAACGCGTGGTCGCGCTCGCGACGTTGATGCCGATCGTCGCCGGCATTGCCGGCAACTCCGGCAACCAGACGATGACGCTGATCATCCGCTCGATCGCGCTCGGCCACTTGAACGCCGGCAACGCGCGCCGCCTGCTCGGCAAGGAACTGGCGATCGCCGCGTTGAACGGCATCGTCTGGGGCGGCATCGCCGGCCTGGCCGCGTGGCTGCTGTATCGCGACACGCCGTGGGGCGTCCTGCTCGGCATGACGATGACGCTCGCGATGCTGCTGAACCTGCTGGTGGGCGCGCTGATCGCGCTCGTCGTGCCGCTCACGCTCGAGCGCCTCGGCCGCGATCCCGCGCTGGGCTCGTCGGTGCTGCTCACCTTCAGCACCGACAGCATGGGCTTCCTGATCTTCCTGGGCCTCGCGACGCTGCTCTTTCGCTGAACGGGCCCTCCTTCTCCTGCCGTTTCACCTTCCACAAAACACGGGCGTAGTGAACGAACGCGCGCGCAGCGCGATCTGCTCGTTCTCGAGCGTCGCCGTGTGCGCGCTGCCGCCGGCATAGCGGACGTTGTTGGCGTCGAGCAGCGCCTTCAGCGGCGCGAGCTTCACCGCGAAGTTGATGTTCTGCGGGATGTCGCCCGTCATCTGCGCGACGCGCAATGCATTGAGCTTGGCGACGACGACGCCGACGACCAGACCGCGCCGATCGAGCAGCGGACCGCCGCTGTTGCCCGGCTGCACCGGCACGTCGATCTGCAGGTGTCCGGGGTGATCGCGCAGGCCGGCCAACGCCGAGACCATGCCGGCGCCGAGTTGTCCCGACGACGACAGCACGCCCTGCAACGGATAGCCATAGGTGAGCACGGGCTCGCCCTGCATCGCGTCGGGGGCTACGCGCAACGACGCCGAGTCGACGACCGGCGGGCCCTTGAGCAGCGCGAGATCGTTCTTCTCGTCGGCTGCCACCAGTTCCAGCGGCGTGCCGTCGCCGCGCGCCAGGCGCGTGCAACCTTCGACGACGTGGTTGTTGGTGACGAGATAGCCGTCGTTGGACACGTAGAAGCCGCTGCCGCTCGAGACGTGCATGCGCTTCGTCGGCCGGTCGGCACGGCTGTCCGCCTGCGCGGAACGCGGCGTGGGGATCGGGGCGGGAAGGCTGCGGCCGCCGCGATCGAGCAGCGAGCCGGGAACCGGCGTGGGCGCCTCCGGCAGGCCCTGGGCGGCGGCGTAGGGTGCCGTCGCCGCCGCGACGGCGAGCGACAGGGCAATGACGATCGTCTCTTTCATGGTCGCACTGTAAGCGAGTGCGCCGATCATCGTGCCGTTTCCCGACACGAGCAGTGACTTTGTTCAGCGGGCCTCAGGCCAGCGGCCGGATCAGCAGGCCGGTCGTCGATACGCGCAACTCGTAGCGCGCCGCGGTGTCGGCCGGGACGAAACTCGCCGAGCCGTATTCGGCGTCATATAGCGGCGCGAGCGACGCGAAGCGGCGACGCAGTGCGAACAGGTCGACCATCGGGTCGCCCTGCAGCGGATGGACCGTGCGCGGATGGCTGCGCTCGTCGTCGAGCGAGCGATAGCGGCCCGATACGCGGTCGAGCGTCCACAGCGTGTGCAGCCCGATCAGGTTGGCGAAGGGTTTCCACTTCAGGATGCGCGCGTCGACCTGGATCTCGTCCCCGGCGAGCTCGTAGCGCGCCTCGCGCCCGTCGGCGAAGCGGAAATGCGCTTCGAAGCGCTGCTCGCCGACCGGCTCGACGGTGATCTGCGCGATCGTCTCCTCCTGCGTGAGCGCACGATAGCCGTGCAGGCCGCCGGCGAGCGTGCCGAGCAGCACGCCGATGGCCAGCAGCAGCGCGCCCGGCAGGCTGCGCAAGGCGAAGCGGCCCAGGCGCAGGCGGGCGAGCGCGCCGAGTCCGGCGAGGATCGCGGCCAGGCCGACGATGGCGAAGGCGAGCGCGAGGAGCCAGAGGGTGTCGACGGTGCCGGCGACGTCGAGTTCGGACATGGAGGCAACGGGTGTGACGGGCAGCTCAGGATAGTCCGCGCATCGCGCTTCGCCGGCCAAACCCCGCAACGGCCGGCGGCTGTCGGTCGGTGGTGGATAGGTTATGATTTGTAACCGATTTTTCGAAACAGCAGAATGGCCCGCGGGCGAGGAGAGAGCGGATGAGCAGATCGATTGCGCGCATCGAGGTCGACGACGGCGTTGCCGCGATACGCGTGGACAACCCGCCGGTGAACACGATCGACGCGAAGGTGCGCGCGGCGTTGTTCGAGGTGCTCGCGCAACTGCAGGCGCGCGACGACGTGCGCGCGGTCGTTCTTGCCTGCGACGGCAGCACGTTCTTCTCGGGCGCCGACATCGGCGAGTTCTCCGGCCCGCCGAAGGAAGCCGAATACCGCGAACTGTTCAACGCGATCGAGAACCTGCCGTATCCGGTGGTCGCGGCGATGCACGGGACGGTGATGGGCGGGGGCCTGGAGATCGCGCTCGCCTGCCACTATCGCGTCGCGTCGCCCGGAACCCGTTTCGCTTTGCCGGAAGTCACGCTGGGCATCATCCCCGGGGCCGGCGGCACGCAGCGCCTGCCGCGATTGATCGGCGTGGAACGCACGCTCGACATGGTGTTGTCGGCGAAACCCGTCGATACCGCCGCCGCGCTGCGCTTCGGCTTGCTCGATCGCGTGATCGAGTCGGACCTGCTGGCCGGCGCGATCGACTACGCACGCTCGCTCGCCGACAGCGGTACCGCGCCGCGCCGGACCGGACAGTTGACGGTCGACCCGGCGAGCGCCACCGACGAGATCATCGCGCGCTACGTGGAACAGGCGAACACGCAATACCGCAACCGGCGCGCGGCGCACACGGCGATCGAGGCGATTCGCGCAGCGTCGCGCCTTCCGATCGATGAAGGGCTCCTCTACGAGACGAAACTCGTGGACGAAGCCAAGACGACCACCGAGTCGAAGGCGCTGGTGCACGTGTTCTTCGCCGAGCGCGAGACGCGCAAGGTGCCCGACATTCCTGCTTCGGCCAGGGCGCGGCCGATCGAACGCGGCGCGATCGTCGGCGCCGGCACGATGGGCGGCGGCATCGCGATCGCCTTCGCCAACGCGGGCATTCCGGTGACCGTGCTCGACAGCAGCCGCGAAGCGCTCGAGCGCGGAATGGCGAACGTCGCGAAGACCTACGATTCGATGGTCCAGCGCGGCCGGTTGACCGACGATGCCCGCGCGAAACGCATGGCGCTGATCACCGGCACGCTGGAGGCCTCGGCGCTTGCCGACGCGGATGTCGTCATCGAAGCGGTTTTCGAAGATCTCGCGTTGAAGAAGAAGATCTTCGCCACGCTCGACACGGTGGCGAAACCCGGCGCGCTGCTGGCCACGAACACCTCGACGCTCGACGTGGCCGAAATCGCTGCCGTCACGCGACGGCCGGGCGACGTGGTCGGACTGCATTTCTTTTCACCGGCCAACGTGATGCCGCTGCTCGAGGTGGTGCGCACGAACGACACGTCGCCCGAGGTGATCCGCACCGCGCTCGAACTGGCGAAGCGCCTGCGCAAGACGCCGGTGCTCGCGCGCGTGTGCTACGGGTTCATCGGCAACCGGATGATGGAAGGCTATGCCCGCGAGGCCGAGAGGATGGTGCTCGAAGGCGCAACGCCGCGGCAGGTGGACTCCGCCCTCGAGGACTGGGGGATGGCGATGGGAATCCTTGCGGTGTTCGACCTGGCCGGCGTGGACATCGGCGTGAACGTGCATCGCGCGAACGCCGACCGGTATCCGCCCGATCCCACCTACTACCAGGCGGACTTCGCGCTGCACGATGCCGGCCGGCTCGGACAAAAGACCGGCAAGGGCTACTACCGCTACGAAGGCCGCAAGCGGATCGACGACCCCGAAGCGGTGGAGATTCTGCGCGCTCGCGCGCAGGCGCTCGGCGTCGAGCAGAGCGCGCACGACGACACGGAGATCCTCGAGCGCTGCCTGTACCCGCTGATGAACGAGGGCTTCCGCATCCTCGGCGAGGGCGTTGCGATTCGCGCGAGCGACATCGACGTCGTGTGGACGGCGGGTTACGGCTTTCCGCGCTATCGCGGCGGACCGATGTTCCACGCACAGGCGATCGGCCTGCCCGCGCTGCTCGAAGGAATCCGCCGGTATCGCGACCGGTTCGGCCCGATGCACTGGGAGCCCGCACCGCTGCTCGAGGAACTGGTGGCGAAGGGGATGACGGTTGCAGACTGGGAGCGCGCGAGGCTGGCCGGCGCGCCGCGTTGAGTGCTCGAGCTCCGCGATTGCCCGATCGGCGACGCTACTTCCGCGCCACCCACGACCCCGACTTCCCGCCGCGCTTCTCGAGCAGTCGAACGGCGTCGATCACCATCCCGCGATCGACCGCCTTGCACATGTCGTAGATCGTCAGCAGCCCGACCTGCACGGCGGTGAGCGCTTCCATCTCGACGCCGGTGCGGCCTTCGCACTCGGCGGTTGCGGTGCAGTGAATCGCGTTCGACGCGTCGTCCAGTTCGAACTCGACCGCCACGCGCGTGAGCGAGATCGGGTGGCACAGCGGGATGAGGTCCGACGTGCGCTTGGCGCCCTGGATCGCCGCGATGCGCGCCACGCCGATGACGTCTCCCTTTTTCGCGCTGCCGTCACGCACCAGCGCGAGCGTCTCCGGCTTCATGCGGATCGTTCCGCGCGCGACCGCGACGCGGTGCGTTTCGGCCTTGGTGCCGACATCGACCATGTGCGCCCGACCGGCTGCATCGAAATGCGTCAACGAATCGTCGGAGGTCTGCATCGGCGAGGGGCCGCTGGAAACGGAGGAGGGGGCGTGGTGCCACGCGGTGCGCGTCTATCATAGCAACGCCGTTTCCGGAGGGTCCGCGTTTGCGCAGCGCTCGTCTGCCGTCCCGTTGCATGGCGGGCCTGCTCGCCGCCGTGCTTGCGTTCGCGCCGCCGCTGGCGCGGGCGCAGATCGACAACCTTCCGCGGTTGGGCGACGCCAGCGCCGACGAGTTGTCGCCGACGATGGAGCGGCGCATCGGCGAGTCGATCGTCGGCGAGATGCAGCGGCGCGGGATGATCGACGACGACGCCGAGCTCACCGATTGGCTGAACCGCTTCGCGCTCGCGCTGACGAGCACTGCGCCGGCGAGCGGCTACGACTTCCGCTTCTTCCTCGTCCCCGATTCGACGCTCAATGCGTTCGCGCTGCCCGGCGGATTCATCGGCGTGCACACGGGGCTCATCGTCGGCACGCAATCGGAATCCGAACTGGCGTCGGTACTCGCGCACGAGATCGGCCACGTCACCCAGCGGCACATCGCGCGCATGCTCGCGCGCCAGCGTCAGGGTTCGGTGGTCATGCTCGCTGCAATGGTGCTCGCCGCGCTGGCGGCCGGCTCCAATCCGCAGGCGGCCGGCGGACTCGCGTCGCTCGGCAGCACGGTCGCACAGCAGCAGATGCTCGGTTTCTCGCGCGACGCCGAGCGCGAGGCCGACCGCGTCGGCCTCGAAATGCTGCGCCAGGGCAACTTCGATTCGAACGCGATGGTGTCGTTCCTGAACCGGCTGCAGAGCGCCGGCCGGCTCTACGAGAGCGGGGCGCCCGAGTATCTGCGCACGCACCCGATCACCTCGGCGCGCATTGCCGACATCCAGGCGCGGATCAGCGAGGGCCGCTACCGACAGCGCGCCGACAGCCTGGAATTTCGCCTGGCGCGCGCGAAGCTGCGTGCGCTCGGCGACACGTCGGTCGACGGATTGCAGTCAGCCCACCTGTGGTTCGAGCGCCAGTTGCGGGACCGGACGATCGACGAGGTATCGGGCTGGTTCGGCCTCGCGACGGTGGCCGCGGCGCAGCGCGACGCCGTGCACGCGCGCGAGGCGATCGCCGAGTTGCGGCGGCGGCTTCGTGCGCCGCATCGTTTCGTCGAGCGCCTTGCTGCGCAGGTCGAGCTCGACGCCGGGCAGCCGCGCGCGGCGCTCGCGCTGCTCGATGCGGCGCTCGCCCGCGACCCTTCGGCACGAGCGCTGCTGCGGCTGCGCGGACGAGCGCTGTTTGCCGACAAGCGCTACGCCGAGGCCGTGCCCTTCCTCGAGCAGTCTCTGGAGCTGCACCGCGACGATCCGCAACTGTGGGAGCTGCTGTCGGAGGCGCAGCAGGCGCTCGATCGTCCGGCACTGGCGCACCGGGCCGCCGCCGAGCGTTTCGTGTTGCTGGGCGCACTGCCGGCCGCAGTGGAGCAGTTGCGACTCGCGCAGCGCTCGCGCTCGACCGATTTCCACGTCGCGTCGCAGATCGACTCGCGCCTGCGCGAACTCGAGGCGCAGTGGCAGCGCGAGCGCGAGGAGCGCACGAGCGGCGGCTGAGCAAGGGACGAAGCCGAGGCTCCCTTCGCCCTTCACTTTTGACCCTTCACCTCCTCGATCAATGCAGCCGGTCGTTGGATGCCGGATTCGCCTGCCGCAGCGCCGAGTGGTGCATCATCATTCGCCAACTTCCCGCCTGCTTCACGTAGACGTTGGTGGCGATGCATTCGACGACCTGCATCCCGCCGGGGGCAGCGCTGCGCGGATCGGGCGAGAGCGTCTGTTCGACGACGTTGTGCACGGCCAGTACGGCTCCGGTGTGCGAGCGCACGTCGGTGCGGCGGATTTCGACGTGGCCGTAGCGGAAGATGCGGGCCCAGGACTCACGCACGGAGGCCAGCCCGACGAAGCGGTCGCTGCCCGGGTGCACGCACAGCACGTCCTCGTCGTCTGCCCACAGCGCCATCATCGCTTCGAGATCGCCGCGCTGCATGGCGTCGTAGAACGCCTCCTCCACTGCGTCGGCCGTGCACAGGATCGCTCTACGCATGGGGCGGCTGTTGCGCGCTAGCGCGACGGCCGAGCGCCGGTCGTCTCGAAGCGCATCGCGCGCGACAGCGCCTCGAAGACCTGCGTGGGCGAGATGCGCTGCATGCACGCGTGGTGCACGAGCGGGCAGGTCTGCTCGTCGCAGGGGCTGCAGGCGAGGTGCAGCCACTCTACGTGCGCGCGCGGCGAGCGCGGCTGGGCGCGCCGCGGGTCGGAGGGGCCGAACAACGCGACCTGTGGACGCGCATAGGCAGCGGCGACGTGCATCAGTCCGCTGTCGGCGGTAACGACGCCGGCGGCCTGCGCGACGATCGCGATCGCCTCGTCGAGACTGGTTTCTCCGCACAGATTGCGGGCGGCCTGGCCGGAGAGCGCGGCGATCTCGGTGGCAGCCGCTCGCTCGGTGGCGGGCCCGAGCAGCAGCAGGTCGGACTCGGGCGTTTCGGCGGCGAGCATCGCGATCAGCGATGCGAAATGGCGCGCGGGCCAGCGATGCGATTCGCCGCCGCGCGCCGCCGTGCACAGCACGATCGGCGGCGCTTCCCGCCCGATGTCGAATTTCGCGCGGACGATGCGCTCGCGCTGCGTGCGGCGCGCCAGATGCGGATCGGGAACGCTGCCCGGCCGCGGCGCACGCGCTTCGAAAGCGAGCGCGGCGAAGCGTTCGGCCGTCTTCGGCCCGTTCGTCCGCGGCGCTTCATGGATGCGATTGAGCAGCAGCGCCCGCGACTGCCCGCGATAGCCGATGCGTTCGCGGATGCCGGCGAACCACGGCACGAGCGCGGAAACGCGCGACTCGGGCAGCACGTAGGCGGTGTGATAGCGCTGTGCGCGCAGCGCCAGGCCGAGCCGCCAGCGCGTGGCCCACAAAGTGCGCCCTTCCGGAGGCCCGTCGATGACGTCGTCGACTTCAGCCATGCAGCGGAATAGCGGAGCGACGGCGCTGCTGCACAGCACGTCCAGCCGCATTCGCGGACTTTGCTGGTGCAACAACGCGAGCAGCGGCTGCACCATCACGGCATCCCCGATCGTGTTCGGCGCGATCACCAGCGCTCTCGAACCCATCGTCGCCCCCGACTCGCCCATCGCCTCCCTTCGATCCTAACGCGCCGGCGCGATTGTGGTTCGAAGAGCCGATTGACGCGTCAATCTTTTGCACGTCGGTCTGGCTTACAGAGAAGGGAAAACCGGGAAAACCGGGGTGCGGCCCCCGGGGGGGAGGGGGCGGAACCGGGGGGGTCCCCCCGGGTGAGGGGTTTGCGGGGGTTAGGGGGTCCCCGCCCCCCCCCGCCGGGGCCGCGGGG
>JAJPES010000088.1 GCA_021166725.1 Burkholderiaceae bacterium | reverse complement strand
CCGACCTGCTCAATCGCCTGCGCCGCGCGGAAGGCCAGTTGCGCGGCGTGCAGCGCATGATCGAGGAAGGCGACGACTGCATGCAAATCGCGCAGCAGATCGCCGCCGTGCGCCGCGCGCTCGACAGCGCCTACGTGCGGATGACCGTCTGCTTCATGGAGCAGGAACTGTCCAGCCGGGTGCGCGATCCCAAGGGCCGGCCGCAGGACTTGAGCGAGCTGCTCGGCAACGTCGAGACGCTGCTGGCGAAAGTGCGCTGACGCGGGCTCCTCGCGGAGCCCGGCCGCGTGCTATGGTCCGCGCGATCCGCTCGCGCGTTGCCCTGCATGCACTGGCCCCTGTCCCTGACGCCGCTCCAGCACGGCATGTTCGTGCTCGTGGGGCTGCTCACTTACGTGATGGTGACGCGCATCGGAGGCCATCACCGGCACCCGTCGGCCGCGATCGCGTGGGTGCTGCTGATCGGGCTGCTGCCGTACCTCGGCTTGCCGCTCTTCCTGGTGTTCGGCACGCGCAAGCTGGTTCGTCCCGCGCGGCGCCTTTCGCGCGTGGCACGCGCCGCGTCCACGGACGGTCCGGCATGGGCGCTGCAACTGCTGGGCGCCCTGGATGTTCCGCCGCCGGTGCGCAACCGGTCGATCGACTTCCACGGGAACGGCGCCGAATCGCTGGGCGCGCTGCTGGCGATCATCGAGCAGGCGCGCGAACGAGTCGACGTCTGCACCTACGTGGTGGGCGACGACGAGGTCGGGCGCGCAGTGCTCTCTGCGCTGGTGCGCAGCGCGCAGCGCGGCGTGCGGGTGCGGGTCCTCGTCGACGCGATCGGCGGCTTGCGCGGCGCGCGGCGCACGCTGGCGACGCTGCAGGGCGCAGGCGTCGAGTCGCGTCGCTTCATGCCGGTATTTCGCAACCCGGTTCGCGGTCGCACCAACCTTCGCGACCATCGCAAACTCGTCGTCGCCGATGGCGCCGTCGCCTGGAGCGGCGGTCGCAACCTCGCGAGCGAATACTTCGACGACGGTGCGCACGGTTGGGTCGACCTCAGCTTCGTCGTGCACGGCCCGCTCGCCCTGCAGGCGCAGGCGCTGCTCGAGCGCGATTGGCAGGCCGCGCACGGTCGCGTGGCGACCAGCGGCTGCGCCCGCGACGTCGATGCGCGCGCGCTCGACGGACCGCCGGCGCAACTCGTGCCGAGCGGGCCGGACCTCGCCGACGATACGCTGTATGCGTTGCTCGTCGCGGCGGCGTTTCGTGCCGAGCGACGCATCATCGCCGTCACGCCGTATTTCGTTCCGGAGGACGCGCTGCTCGCTGCGTGGTGCGTCGCCTGCCGGCGCGGCGTGCGGATCGATCTCGTCGTGCCGTCGCGCTCGAATCACCGCATGGCCGACCTCGCCCGCGGGCGGGCGTTGCGCGCACTCGCCGCCGCCGGAGGGCACGTCCATCTGCACCCGGCGATGATCCACGCGAAACTCGTCATCGTCGACGACGAGATCGCGCTGTGCGGGTCGGCCAATCTCGATTCGCGCAGCCTGCTGCTGAACTTCGAACTGATGACGGCGTTCTACGGGCGCGCGGAGATCGACTGGCTCACGCACTGGGTCGAGGCCCAGTCACGATGCTCTCGCGCCTACGAGCCGGCGTCACCGTCCTGGGGCCGCGACGTGCTCGAAGGATTCGTGCGGGCGGTCGGGTTTCAGCTTTAGGGAGAGAAGGGGAAAGGGGGAAGGGGGACGATCTCGAGGCGTGCGCCGGCGGCCTCAGGAGCGCGTCGGGATCCGGCGCTACGACGAACGCGCGTTTTGCGCGCACTTCGGCGTCCTGCGAACGCCGCGAAATGAAAAATGCGTGGAAAGCGCTCATTTCGGGGAAGCGTGCCGCCCGCGTCGAGTGAAATGCGCGCTTTCCACACACTTCGGTCTGCGCCACGGCGTGGCGTCGAACACAGCCCACCCGCCGCGTACGCGCGCTGCCGTGGGAGCCGGCGCATTTCCCCTTCTCTCTTCCCTTCCTCAGCGAAACCGTGGTCTGACCCCGGTTTTAAAGCACTGCCAGCGCAACGACCGCCCACCCGAGCACGAGATTGAGCACGACGAGCCGGCGCATGCCGTCGAGCGCAGCGCCGGCGGCGGGCAGGTCGGCGGCCTCCAGCGCGTCGCGCATCTGCGGGTGACGGCGCAGGACGATGACGGCGAAGACGACCGTCATCAGCGCTGCGATCGCCGCCATCGCGTTCCAGTTCCAGGGCGGATGCGCGCCGGCCGAGAAGGCCTCGGCGAACATCGCGATGCCGCTCACCCACAGCAGCGCGATCGACCAGCCGACGATCACGAAGAAGCGTCCGAGCGCCGACGACATCAGCGGCAGGCGCTGCGGAGCCTGGAGCGTGGCGACCGCGGCCGGACGCAGGCAGAAGTGCGCGAAGCTCATGCCGCCGATCCAGACGATGACCGACGCGAGGTGCAGGAACAGCCAGGTCTGGTGCATCGCGCGGCTCGGTCAGTGCTGGATCGGGGCGCCGACGACGGCTCGCCAGTTGCGATGCCGCTCGAAATACGCGGGAAGCAGATGCCGACGCCAGGCGTGCGCATCGGCGAAGACCCGTCGGAGCGCGTGTTCGATGTCGGCGTACGCATCCTTGCGTGTGTCATCGGCCCGGTGGTGCGGCTCGACGCGCACGCGATCTCCGGTGCGCGGACAGGAGAACCAGGCGCCGTCGCTCGCCGCGGCCACGGCATTCTCGTCGCCCAATGCAGACGCGCCCGAGGCGTCCGCACGATTGGGCAGGGGCGCACGGGCTGCGATGTCGCCGTCGTCCGGCATCGCACGAACGCAGGCGATATCTTCGAGCGCCTCGGCATAGGCGCGCAGGCGCTGCTCGACGTACCCCGGTTCGTCCCACTCGATGTCGGACACCGGCGGCTTCTCGCAGGAGAACAGCGCGCGGATCGGCTGCGTGGCGACGGCTACGCGAACGACGAAGCGCATGCCCGCGGTGCTGCGATGTTCAGGAAGCGGCACCCTGTGCCGGGCGCCGCAGGATCATGTTCGTCGCGAGCATCGTCATGACCGTCTCGCCGTGCTGGTTGAAGACTTCGACCAGCGACTTGACGACGCCACGGTCCGGCTTCGACGTGGACGCGCGCGCCTCGCGCACGGTGACGCGCACCGACAGCGTATCGCCGCCGCGCACCGGCGCCGGCCAGCGCAACTCTTCCATGCCGGGCGACGCGATGCTTGACGGGTACGAGAGATACTGCACGGCGTACAGCCGCATCATCAGCGACGCGGTATGCCAGCCGCTGGCGATCACGCCGCCGAAGGAGCTGCGCGCGGCGAGGTCGGGATCGGTGTGCATCGGCTGCCCGTCGAAACGGCGCGCGAAATCGATGATCTCGCTCTCGGTGACGCTCACCGTGCCGAGCTCGTGCACCGAGCCGGGGACATAATCCTCGAACCAGCGTTGCGCCATCTGCGCCTCCTTCGATTCGTCGTTCGGGCGGATGCCTTTCGCGGCGTGAAAGGCGGCCAGTGTGCGCTGGTACTCGGCGATGTCCTCGGGTGGTACCGGCTCGCCACATTCATAGCACGCTCCGCTCATCCGGTCGAACCAGCGGCAGCCGCAGTGGTTGCACGCGAGTTCCGGCGCGCCCGCCGGGTTCTCGAAGATCATCGTGCCGCTCCGCGTTGCGGGAAGATCATCGGCATGCGCCGAGGAAAGCCAGGCCGAGCGCCTCGACGAAATCCTCGTAGCCGTCGTCGAGCAGCTGCCGCTTCGGCACCATCACATAGAGCAGCGTCGCGCCCGATCGCAGCTGCAGCTTCAGCGCGCCCAGCGCATTGTCGTGCAGGCGCTCGTGCACCGCCTCGAGCGCTCCCGCTTCGGCAACGAAGAGCAGCGCCACCGGGCAGTTGGCGAAACCCTCGAAGGGGCGGCGTTCGACGACGACTTCATCGCCCGTGCGCCGCCAGACGAGCATCTCGCCGCTGCCGTGGTCGGCGCTTTCGCGGGCCACGAAGCCCACCGAAGCGCCTTCGATCATCGGCTCGAACAGATGCCGCTCGCGGGCGAGCAGTGCCTGCCAGCCGGACGAGTCGTGCCAGGCGCTCGTTGCCTCGGCGGTGCCGGCTCGTGTCATCACGCGACTCCGGCCGTCTCAGATCCGAGCGCCGAGCCGGAAGCCGTCGTGGATCGCCTGCGTAAGGCCGCGCGGCACCAGCGAGTCGCCGCAGCCGTGCACCTCGTCGATCATCCACTCGAGCTCGTGGAACAGCTCCTGGTTCGGTCGGCGCTCGAGCGCCGAGATCACCGTGTCGGCGGCGAGGAACTCCTCCTCGCCCTGCGCGTTGCGGATCTTCACGCCGCCGTCGCCGATCGCGAGCACTTTCGCGCCGGTGCGCGTGGGGATGCCCAGCTCCTCGATCCATGCCGTGTGCCGCCATTTGAAGGACGGCATGACGTCGCCGGCGATGCGCTTGTCGGCATCGACGACGGTGACCTCGCGGCCGTGGTTCTTCTTCAGCGACTCGGCCAGCGTCAGCCCGATCTTGCCGCCGCCCAGCACGACGACACGCGCGCCCGTCTCGACCTTGTCGGCGGCGACGTCGAGCGCATCGACCAGCAGCCCGGGCTGCGTGCACTCGGGCAGGAAGCGCGAGTCGATGCGTGCTCCGGTTGCGATCACCGCCACGTCGTACTGATGCAGCATCGTGCGCATCGCCTTGACGTCGATCGAGGTGTTGCAACGCACCTCGATGTTCAGCGCCTCGGCCATGTTGCGGTAGTACGCAACCACGCTGGTGAGGTCGTCGCTGTTGGCGAGGTCGTTCTTCGCGTAGCCGGCCAGCGCGCCGCCGATGCCGGGGCCGCGCTCGAAGACGACGACGTCATGGCCACGGCGTTTGGCAGTGATGGCGCACTCCATGCCCGAGGGTCCGGCGCCGATCACCATGATCTTCTTCGGCATCACGGCCGGCGTGATCTGGTAGGCCGGGTCGTATTCGTGGCCCAGTTGCGGATTGCGCGTGCAGGTGTAGGGCAGGTCGCGGAACAGTCGCGACAGGCAGTTCAGCGAACCGATGCAGCGCTTGACCTCGCCCATGCGCCCGGCGGCCGCCTTGTGCACGAGTTCCGGGTCGGCGAGCATCGGGCGGCACACCTCCCAGAAATCGAACTCGCCGTCCTCGATGCACCGGCTCGCCATGTGCGGATCGGGCAGCCGGTTGCCGAAGGCGATCGGGGTGTTCGGCAGCATCTTCTTCGCGCGCGCGGCCAGCCGCCGCCAGTAGCCGGGGGGCACGTCGCGACCGATCGACGACTCGGGCGCCTCCTGCCAGCCGACGGTGACGCTGATCATGTCCACGCCGTGCTCGGCGGCAAGCTGCATCAGCTCGAAGCATTCGTCCTCGGTGTTGCCGCCCCAGCGATCCATCAGTTCGTTGCCGTTCAGCCGGATCACCAGCGGCGCATCGCCCTGCGCCTGCTTCATTGCGTCGATCAGCTCGCACATGAAGCGGCCGCGGTTCTTCAGAGAGCCGCCGTACTCGTCGGTGCGCCGGTTGGTGAACCTCGAGTTGAAGGTGGCCAGCAGGTAGCCCATGAAGCTGGTGACTTCGGTGGCGTCGAAGCCCGCCTTCAGCGCGCGCCTGGCGGCGTCGGCGTGCTGCTGCACGGTGGCGCGGATCTGCTCCCTGGTGATCTCGCGCGGCGGGCGGAAGTGCGGCAGCGTCTGCGGCACGATCGACGGCTGCAGGCAGTAGCCGAGGTCGATGCCGCCGTAGCGCCCGGCGTGCAGCACCTGCTGCACGGCGATCGCGCCCGCGTCGTGGATGTAGCCGGCGATCTTCTCGAACTCCGGGATGCACTTGTCGTCGTAGATCGCGACCTGGCGGAAGTAGCCCTTGCCTTCGCCCAGCGGATCCGGATACGCGCCCTGGTTGGTGATGATGCCGCAGCCCGTCTGCGCGATGACCTGCGTGCGTGCGTGCTCGCGGATCGTGTGCGTGCCATCGCGGTTGTTGTAGTTCGACACGCAGCACGAGCCGTACTTGATGCGGTTCTTGCTGCGCAGCTTGCCCCACTGGGCGGGCTCGAACAGGCGGGCGAGGGTCGCGGTCTGGGTCATTCTCGGTTTCCGGGTTGGGACGATGCTCGCGCTTCTTCGGCGAGCGTTGCGGCGATCAGCTCGCGCAGGTCGCGGCGCAGGATCTTTCCGGCGGCGCTGATCGGAAACTGCTCGAGCACCTCGAGGCGCTCGGGCAGCTTGAATCGAGCGATGCGCTGCTCGAGGAGGAACTTCGACAGCTGCGCCAGATCGAGCGCGGCTCCGGGCCGCAGCACGACGAAGGCGCAGGCCTTCTCGCCGAAGACCGGATCGGGCATGCCGACCACGCAGCAGCCGAGCACGGCGGGATGCTTCAGGACGAGGTTCTCGATCTCGTCGCTGCTGATCTTCTCGCCGCCGCGGTTGATCAGGTCTTTCTTGCGGCCTTCGGTGTACAGGTACCGGCCCTGCTTTCGTACGACGTCGCCCATCCGGTAGAAGCCGTCGGCGGTGAACGCGCTGGCGTTGATCTGCGGCGCATCGTAGTAGCCGAGGATCGTGTACGGACCGCGCGTGAGCAGCTCTCCCGGCTCGCCGTCGGGCAGATCGTTTCCGTCGGCGTCGACGATGCGCAGCTCGTCGTGTTCGCAGATCGGCGTGCCCGAACTCTCCATCATCTGCTCTTCGGAAGCGTCGAGCGGGACGATGTTGATGAGGCCCTCGGCGGTGCCGTAGATCTCCTGCGGCGTGCAGCCCCATTGCTCCCGCACGCGCCGGCGCAGCTCGGGTGCGAGCCGTGCGCCACCGTTCTGCACGATGCGCAGCGACGACAGGTCGTGGCGCACCGGCACCGGCGAGTTCAGCCATTGCGTGACCAGCGGCACAGCGGCCGGGAGGATCGTCACCCGATGCCGCTCGACGAGCGGGAATACGCTGTCCGCGTCGTGCCCGGTGGAGAGCACGACCTTCGCGCCGACCGCCAGGCAGGCGAGGATGCCCGGGCTGGCGAGGTTGTAGTTGTGACCGAGCGGCAATACGACGAGCATCACGCTCGATTCGTCGATCTGCGCGACGCGCCCTGAAGCCTTCGCATTGAGGACGTAATCGTTGTGCGTGCGCGGAATCAGCTTGGGCAGCGCCGTGGTGCCGCCGGACAGCAGCATCAGCGCGACCTCCGACGGATCGAGCGCGGGCAATGCGACGTTCGCCGGGCCGTTGTCGAGCAGCGAGTCGAGCGGCACCTGTCCGTCGAGCGCGTCGCCGGCGACGAAGACGTGCTCGAGCGTCTCGCATTCGACCCGCAGTTCGTCGGCGAGCGGCCGGTAGTCGAATCCGCGTACGACGTCGGGGATGAACAGCGCGCGCGCCTTCGCGTGCCGCACGAAATGCGACAACTCGCTGTGCCGGTGCGCGGGCAGCGCGAGCACCGGGATGATGCCGGCGCGGACAAGACCGAAGAAGGCGAAGACGAACTCGGGAACGTTGTGGATCTGCACGACGACGCGATCGAGCGGACGCAGTCCGCGCGCGAGCAGGTGCCGCGCGAGCGACTCGCTGCGCGCGACGAGTTCGCGGTACGGGACGATCCTTTCGCCGTGGACGATCGCCGTACCGCCAGGGGAACGCTCGGCGCTGCGCAGGAGCATTTCCCACAGCGTGATGTCTTCCCAGTAGCCGAGCGCGCGCCAGCGAGCGGCGAGCGGCTGCGGCCACGGTGTACAGCCGGCCAGCATCTCAGTCTCAGGATTCGGTTGAAATGTCGGAAGGGGTGTCCGCCGGGCGGGGCGACACGCCCGCGGTGCCGACCGATGGTACACAGCGCGCCGCGCGTTGCAAGCGTTGTGCGTTGCCTGCTTGCTCTGTATCAAGTGCCCGGAATCCGGGACACCGTCGACGTGCTGCGCAGGCGGCGAACGAGATCGATCACGCAGCGCGCGGCGCGATCGATCTCGTCGACCGTATTCCCGCGCCCGAGTCCGAAGCGCAGTACGGCGGCCGGAGCGGCGTGTGCCGCGCCGATCGCCTCGAGCACGTGCGAAGGCTTCGCCTGCGACGTCGAGCAGGCTGCGCCGGCCGACAGCGCGAGATCGGGCAGTCCGAGCAGCAGGGCTTCGGCCTCGACGCCGTCGATCGTGACGTTCAGGTTCGCCGCGAGCCGCCCCTGTCGCGGCCCGTTCACCGTCACGCCGTCGATCTCCTCGACCAGGCGCTGCTGCAGCCGATCGCGCAGCGCGGCGATGTGCTCCTCGTTCTCGGGCCGCGACTGCAGCGCAAGCTGGCACGCCGCGGCGAAGCCGACGATGCCCGGCACGTTCAGCGTGCCCGGGCGCAGGCCGCGCTCCTGGCCGCCGCCTTCGGCCAGCGCGTCGATCGGCACGCGCCGCCGCACGTACAGCGCGCCCACGCCCTTGGGGCCGTGCAGCTTGTGCGCCGACACCGAGAGCAGGTCGATCGACATTTCGTCGACGTCGAGCGGCAAGCGCCCCAGCGCCTGCGTGGCGTCGACATGGAACAGCGCATCCGAGCGGCGCACCGCCGCGCCGATTGCGGCGAGCGGCTCGACGGTGCCGATCTCGTTGTTCGCCGCCATGATCGACACGAGCACGGTGTCGGCGCGAAGCGCGCCGGCCACGTCACGCGGATCGACGAAGCCGTGCCGGTCCACCGGAAGCACGGTGAGCCGCCAGCCTTCGCCTTCGAGGCGGCGCATCGCGTCGAGCACCGAGCGATGCTCGATCGCGCTGGTGACCAGATGCGCGCCCGGCGCCCGCCGTGCAACGCCCTGCAGCGCGATCGCGTTGGACTCGGTCGCCCCGGAGGTGAAGAAGATCTCGGAATAGCGCGCGCCGAGTGCGGCGGCGACCTGCTCGCGCGCCTGTTCGACGGCGGCCGACGCGGTGCGACCGAAGACGTGGGTGCGGTTCGACGCGTTGCCGTACTCGTGCATGAAGTAAGGCAGCATCGCGTCGAGCACGCGGGGATCTACCGGCGTGGTCGAGTGGTGGTCGAGATAGATCGGAGCGGACATCGCGAAGCCCGGGCTTCGGAACGTCGCGGGTTGGCCGCACACCGGGCTGCGGCGAGAATAACGCGATTGCCGGTGCCTGCCTTGATGCCGATCACGGGGAGACGCGTCGATGAAAGTGCTGATCGTCGGAGCCGGCCCGGCCGGATCGTATCTCGCCTACCTGCTCGCGCGCCGCGATCCGCGCATCGAGCTTCGCATCGTCGAGCAGAATCCGGCCGATTCCACTTTCGGCTTCGGTGTCGTTTTCTCCGATCGGGCGCTCGAGTTCCTGCGCGACGACGACGAGCTTACCTACGAGCTGATAGCGCCGCGCATGCAGCGCTGGCACGACCTGTCGATCCATCATCGTGGCGAGCGCATCGCGATCGACGGCATCGGTTTCGCCGCGATCGGCCGGCTCGAACTGCTTCGGCTGCTGCACCGCAGGCTGCACGCGGTGCGCGTGGAGCCCGAATACCGGTGCGCCATCGACGATCGCCGCGCGCTGGACGGCTACGACCTCGTCGTCGGCGCCGACGGACTGAACTCCTTCGTTCGCAGTGGACGCGAACGCGAGTTCGGCACCAGAATCGATCACCTGCGCAACCGCTTCGCGTGGTTCGGAACCACCCGGCGTTTCGACACGCTGAGCCAGACTTTCGTGTCGAACGCGAGAGGCACCTTCAATGCGCATCACTACCGCTACGCGCCGGAAATGAGCACCTTCATCGTCGAATGCGATCCGGATACGTGGCAGCGGGCCGGCTTCGCCGCGATGGACGAGCCAGCGACGAAGGCGTATTGCGAGCGCGTGTTCGCCGACACGCTGGACGGCCATCCGCTGGTCGCCAACAAGTCGATCTGGCGGCAGTTCCCGAAAGTGTGGAACGAGCATTGGCACGCGGGCAATCACGTGCTGATCGGCGACGCACTGCACACAGCGCATTTCTCGATCGGCTCGGGAACGCGCCTGGCTTTCGAAGACGCGATCGCGCTCGACCGCAGCCTCGCCGCGCATCCCGATTCGGTGCCCGACGCACTTGCTGCCTTCGAGGCGCAGCGCAAGCCGATCGTGCGCAAGCTCGTCGACGCAGCGAATGCCAGCGCCGACTGGTACGAACATTTCGCCGAGCACATGCGCCACGATCCGTGGGATCTCGCCTGGCACTACATCCAGCGCAGCGGTCGCGTGGATCTGGAGCGGCTGCGGCGCGTTTCGCCGCTGTTCGTGGCGGGCTACGAGCAGCACGCGAAGGGTGAGGCCTGAGAACCTATGAACCATGCGTCCATGCCCGTCTCGCGCGCCAGGAAGCGCCCGTTCTGAGTCCGCGACCCGAGCCGGAAATCCTGGTCGCACAGTGGCTCGGCTCGCACGCGCTCGTCGTCTTCGCATTCGCCCTGTGTCTGTTGCTCATCGTCGTGGCGATCGGTTGGCGCTTCATCGGGCGCCCGCTTCGTGCGGCCGAGCCCGGCGCGCCGCCGTCGCCGCTGCAAGTCGCGCTGCGGCTCGCTGCCGGTTTCGTCATCGTGATCGGCGCAGCGGCCGGCTTCGCCGAGATCGCCGAGGAGATCGGGCCGGGCGGCGATGTCGCTCGTTTCGACGAGGCGTTCGCCGCCGCGATCGCGGCGACGCTCGCGGCGCCGACGCGCCAGTTCTTCGCTGGCGTCACGCGCCTGGGCGACCCTTCGACGCTGGTCGCGCTGGCGCTCGCCGTGGCGGCAGTGCTCGTCGTGCGCAGTCGGCGCCGGCTCGCCTTCGCGTGGATCCTCGCACTCGCCGGCAGTGCGCTGCTCAACGGTTCGCTCAAGCGGATCTTCGAGCGCGTGCGGCCGGTTCACGAGCCGGGGTTCGTTTCTGCGCCGGGCTGGAGCTTCCCGAGCGGACACAGCTCCGGGGCGGTCGTCGCGTACGGGCTGCTCGCCTACCTGCTGGTGCGGGCCCTGCCGGCGCGCTGGCATCTTCCGGTCGTGCTGATGTCGGCCGCGCTCGCCTTGACGGTTGGAAGCAGCCGCGTTTTCGTCCAGGTGCATTTCGTCAGCGACGTCGTTGCCGGCTTCCTGTCGGGAAGCGCCTGGCTCGTCGTGTGCATCCTCGGCTTCGAGCTCGCGCGGCGCAGACGGCGGTGACTCGGTGCATCGGACTCGATGTATGACTCATTGGATCGACTCACGGCGGCCCCGACGCTCGCGGACGTTCGAGCGCGGCGCGATTCCAGTGCGCAAGTTCGGCCGCGGCTTCGTAGGTCGACTGGAAGAATTCGAGCAGTGCTGCGTCTGGATCGGCGGCGTCGCGCGCGATGTCGTACGGCAGGACGAACTCGCGCAATGCGGTGTCGTAGCGCGCGCCTGCCGGCGAGACCGGGTAACGTGCGTAGCCATCCGGCTCGGGGTACGCATAGGCGTAGAACGCCGGCTCCTCGTAGCCCATTCCACCGGGCCACACACCGCAACTCGCGCATTCGTGCGAGTAGGCCTCGACCATAACGTAGTCGGGGCAGTTCGGCGCGCCCCCCGGGTGCGTCGGCGCAGGGCGTCCCGAGAAGCGCGTGGTCGCGTGATCGAAGCTGCCCCAGAAGAAGTGCGCCGGGCTCGCCTTGCCGACGAAGCGGCTGCGAAAGCGCTCCATCACGCGATCGGTGCTCCGAAGGATCTGCCACCACTTGCGCGCGGCCTCCGGATCGTAGGAAGCGTGCTGGCGATCTTCGGCGAACGGAATCGACATCTCAACTTCGACCGGCGACGGACGCGCGAACCGAAAGTCGATGCCGAGCGAGCGCAGCGCGTCGACATACTCGGCATGGAAGTCGGCGACCGTGCGCGGTGCCAGCGCTAGCGTGCGCGTGGCGCCTTCGCTCGTGCGCAGCACCAGGCGGTGGTCGAGGAAATCGAACTCAGCCGAGAAGACGCCTGCGTCGAACGGAATCGCCGAAGTGGTCAACCCGCGTGGTGACACGTATAGCGTGACCTGCCACCAGTGGTTCTGCATCGGCGCCAGCCCAAGACGCGTCTTGCCGACGATCTGCGTCCACATGTGCAGCGTGTCGAAGGTGTCCTTCCAGTCGGCCAGCGCAAGGGTCGGCCAGTCGGGATTGCGATCTCGCTCGGTCGTGGCGGAGCTGGCGGGCGCGTTCACGCTCGTGCTCCCGCCCGCGGCGCGGGTCGCAGCATCAACTCGTCCACGTAGCACCAGCCCCAGTCCTCGCCGGGCTCGAAGCTGCGAATGATCGGATGGTGCGTGGCGTGGTAGTGCTTCGTCGCGTGCCGCTTGGGCGACGAGTCGCAGCAGCCTACATGACCGCAGCCCAGGCACAACCGCAGGTGGACCCAGCGGCTACCGGTCTTCAGGCACTCCTCGCAGCCTTCCGGCGTGCGCGGCGTGACGTCGCGGACCTGGTCGAGATGGTCGCAACGGGCGGACATCGGACTCTCCGATGCGAATGCAATGCCTCAGCATGGACCCCGCCCGTCGTCGGGCCGCGCAGAGCCCCTGATCACGACGCGCGCTCCACGTCGAGCTCGATCCACGCCGGCGCATGGTCGCTCGGCTTATCGCGGCCGCGCACCTCACGATCGACGCCGGCGCCGACGAGACGCGATGCCGCGCGCTCGTTCAGCAGCAGATGGTCGATGCGCATTCCCGCGTTGCGCTGCCAGCGGTTGCGAAAGTAGTCCCAGTAGGTGTACATGGGCGCGCCCGGGTACAGGTGGCGGATCGCATCGGTCCAGCCGCCGTCGAGCATGCGGCGGTAGGCGTCGCGGCTCTCGGGTTGCAGCAGCGCGTCGTTGCGCCACGAATCGGGCGAATAGATGTCGCCGACCTCGTCGGTGGGAACGACGTTGTAGTCGCCGGCGAGCACCACCGGCGCATCATGCGACGTCCATTGCGCAGCTCGTTCGATCAGTCGCTCGAACCACGATAGCTTGTAGTCGAACTTCGGCCCGGGCTGAGGATTGCCGTTGGGCAGGTAGATCGACGCGACGACGACGCCGTTCACCTCGGCTTCGAGATAGCGGCTCTGCTCGTCGGCGTCGTCGCCGGGCAGCCCGCGGCGGATCTCCTCAGGCTGCGCATTGCGTGCGAGGATCGCGACGCCGTTGAAGCCTTTCTGCCCGTGCCACAACGCCCGGTAACCGGCATCGGCGAGCGCCGCTTCGGGGAAGCCGTCGTCCGCGGTCTTCAACTCCTGCAGGCAGGCGACGTCCGGCGAGGTCTGCGCCAGCCATTCGAGCAGGCGCGGGAGCCGGCTGCGGATTCCGTTGACGTTGAAGGTGGCGATGCGCATCGTGCCCGCGCTCCCGTCTGGTTCAGAATCGCCAAGGCTAACCGAACGCAGCCGGCGGACCCGGCGTTCGTCCTGCACCTGCGCGCTCGATCAACATGGCTGCTCCCGTCCTCAGTTGCGGAATCCTCGTCCTGGACGATCGCGACGAACTGCTGCTGTGCCACGCGACCGGGACGTCGCGTTGGGACATTCCGAAAGGCAGGCGCGAGCCGGGCGAATCGGAGATCGAGGCGGCGATTCGCGAGACCTCCGAGGAGAGCGGCCTGCGATTCGCCCCGCACCTGCTGCTCGATCTCGGACGCTTCCGCTATCGGCCCGGCAAGGACCTGCACCTGTTCGCCGCGCGCGGCGAGCGCATCGATCCGGCCCGATGTTCGTGCTCGACGCATTTTCGCGACGCACGCGGACGGCTCGTCCCCGAGATGGACGGCTATGCGTGGGTCGCCTTCGACGAGGTGCCCCAGCGCTGTGCGAAGAACATGACGACGCTGCTCACGCGCACGCTGTCGTTGTACGAGGTGTCCGGGCGACTGCGCGAGCACCGCTAGTCGAGGCCGAAGATCGCGTGTCGCCCGGCGCGCCGCTCACGGACACATCAATTCGAGCGTCGGATAGTAGGTGCGGTAGCGCGTCGCATCCCGCGTCAGCAGCGTCATGTGCTCGACGGTAGCATGGGCGCCGATGTAGAAGTCCGGCAGCGGCGAAGTGCGCGTGCCCTTGGCACGGCGGTACTGCAGGAAGGCCTTGCCGGCGAGGAAGCCGGCCTCCCAGGGCAGGTCAAGGCGGGTGAAAGCCTCGGGCGCCAGAGCGGCATCCAGGTCTTCGATGCGCGCAAAGCCTACCGACACTTCGGCGTAGATGATGGGGTCGATGCACAGTTCGGCATCGGCGGCACAGGCGTCCAGTTGAGCGGCCGACCAGTCAAACCACTGCGCGTCGGCGGTCAGCACGTCCAGAAGGACGTTGGCGTCCACCAGCACGCGGCTCATGCGCCGCGCGTCAACTGCATGATCTGGTCGGTGGACAGGCGCGCGGTGGCACGCCCGCGCAGACGAGCGGAGAGGCTGCCGCGTCGCCCTTTGGGCGGGTGGGCGATCGTGGCCTCGGCTGCGCGCAATGCGGCGTCGCGCACGAAGGCGGCCACCGGCATTTCCTGAAGCGCGGCAGCGCGGCGCAGGCGGTTCTTGTCTTCGCTGCTCAGGCGCAGGTCGAGGCGATCGGCAGAAGCAGCCATGGCGAAACTCCTTGTACGGCATCGTACCGTACATCCATGCCTTTGCCATGGCAAGGGCGGGACGTTCAGCCTCGCTACAGCCTGTAGCGAGTACCGTCGAGCCGATCGTGACACCGGGAACGGGCTCGCGCACTCTCGACTGCCCTGGGCAATTCCCGCCGTCGTCGCTCTCGCATGGACGTGGAGCCTGGGCGAAGAAGCGCTCCCGATCGGCACCTGCTGGTGCCCTGATACATCAGGGCTTGATGTACGCGTAGCCCTCGTGCGATTGAAGCTGGGCGATGCGCGCGACGCCGGAAGGCGTGAACTCCGCATCCATCACGAACCGGTCGCGTTTCAGGCCCCGGTTTCGCAGCGTGATTTCGCAGATCTCGAACACGACCCCGCGCGCGGTGAGCGCCGAGACCAACGGTGCGTACAGGATGTCCGGGTTCCTGTGGTCGCGGGCACCCTCCATCAGGAAATCGATGCCCTCGGCGTGCGCGACCACGACGATCTTCGTGTTCGGGGCGACGTCGAGGTGGTTGCGCACGTTGCGCAATCCCTTCGTCGCCTGCATGTCGCTGTTGTCGATGTGATAGACGACCTTGTCCTGGGACTGCTGCGCCTGCGCGTGCATCGCGCTGGCGGCGAAAAGCACCATCGTGGCCAGCAGCCATCCGAAGTACCGGCGAACGCTCATGGTCTCCTCCAGTCCGCGCTTGGGCGTATTGCGTGAAGCGGCGCTCAGGTGGTCTGCGCCGCTATCCCCGACCGCTCGATCTTACGTTGCAATGCCGTCGCCGACTCGTCGTGCGATGCGGCTGCAATCGCCGCCTTCGCTTCGCGCAGCTTCTTCCGGTACCGGCGAAGGATCATCTGCTCGACTCGCACCCGGTCATTCGTGCGGCATACGTAGCGAAGCGCGAGCCTGGCGTGCTTCGGATCGTCCAGCGAGAGCAGCACGCGCGGGGCGGCCGAAGGCAGATCCACGAGATTCCTCGCTTCGATGCGCGCCAGATGCGCAGCCGCTTCGTCGAACCAGGGCTCGCACACTTCCGACGCCGACGCGAGCAGGAACTGCTCGAGTTGTTCGAGGTCGCTGTCCGTGTCGGCCGCGACGCGAACGATCTGGACAATGAAGGCGCCGGTGGCCGTCTCGTTTCGAACGGGGTGCGTGAGCAGCACCGCGTTGGGGATCGTCACGGTCTTGCCGGTGAGCTGGTTGGAGTCGAAGGTTTCGGCCAGCGTCGTCGACAGCAGCGAGGTGCCGACCACCTGTCCTCTTACCCCGGCGACTTCGATGTAGTCATCGAGCCGGTACGGGCGAGTCGCGACGAGCGTCGCCGTGCCGAGCAGGTTCGCGAGAAAGTCCTTGCTGACGATGAGCGCCGCCGCCGCAACCGCCGTGAGCGCGAAAGCGAAGCCGGCGAGTTTGCTTCCCCAGATGCCGAGCACCGCGAACAGCGTCAGCGCAAGGATGAAGTTGCGCGACCAGACGCGCTGTTCGCGACGGCTGCGCGAATCGCCGGCGCCGGAACGCGCGAGCACCCGCGCAACGAGACGCGTGGCGAACCAACCGAGTCCGAGAACGGCCGCGGTCAGCGCGATCCGGTAGGTCTCGGGAAACGACAGCAACAGCTCGGGAAGGCTCATCCGATCGGCAACGAAAAAGAGCTTCCGTACGGAAGCCCCTTCCCAGGGCCTCCAGGGAAAGCCCGGTTCGACCAAGGCTCGTGAAAGGAAGGCCCGATTCGCACTTCGACGTCGATGTTGGTAGGCCGTACTGGATTCGAACCAGTGACCAACGGATTAAAAGTCCGCTGCTCTACCAGCTGAGCTAACGGCCCGTCGTGGAAATTGCGGCGAAACGTGCGAAGCCCACGATTCTAGGATTTGCCGCCGCGACCGTCAAACGTCACCCGCCTCGGGGCCCATGCCGGGCGCCGCTGCCAGTGCGTTGCGCAGCATCTCGATGAACGCCGTCGTGCGCAGCGGCAGCAGTCGCCGGCCGGCCGTCACGCACCATACCGTCATCGTCGGCAGCGACCAGTCGGGCAGGACTCGCTCGAGCCGGTTCTGCTCGAGGTACGGCAGTGCGACGCGTGATGCCAGCGCGGCGACGCCCAACCCGCGCAGTGCGAGCGCGGCATGCAATGCCACCGAGTTCGACGCCAGCGGTCCGGTGGGCAGCCCGTCCCATCGCTCGCCGTCGCGGCTCAGGGTCCACGGAAGAAGCTCGCCGGTGCTGGAGACGAGCCCGAGCGCTGCGTGCTCGAGGAGTTGCGCGGGCGATGTCGGCCTACCGGCCCGCGCCAGGTACGCCGGACTCGCGTAGAGCGCGTTCTGCAGCTCGAAGATCCGTCGCGCCACGAGCGATGCGTCGTCGGGCAGCTGCGCGGCCACGCGCACGGCGACGTCGAAGCGCTCGGCGATCAGGTCGACGCGACGCGCCGAGACGTCGATTTCGAGACGAACCCGCGGATGCGCGGCCGCGAAGTCGAGCAGGAAAGGGACCAGTCCCATCTCCTCGGCGAATCCGGGCGGCATCGAGACGCGAAGCCGGCCTTGCGGCGTCGTCTGCTGATGCTGCGCCAGCGCGGTTGCGGCGTCCGCTTCCTCGGCCAGGCGCTGTGCGTGCGCGAGCATGCGCTCGCCGAACTCGGTGAGCGACAGGCGGCGGGTCGTGCGGGTGAGCAGGCGCTCGCCGATCCGCGATTCGAGCGCGCTGATCCGCCGCGAGACGGTCGCCTTCGGGATGCCGTGGCGATCGGCCGCGCGCGAGAAGCTGCCGGCTTCGACCACGCGCGCGAAGAGCACGAGGTCGTCGGGGTCGAGGCTTCTTCGATCGGGATCGATCGCCGCGCGCCCCTGGTGTTCAGCGCGGAAGGCCGGCGATCTGTTCGCGTGCGCGTTGCGCGGCCTGGCTGTCGGGGTATTTTGCGACGACCTGCTCGAGCGTGGCCCGGGCCGCCTTGCGATCGCCGCTCTCCGCCTGCGCGTAGCCGATGTTGAACAGCGCATCGGGCGCGCGCGGATTGTCGGGATAGCGCGCGAGCAGCGCCTGCTGGCTGGCGATCGACCCCTTGTAGTCCTTCAGCGCGAACTGGCTGCTGCCGAGCCAGAACAGCACGCCGGGCAGGTAGGGGCTGTCGGGGTACTGCGAGCGGAAGCTCTGGAAGGCGGCGAGTGCGCCGCGGTAGTCGCCCGCGCGAAACATCTGCAACGCGGCGTCGAATGCGCGCTTCTCGCTCTGGTCGACGGTGATCGAGCGGCCGTCGACTTCGGCGGCGACCGGCTCGAACTTCTTGATCCGCGTGTCGACGGTGGCGAGCTGGTCGCCGAGCTGTCGTTGCGCGGTGGCGAGCTCGTGCGACTGCACTTCGAGCTGGCCGCGCAGTCGCGCGACTTCCTGGCGCAGCGCTTCGAGCTGCGACTGCAGTTCGAGCTGGCCGCGGGCGCTCTGGTCGAGGCGCGCGCCCATCTCCGTCACCTGGCGCGTGAGTTCCTCGAGGCGCTGCGTTGTTTCCTGCTGCATCAGCTGCACGCGCCCGCGCAGGTCGAGGATCGCCTTGCGCGCCTCGTCGTCGGAGAAGAGCGCCGCCTGCGCTGCCGGGTGCAGACCCGACAACGCGGCCAGCGTGGCGGCGAATACCAGCGCCCGGGCGTGCATCACTGATAGACGAGGTCGGCGCGCCGGTTCTCGGCGAACGACGCTTCATCGCTTCCGGTGGCGCGCGGGCGCTCCTCGCCGAAGCTGACCGCCTCCATCTGCGAATCGGGAACGCCGAGCGCCGACATGGCGCGTCGGACCGCCTCGGCCCGCTTCTGTCCGAGCGCGAGGTTGTATTCGCGGCTGCCGCGCTCGTCGGTGTTGCCCTGGATCACGACGCGTCGCGTCGGGTTGGCGAGCAGGTAGCGCGCATGCGCCTCGACCGTCGGGCGGAACTCGTCACGAACGACGAAGCTGTCGAAGTCGAAGTAGATGCTGCGCTTGGCGAGCGGGCTGGCCGGATCGTTCAGCGGATCCTTCTGCTCGACCTGCACCTGCTGGATGGCGCGTCCGTCGGCTCCTGCTCCGGCGCCGCCCTGCGCCGCTGCGTCGCGGCTCTCGATCGGCGCGGCGCCCTGCGTCGCCTGGTCGTCGAGCTTGACGCCGGTGCTGCATGCGGCGAGGAAGGCCGTTGCGAGCGCAATCACTGCCAGTCGAATCGTCGATTTCATCTTGCTCCCCGGGGTTCGGTCGTCTTTCGTGCTGGAAAAGAAAAAAGGGGTGAAGGCCTAGGAGGCTGTCGGACTATGGACAGGGGTCGCGTTCGAGCCAGAAAGCCGCGAGGCAAGGCGCCGGTTCCGGTCGATAGCCGTCGCTATCGACCGGGTTCGGCAACGCCGCATCGCGGATTTCTGGCTCGAACCCGCAGGGCAGAGGACAGCAGGGCGCATTGCCGCGTTGCGCGAAGGCGTCGATACCGCCCGGTATCGACGCCTTC
>JAJPES010000033.1 GCA_021166725.1 Burkholderiaceae bacterium | reverse complement strand
ACCCCTTGCCGGGCCAACACCCGTATCTCCACTGCTTGCTCCTGGGTCAACATCCGCGGCGGCCAAAAAGCCGCCATCGTCGGCCAGGTGGGTCAGATTTACTCCGACGAAGTGGGTCAGTATTACTGCGGCGCTAACATCTCCCGGTACGGAACCGCGACCATCAAGCGCGCGTACGGGGACTGGACGACGCCGAACCTTCGGGGCTGGAAGGAAGTGTTATTGAGCCATGCGATCGAGCCGAGGCAGCAGTTCAGCTACACGACCGGCAAGAACGCGACCGATTCTGCGTTGATCATCGATGCAATGGACCTGCTGCACACCAAGTCGCTCGGGGGCTTCTGCATCGTGTCCTCCGACAGCGATTACACGCGTCTGGCCACCCGCATTCGGGAGGCGGGGGCATTCGTCTATGGATTCGGCGAAAGGAAGACGCCGCAGCCTTTCGTGGCTGCCTGCGACAAGTTCGTCTACACGGAAGTCCTGCGCTCGTCGAGTGCCACGCCCTCTGCCTCCCAGGACCAAGAGCTTGCACTCGAACCATTGCTTCGGGCGTCGATTGCGGCGGCGGCCAGGGACAGTGGGTGGTCCGCTCTAGGGGTTGTCGGCTCGCTCCTGAGCAAGAAAGATCCCTCGTTCGATCCCAGGAACTTCGGATTTCAGAAGCTCGGCGAGTTGGTGCGCGCGCAGCGCTACGTCGAAGTCAAGGAGACACCGATTGGCGACGGATCGACGAACGTCCACCTGTATGTCCGGTTGCGTGCAGCGTGATCAGTCGAAAGGGGTCTGAGCGATGGACGTAGGCGTAGTCGATGCATCCGGCAGGAGCGTGCGTTCGCCACTGAAGGGGAAGCCGCTGCGCCTGCCCGGACAGTCGGTCGAGGAGCGTCGGACCAAGCTGCTCGAGGATCGCATCGAGACGCCGATGCTCCTTGCCGCCGTGCTTGTTGCCGTCGCAGGTATCGAGTGGTACCGCAGCTTCACCGAGCTTCCCTATCTGCCGAAGCATTTCACTGCTGCCGCCGTGCTCGCGCTGTTGTTCGCCGCGTGGCGCTTCTTCCGGTTGCGCCCGAAACTGAAAGCCCTGCGGCAGGCGGCCGACGGCGAGAAGGCCGTCGGCCAGTTCCTCGAGGATTTGCGCGTGAACGGTTACAAGGTGTTCCACGACGTCGTCGGCGACGGTTTCAACCTAGACCACGTCGTCATCGGAAGAGCCGGCGTGTTCGCGGTGGAGACGAAGACCTGGTCGAAACCTCACAGGGGCAACGCGACGATTCGGGTCGACGGCGCCCGGTTGAAGGTGGGCGATCGAAAGCCTGACGAGCGCGTCGTCATACAGGCGCGGGCGCAAGCGGGCTGGTTACGCGAACTCCTGCATGCGAGCACGGGCAGGGTGTTCGTCGTTCGGTCCGTCGTTCTCTTCCCTGGTTGGTTCGTCGAACAGGTGGGCGGAAGTACGCGCGAGCTCTGGGTGCTGAATCCGAAAGCGTTGCCGCCATTTCTCGAGCGCGAGGAGGTAATCCTGTCGGAGCCGGATGTGCGTCTGGCCGCGTATCACCTCTCGCGGTTCATTCGCGCGAAGGAGCGCGAGAAGAACTGATCCGGCGTCCCCGGGTGGTTCAAGTTCACTCCGGGGCCCGCCGGACCGGAAACGCGCCTATCGGCCGACGACCGTCGTCATCGTCACTTCGAATGTCAATGTTCCGTCGACTTCGAAGCCCCGCCACTTATCGACGACCTCGGCTTCGAGCGCAGCCCGGCTTTCGTCACTCGCTGCGGCAACCACGTTTGCCAACGGCGTGCTGGAAACGTACTGCCACAGGAACTGACTCGACGGCGGCAGGGCGAGCGTCGTTCGCCTCGCATCCACGCGCACGTCCCGGAAACCGGCCGCGTTCGTCAGTTCGCGAAGTTCGCGCTCGTCGTGAAGCGAGAACACGATATGGGCGAACGACGCGGCGCGCGGGTCGATGTGCGTTGCGAGCGCATCAGCGAGCACGGCGAACAGCGGCGGTGTCGGACCCGGCACGTTGAGGACGAGCCGTCCGCCGGGGGCGAGGACGCGCCGCATTTCCCGCAAGGCGCCGAGCTTGTTGGTCATGAACTGCAGTCCCAACTGGCACAACGCGACGTCGAATGCACCATCGGCGAGCGGGATCGCTTCTGCGCTGGCCTCGTGCCAGTCGATCGCAGGCTTCGGCGACGCTAGCGACCGCGCCACCGCCAGCATGCCCGGATTCGGGTCCAGGCCCGCAAGCGAGCCGCCGTCTCCGATCCGTTGCCGAGCCAGCCTCGCTACGATGCCGGTGCCGCAGGCGACGTCGAGCACGCGCTCGCCCGGGCGCAGCGCGGCGGTCTCGAGCAGGTCCTCGGCGAGCGGGGCTGCGATGTGCGGCACGAAGTAGCGTTCGTAGTTCTCGGGCGCGGTTCCCCCGTACGCCTTGCCGAAAGTCTGTTCAGTCATGGCGGCCTCCCTGGCTCCAGTGACTCCCAGACTAGGCAGAAGTCGGACCTCGCGCATCGCCCGAATTGACCGTTTTTTGCGGCGGCGGCGAATGGTCAGAATGGACCGGGGACGCCGTTGGTCAGAGGAGCCCTTGTTCGAAGGCGAATGCCGCCGCTGCAGTTCGCGAGGCCACTCCGAGCTTGCCGAATATGTTGCCCAGATGACCCGCGACGGTGTGCTCGCTGATGAACAACTGCGCAGCGATCTCCCGATTCGATTGCCCCTTTGCAACCAGACGAAGCACCTGCAGCTCTCGCCTGCTGAGCGGATTCCCGGAAACCGGTTCCTTCCTTTCCACGGGCTTTTCGAGTGCGGCGAGCGCTGGCGCAGCGTCGAGCCGTTCGAAGGTGCGCGCCGCCGCTTCGTCGTGGCTACGCGCCGTTTCCTCGTCGCCCAGCCAGCGGCAGGCGCGGCCGATCAGTACGCGGACCCGCGCGGACTCGTAGGGGGCGTCGAGCTGCTGCCAGGCCGTCCATGCCTCGCGCAGGACCGCGAGCGCGGCCTGTGCATCGCCCTCGGCAAGCAATACCGTGCCGATCGCCTGTGCAGACGCCGCGCGCAGGAAAGGCGCGCCCGTTCCGGCAGCAGCCGCTTCGAGCTCGCCGGCAGCGTTCCGGGCGATTTCGATCTCGCCGGCCGCGATCATGATCTCGACGCAGGCGCGTAGCAGCTGGACTCGTGCAGCCGAGGCGCTGCCCGGCCACTGTCGATGGCGGGTCTCGTTCACGACGCGGAGCATTGCTGCCTTGGCGGCGTCGACATCGCCCTGCGCCAGGCGAAGCAGCGAAAGGCCGGGTTGCGGCTCGGCTCCGCGGTTGCCCGCCTCGCGGTACAGTGCTTCCGCGCGCTCGAAGGCGCCGCGCAGGCGATGAAGCTCGGCGCACTGGTAGAGCGCGCGCCCGGCCAGGTTCCCGGCGCGGCCTGAGAACACCTCGAGCGCGCGCTCCGCCTCCGAGATCGCGCCGGGCCATTCCCCCTGTAGCTGCAGGATCTCCGAGCGGTGCACGAGGCACTCGCCGCGATACGGGACGAGGTCGGGCTGCGTGGCACACCAGTCGTTCAACGCCTGCGTCCATTCCCTGCAGCGCTGCAAATCGAAGATGCGCTGGCAGGTGAGGATCACGGCACAGTAGACGATGCCTGCCGCCATCGGGGATACCTCGCCGGTGGCGACCGCGATCATCGCCTCGTCGAGCTGCGGTACCCCCTCGGCGGCTCGCTGCAACTGGATCAGGGCCTGGCCCCGGCCCAGGAGGCCGAACGCCAACAAGTCGCGGTCGCCGAACCGCTCGGCGAGCGAGATCGCCGGTTCGAAATTTGCGCGCGCGCCATCGGCGTCTCCCTGCGCCATCTGTCGCAGACCCGATAGCACGCCCACGTATCCGTGCTCAGCGCCGTCGGGCTGGTCTGCCACCAGTCGCTGAATGCGCGCGAGCCAGCCGGTGCTCTGTGCGGAGTCGCCGGCGAGCTGCGCAAGGAAGCTCAGCCAGAAGCCCCAGCGCGCCGCTCGCTGCCGTTGACCCTGGTCGACGAGAACGTGGTGCGCGCGCCGAAACAGGGCCTGCGCATCGGCGTCGCGGCCGTTCAGCCAGGCGGCCTGCGCAAGGCTTTCGAGGTCGGCAGGCTCGAGCGGCAGGTCGGCGTCGGCAGCGGAAAGCTGCCGATACGCCGCTTTCCATTCGCGGTTCGCGAAAGCCTGGCGGCCGCGCTCGAGCCTCGTGGTCATCGCATCCGCGCGCCCCTTCGATGTCGGATCGCGTGATCGCGGCCTATTGGGCCGCAAAGCAGTAGAGCAGCCCGTTGCCTCCCGTGCTGCGCAGCCCCTGCGGATCGCAGCCGCGCGACGGGTGCGACGAGTTCCACGATCTGGCCCACGCGCTGTCGCTGGGGCCCGCGCGATCGAAGTGTCCGAGCATCGCCGATCCGTCGGTGCCGCTCTTCGTCCAGTTGCCGCAGGTCATGTCGGGGAACGGGGTTCCTGCAAACGCGTTGCCGTCGACGCGCGAGCCGGTCAGGATGTCGTGCTCGTTCGGTTGCTGCGTGCGGTCCTTGATCGGCCGCCCTTTCTCGTCGAGCGCGGTCTCACGGGTCAAGTTGTTCTTCGCCGAGTGCAACTCGCCGACGTTGCGGGCGATCACGACGCCCCTGGCGTTGCGCCAGGGCCCGTTTCCGATGCGGTCGCGCGCGTTGACGAAGCCCATGTCGCTGAGCGAAGCGCCCTGCGTGCTGAGGTAGGCGCGCCAGGTGCGGTTGCCGGCGCCCGCCGACTGCGCGAGCGACTGGCAGTGCCGGTCGGCGCCTGCGAGTCCGCCGAGGTCGCCGCCGTTGCCCGGACCGACGCTCGTCACGAAGAACGTCATGTCCTGCGGGCTCGTCGGCTGGCGCGTCATCGACTCCATCGGGGCGCAGCCCGCGAGCGCCGTGAACCCTGCCGCTGCCAGCCATACAATGCTCGATTGCGTGCGCATCGAACTCTCCTCGTGGCTCATGGGGAAGCGTTCACCGACGATTCTTGCCACATCGACCCGATGCGTCAAACATGCGTCTATGGTCTCTGCATCCCGGGTATCTCGATCCACAAGGCCTGGTCGCTCTGTGGCGCGAGGCTTTGCTGGCCAGGGCCGTACTTCGCGGCGAAACGCGCGGATACACGCGCCATCCCCAACTCGAGCGTTTCAAGGCGCATGACCAGCCTCGACTGGCGATCAACGCGTACCTGGCGGCAATCCATGACGAGGCAACCCGCCGCGGCTATGCGTTCGATGGTTCCAAGATCGGCCCGCTGCGCCCGGTTCGACCGATCGCGGTGACTACCGGGCAACTCGCTTTCGAGTGGCGGCACCTGCAGCACAAGCTGGCCGCCCGCAGTCCGTCGTTGCTGCGCCGGTGGGACGGTCTGCAGATGCCGGCGTGTCATCCGTTGTTCCGTCGGCGGGCGGGACCGGTGGCGCCGTGGGAGCGCGCGTCCGAAGGTGCATACGACAACGAGAGCGGTCGCACGCAGGCCGGGATGGCGCCGGTCAGAGCCGCTCGAGAATCCGGTTGACCGATTCTAGGTCCACCGGCTTCACCAGGTGGAAGTCGAATCCGGCGTTGCGTGAACGGCGCTTGACGTCCTCCGTGCCCCAGCCGCTCACCGCGACCAGCAGCGTGGAGGCGAAGTGCGGATCGTCGCGCAAACGCGACGCGACGGTGTAGCCATCGATGCGGGGCAGTCCGATGTCGCAGAGCACGACATCGGGGCGGAATTGCCGGGCAAGCTGCAGGGCCGCTGTGCCGCTGTAGGCGGCGCGCATTTCGTGGCCGCAGGCTTCGAGCAGCATGACCAGGGTGTCGGCCGCATCGACGTTGTCATCGACGACGAGCATCCGCAGACGCCGCAGACCGCGGCCGCCGGCTCGCGGCTCGATATCGGTCGAAGAATCGGCCGACCCGATCCCCAGGGTGGGTAGCCGGACCGTAAATGTGCTGCCGCGGCCGAGGCCGGGGCTTTCGGCCGTCACCGAGCCCCCGTGCAGCGTCATCATCTTGCGCACCAGGGAAAGTCCGATGCCCAGGCCGCCCTGCGCGCGCTCGCGCGTGTGGTCGACCTGCACGAAGAGGTCGAAGACCTGATCGAGCATTTCCGGCGGTATGCCCGCGCCGTTGTCCGACACCCGCACGACGGCATCGGCGCCGTCGGCGCGCAGCACCACGCGGATCGATCCACCGAAGGACGTGTACTTGGCCGCGTTCGTCAACAGGTTGCCGACGACCTGCGCGAGCCGCGTAGGGTCGCCGAGAACCCAGACCGGAACGTCGGGCAGGTCCACGTGCAACTCGTGTCCTGCCGCGTCGAGCATCGGCCCGCTGCTCTCGAGCGCGGCCTCGACCACGCTTCGCATGTCCACGCGCTCGCGCTCCAGGCGCACGTTGCCGTTGGAGATGCGCGATACGTCGAGCAGTTCGTCGATGAGCTTCACCAGCAGTTGCAGCTGGCGCTCCATCATCTGCCGCAGTCGGGTCGCTTGTGCATCTTCGCCGGGAGGCAGCCGTCCCAGCGCCTGCAGTCCGGTGCGGATGGGTGCAAGCGGATTGCGCAACTCATGGGCGAGGGTGGCGAGGAACTCGTCCTTGCGACGGTCGGCATCGCGCAGTGCCTGCTCTGCACGCTGTTGTGCGATCAGCTGGTCGCGGATTTCATACTGCCGGCGGCGCGCGCGCAGCGCCGCGAGTACTGCGCTGGCCATGGAAGCGGTGGACACCGGCAGATCGAGCGAAGTCAGGTTCGTCAACATGGCTGCCAGCCGAGCCGCACACGGCGAGCGTTCACGGTCGCGGGTCAGGAGCACCACCGGCACGTCCGACCATGGCGGTTGACCGGCGAGCCCGGCGAGTAGCGCCTCCAGTTGCCGGTCGTCGAGCGAGTCGTCGGCCAGCAGGACGGCGCCGACGCCGCTGTGCAATTGCCGCGATATGGCGTCGCCGTCGCGTTCCAGCGGAACCGCGCACACGCCCGCCTTTCGCAGCAACTGGGCGGTGACGTCGACGTCCCGCTGTGTGGGCACGGCCATCAACACTCGCATCGGGTCGAGGCCTGGCGCTTCGATCGCCATGGGCGTACCGGATGTCTAGCCGTCGGCGGCTGGATTGCCGCTTTCCTCGGGCACGCCGGTCAGGATGCCGCGCAGGTGCATGAGCGGCTCGCCGACGTGCACCCCGCCTGCATCGAACCAGATTTGCCGGATCGAATCTTCGTGGGGACCGCTGCGCTTCTTGAGTACCGAGATTGCCTTTCGGACGGCTCCGGCGTGCTCGAACATGCGCATCGACACGACGGCGTCGGCAAGATAGCTGGAATCGATCAGCGACTCCGGGTTCTGATACACGAAACCGTGTTGCGCGAGTACCAGGAAGGTGGCCACGCCTTGTCCGTTGAGGTAGCCGAGCAGTTCGTGCAGCTGGGCGCCGAGGAAGCGGGCTTCCGGCATCGCGTTGAGGTAGCCGTTCATGCTGTCGATCACCACCACGCGCGCGTGATCGCGCTCGACACACTGCCGCACGATGTGCGCGAACTCCCCGGGCGTGAGGTCGGCCGGGTCCAGCTGTCGAATGGCGACCTCGCCGGCCCGCGAGCCCTGGCGAATCGGAATGCCCAGCGCCTGTGCGCGGTGCAGCAGGAGCGCCGGAACTTCGTCGAAGGCGAAGATCGCAGCGTGGTCTCCACGCTGCGCGGCGGCAGCGGCGTATTGCAGCGTCAGTGTCGACTTCCCGCTGCCCGGCGTGCCGGCGACGAGCGTGCACGTACCCCGATCGACGCCTCCGCCGAGCAACGCGTCCAGCGCAGCGACGCCGCTGGCGACGGGGGTGTGCTCGAAGACCGCTCCGTGCTCGGCCGGCGCCAGTCGCGGATACACCTCGAGGCCGCCCTCGACGATGCGGAAATCATGGTAGCCGCTGCGAAAATCGCTTCCGCGGAACTTGATCACCTGCAACCGGCGGGCGGTGGAGCCGTAGGGCGGAACACGCTGCTCGAGCGATATCACGCCGTGCGCGATGCTGTGCAACTGCATGTCGGGTCCTTCCGACGTGCGATCGTCCACCAGCAGCACGGTGCATCTGCGTCGAACGAAGAACTGCTTCAATGCGAGGATCTGGCGACGGTAGCGCAACGAGCCTTGCGCGAGAAGGCGCAACTCGGACAACGAGTCGAAGACCATGCGTTGCGGGTTCACCCGTTCCACGATGTCGAGCACGCGCCGCGTCGTTTCGGTGAGTTCCACTTCGGAAGGGTGGTAGAGCGTGAGCTGCGCGTCGACGTTCAACTCGTGGTCGTCGCTCGCCAGCTCGGCGATCTCGACGTCTTCGAGCGACCAGCCATGCGAACGAGCCCCCGCCAGCAGTTCGCTGCGGGTTTCCGAAAGCGTCACGTACAGGCACCGCTCGCCGCACCGCCTGCCTTCGAGGAGGAACTGCAGCGCGAGCGTGGTCTTGCCGGCTCCGGGATTGCCGTCGACGAGGTAGAGCCGATGGGGGATCAGCCCCCCGTGCAATACATCGTCCAGACCGGCAATTCCGGTGGAGCAGAGCGGTGCTCCTGCGTTGTCGTTCATCGCGTGTTCTCGTTGCGCGTTGCGCAGCGGCCAAGCCTCGGGCCACAGCCGGTGACGGTCCATCGTAACTTCATGCCGACGGCCGTCCCACATTTGCCCTCGGGAGGCACGGCACTTCTCGCAGGAGCTGCGGCAGGGGCCGATCCGGCGGCGCCTTTCCGCCTGGCGGATCGACCGCCCGTCCGTCGCATGCCGGCACGGCAGCGGCGCGTTGCTACCGTCGCTGGATGAACGCGCGCACCAGCCCCGTCGCGGTGACGACCGCACCGGCGACGTTGCCTGCGCTGGGCCGTCCGGGCTGCCGGGTAACCGTGGAAGACCTGCTGCCGGCGCTGGTCGAGGACCGCATCCTGTCGGAGGAGGATGCGGAGTCTGTCGCCCGCTACGTCAATCTCTCGAACACCGAGCAACACGCGCTCGTTGCGCTCGCGCGCCGCAAGTTTCGCTCGCCGTCCACCAGCCGCCTCGTCGATCTCGAGACGCTCGTTCCCTGGTTCGCCCGTCGTGTCGGCCTGCCGCACGCGCGCATCGATCCGCTGAAGGTGGATCTCGCGCGCGTGTGCGACGTGATGTCGAGTCAGTACGCCACGCGCTTCAAGATCCTGCCGCTCGCCGTCGACGCCCAGGGCGTCACGATCGCCACCGCCGAGCCCTTCGTCACCGACTGGGTCGACGAGCTCGGCTCGATGCTGCGCAAGCCGATCCGGCGCGTGGTCGCCGACCCGCAGGAGATTCCGCGCTACATCGTCGAGTTCTTCACGCTCGCGCGCACCGTGCGCGGCGCGCAGAAGAACGGCGCGGCTGTGCATCAGAGCAACTTCGAGCAGCTCGTCGAGCTCGGACGCTCGGGGCGCAGCGTCGATGCGAACGACCAGCACATCGTCACCATCGTCGACTGGCTGTGGCAGTACGCGTTCGACCAGCGCGCGAGCGACATCCACCTCGAGCCGCGACGCGAGACGGGCGCGATCCGTTTCCGCATCGACGGGGTGCTGCACAACGTCTACCGCCTGCCCGCGTCGGTGCTCGCGGCGATGACGAGCCGCATCAAGCTGCTCGGCCGGATGGACGTGATCGAGAAGCGCCGTCCGCAGGACGGGCGCATCAAGACGCGCACTGCCGACGGGCGCGAGATCGAGTTGCGCCTGTCCACGCTGCCGACCGCCTTCGGTGAGAAGCTCGTGATGCGCATCTTCGACCCCGAGGTCCTGGTGCGCGACTTCTCCGAGCTGGGTTTTGGAGACGACGATCTCGAACTCTGGGAGTCGATGACAACGCGCCCGAACGGGATCGTCCTCGTCACCGGACCCACCGGTTCGGGCAAGACCACCACGCTGTACACGACGCTGAAGGGACTGGCGACCGACGAGGTCAACGTCTGCACGGTCGAGGACCCGATCGAGATGGTCGAGCCGGCGTTCAACCAGATGCAGGTGCAGCACGGCATCGAGCTCGGCTTCGCCGACGGCATCCGCGCGCTGATGCGCCAGGATCCGGACATCGTCATGGTCGGCGAGATTCGCGACCTGGAGACCGCCGAGATGGCGATCCAGGCGGCGCTCACCGGGCACCTCGTGCTCTCGACGCTGCACACGAACGATGCCCCGTCGGCGATCACGCGCTTGCTCGATCTCGGCGTGCCGCCGTACCTGCTGAACGCGACGCTGATCGGCGTGATGGCGCAGCGCCTCGTGCGCACGCTGTGCGAGTCCTGCAAGGAGGCGAGCGGGGAACTCGCCGACGAGCAGTGGAGCGCCTTGATCCGGCCGTTTCGTGCGGCCAAGCCTGCCCGGATCTATCGTCCGGTGGGCTGCCTCGAATGCCGGATGACCGGCTATCGTGGACGCAGTGGCCTTTACGAGATGCTGCAACTCGACACCGACCTGCGACGCCTGGTCGACGAGCGGCCAGACCTGGGCGAGATCCGCCGGCGCGCGATGCGCGCGGGCATGCGGCCGTTGCGGCTGGCCGGTGCACAGAAGATCGCCGCCGGGCAGACGACGCTCGACGAAGTGCTCAAGGTGGCGCCGCCGATCGCGGATTGAGCTCGGTTGGCGATCCGGCGGGCGCTGCGTTCAGTCGTGGAATCGCTGCTCGTACTGTACGCTGCGAAACGCGGCGATTTCGGCGCGACAAGCGCTCCCATCGCCGGAAATGCAGCGCTTTGCAGCATTTGCGCAGATTGACGCGGACGCCGGCGACCGGGTCCGAATCCGATCGCGGCCGACCCGGTCAGCGCTCCGTTTCCTTGAACACCTCGCGCGCGATCCGGAAGCTGTCGATGGCCGCCGGCACGCCGCAATAGATTGCCGACTGCAGGAACACTTCGGCGATTTCCTCTTTCGTGACGCCGTTGTTCAATGCGCCGCGAACGTGCAAGCGGATCTCGTGCGGTCGATTCAACGCAGTCAGCATCGCGAGGTTCAACAGGCTCCGCGTCCTGCGCTCGAGGCCCGGGCGATTCCAGATCTCTCCCCAGCAATACTGCGTGACCAGTTCCTGCATGGGGCGGTTGAAGTCGTCCGCCGATTGTATCGACGCATCGACGTACTCTGCTCCGAGCACTTCGCGGCGAACGTTCAGCCCTTTTTCGAACAGTTCCTGGTTCATGAATTCCTCCTGACGGTGGGCGGGGAAGACGGCGACGCCACCGACTACCGGCCCGGCGAGAACAGGAAACGCTACTTCGACAGCTCCCGCATCGCGCGCTCGAGCCCCTGGATGGTCAGCGGGTACATCCGCCCCTGCAGGATCTGCCGGATGACCGCGATCGATTGCCGATACTCCCAGACGCCTTCCGGCTCCGGGTTCAGCCAGGCGAACTTCGGGAAGCGCTCGACCAGACGGCGCAGCCACACGGCGCCTGCTTCCTCGTTGTTGTACTCGACCGATCCGCCCGGCTGCAGCACCTCGTAGGGGCTCATCGTCGCGTCGCCCACGAAGATGAGCCGGTAGTCGGGGTTGTACTTGCGCAGGATGTCCCAGGTGTCGAAGCGCTCGGCGTGGCGACGTCGATTGTTCTTCCAGACGTGGTCGTAGACGCAGTTGTGGAAGTAATAGAACTCGAGATGCTTGAACTCGGTTTTCGCCGCCGAGAACAGTTCCTCGGTCTGCTGGATGTGGTCGTCCATCGTGCCGCCGACGTCGAGCAGCATCAGCACCTTGATCGTGTTGTGCCGCTCCGGAATCATCCGGATGTCGAGCCAGCCGGCATTGCGCGCGGTGGACGCGATCGTGTCGTCGAGATCGAGCTCCTCGTCGGCGCCTTCGCGGGCGAACTTGCGCAGACGCCGCAGCGCCACCTTGATGTTGCGCGTTCCCAGTTCCACCTGGTCGTCGTAGTCGCGGTATGCGCGCTGCTCCCACACCTTCACCGCCGTGCGGTTGCCGGCGGAGGGTCCGCCGATGCGGATGCCTTCCGGGTGGTAGCCGCCGTTGCCGAAGGGCGAGGTGCCGTTGGTGCCGATCCACTTGCTGCCGCCTTCGTGGCGACCCTTCTGTTCCTCGAGCAGTTCGCGCAGTCGTTCGAGCAGCTTGTCGAGTCCGCCCATCGCCTCGATGGCGGCCTTCTCCTCGGGAGTGAATTCGCGTTGCAGGCGGCGCGCGAGCCACTCGAGCGGCAGGTCGACGTCGATGCCCGGGATCGCCCGAACGCCGTTGAAATAGGCGCCGAAGGCCTTGTCGAACTTGTCGAAGTTGCGCTCGTCCTTCACCAGCGTGGCGCGCGACAGGAAGTAGAACTCGTCGATCGACGGCCCGATCACGTGCTCGCGCATCGCCTCGAGCAGCATCAGGTATTCCTTGATCGAAACCGGCAGCTTTGCGCCGCGCAGGTGCAGGAAGAAGTCGATCAGCATTGCGTTGCTCCGCGCATCGCCAGCCGCAGCTTCAGGTTCTCGCGCACCGCAGGCCACTCCGCAGCGAGGATGCTGTAGACGCAGGTGTCGCGCAGCGTGCCGTTGGGCATCGTCATGTGATGGCGCAGCACGCCGTCCAGCTTCGCGCCCAGCCGTTCGATGGCGCGCCGGCTGGCGTGGTTGAGGAAATGCGTGCGCAACTCGACGGCGATAGCGCCGAGCGCATCGAACGCATGGCCGAGCAGCAGCAGCTTGCATTCGGCATTCACCGAGGTGCGCTGTGCGCTCGCCGCATACCAGGTGTGGCCGAGCTCGAGACGCCGGTGAGCGGGCTCGACATGGAAGAAGCGCGTGGTGCCGACGACCGCGCCGTCGTCGCGCCGCCGCACGACGAAGGGCAGTGCCCCGTCGCGCGCGCGCATCTCGAGCGCCGCATCGACGTACGCCTGCGTGCGTTCGGGCGAGGGAACCGACGTGTACCAGAGCCGCCACAGCTCACCGTCGGCCGCGGCACGGGCGAGCCCCTCCACGTGCGAATGCGCGAGTGGCTCGAGGACGACGTGCTGGCCCTCGAGCGTGACGGGTTCGATCCAGGTCATCGGATCAATGCGTGAAAGCGCGAAGGAACCGTAGCGAGCGGCCCGAGGTCGCAGCGAGAAGCGCAGCCGTACGAATGTACGGCGAGCATCGCAGCTGCGAGATCGGGCCGCGCAGTAGGTTCATTCGCGCTTTCACCGATTGTGGCGAGCCATGAAGATGAGCCGCTCGAACAGGTGCACGTCCTGCTCGTTCTTCAGCAGCGCGCCGTGCAGCGGCGGGATGACGCTCTTGCCGTCCTTCGAGCGCAGCGCCTCGGGCGGAATGTCCTCGGCCACCAGCAGCTTGAGCCAGTCGAGGAGCTCGCTGGTGGAAGGCTTCTTCTTCAGCCCGGGAAGCTCGCGCATCTGGAAGAAGGCTTCGAGCGCTTCCTTCAGCAGCTCCTTCTTCAGGTTCGGGAAGTGGACGTCGACGATCGCCTGCATCGTCTCCTTGTCGGGGAACTTGATGTAGTGGAAGAAGCAGCGACGCAGGAAGGCGTCGGGCAGCTCCTTCTCGTTGTTCGACGTGATCATCACCACCGGCCGGTGCCTGGCGCGAACCAGCTGGCGCGTCTCGTAAACGTAGAACTCCATTCGGTCGAGTTCGCGCAGCAGGTCGTTCGGGAACTCGATGTCGGCCTTGTCGATCTCGTCGATCAGCAGCACTACCGGCTGCTCGGATTCGAAGGCCTGCCACAGCACGCCGCGGACGATATAGTTCTCGATGTCCTTCACGCGGGCATCGCCGAGTTGCGAGTCGCGCAGCCGCGACACCGCGTCGTACTCGTACAGGCCCTGCTGCGCCTTCGTCGTCGATTTGATGTGCCACTGCAGCAGCGGCATGTCGAGCGCCGAAGCCACTTCCTCGGCGAGCATCGTCTTGCCGGTGCCCGGCTCGCCCTTGATCAGCAGCGGACGCTGCAGTCGGATCGCCGCGTTGACGGCGAGCTTCAGGTCGTCGGTGGCGACGTAGGTATCGGTGCCCTGGAAACGCATGATTTTCGGAGGTTGCGGCCGTGAAGACACGACCCGTCGAAGGGGTTCTTCGAGTATACGGGATGGATTCACGGCGCCCGTCCGCCTGCGCCTGCCCACACCGCTCCCGTCCCCGCGCTAGACTGGCTCGAAGCGACTCCGCTAGAATCGGCGCACCCACGAACATTACAAGGCCAGCGCCGCCCGGCGTCACGGCCGGAGACCCATGATCAAGAACAGGTTGTTTGCCGCCGGTTTCGCGGCGGCGATGCTGCTGCCATGCCTGGCCGTGGCGCAGGGAGCCTCGCCGGGTACGTCGTCGGCGCAGGACCAGCAGGCGGTGCAGGGAGACGCCGAGGCAGGGCGCGCGAAGAACTCCATGTGCATCGGCTGCCACGAGATTCCCGGGTACAAGTCGTCGTTCCCGAGCGTCTACCACGTGCCGCGCATCATCGGACAGAACGCGCGCTACATCGAGTCGGCGCTGCGCGAGTATCGCAGCGGCGCCCGCAACCATCCGACGATGACCTCCGTGGCCGAAGGCCTGAGCGACCGCGACATCGCCGATCTCGCTGCCTACTACGGGTCGAAATGAACATGCGCGCCCCCACGATCCAGCGCGCGAGCGCGAGCCTTCTTCCGTTCGCGACGCTTGCCGTCCTCGGCGCCTTCGCGTTGCCCGTGCAGGCGCAGGACATCGACGCCGGCCGCCAGAAGGCCGAAGAGGTCTGCGCGGCGTGCCACGGCAAGGACGGCAATACGCCGATCGATCCGTCGTATCCGAAGCTCGCCGGGCAGTATCAGGACTATCTCGAACATTCGCTGCTCGATTACAAGCACGACCGGCGCAAGAACCCGATCATGGGTGCGCAGGCCAAGCCGCTGTCGCGCAGCGAAATCCGCAATCTCGCCGCGTACTACGCGAGCCTGCCGGGCACGATCAGCAACCACGCCGACCGCATCACGCAACGATGACCGCTTCTTCAGGATCCGCTTCGTTCGCCGTTGCCGACCTGTGCGACGCGAACGAAGCGCGCCTGGCCTCCGGCGAGGCGCACGTGCTGGCGCCCGTGTTCCGCACCTGGGGTCGCCGCACCCGCTTCGCCGGCGCGGTCGAAACGGTTCGCTGCTTCGAGGACAACTCCGCCGTGCGCAGTGCGCTCGAGCAACCGGGCAACGGCCGCGTGCTCGTCGTTGCCGGCGGCGCCAGCCTGCGTTGCGCACTGCTCGGCGGCAACCTCGCGCAACTGGCGCAGCGCAACGGCTGGGTGGGCGTCATCGTCGACGGTTGCGTGCGCGACACCGTCGAGATCGATGCGTGCGAGATCGGCGTCCGTGCGCTTGCCGCCAACCCGCGGCGCAGCGAAAAGCGCGGCGAGGGGGCGATCGGCGAGACGGTGCGAGTGGGCGGCACAGCCGTCACCCCGGGGCACTGGTGCTATGCCGACGAGGACGGAATCCTGTTCAGCGCGGTCGCGCTGCTATAGCAGTCCGTCGAAGGCCACGCAGTCCACTTCGTCGCCCGCCGCGACCGCTCCCTGGTCGTGGTGCAGCACGACGATGCAGTTCGATTCGGACATCGAGCGCAGCACGCCGGAGCCCTGGTTGCCCAGCGTCGCCACTTCCATGCGCCCGTCGGCGCCGAACGCGAGGCGCGCGCGCTGATATTCGGTTCGACCTGGGCGCTTGCGCATCGGCTCGAGCGAGCGGGCGCGCACCCACGGAAGCGGCTGCGGCGTGGCCCCCATCATCTGCAGCAGCGCGTCGCGCACGATGAAATAGAACGTGATCATCACCGCGACCGGATTGCCCGGCAGGCCGAAGTAGCAGGCGCGGCCCACGCGACCGAAGGCCATCGGACGGCCTGGTCGGATCGCGATGCGCCAGAATGCGACGTCGCCCAGGCGCGCCATCACTTCGCGGGTGAAGTCGGCCTCGCCGACCGATACGCCGCCGGAGGAGACGATCGCGTCGGCTTCGGCCGCCGCCGTGCGCATCGCCTGCTCGAGCGCCTCGGGCGAATCGCGCACCACGCCCATGTCGACGATCTCGACGCCGAGGCGCGAGAGCATCGACCAGATCGTGTAGCGATTGCTGTCGTAGATCTGCCCGTGTTCGAGCGCGTCGCCGATCGAACGCAGTTCGTCGCCGGTGGAGAAGAAGGCTACGCGCAGCCGGCGCCGCACGCCGACCTCGGCGACGCCGAGCGAGGCGAGCAGGCCGATGTCGGCCGGTGTGAGCCGCTTTCCGGTTGCGAGCGCTGGCTCGCCGACGCGCAGATCCTCGCCGCGCAGGCGGCGATGCTGGCCGCGCTCCTGTCCGGGCGGCACGACGACGAAGCCGTCTTCGACGCGAACGACCTCCTGGACGACGACGGTGTCGAGACCGGCCGGCAGCGTCGCTCCGGTCATCACCCGAAGGGCCTCGCCGCGAGCAACCGCGCCGTGAAAGGCGCGGCCCGCGTATGCGGTGCCGACGATGCGCAGTCGCGCCTCGCCGTCGTCGGTGAGTTCCTCGCCGCGTACCGCGTAGCCGTCCATCGCCGAGTTGTCGTGCGGCGGCACGTCGATCGTCGATACGACGTCGTGTGCGAGCACGCGATCGAGCGCGCTGCGGATCGCGACGCGCTCGACGAGGGCGACCGCTTCGACGCTGTCCGCGACGATTGCGCGTGCACGCTCGACCGGAAGGTAGGTGCGCGGGTCGGCGTCGGAAATGCCGCGGGCGGTGTCGGCGAGCGAGGGGGCTCGTGCGCCGGGTGCGGTCATCGCGTTCGTCTCGCGCGTGCTTTCATCGGCGCTCCTCTTCCTTCAGTTCCTGCATCGTGTTCAGGTTGCGGAACGCAGCCTCGTCGTCGAACGCGACTTCGACCACGCGCAGCGGTGCATACCAGGCGTCGATCTTGCGCCGGCCCGTGCAGAGGAACCGCTCGAGGTCGGCGAGCAGCGCGCGATCGACGAGCGCGAACACCGGGTGCGCCTGCGCGCCGGTGCGCGCCACCGCGAGTTGCGCGCGTTCGCCGTCGGCTGCCGATGCGTCGATCGCCGCCGCCAGTCGCGCGACGAGATCGAGCGGCAGGAAAGGGGAGTCGCACGGAACGGTCGCGACCCACGCTGTCTGCGCCTGCGACATGCCGGCATGAAGACCGGCCAGCGGGCCGGCGTATCCCTCGACGGCATCCCGTGCCACCGGCCAACCGAAGTCGCGATAGCGATCGGCGTTGCGGTTCGCATTGACGATCACGCTGCCCACCTGCGGCGCGAAGCGCTCGAGCGCGTGCGCGATCATCGGCCGCCCGCGAAACGGTTGCAGCCCCTTGTCGATGCCGCGTCCGTCGTCGCTCATGCGGCGCCCGAGTCCGCCGGCGAGCACGATGCCGGTGACCTCGTCGCGACCGATGCCGGTCGCCACGGGGGCGCGCCCGACGCTCGCCGGACTCGACGGCGTCTGGTCGGCGCGCTCGTTCGGCGTGCGCGGCACGCGCTCAGGCCCAGGCGCGCACCGGTTGGCGCACGAAGCGCTGCGCACCGGTGAAGAGCAGGTAGTGCTTGCCCTGGCAGCGGCCGATCATCGTGAGTCCCACCCGCCGTGCGATCTCGTGCCCCATCTGCGTGAGTCCCGAACGCGACAGCAGGAATGGAATTCCCATCTGCGCGCACTTGATCACCATCTCCGAAGTGAGCCGCCCGGTGGTGTAGAAGATCTTGTCGGCCGCGCTCACCGACTCGACCCACATCCAGCCGGCGATCGCGTCGACCGCGTTGTGACGACCGACGTCCTCGACGAAGCGCAGGATCTCTCCGCGTTCGTCGCCGGTGTTCGCGCACAACGCGCAGCCGTGCACGGCGCCGGCGACCTTGTAGATCGATTCGTGCCTGCGCACGCGGTCGGTGACCGTGTAGAGCGTCTCTTCGGTGAGCCGTGCATGCCCGGAGAGCTCGATGCGGTCGATCTCGTCCATCAGGTCGCCGAATACGGTGCCCTGGCCGCAGCCGGTGGTGACGGTGCGTCGCGCCAGGCGCGCGGCGAGCGCGTCGGCCTGTGCGGCGTCGTCCCAGACCGACACGCCGCGCGTGGCGAGCGAGGTCGACGTGACGGCTACCGAGCTGGTTTCCCAGTCGACCTGGATCGACGCGAGCTCGTCGAGCGACTCGACCAGTCGCTGGTTGCGCAGGTAGCCGAGCGTCAGGTGCTCGGGCGCCGCGCCGAGCGTCATCAGCGTGACCAGCTCGCGCTTGTCGAGGTACAGCGTGAGCGGGTGCTCTCCGGCGATGGCGGTGGGCACCGTCTCGCCGCGCTCGTTGATCGCATCGACCTCGTAGGTGGCCGGACGGGCACAGGAGCTGAGAGCGAGCGACACGTTCTACCCGCCGATGTACGACATCTCGATCTTGCGCATGCCGACCGTGTCGGCCGAGCGCAGCTCGGAGTAGCGATCGTTGCGCGCGCCCCAGACCGCGGCGATCGCCGCGGCGAGTTGCGCGTCGTCGGCGCCGCCGCGTAGCAGCGCACGCAGGTCGTGGCCGCGGTTGGCGAACAGGCAGGTGAACAGCTTGCCTTCGGTGGACAGCCGCGCGCGCGTGCAGGCGCCGCAGAACGGCTGCGTGACCGACGAGATGAGCCCGATCTCGCCCGCGCCGTCGACATAGCGCCAGCGCTCGGCGACCTCGCCCGGGTAGTTCGCTTCCAGCGGCTCGATGGGAAAGGCCGCACCGACGGCGCGCGCGACCTCGGCGCTGGGAACGACGTCGTCCATCCGCCAGCCGTTGGAGGCGCCGACGTCCATGAATTCGATGAAGCGCAGGATGTGGCCGGTTCCGCGGAAGTGCCTTGCCATCGGCACGATCTCGTGATCGTTCACGCCGCGCTTGACGACCATGTTGATCTTCAGCGGATGCAGGCCGAGCTTCCCGGCGACGTCGATGCCGGCGAGCACGTCGGCCACCGGAAAGTCGACGTCGTTCATGCTGCGGAACACCGCATCGTCCATCGCGTCGAGGCTCACCGTGACGCGGCGTAGTCCGGCGTCGCGCAGCGCCTGCGCCTTGCGCGCAAGCAGCGAGCCGTTGGTGGTGAGCGTGAGGTCGAGCGGCTCGCCGGACAGGGTGCGCAACTGCGCGAGCATTCCGACGAGGCGCTCGACATCGCGGCGCAGCAGCGGCTCGCCGCCGGTGAGGCGGATCTTCTCCACTCCATGCTGGATGAACAGGCGCACGAGCCGCGTGATTTCCTCGAAGGTGAGCAGCGAGGCGTGCGGCAGGAAGGCGTAGTCTTTGCCGAACAGCTCCTTCGGCATGCAGTAGGTGCAGCGGAAGTTGCAGCGATCGGTGACCGAGATGCGCAGGTCGTGCAGTCGCCGTCCGCGCCGATCGATCAGTCGGCCCGTGGGCGCGTCCGGCGCACCCGAGACGTCGGGAACGGAAGCGGCATAGCGCTGCTCGGCGGCGGGAATTCGTTCGCTCATGTCTGAATCGCTAAGATGGCCCATGGTAGCAATGCCGGCAGGAAAGCGCGGAGAACGTCTTGACCGACCGTGAGTATCGTCCTCCCGAGGGCGCCGAGCCACTGCTCGAGATCGATCCCGTCGCCGTGCGCGTGCGCTTCGAATGCCGCGAAACGGGACATTGGCTGCAGCCGCGCATCTGGCGGCCTGCCGCGGTGGAGCCGGCGGAGTCCGACAGCGAACTCTTCGTCCAGCTGCATCTCGACGAGTGCGAGGGCTACTACCTGAACCTGACCACCGACGAGCCGTCCCTGTTCGTGCAGTGGCGACTGCACGAGGACGACACGGGTATCGTCGTCGATGACGATCGGGTTCCGCCGCGCGCGCTCGCCGTCACGGCAAGCTACAACGAGGCGGGCCGATGGATGGATGGCGGTGCGAGAGTCGATCCCGTCCCGATGCCCGAGCCGATGATCCCGTGGGTGGCCGAGTTCGTCAGCCTGCATTACGTGGCCGAACCGACGAAGAAGAAGCGCAAGGGGGGAAAGCCTTCGTTCCTTGCGCGCGAGGAGTTCGGGAAGATGACCGAGCGTGAGCGCGAGGAGATGCGCGGGCGCGATACCGACGAGGGCGCATGAACGAACGATTCCTTTCGCGCTGGTCGCGACGCAAGCACGACAGTCGCCGTGACGAGGCGCACGATCGCGAGGAGCCGTCCGCGGCGCAGCGCGCCGATGCCGAGTCGCGGCGGTCGCTGTTGCCGCAGCACGGCGACGCCACGTCGTCGCCAGCACCCGTGCCCGGCGATACCGGTGCGCAGCGTGCAGCGGACGACGCTGCGACGCGGCCCGCATCGTCTTCCGAGCCGGCGCCCGAACTGCCGCCGATCGATTCGCTGACGCCGGAGTCGGATTTCCGTGTCTTCATGCGTCCCGGCGTGGACGGATCGACGCGCAACGCGGCGCTCGCGCAACTGTTCCGCGATCCGCGCTACAACGAGATGGACGGCCTGGACGTCTACATCGACGATTACACGCAGTCCGATCCGATTCCGTCGCCGATGCTCGCGAAGCTGAAGCAGTTGCACGACATCGCGCTGCCCGACGAGGGAACCGGACGGGGCGATCCGCACAGCGATGGCGACGACGACGTCTCGCCGCAGGAAGACCAGCAAGCCGCACCGGGCGCGCAGATGACGAGCGACGCCGACGGCACCAACGAAAACAACGCGAAACCGCAGGAGACACAGGGGTGAAAACGAAGGTCCTCGTCTGCAGCTGCAACGGAACGATCGACCTGGCGCGCGCGCGCCTCGCGGGCGGCCTGCCGGAATCGGTGGAGGTGCAGCCTGCGGCACGCGAGTTGTGCCGGCGCGAGGTTTCGCGCTTCACCGACGCGATCGGCGGCACCGACGACGTCATCGTCGCCTGCACGCAGGAAGCGGCGCTGTTCCACGAACTCGCCACCGCGAAGCAGGCGCTGGCGCCGGTGCGCTTCGTCAACGTGCGCGAGCTGGCCGGCTGGGGCGAGCAGCGAGCCGATGCAGGACCGAAGATCGCCGCGCTGGTCGCGATCGCGGCGGGCGCCGGCATCGATCCGGTGCCGGCGGTGGAGTATCGCTCGCAGGGTCGCGTGCTCGTCGTCGGTCCGGGGCGCGATGCGCTCGAATGGGGCGAACGGCTCGCGTCGCAGCTGAGTCCCACCGTGCTGATGACCGATTCGGGCGGCGCGACGCTGCCGTCGGGACGGACCTTCCCGGTGCTGTCCGGAACGCTGGTCTCGATCGAGGGCTGGCTGGGCGACTTCGAAGCGAAGTGGACACAGGACAACCCGATCGACCTGGACGCCTGCGTGCGTTGCGGCGCTTGCGTCGAGGCGTGTCCGGAGTCGGCGATCGGCGCCGACCTGCAGGTGGACACCGCGCTGTGCAGGTCGCACCGGGCCTGCGTCGCGGCCTGCGGCGATATCGGCGCGATCGACTTCTCCCGTACCGAGCGCGAGCGAAGCGAGCGTTTCGATCTCGTCTTCGACCTGCGCGCCGATTCGATGTTCGATTGCCGGCTGCAGCCGCTGGGCGACACCTGCAAACGCTGCTCGGTCACGCGGCTGGGCACGCCGATGTTCGAATCCCATCAGCCGCCGCAGGGCTATTTCCATCCGGGGCGAAGCGAGAAGGAGCGTTCCCGGATGGCGCTCGAACTGGTGGCGATGGTCGGCGAGTTCGAGAAGCCGAAATACTTCCGCTACAACGAGAAGACCTGTGCGCACGGGCGCAACCAGATCAACGGGTGCACGGCCTGCGTCGACGTCTGCTCGACGCGCGCCATCGAATCGGCCGGCGACCGGATTCGCGTCGAGCCGCACCTGTGCATGGGCTGTGGCGGATGCACGACGGTGTGTCCGTCGGGCGCGATCAGCTACCAGTACCCGACGCCCGCGCGCCTGATGGAGCCGGTGCGGCAGGGCCTGCTCGCCTATCGCGAGCGCGGCGGGCGCAACGCGCTCATTCTCTTTCACGACGAGGAGGACGGCCGCGCGCTGCTCGAGTCGCTGGCCCGGGCGCCGCACGGGGCACGCGGGCCAGCGCGAGGGCTGCCCGCCGGCCGTGGCTTGCCCGCGCGCGTGATTCCGGTCTCGGTTCGCCACGTCGGCTCGGTGGGTATCGACGTGGCGCTGTCGGCACTCGCCTATGGCGCGAGCCAGGTGGCGGTGCTCGCCGCCCCCGGCATCGCTCCGCAGTACCGCGAGGCGACCACCGCCCAGTTCGCCATCGCGCAGACGCTGGTCGGCGCGCTCGGTTATGCGGGCAGGCATTTCCACGTCGTCGATGCCAGTCGTGCCGACTGGGCCGATTCGCTGTTCGCGCTCGAAGCGGCCGACGGTGTCGCGCAACCCGCTACCTTCGGGCTGTCCGAGGACAAGCGACGTTCGATCGAGTTCGCGCTCGACCACCTCGTTGCGCAGGCAACTTCGCGTGGGCGCAGCGTTCCGCAAAGCGTGTCATTACCCGCAGGCTCGCCATTCGGTTCGTTGAAAGTCCAAAGAGACAGCTGTACGCTATGTTTGGCGTGCATAGGTGCCTGTCCCGAATCGGCATTGCTGGACAACCCCGATTCGCCGCAGTTGCGCTTCATCGAGCGCAACTGCGTGCAGTGCGGCCTGTGCGTAAAGACCTGTCCCGAACAGGCGATAACACTAGAGCCGAGGTATGTGTTCAGTGAGGAGACACGAACACCGGTCGTTCTCAACGAGGCGCAACCTTTCGCCTGCATCTCGTGCGGCAAGCCGTTCGGCACCCGCCAGATGATCGAGAACATGCTGGGCAAGCTGGCCGGGCACTCGATGTTCGGCGGCGAAGCCACGCGGCGGTTGCAGATGTGCGCCGACTGCCGCGTCGTCGACATGTTTTCCCGCACCGACGAGGCGACGGTGGTCGCGCTCGAGGATCGGAAACGACCATGAACGCAGCGACACCGGCGTCGTCCCAGTCGCGCCCGGTGTCGCCGGAAGACGTCGCGCGTGCCCGCTGGTACGCGACGCTCGCGGAGTTCTTCCGCGCGCCGCCGTCGGCGCAGCGGCTGCGCGAGATCGGCGCGCAGGCCGCATCGCCGGACACCGTCGAGGCCGACCCCACATCGCTGGGGCGCGCATGGAACGCGTTCGCGAACGCCTGCGCGCATGCCGATGCCGAAGCGGTGCGCGAGGAATACGGGGCGACGTTCATCGGGGTCGGCAAGGCCGAAGTGTTCCTGAACGCCTCGTGGCACCTGAGCGGATACCTGCACGAGCGCCCGCTGGTCGATCTGCGCGAGCATCTGGCACTGCTCGGTGTGGCCCGCCGGGCCGATGTCTCCGAAACCGAAGATCACCTGTCTGCGCTGCTCGAGACGATGACCTGGCTGATCGTCGCGGCGCCCGAGTCGTTGCGAAACCTCTCCACGCAGCGGGTGTTCTTCGAACGTTTCCTGTCGCCGTGGTACGAGTCGCTCGTGAGCGCGATCGAGCACTGCGGCATTACCGATTTCTACAAGCACGCCGCCCGGCTGCTCGGCGAGTTTCTCGCCGTGGAGCGACAGGCGTTCGACTTCGAATCCCTGGATTGATCTTTTTGCGGAGGACTGCAGCCATGAGCACGAGGAAGCCGAAAGCAGCCAACGAGAACTCGCGTAGGGGTTTCCTGCTCGGCGCCGGGCTAGCATCGGCGGCGGGCGCCGCCGTCGTTGCCACCGGGGGCGGCTCGCTGCAGGCGCCGGCGACGAAGGAGAAGGCGAAGCTCGACGAGCGCGGCGGCGGCGGATACCACGTCACCGACCACGTCAAGCGCTACTACCGCAGCACGCTGGTTTGAGAACGAGGAGACGCGACATGCAACTGCAACGCAAATCGGCCGCGACGCCGGCACCCGGCGCGCTCACCGCCAGTCTCGCGCGCGGCGTGCGCTCGGCGCTGGGCACGACGATGGACCGACGCACGTTCCTGAAGCGCTCGGGAATCGGCGTCGGCGCGGGCGCCGCTGCCGGGGCCTTCTCGTTCGACATGGTCGAGCCGGCGCAGGCGCAGGCCCAGACCGACGCGGCGCGCAAGATCGAGGTGCACCGCACCGTCTGCACGCACTGCTCGGTCGGTTGCGCGATCGACGCCGTAGTCGAGAACGGGGTCTGGGTGCGCCAGGAACCGGTGTTCGACTCGCCGCTGAACCTCGGTGGCCACTGCGCGAAGGGTGCCGCCATCCGCGAGCACGGCCACGGCGAGTACCGGCTGAAGACGCCGATGAAACTCGTCAACGGCAAGTACCAACGCATCAGCTGGAAGCAGGCGCTCGACGAGATCACCGAGCGGCTGAAGAAGATCAAGCAGGAGTCGGGGCCCGACGCGACGTTCTGGATCGGCTCGTCGAAGCACAGCAACGAACAGTCGTACCTGATGCGCAAGATGGTGTCGTTCTTCGGAACGAACAACATGGATCACCAGGCGCGCATCTGCCACTCGACGACCGTCTCGGGCGTGGCCAATACCTGGGGCTACGGCGCGATGACGAACTCCTACAACGACATGCAGAACACGAAGTGCGCGTTCTACATCGGATCGAACGCCGCCGAGGCGCACCCGGTGTCGATGGTGCACATGCTGCATGCCAAGGAGAACGGCGCCAAGCTGATCGTCGCCGATCCGCGCCGCACGCGCACGGCAGCGAAGTCGGATCTCTACATCCGCTTCCGTTCGGGCACCGACATCCCGGTGCTGTTCGGCATGCTCTACCACATCTTCAAGAACGGCTGGGAAGACAAGCAGTACATCAACGATCGCGTCTACGGGATGGAGAAGGTTCGCGAGGAGGTGCTCGCGAAGTGGACGCCCGACAAGGTCGAGGAAGCTTCCGGCGTTCCCGAGGCCGTGCTCGCGCAGGCGGCCGAGATGATGGCGAAGAACCGCCCGTCCACGCTCGTCTGGTGCATGGGCCAGACGCAGCACTCGATCGGCAACGCAATGGTGCGCGCCTCGTGCATCGTGCAGCTCGCGCTGGGCAATGTCGGCATCCCCGGTGGCGGCGCGAACATCTTCCGTGGCCACGACAACGTGCAGGGCGCCACCGACATCGGACCGAACCCCGATTCGCTGCCGGGCTACTACGGTGTTGCCGCCGGTTCGTGGAAGCACTTCGCCGCGGTCTGGGGCGTCGACTACGACTGGATGAAGGCGCAGTTCGCGCCGGGCATGATGGAGAAGGCGGGGACCACCGTCTCGCGCTGGTTCGACGCGGTGCTGCTCGACAAGGAGCAGCTCGACCAGCCGTCGAACGTGCGCGCCGTCATCTACTGGGGGCATGCGCCGAACTCGCAGACGCGCGGCCTGGACATGAAGAAGGCGATGGACAAGCTCGACATGCTGGTCGTCGTCGATCCGTATCCGTCGGCCACCGCCGCCATGGCGGCGATGCGCGGCAGCGACAACAAGAACATCAACCCGAATCGTGCGGTCTACCTGCTGCCTGCGTGCACGCAGCTCGAGACTTCCGGTTCGGTGACGGCGTCGAACCGCTCGCTGCAGTGGCGCGAACGCGTCATCGAGCCGCTGTTCGAATCGATGCCCGATCACACGATCATGCAGGCGTTCGCCGAGCGCCTCGGCTTCGGCGAGCAGCTCGCGAAGAACTACGAGATGCGCCCGGTGAACAAGCACGGGATCGAATGGCACGAGCCGACGCCGGAGTCGATCCTGAAGGAGATCAACCGCGGCATCTGGACGATCGGCTACACCGGGCAGTCGCCCGAGCGTTTGAAGTTGCATATGAAGAACATGCACACCTTCGACGTGAAGACGCTGAAGGCGGTGGGTGGGCCGTGCGACGGCGACTACTTCGGCCTGCCGTGGCCGTGCTGGGGCAACCCCGAACTGAAGCACCCGGGCACCCCGAACCTGTATCAGACCAGCCGCAACGTGATGGATGGCGGCGGCAACTTCCGCGCCAACTGGGGGGTAGAGCGGGACGGCGTGTCGCTGCTCGCCGCCGAGGGCTCTTACTCGAAGGGTGCCGACATTCACGGCGGTTACCCGGAGTTCGACTCGGTACTGATGAAGAAGCTCGGGTGGTGGGACGAACTCACCGACGAAGAGAAGAAGGCTGCCGACGGCAAGAACTGGAAGACCGACAACTCGGGCGGGATCATCCGCGTAGTCATGAAGAACCACGGCTGCTACCCGTTCGGCAACGGCAAGGCGCGCGCGATCGTCTGGAACTTCCCCGACCCGATCCCGCTGCACCGCGAGCCGATCTACGGCACGCGACCCGACCTCGTCGCGAAGTACCCCACGCACGACGACAAGAACAAGTTCTGGCGCATGCCCACGCTGTACAAGACGCTGCAGCAGAAGAACATCGAATCGAAGATGTACGAGAAGTTCCCGCTCATCCTTTCGTCCGGGCGGCTCACCGAGTACGAGGGCGGTGGCGACGAGACGCGATCGAACCCGTGGCTCGCCGAATTGCAGCAGGAGGCCTTCGTCGAGATCAACCCGAAGGCGGCCAACGACCGCGGCATCCGCAACGACGAGTACGTCTGGCTGTCCACGCCCACCGGCGCGAAGCTGAAGGTCAAGGCGCTGGTCACCGAGCGGGTAGGTCCCGACACCTGCTGGATGCCGTTCCACTTCGCCGGCTGGTGGCAGGGCCGCGACCTGCTCGAGTTCTATCCGGAGGGCGCACACCCCGTCGTGCGCGGCGAGGCGGTCAACACCGCCACCACCTACGGCTACGACTCGGTGACGATGATGCAGGAATCGAAGACCACGATCTGCCAGGTCGAGAAGTTCGCCTGACGCGCGTCGCAGAACGGATAAAAGGAGACTCTCCATGGCCCGAATGAAGTTCATCTGCGATGCCGAGCGTTGCATCGAATGCAACAGCTGCGTCACCGCGTGCAAGCAGGAACACGAGATCCCGTGGGGCGTGAACCGGCGACGCGTGGTCACGCTGAACGACGGCCAGCCGGGCGAGCGTTCGATCTCGGTCGCCTGCATGCACTGCTCCGACGCGCCGTGCATCGCGGTCTGTCCGGTGGACTGCATGTACCACACCGAGGAAGGGGTGGTGCTGCACGACAAGGACCTGTGCATCGGTTGCGGCTACTGCTTCTACGCATGTCCGTTCGGCGCGCCGCAGTTCCCGCAGGCGGGCGCCTTCGGGCTGCGCGGCAAGATGGACAAGTGCACGTTCTGCGCCGGCGGGCCGGAAAAGGACGGTTCGCCTGAAGAGTTCGCCAAGTACGGCCGCAACCGGCTCGCCGAAGGCAAGCTGCCGGTCTGTGCGGAGATGTGCTCGACGAAGGCGCTGCTCGGCGGCGACGGCGAGGAACTCGCGAACATCTACCGGCAGCGCGTGATGGCGCGCGGCAAGGGCGCCGAGCTCTGGGGTTGGGGCACTGCTTACGGTCCGGGCGGAGCGCAGCAGCGCAAGCGGGGGAGCTGAGCCATGAACAAGTCACGCATCGCGGTGCTCGCCGCCGCACTCCTCGGGCTGGGCGCGCTCGGCGCCTGCAGCGAGAATCCGCAGCTCATCGAGGGCCAGCGAATGGGCCATACGGTGGTCGATCGCGATACGCCCCCCTGGCAGGGTGAGCCGCTGCCGTTCCAGACGCAGTACACGCGCGGCGACGAGAGGAGCTGGGAAAAGCAGCTTACGAAGCGGCTTCAGGGGCAGAACGAGTACATCCGCATCGGAGGCTGAACATGAAACGAGCGATGCGGCTCCTGACGCTGCTGGTCGGGCTGTGGTGCTTTGCAGCCTTCGCGCAGCAGAACGACGAGGTGCCCCAGGACGCGCCCACCGCGGAGTCGGCGGCGAAGTCGCTGGCGGACACGCGCGACGATCCGGCAGCACGGCAGAAAGTCCAGCCGCTGAACAACGCACCGATCTGGCGGCAGGTCAATTCGGCGAAGGCGTTCTCCACGCAGTTGCCGAAATTCGAAGGCGGCGTGCTGATCGAGCCGCGTGGCGAGGACTGGCGGCAGTTGCGCAACGGACCGATGACGGTCTGGGGCGGCTGGTTCCTGGTCGCCGTGCTGATCCTGATCGCATTGTTCTACGTCTACCGTGGGCAGATACGCCTGCACGAACCGCCCACCGGCCAGCTGATCGAGCGCTTCACGTTCGTCGAGCGCGCCATCCACTGGCTGAATGCGGCGGCCTTCGTCCTGCTGGGGCTCACCGGCATCCTGATGCTGTTCGGCAAGCACATCCTCCTGCCGCTCACCGGCTACACGATCTTCTCGATCCTCGCGATCCTGTCGAAAACCACGCACAATTTTGTCGGCCCGCTGTTCGCCGTCACGACGATCGCAATCTTCCTGACCTTCGTGCGCGACAACTGGATCCGCGGCTACGACATCCATTGGCTGCTGCGCTTCGGCGGCCTGCTGTCGAAGAAGAGCCCGCACGTGCCCAGCGGACGCTTCAACGGCGGCGAGAAGGCGTTCTTCTGGATCGGCGTCGTGCTGCTCGGCATCATCGTGTCGGTCGCGGGATTCGTGCTCGATTTTCCGAACTTCGAGCAGACGCGCTTCACGCAGCAGACGTTCTGGTGGATCCACGTGGGCGCCGCGCTGCTGTTCATCGCGCTCGTCTTCGGCCACATCTACATCGGCACGATCGGCATGGAAGGCGCACTGGAGGCGATGGAGGCGGGCTACGTCGACGAGACGTGGGCCAAGGAGCACCACCGCTACTGGTACGACGACATCCGTGCGGGCAAGATTCCGGCGCGCCGGTCCGACGAGGCGACGGCGGCGGCGCTGCCGAGCCAGTTTCAGCGCTGAAGGCAGTGAAGGGTGAAGGGGGAAGGGTGAAGGGTGAAGGGGAAAAGCCGCGACCTCGACAGTCAGGGCTTCACCCTTCACCCTTCACCCTTCACCTCATTCCAGCTGCGTGATTCCGTTCTGGATCGCGAACCTGACCAGGTGGGGCAGGTCGTCGATCTCCAGCTTGTGCATCATCCGGCTGCGATAGGTATCGACCGTCTTCGGTGACAGAAACAGCATCGCGGCGATTTCGGTGCTGGTCTTCCCCTCGGCAGCCAGTTGCAGGATCTGGCGTTCGCGACGACTGAGGCAATCCAGCGGGCTCGACCGGTGCCGCTCGGCGATGTAGTCGTCGATCACCGATGCGGTAATGCGCTGACTGAGATAGCGCCGTCCCGCGTGCACGTCGCGAACGGCCTGCACCACTTCGACCCCGGCGGAATCCTTCAGCAGGTATCCATGTGCGCCCGCGCGAAGGGCGCGGAAAATGTGCTCGCTGGTCGCGTGCATCGACAGGATCAGGACCTGGGTCGAGGGACAGGCGTCCTGCAACTGCAGCGTCGCCTCGATTCCATTGAGCTCCGGCATCGCAATGTCCATGACGACGACATCGGGATGCAGCCGCTTCGCTTCGCGTATCGCTTCGTGCCCATTGGCGACCTCGCCGACGATATCGATTCCAGGCTGTGCCTGGAGCAGGGCGCGCAAGCCCGCGCGCACGACGGCGTGATCATCCGCGAGAAGAACTCTGATCATCGGGATTCTCGTTCAGGGTGACGACGATCCTGGCTCCGTGCCCCGGCGCCGAGTCGACGGTCAACTGCGCACCGATCGCCGCGGCCCGTTCGCGCATGATCATCAGTCCCCAGCCGTGATCCTGCGTGGGCGCCTGAACCGCGGCAGGAACGAAGCCGTCGCCGTTGTCGGCGACGGTCAGGCAGACCGAGTCCGCAGTCGTTTGCAGCTTGATCACGGCCTTGTCGGCACGCGCGTGTTTGGCCACGTTGGCGAGCGCGTTCTGCGCCATCCGGAAAAGCGCGTGCTCGGTCGTCGGCGTGAGGCGGCGCGCTTGCCCTTCCTCGACGACCGACGTCAGCACCCCCGTTCGCTGGGTGAACTCGCCGGCGTACCAGCGCAATACGGGCGCAAGGCCGAAGTCGTCCAGCACCGGCGGCCTCAACTCGGCCATGACGTCGCGAATGCTCTCGGTCGTCTCCTCGATCATCTTCAACGAGTCGTCCAGGCGCGTACGAACCTGCGAGTTCCGGTCGGGTGGGAGATGGCTGCGCGCGATGTTCAGGTTGATGCTGAGCGCGGTGAGCTTCTGTCCGACCAGATCGTGCAGCCGATTGGAAACCTCGCGCCGCTCCGCCTCCTGCACTTCGACCATGCGGCGTGCGACCCGCGCGGCCTGCAGCTTCTCGTTCTGCTCCTCGATGATGCGCGACTGCGCTTCCCGGGCGGCAGTGGAGCTCATCCACAGATGCAGTACCCCAGCCACGAGCAGCAACGAGAGTGCGTCGAGCACCCGGTTGACGAAAAAGGTTTCGTTCGGCGCGAACGAGCCTGTCGGGACCTGCAGTGCGTACACCAGAAAGGTCGCCCCGACCAGCGATGCCGCCAGCATCCACAGAACCGCCCGACTACGAAGCGCGCCGGCGAGGACCAGTGGCAGGCCGTAGATCACGGCGACATCGAGCTGGATCCAGGTCGCGAAGTCGGCGGCAACGAGGCCGAGCGCGATGGCGATCACCCCGCTGAGCAGCGCCGTGCGCCTCTCGCGTGAGCCTGACCCGAAAGTGGTGGAGTCGATGGCGGCCTCTGCGGGCTTGCGCAGCGCCATTCGAAGCCTCGCGCGGCCTTCACTGGCCGGCGACGATGTTGCGTCGATCATTCGAGTTGCGTGATGCCGTGCTGGATCGCGAACTTGACCAGCCCGGGGAGGTCACCGATCTCCAGCTTCTGCATCATCCGGCTGCGATAGGCGTCGACCGTCTTGGGCGACAGAAACAGCATCGCCGCGGCTTCCGCGCTCGATTTGCCTTCCGAGACGAGCTGGAGGATCTGCCTTTCGCGCGGGTTCAGCCTGTCAAGCGGGCTGGCGCGGTGCCGCTCGAAGACGTATGCATCGAGCGTGGCGGAAGAGATCTTCTGGCTCAGATAGCGTCGCCTTGCGTGAACGGCCCGAACGGCGTCGGCGACCTCTCCGCCTGCCGAGTCCTTGAGCAGGTAGCCGCTTGCACCTGCATTCAACGCCCGGAAGACATGTTCGATGGTCGAGTGCATCGAGAGGATCAGAACCTGCGTCGAAGGGCTGACCTCGCGGACCGACCGGGTTGCCTCGATGCCGTTCATTTCGGGCATCGCGATATCCATGATCATCACGTCCGGATGCAGTTGTCGCGCCAGCCGTACGGCTTCCCGCCCGTTTGCTGCATCCCCGGTCACGCGGATGTCGGACTCTGCGTCCAGCAAAGCGCGCAACCCGTCGCGAACGATGGAGTGGTCGTCTGCGAGAAGAACGTGGATCATCTTCCTGCCCTCCGTGTTCTCCGGCGCGGTGAGGCCTTCGCCGATGCGGTCACGTGCCGACCGTGCCGACCGTGCCGACGACCGGCCCGCTCACCGAATCTGCCGCACCGCACGGCGGCGACGGGCACGAGCTCGCATCGGATATCGCAGTCACCACGCACTTGGGAGGCAGCCGCACGGTGAAGAGTGTGCCTCTGTTCAGCTCGCTCTGGACGTCGATGCGGGCACCGATGACTTCCGCCAGGGCGCGGCAAATGGGAAGGCCGAGACCCCAACCGCGATCCGGATTTCCGGCCGCCGTATCCAGTCGAGCGAATTCGTCGAAGACATGCTCGAGCTGGCTCTCAGGGATGCCGATCCCGGTGTCGCGAATGGTGATCGCTGCTGCACCGTCGGCAGCGACCGCTGCGTGCAGCACGACGCTGCCCTCCAGCGTGAACTTGATGGCGTTCGTCACCAGGTTGTCGACGATGCGTTCGAGCTTGACCCGATCGGTGCACACACGAAGGTCCCGGTTCGACGGCTGCACCTGCAGTTGCAGCATCTTCACGTCGGCCAGCGGTGCGAAGTCGTGGCATGCCGTCTCGATGACCTCGTCGAGCGAGAATACGGTGTCGTGTCGCTTTGCCAGGCCGGAGTCGAAGTACGCGATGTCGAGTACGTCGGCCACCAGAGCCGCCATCGATCGGGCGCTGGACTGCAGCCGTTGTGTCATTCGCGGCACGTTCGCGCTCAGAGCCGGGTCTTCCGCGGCGCGTCGGATCGCATCGGCCATCAGGTTGATCGCATGCAGCGGGTTGCGTACGTCGTGCGCAACGGCGTTCAGCAAGCGTGTCTTGCGTTCGCTTGCCTTGTCTGCCTCGAGGCGACGCAGAACCAGTTCCTGGTTTTGACGCATGATCTGCACTTCCCGCTCGACCAGCGCGATGTTGGCGGCTTCGAGACTGTGGACGTGCTTCTCGAGCAGTCGAGCCTGCCTGTCGCGGATATCCAGCGAGCTCATCCAGAAGTGAAGCAGGCCGGCGATGATCAGCAGCGAGACCGTGGCGAGTACCCGGTTGACGAACCGGGCCTCCCCCAGTTCGAATTCGCCGGCCGGTACCTGCAGCGCATAGGCGATGAATGTCGCAAGCACCAGCGCGATGGTGAGCGTCCACAGCAGTTGCCGATTGCGAGTGAACGCGACGATCACGAGCGGGATGCCGTAGATCGTTGCGATGTCGAGATCGACCCAGGTGGTGAGATCCAGGACGACTTCGATCACCGCGACGGCGATCGCAAGAACATATGCCAGCACGCGTGCGCGGACGGAATGCGAGGCGGGCGAGTTCATCGTGCACTCGGGTCGACGCGGGATGCGAATGCCGTCCGGAAAGCGCGGGACGAAGTGATTCGGGCACCGTGCGCGACGCGCCCGTCTGCGCATGTAGCGCAGACGGCGGCTCGTGTACGGCAGGTCACCGGCGTCCCCGCCAGCCTCGTTCAGTTGCGATACCGAGGACCGTAGACCGTATTGGGCTGATCGGCGATTTCGGCCCGACGCGCCGAGTCACGGATGGCGGCGACGTTGGCGCCGGAAGTGGTGGCGCTCGGCGCAAGCCAGGTGATCTCGCCCTGCTGTTTCATCAGCCCTTGCGCTTGCGCGGTGTGCATCTCGGCGATTACTTCGGCACGCGTCTTGGTGGAAACGAAAGTGTCATCGGGTGGCGTGATTTCCTGCGCGGACGCGGTGGCGGCGACTGCTGTGAAGATTGCGGCGATGAGGATGGTTCTCATGATATTTCCTCGTGTTCGTTGATGGCTCGTTTGCGCCGACATTCGGACCGCCGGTGCACGATTCGAGAATAGGTCCACGGGGAAGGCTCGGTAATGGGGCTAACCGAACAGCGGCGGAGGGGCGTCCTCGATTGCCGAACGGGGAGTACGCACGCGGCCGACGCATCCGCCGACGAGCGACGAACGAAGCAGGGGCGCGAACCGCTGTGCTGCGAGGCCCGAGTCAGCGCCCCGGCACGGTTCCCTTCTTCAGGATCTCGTCGACCGAGGGAAACGCCTTGCGCGCGGCTTCCGGTACCGACGTCCAGTGCTCGTTCGGCGCATAGCCGAAAGGCTTCGTGCCCGGACCGTCGCCGGGCTCTCCCACCACGATTCTTCCGACCATGCCGGCCATTTCGTGAGGCCTGCAGAAGTAGTCGTACACGCCCTGCACGCTGAACACGTGCTCGAAGGTGGCGCCGGACGCGGGATAGGTACCCAGCAGGACGCCGGAGTCCCATGGCTTCGCGGACGTGGGAATCCGCAACTCGTGATGGTCGTTGTTGGGGTGATAGGCCGTGATCGAGTGAAAACCGGCGATCTGGACCCAACGGACCGTGTCACCGGGGGCGATGTGGACGCCAGCCGGGTCGAAATACGTTTCGCCGGATGGCGTTTGTATCAGCTGGATTTCCACCGTGGCGGCGGATGCAGGCCCTGCGGCGCCAAGGGTCGCAGCGAGCGCAATGCACGTCGCCGTCAGAGCCTCGCGAAAAGGCGCCGCCTGCGTTCGCATCGCGACGATGGGCTGGCGCCTGCGCAAGGTCCGCATCTACTTCATCTCTGCCTTGACGGCAGCGGGGCTGATCAGCCATTGGACGACGTGGTAGTGCGGCTCTTCCACGCCGGGATGACCCGGGTTGTATTGAATGTCGGTGTGGTCGAGCTTCACCCCCTTGGCCACTTCACCCAGCGTATCGAAACTCTTGTGCGCGTCGAGATCCTTCAGTGGAACCATGTAGGTGATGTTGACCAGCTTGCCCTTGTGGCTGTAGCCGAGGAACGGTCCGACCGGCAGCGTCGACGGATCGACATAGAGCGTTCCCAACCCCGGCACGAAATCGGGCAGCTTCACCAGCGAACTGACTTTCTTGAAGTTGGCCGGTGCCGAATCGGTGATGTCCGCGGCGAAGCTCGGTGGCGGCGCGGCCAAAGCCAGCGGCACTGCCAACGCAAGTCCGATGATGGTTCCGCGGTACCTCGCAAAAAGGTCGCTACGACTTTCGATCACGTCGGATCTCCTGGAGTATTGCTGTCTCGATCGTAGCGTTGCATGGCGCTCGCGAGTACAGGGAAAGCTCGACGGTTGACGTGCGGGGTTGTCGATACCGAACGAACCCCGGTACAGCGGATTCAGGACCTGACCACGGTCAATGCCTTGCCGCTGTGGTGGAGGATTGCCGGCTCGCCAGGATGATGGTCGTGCTGGCGGATGTCGTACATCGTGTTGTCCGCCGTGGTCCCGAGCTTGTGCACGCCGATGACCGTGCCGTGACCGATGGCGCTGCGGTAATGCCAGGTCACGTTCGTGCCGACGGGAATGGTCTCGAAGGTTCTTCCGGTCGTTGCCATGATCTTCCCTTCAGAAACTCCTGGATGGCGGCGCCGATCTGCGCGGCATGCGTTTCCAGGGTGAAGTGGCGGTGTCGCCACTTCGGTGTCCAAGGATGCACCCTGCCCGACGAGCGGGACAGGGGGAAATCGCCACTGCCGCGGTGGGAGAGTCTCGATCACCGGCGCAGCCGACGCAGGGATCGGTCGACGAGTTTCCGCGCGCGCGAAATCGGGCGCGCACGGTTGCAGGCGTCGGCCGCCTTTCTGATCGCCTCGGACTGGGTCGGATAGGGGTGGATGACGCGGGCCAGGCGTCGCAGTCCGATGCGTGCTTCGATCGCCAACGTGATCTCGCTGATCATTTCGCCCGCGTGGCGGGCGACGATGGTCGCGCCGCGAATGCGATCCGTCCCCTCGTCGACGGTGATCTTCACGAACCCGGTTTCTTCGTCGTCGGCAATCGCGCGATCCACGTCGTGCATCGGGACGGTGTAGGTATCCACCGGAATCCCCCGCTCGCGGGCATGGCGCGCATAAAGACCAACGTGCGCGATTTCCGGATCGGTGTAGGTGCACCAAGGAATCGTCAGCGAGCTCCATCGTCGGCGCGCGCGAAAGAGCGCGTTCTGGACCGCGATGCGTGCCGAGGCATCGGCCGTGTCGTTGAACTTGTGCGCCAGGCATGCATCGCCGGCAGCGTAGACGCGCGGGTTGCGTGTGCGCAGGAAATCGTCGACATGGATTCCGCGGCGACGGTCGTATTCGATTCCGGCGGCTTCCAGGGCGAGTCCGTCGACGCTCGGCGCCCGACCGGTGCCGGTGATGATGGCATCGAACCTCTCCGCGGTGTCGCCGCTGCGTGCATGTTGCGGTCGTCATCGCGGTCATCACGGTCATCGACGGCCTGTTACAGCCAACCATCCGTGAACCCCGCGCGCCGCAGTCCGGCGACGATATGGGGGCAATTGCGCATCAGTCGCCAGATCAACCGCGTTCGGTGGTTTTCGATCATTGTCGCCACTATGCCCTGATCGAGACCGTAGTAGCCGGGCGAAATCCAGAACCTGCCGTCGGCGTCGATCAGTCCCGGATTGAAGGCGCTCGCATACCGATGATCCTGCGGCAATCAGGATTGCCGTGTCGTTCATCGACAATTCCGAACGCCAGATCCGCTTCCCGGAGCGCATGTCGAGAAAGTGATAATAGAATCCGCGGTAACCGGTGGCATCCGGCGCACCGCGCTGGTCACAGTCGCGAAAGAAGCGCAACGTTGCCAGGCTCGATTCGAGCGCCTCGCCGCGCGCTACCCATCCACGCCCGATCGCTGCCGGATACACGGACAGCGCGAATCCCGCGACGGCGATGCTGCACGGCCGGTGCTCACGGGCCGTGTCGGCAACCAGGCCGTTTGCCGGGTTCGTCGTCTGCCGAAAATACTCGAATGCAGCGCGCTCGACGTCGTCGAGAAATGCTTCGCTTCCACTCGAAGTGGTCGGGTCCACGCTCGAAAAACTGGCACGGTCCCACGCCGGGACCGTGCCAGTGTGCCGCTGAAATCGAGGTGGCCGCAGTCGAGACCCCCGGACAAGGGTTGTCCGGGATTCTTGCTTCAGCCCCTTACTTCGGGCGACCGGTTTCCACCTGCTCCAGCGGTTCGGTGCCGGTAGCGCTGCGCGGCTTGCGCACACGCGGCTTGCGCGGAGGCGGCACCGTTTCGGGTTGCGCCGCCGAGGCCGCGTGGTGGCTCGTCTCTACCCATTGCAGGCCGGCCGACTCGACGATCGATTCGAGCTGATCGCGCGGCAGCGGTGCCGGCACGATCGGTGCGTCCGCTTCCTTCGGCGCGACTCGTTCCGCCCGGGACTCCTGTGCAGCAGCATGCGACGTCGCCGTCGGCTCGACCGCAGGCGGCTGGTGCGACGTCGCCGTCGGCTCGACTGCAGTCGGCTGTGCCGTCGGCGCGCTGCTCACCGCCTCGAGGTCGGCCGATTCGACCGGCGACCGGCGCAGGCTCTCCGGAATGACGCGTGGACCTTCGTCGACGGACGCGGACGGGCGAGCGGCCTCGGTTCGCTGCTTCGATGAGGCCGAGCCGGTCTCGCGGGCGACTGCGGTGTCTGCCAGGTCGGGGGACGCCGCCTCGGCGGCCGTAGCCTCGATGCCAGCGGTTTCCGCGTCGGTTGCCGCGGCCGCTTCTTCGCCGGTTACGCGCTCGTCGTCTGCGGTCGTTTCAGCGGCTTCGCCGTTACCGTCCGCGACTGCCGCGGCGCCGCGCGAACCGCCGCGTCGGCCGCGTCGACGGCGACTGCGGCCGTTGCGCGATTCGTCTCGGGCTTCGAGCGCTTGCTGCGACTCGTCTTCGCTGCCCGGCGCGGCAGCCAGCAGTTCGGCATCGGCCAGCGTGGGCGGCACGACGCTCGCTTCCCGCGCAACTTTCGACTCGGTCGGTTGGCTCTCGTCTACCGCCTCGGCTCGACGGGGTCGCTCCGCACGCTCGGCGTGTTCCGGACGATCGGCGCGTTCGCCACGCTCGGTGCGTTCCGCACGTTCGCCGCGCTCGGCACGTTCTCCCCGATCTGCGCGGTCGCCATGGGCGGCGCGTTCCGCCCGTTCGGGTCGTTCGGCGCGCTCGGGTCGTTCGGCGCGCTCGGGTCGTTCGGCTCGCTCGGGTCGTTCGGCGCGCTCGGGTCGTTCGGCTCGCTCGGCCCGTTCGGCCCGCTCGGGTCGTTCCGCGCGTGCGCCGCGCTCGCCACGATCCGCCTGTTCGGTGCGCTCGCCGCGTTCCTGACGGTCGCGGCGCTCTCCGCGTGCGGGGCGTGCGCCTTCGTCGCGGGCGCCGGCTTCGCGCTCGGGACGACGGGTGCGCTCGCCGCGCTCGCCGCGCTCGCCGTCGCGCCGATCGCGACCGCCGCGAGTGCCTCGCCCGTTGCGACCGCCTCGCTCGCCGTTCGCTCCGGCCTCGCGATCGCCCCGTGCCGGCCGCGTTTCGCGTGCTTCGCTGCGGCCCGCTGTGCGCGTGTCGCCGCCGCGTTCGGTGCGTGCGGAAGCGCTCGACGCAACGCCTGCGCCGGCGATCGCGCTCGCTTCATTGGCCGGCTTGCGACGCAGCCAGCCGAGGATGCGGCCGAGCAGGCCGTCGGCGTTGGCCGAAGCGGGTTCGAGCATCGGCGCGCGTGCGGCAGGCTGCGATGCGGCGCGTGCCTCGACGCGCTCGGGCTGCACCGGCGCAGCGGCGGCGCGTTGCGGACGCGGAGGCGGCGGCTGCTCGGGCGTGATGCCCCGCACGAGTGCTTCCTGGCGCGGCTTGGCGGCCTCGAACTTGCTCTCGAGGTACGAGTTGTCGTGCGCCGGCGTGTCCGCCAGCGTGTGGCTGGCGCGGTAGGTGGCGAGCCGCTCGTCGTCGTGGCGCAGCCGCTCGGTCTTGTAATGCGGCGTTTCGAGGTGCTGATTCGGGATCAGCACGATCTCGACCTTCAGTCGCGCTTCGAGCTTGTTCAGTTCGCTGCGCTTCTCGTTGAGCAGGTAGGTGGCGACGTCGACCGGCACCTGCGCGTGCACGGCGGCCGTGTTGTCCTTCATCGCCTCTTCCTGGATCACGCGCAGCACGTGCAGCGCCGAGGACTCGGTGTCGCGAATGACGCCGGTGCCGTTGCAGCGAGGGCAGGTGATGTGCGTGCCTTCGTTCAGCGCCGGGCGCAGCCGCTGGCGCGAAAGCTCCATCAGTCCGAAGCGCGAGATCTTGCCGGTCTGCACGCGCGCGCGGTCGTAGTGCAGCGCATCCTTCAGCCGCTGCTCGACTTCGCGCTGGTTCTTCGAGCTCTCCATGTCGATGAAGTCGACGACGATCAGCCCGCCCAGGTCGCGCAGCCGCATCTGGCGCGCCGCTTCGTCGGCCGCCTCGAGGTTGGTGCGCAGCGCTGTTTCCTCGATGTCCGAGCCCTTGGTGGCGCGCGCCGAGTTGACGTCGATGGCGACCAGCGCCTCGCTGTGATCGATGACGACCGAGCCTCCCGACGGCAGCGGCACGATGCGCGAATACGCGGTCTCGATCTGGTGCTCGATCTGGAAGCGCGAGAACAGTGGCGTGTCGTCCCGGTAGCGCTTGACCCGATCGACGGTATCGGGCATGACGTGCGCCATGAACTGGCGCGCCTGCTCGTAGATGTCGTCGGTATCGATCAGGATCTCGCCGATGTCGCTGGTGAAGTAGTCGCGGATCGCGCGGATGACGAGGCTCGATTCCTGGTAGATGAGGAAGGGCCCGGGGGCCGAGCCGGCGGCCGCCTCGATCGCCTTCCACAACTGCAGCAGGTAGTTCAGGTCCCACTGCAGTTCCTCGGCGCTGCGGCCGATGCCGGCGGTGCGCGCGATCAGGCTCATGCCCGACGGGTGCTCGAGCTTGTCCATCGCCTCGCGCAGTTCCTGCCGGTCTTCGCCCTCGATGCGGCGCGAAACGCCGCCGCCGCGCGGGTTGTTCGGCATCAGCACGAGGTAGCGGCCGGCCAGCGAGATGAAGGTGGTCAGCGCAGCGCCCTTGTTGCCGCGCTCCTCCTTCTCCACCTGGACGATGATTTCCTGGCCTTCGGAGATCGCGTCCTGGATGCGCGACTTCGCGTCGGCGCCGTTGCGGAACCAGCTCTTGGCGACTTCCTTGAACGGCAGGAAGCCGTGGCGCTCTTCGCCGTAGTTGACGAAGCACGCCTCCAGGCTCGGTTCGACCCGGGTGATGACCCCCTTGTAGATGTTGCTCTTGCGCGATTCGCGCCCGGCCGATTCGATGTCGATGTCGATGAGCTTCTGCCCGTCGACGATCGCCACGCGCAACTCCTCGGCGTGCGTGGCATTGAACAGCATTCGCTTCATGCAAATGACTCCGTGTGCGGCGCTGCGGCGTGGCTGCGCTCTACGGCCAGCGGGTCGATGCGAACGGAATGCAGGAGAAGGAGTTCCGACGGCCGGATGGCGCGCCGGACGCGGCGCGCGCGCGGCGATGTCGGTGCTATCGGCGGCCTGAGGCGCCCCCGGATGCGCACCGCGCCCGCGCGCACGCCGGCGACGGGCGCAACCCGTCGGGCTCGGTGAAGGCGTTCGAAGACATCGGGGATCGGGGATGGGCGTTGCCGAAGACGAAGCCGCGCAATAGCGGTCGTCCTGTTTGCATTCTTCTCGTGAATAATCCGCATCGGCCCGCGCCTGCTCGCCTGAAGGCCGGGCAGGCCGCGGTTGAAAGATTCCAGTCGTGAGGGCGATCGGGTTGCACTGCAGCCTCGACGCCAGTCGCCCGGGTACAATCCGGACTCTCGGATCGGGAGCCTTCGGCGCCGCGCGGCGTTTTTCGCTTCGGCGCAGGCCACCGGGGGCACCCCGGAGTACGGGACGGCCGACGTGCGGGGTGGCCGTTTCCACTGGCCAGAATCGCACACGACGCCGGAAGTATATCGCAACATGGAACGATCCCGTGCAAACAGCGGGCCGGACGCCGGCGATGGGCAGCACGCCCGGCCGCGCCGCTTCGCTTCGGTTGCCGCACGTCAGATCGAGACCGACGACGACGATGCGGGCCAGCGCCTCGATGCGTTTCTCGCGCGCCGCTTCGCCGCCGTCCCGAAGAGCCATCTGTACCGCTGGATCCGCAGCGGCCAGTTGCGGGTGAACGGCTCGCGCAGCCGGATCGACTACCGGCTGCAGGCGGGCGACCGGATCCGCATTCCACCGGTGTTCGGCGAGACCGAAAACCATCCGCCGGCGACGCACGCCGGGGCCCGCCAAGGTGCAGATCCGGTGCAGCGCGAGCGCGCGAACCTCGCGCGCCGGCTGCCGGTGCTGTTCGAGGACGACGACCTGCTGGCGATCGACAAGCCGGCATCGGTGGCGGTGCACGGCGGCAGCGGCGTGTCCAGCGGCGTCATCGAGCAGCTGCGCGCCGCGCGTCCGCAGGCGCGTTTCCTCGAACTCGTCCACCGGCTCGATCGCGACACCTCGGGCGTGCTGCTGGTGGCCAAGCGCCGGGCGGCGCTGGTGAGTCTGCACGCGCAATTGCGCGAGCGCGACACCGACAAGCGCTATCGCGCGATCGTCGTCGGCCGTTGGCCGTTGCGCACCCGCACGCTGGCGTTTCCGCTGCTGCGCCGCGATGCGCCCGATGGCGATCGGCGCGTGGTCGTCGATCGGGCAGGGCTGGACGCCGTCACCCACGTGACGGGGATTTCCCACGCGCACCGGGCGGCAGAGGTCGAGCTGTCGCTCGTCGAGGCCCGACTCGAGACCGGGCGCACCCACCAGATCCGCGTGCACCTGGCGCACGCCGGCTGCCCGATCGTCGGCGACGAAAAGTACGGCGACTTCGAACTGAACCGCCGGCTCGCGCGCGCCGGCCATCGACGCATGTACCTGCATGCGCAGTCGATCGCGTTTCGCCATCCGCGCAGCGGCGAGCGGATGCGCGTCGAGGCGCCGATGCCGCCGGCCTTCGAGCAGTTGCTTGCCGCGACGAAGGCCGGGCGCGACGAGGCCCGCACGTGAGCGAAGCGGGCCGCTATCGGCTGGTGGTGTTCGACTGGGACGGCACGCTGATCGACTCCACGTCCGCCATCGTGCATGCGTTGCGTGCAGCCGCCGCCGACCTGGGGCTGCCGATTCCGTCGCGCGAGCGCGCGTCGCACGTGATCGGCCTGGGTCTGTTCGAAGCGATCCGCATCGCCGTGCCGTCGATCGAGCGCGAGCAGCTTCCCGAGTTCGTGGTGCGCTACCGACATCACTATTTCGCGCTCGATGCACGCCTGGAGCCCTTCGAAGGCATCCCGCAACTGCTCGCGGAACTCGTCGACGTGGGCGCGTGGCTGGCGGTTGCTACCGGCAAGTCGCGCGCCGGACTCGATCGCGCACTCGGGCAGACCGGTTGGGCGCGCCACTTCCTGACCACGCGCTGCGCCGACGAAGGCGCGCCGAAGCCCGATCCGTGGATGTTGTCCGATATCTGCCAGGAGCTCGACGTCGACCCTGCGCGCGCGCTGATGGTCGGCGATACCACGCACGACCTGGGGATGGCGCGGGCCGCCGGCGCCGGCGCGATTGCCGTCACCTATGGTGCGCATACGCGCGGCGAACTCGAGGCCGAGCCATCGCTGGCGATGGTCGATTCCATCACCGAGTTGCGCGACACGCTGCTCGCGCGGGTGACGTGACTGCGCCCGCGGCGGGCGCAGCTCGCGCCGCTGACGACGTCCCGCTCGACGTCTGCGCCGCCGGCGAACTGGTTGACGGCGGCGAGGGCGTGCGTTTCGAATGGATCGATGCGAGCGGTGCTACGCATGCGGCTTTCGTCGTTCGTCATCGCGGCGCAGTTCACGCATTCGTGAATTGCTGCCCGCATCGTTTCGCCGAGCTCGACTGGCAGCCCGGCCGATTCTTCGACGACGCCGGCCTATACTTGGTGTGCTCGATGCACGGCGCGCTGTTCGACGTCGGCAGCGGCGCCTGCGTCGCGGGTCCGTGCGCGGGCGACGCGCTACGACGGCTCCCCTGCGAGGAACGCGACGGACGCGTGCACGTCGCGCGCGCATGCGCGCCGTCCCGCAACCCACTTCCCGGAACGCTGCCATGACCGACCCCGGCGCATCGAGCGACGGCGCGCAAGCCCAGGCCACCTCCGATCCTGCATGGCAGCGCGACACCCTCGAACGGCTGCTCTTCGCCACGCTGCGCGAGCAGCGCCGCGCGCGCCGCTGGTCGATCTTCTTCCGGCTGCTGACTTTCGCGTGGATCGTCGTCGCGCTGGTGTTCGTCAGCGGATGGTTCGCGCGCGACGCGCGCCTGCCCGCCGGGAAGCACACGGCACTGGTCGAATTGCGTGGCGTCATCTCCGCCGAGGGCGACGCGTCGGCCGACGACATGATCGAGGCGCTGAAGTCCGCCTTCGACGACCGGAACACGGCAGCGGTCGTGCTGCGGGTGAACAGCCCCGGCGGCAGTCCGGTGCAGGCCGGCATCATCCACGACGAGATCCGCCGCCTGCGCGCCGAACATCCGGACACGCCGCTGTACGCCGTGGTCGAGGACATCTGCGCATCGGGCGGCTACTACGTGGCGTCCGCCGCCGACCGCATCTATGTCGACAAGGCGAGCCTGGTCGGTTCGATCGGCGTGCTGATCGAAGGCTTCGGCTTTACCGGGGCGATGAAAAAGCTCGGCGTGGAGCGCCGGCTGTTGACGGCCGGCGAGAACAAGGGCTTCCTCGATCCGTTCTCGCCGCTTCCCGAGGAGCAGCGCGAGCACGCGCAGCGCATGCTCGGCGAGATCCACCGCCAGTTCATCGAAGTGGTGCGCAAGGGGCGCGGCGAGCGACTGAAGGAAACGCCGGAGATGTTCAGCGGAATGGTCTGGACCGGGGAGCGCAGCATCGAGCTGGGGCTCGCCGACGCGACCGGTTCGCTCGAGTCGGTGGCGCGCGATGTCGTGAACGCCGAGCGCGTGGTCGATTTCTCGCCGCGGCGCAACGTGCTCGATCGAATCACGCGCCGCCTCGGCACGGCCGCTGGAGAAGCGATGGCGCGTACGCTCGGCGCCGGCGCCACCGCGTCATGGCTTCGCTGATCGCTTCGGGCTTCGCTGATCGCCGCCCGTCAGTTGCGCGGCGGCGCTGCGCCGCGCGCGAGCAGGCCGAAGACCACCGGCGCCTTCGGCGCTTCGCGTTTCGCACGCTGCCAGCCGGCCACCGTGTCGACCACGATGCGCTCGGCCGCGGTGCTCAACTCGCAGGCGAGCATCAGCCGGGTGGTGGGGGCCAGCGCGAGCAGCGCCGATTCGAGCAGCGCGCGGTTGCGGTAGGGCGTTTCGATGATCAGCACCGTTTCGTCCTCGCGCAGCGAGCGGCGCTCGAGTTCGCGCAGGCGGCGAACGCGCGCTTGCGGCTGCGCCGGCACGTAGCCGGCGAACGAGAATCGCTGTCCGTTCATCCCCGAGGCCATCAGGGCGAGCAGGATCGAGCTCGGGCCCACCAGCGGGCGAACCATGATGCCGGCTTCGTGCGCGGCTGCGACGAGCGCCGCGCCCGGGTCTGCGATCGCCGGCGCGCCGGCCTCGGAGAGCAGTCCGCCGTCGCGCCCGGCGGCGATCGGCGCGAGCAGTTGCGGGATGCGTTCGAGCGGCGTGTGCTCGTCGAGTTCGACGAGTTCCAGCGACTGCAGCGGCTTCGTCGTGCCGGCGGCCTTCAGGAAGGCGCGGGCGCTGCGCGCGTTCTCGACGACGAAGTAGTCGAGGCCTTCGATGCAGGCGAGCGTCGCCGACGGCAGCACTTCGCGCGCCTGTTCGGCGGCACCCAGCGGCGTGGGAATCAGCCAGAGCGCGCCGCTCATCGCGCGCCGGAACCGGAAGCGGAAAGCGGCGACAGGCCGGCGTCGCGCAGCATCCGGCCGAGCGCGATCAGCGGCAGGCCGATGATCGCCGTGGGGTCGTCGCCCTCGATCGCGTCGAGCAGCACGATTCCCAGGCCTTCGGCCTTCGCGGAACCGGCAACGTCGTAGGGCTGTTCGCGCTGCAGGTAGCGCTCGATTTCGTCGTCGTCCAGCCGGCGAAACCGTACGCGCGTCTCGGCTACTGCGCGCGCCCGAAAGCCGTCGGCTGCGCGCACGGCGGCCACTGCGGTGTAGAAGTGCATCGTGTGTCCGGACGCCGCGCGCAATTGCTCGCATGCGGTGGCGTGGTCGCCGGGCTTGCCGATCGCGTGCACGCCGTCGATCGTCGCCGCCTGGTCCGAGCCGATGACGAGGGCGTCGCGGTGCCGTGCGGCCACGGCGAGCGCTTTCTCCAGCGCAAGCCGCTGCGCGGTCCGGGTCGGCGTTTCTCCGCTGCGCGGCGTCTCGTCGACGCCGGGCGCCTGCACGTCGAAGTGCGAGGTCAGTCGTGCGAGCAGCTCGCGCCGATAGGGCGACGTCGAGGCGAGGATCAGCGGGGCGGTCCGGTGCGTCACGAGCAGGGCCACGGCAGGGCACGGAAAGGGCAGTCGCTATGATAAGGACGCCGATGAATACCACGATCGATACCGCGCGCCTGGCGCGCAACGACGAGACGCTCGACGGCGTGCTCTCCGTTGAACGGCTGCCGCGCTTGGCGTCGCTGCTCGCGACGTCCGAAGGCAGCATCGACTGGCGCGCCCGCGGCTGGCGTTGCGCGCGCCCGGACGGAGGGCACGACGAGTTCCTCGAACTGTCGTTCTCGGGCTCGGTGCAGCCGGCCTGCGTTCGCTGCCTCGACCCGGTCGCCGTCGAGATCGGCGACACCCGACGCTATCGGCTGGTCGACAGCGAAGCCGAGGCCGAGCGGCTCGATCCCGAGGACGACGAGTACGACGTCCTCGCCGGCGGCCCCCGTTTCGATCTCGGCGCGCTGATCGAAGACGAGGCGATCCTCGCGCTGCCGCCGATGCCGCGACACGAGAACTGCCGGCCGGACCCGACGCGCCAGGACGAAGCCGAACCCGCCGAGGAGCGCGAGAAGCCGTTCGCTGCGTTGCAGCGGCTGCGCCGCGGCAACGGCCCTCCGCAGGGCGGCGAAACCCCGCATTGAGCAGGTATAATCGTCGATTGACCTTCGAGGCTAGAACATGGCTGTCCAGCATAACAAGAAGTCGCCGGCGCGACGCGGGATGCATCGCTCGCACGACTTCCTCCAGAATCCGCCGCTCGCCGTCGAATCCACCACCGGGGAAGTGCACCGCCGCCACCACGTGAGCCCCACCGGGTTCTACCGGGGCCGCAAGGTGCTGCGCACGAAATCCGACGAGTGAGCGGACGCCAATGAGCGGGCGCCGCGCATCCTGAACGAAAGCGCACGCTGGCCGTTGTCGCGACGCTGCACCTCGTCTGAACAGGCCACGTGACAGTACGCATCGCCATCGACTGCATGGGCGGTGACCACGGCGTGTCGGTCACCGTGCCGGCTGCGCTGCGTTTCGTCGCGTCGGTACCCGACGTGCAACTGCTGCTCGTCGGCCGTAACGAAGTGCTCGAGCCGGCGCTGGCTGCCGCCCGGGCAAAGCTGCGAGGCGTCGCGCCGGGCGCCGAGCGCATCGAGTTGCGCCATGCGAGCGAAGTCGTCGAGATGGACGAACCGCCGGCCAGCGCGCTGCGCGGCAAGCGCAACTCGTCGATGCGCGTGGCGATCGACCTCGTCAAGAACGGCGAAGCCGATGCCTGCGTGAGCGCCGGCAACACCGGCGCCCTGATGGCGATCTCGCGCTTCGTGCTCAAGATGCTCGAAGGCATCGACCGGCCCGCGATCGCATCGCAGATGCCCAACGAGCAGGGCGGCACGACGACGATGCTCGATCTCGGCGCCAACGTCGACTGCGAGCCGGAGCACCTGCTGCAGTTCGCGATCATGGGTTCCGCGCTGGTCGCCGCGCTCGACGGGCGCGAGCAGCCCAGCGTGGGGCTGCTGAACATCGGCGAGGAGACGATCAAGGGCAACGACGCGGTGAAGATCGCAGCCGAGCTGCTGCGCGCCAGCTCGCTGAATTTCTACGGCAACGTCGAAGGCAACGACATCTACGAAGGCACTACCGACGTCGTCGTCTGCGACGGCTTCGTCGGCAACGTCGCGCTGAAGACGTCCGAAGGCGTTGCCCGCATGCTGAGCGGGTACATCCGCGAGGAATATCGCCGGCACGTGTTCACCCGGCTGATGGCGCTGATGTCGTTCCCGGTGCTGCGCCGTTTTCGCGAGCGCCTCGATCCGCGCCGCTACAACGGCGCCGCACTCGTCGGCCTGCGCGGCGTCGTCATCAAGAGCCACGGCTCGGCCGATGCCTACGCCTTCGAGTTCGCGTTGCGCCGCGCGTACGATGCGGTGCGCAACGGCCTGCTGCAGGGCATCGCCCGACGGCTGCCGAAGGCCGCGCAGGCGAGTGGCGCAATGCTGCCTCACGGCGGCGCCGTCGATCCTGCCGGTGCATCCGTGAACCAACCAACCGCCCCATGACGTACCGTTATTCGCGCATCGTCGGCACGGGAAGCATCCTTCCCCCGCGCATCGTCACGAACCAGCAACTGGTCGCCGAACTCGGCTCCCGCGGCATCGAGACCTCCGACGAGTGGATCGTCGAACGCACGGGAATTCGCCAGCGGCACATCGCCGACGAAGGCGTGACGTCGAGCCGCCTCGCAACCGAGGCCGGGCGCCGCGCGCTCGACGCGGCCCGACTCGATCCGTCCGACATCGACCTGATCATCGTCGCTACGTCCACCCCCGATTTCGTCTTCCCGAGCACCGCCTGCCTGGTGCAGAAGGAGCTGGGCGCGGCCGGCGGTGCGGCGTTCGACGTGCAGGCGGTGTGCACCGGCTTCGTCTACGCATTCTCGGTCGCCGACTCGATGATTCGCAGCGGCCTGGCGCATCGCGCGCTCGTCGTCGGCGCCGAGGTGTTCTCGCGCATCCTCGACTGGAACGATCGCGGCACCTGCGTGCTGTTCGGCGACGGCGCCGGCGCGGTCGTGCTGGCCGGCTCCGACGAGCCGGGCCTGCTGGCGGCGAAGCTGCACGCCGACGGGCGCCACGAATCGATCCTGCGCACCGCGGGCAACGTCTGCCACGGCGAAATCACCGGCCATCCCTACCTCACCATGGACGGGCAGGCGGTATTCAAGCTCGCCGTGTCGGTGCTCGACTCGGTCGCGCGCGAAACGCTCGCCGAAGCCCACTTGCCGATCGAGGCGGTCGACTGGATGATTCCGCACCAGGCGAACGTGCGCATCCTGAACGCCACGGCGCGCCGCCTGCACATTCCGCTGTCCCGCGTCGTCGTCACCGTCGATTCGCATGCCAATACGTCGGCTGCCTCGATTCCGCTCGCGCTCGACCAAGCCGTGCGCGACGGGCGCATCCGGGCCGGACACAACGTGCTGATGGAAGGCGTCGGCGGCGGCTTCACCTGGGGTGCGGTGCTCGTGCGCTTCTAGGAGTCTGTCTTTTCGATGACGCTCGCATACGTATTTCCCGGCCAGGGTTCGCAGTCGGTCGGCATGCTCGCCGGTTTTGCCGCCGGACCGCGCGGGCGCGCGCTGCTCGAGCGCGCCGACGAAGCGCTCGGCGAGAAGCTGTCGACCCTCATTGCAGAAGGTCCGTCCGAGGCGCTTTCGCTCACCGTGAACACGCAACCGGCGATGCTCGTTGCCGGCTACGTGTGCTGGAGCGAATGGCGCGAAGCCGGCGGAGCAGCGCCGGTGGCGCTCGCCGGGCACAGCCTGGGCGAATACACGGCGCTCGCCGTCGCCGATGCGATCGGCTTCGAGGACGCCGTGCGCCTGGTGCGCCTGCGCGCGAAGGCGATGCAGGAGGCAGTGCCGGTGGGCGAGGGCTCGATGGCGGCCATCCTCGGCCTGGACGATGAAGGCGTGCGCCGCGCCTGCGAGCAGGCGCGCGAACAGGCCCCGGGCGAGGTCGTCGCACCGGCGAACTGGAACGCGCCGTCGCAGGTGGTCATCGCCGGCCATCGCGCGGCCGTCGAGCGTGCCTGCGAGCGGGCCAAGGCGTTGGGCGCCAAGCGCGCAATGCCGCTGCCGGTGTCGGCACCGTTTCACTCCGCGCTGCTGCGTCCGGCCGGCGAGCGGCTCGCGCAGGCGCTGGCCGACATCGAGATCCGCACGCCGCGATGGCCGGTGGTGAACAACGTCGATGTCGCGGTGGAGACGGAACCGGCACGCATCCGCGATGCACTGGTACGGCAGGCGTCGGCGCCGGTGCGCTGGGTCGAGGGCGTGCAGCGACTCAAGGCGATGGGCGCGACGCGCGTCGTCGAGTTCGGCCCAGGCAAGGTGCTCGCCGGTCTCGTCTCGCGCATCGACCGCTCGCTCGACGCCTCGTGCGTCCACGATCCCGCGTCGCTCGAGGCGGCGCTCGCTGTCGGGTCCGGAGAACCGCAATGAAGCTCGCCGGTCAGGTGGCGCTCGTCACGGGCGCCTCGCGCGGCATCGGCCGTGCGATCGCGCTCGAACTGGCCCGCCAGGGCGCCCATGTCGTCGGCACTGCCACCACGGCGACCGGTGCGCAGGCGATCTCGAATGCCTTCGAGCAGGCGGGCCTGTCGGGACGCGGGCAGGCGCTCGACGTCACCGATGCAGGGGCCTGCGAGTCGCTGGTCGAATCGCTGATCGCCGAGGGACGTGCGCCGGCAATCCTGGTAAACAACGCGGGCATCACGCGCGACAACCTCGCGCTGCGGATGAAGGACGACGAGTGGGGTGCGGTGATCGCGACCAACCTCGACGCGGTGTTTCGCCTCACGCGCCTGCTGCTGCGACCGATGACCAAGGCGCGCTACGGGCGCATCGTGAACATCGGCTCGGTGGTCGGATCGAGCGGCAATGCCGGACAGGCGAACTATGCCGCCGCGAAGGCCGGCGTCGCCGGCATGGGGCGCGCGCTCGCGCGCGAACTGGCCAGTCGCAACATCACCGTCAACTGCGTCGCGCCGGGCTTCGTCGACACCGACATGACGCGCGCACTGAGCGAGGCGCAAACCGCTGCGCTCGTGCAGCAGATCCCGGCCGGCCGTTTCGGCCAGCCCGACGACATCGCCGCGGCGGTCGCGTTTCTCGCGTCACCGCAGGCGGGGTACATCACCGGCGTCACGCTGCACGTGAACGGCGGCATGTACATGGAGTGACGCGCCCGGCATCGGCCCGAGCCTCGGCCGAATGGCCGAGCGATTCGCGCCGATGCACGAAGCGAAGTGCTATACAATCCGCCGCGCCCGTTTCCCGTCGAACGAAGGGCACGGCAACCTGAGAGCGAGAGGGAACCACGAATGGAAAACATCGAACAACGCGTCAAGAAGATCGTCGCCGAGCAACTCGGTGTCAACGAAGCGGACATCAAGAACGAATCCTCGTTCGTCGACGATCTGGGCGCCGATTCGCTCGACACGGTCGAGCTGGTGATGGCGCTCGAGGACGAGTTCGAAACCGAGATTCCCGACGAAGAGGCCGAGAAGATCACCACGGTGCAACAGGCGATCGACTACGTGAAGGCCAACTCGAAGGCCTGAACGGCAGCCCCGCCGGGCGCACGCGGCGCGCTGCGGCGCTCGCCTGCAGCGGCGCGGCATCGTTTCACTGGAGCAGCAGGAGCATCCGTTGAGTCGGCGACGAGTGGTGATCACCGGGCTGGGCGTCGTCAGCCCGATCGGCAACGACGCGGCCACCGCGTGGCGCAATCTGCTCGACGGACGTTCCGGCATCCGGCGGATCACGCGCTTCGACGTCTCGTCGTATCCCACGCAGATCGCCGGCGAGGTGCGCGACTTCGACGTCACGCAGTACATGTCGGCGAAGGAAGCGCGGCACTTCGACACCTTCGTGCACTACGGCATCGCCGCGGGCATGCAGGCGCTGCGCGACAGCGGCCTCGAGGTGAACGAGTCGAATGCCGAGCGCATCGGCGTGATCATCGGCTCGGGAATCGGTGGGCTGCCGCTGATCGAGCAGACGCGCGACGAGTTGAAGGAGCGCGGGGTGCGGCGTGTCTCGCCGTTCTTCGTGCCGGGCTCGATCATCAACATCATCTCGGGCCAGATGTCGATCCTCGCCGGACTGAAAGGTCCGAACTATGCGATCGTCAGCGCCTGCACCACGGGGCTTCACTGCATCGGCGACGCTGCGCGGATGATCTCCTACGGCGACGCCGACGCGGTGCTCGCCGGCGGAGCCGAGGGCACGCTCTCCCCGCTGGGGCTGGGCGGCTTCTGTGCGGCACGCGCGCTGTCCACGCGCAATGCCGAGCCCGAGAGGGCCAGTCGGCCCTGGGACCGCGAGCGCGACGGTTTCGTGCTCGGCGAAGGCGCCGGAGTGGTCATGCTCGAGGAACTCGAGCAGGCACGCGCGCGCGGTGCGCGCATCTACGCCGAGCTGGCCGGCTTCGGCATGAGTGCCGATGCGCATCACATCACCGCCCCGGAGATGGACGGCGCGCGCCGCTGCATGCTCAACGCGTTGCGCGACGCACGAGTGAACGCCGACGAGGTGCACTACCTGAACGCGCACGGGACGTCAACGCCGCTGGGTGATCGCAACGAAACCGAGGCGATCAAGGCGGCGATGGGCGAAGAAGCGGCGCGCAAGGTGGTCGTGAACTCCACGAAGTCGATGACCGGCCACCTGCTCGGCGGGGCGGGCGGTATCGAAACCGTGTTCACGGCGCTGGCGATCCATCACCAGGTTTCGCCGCCGACGATCAACCTCGAGAATCCCGACCCCGAGTGCGACCTCGACTATTGCGCCGAGGGGGCACGACCGATGCGCATCGACGTCGCGCTGAAGAATTCGTTCGGTTTCGGCGGCACGAACGGCACGCTCGTGCTGCGCAAGGCCTGACGATCCATCGACTCGCGGAGCGCGGCGTTGTCCTTTGCGTTGCGCATCGATTCGGCGCCGCGCGCGCTCCACAGGCGCCTGGTCGTTGCGCTGGCGATCTTCGCGCTGGGCGCCTCGGTGTGCGCACTGGTCTTCGCCGAGCCGGCGCAGCGTGGCGTGCTCGCGCTTGCCGCGCTCGGTTGTGCGGCGGTCGCGTGGGGGCGGCAGCGGCTGGCAAGGGGTGCGGAACCGGCCGAAGGAAGCCTGCACATCGACGAAGCGGGTCGGGCGAGCTGGATCGATTCGCGTGCTCGTCCGCTCGCCCCGCGGCCGGTGCGCATCGAACGGTGGAACGTGCTCGGTCCGTACGCCTGGCTGCGGTTGCGCGCGCAGGACGAGCCGAAGACGATCGACGTGACGTTCGCGCGGCTCCGCCGCGCGGGCGACACCGGCGACGACTGGCGGCGTTTGCGCGCGTGGCTGCTATGGTACGGCCGCGGCACGACGCCGGCTGCCGGGCGCTCCGTGCCCGCGAGCACCCGGCAATGACCCCCTGCGTCGCACGCGAAAGCGCACGAGGCGTGTCGCTTGTGCTTTGCTGCGAACGTGTGAACCAGTCGTCCACGCCCGTCTTGCTCGCCAGGATGCGCCCGCTCTTCGTTGCAAATGCTCGCCATATCGTTCGATATGGCTGCGCTTCGCGCCTCGATCGGGCGCATCCTGGCGTGCCTTCCGGCCACGGTCGATTGGTTCACACGTTCCGAGATCTGGTCGAGGTGCAGATCCAATGAAGAAGCTGCTCGCCGCATTCGCGTTCGTCATCGTTTCCGCCGGCGCGCTCGGATGGACGTTGCCATCGCTGGCGCAGCCCGCCACGCGCGCACGCCTGCCCGATTTCGCCGACCTCGTCGAGAAGGTCGGACCGGCCGTCGTGAACATCCGCACCACCGAGCGCGCAAACGGCGATCGGTCGCAACTGCCGCAGTTCCCGTTTCCCGACGGACTCGACGAGAGCGATCCGTTCTACGATTTCTTCCGCCGCTTCTTCCCGCCTCGGCAGGCTCCCGGTCCGCGCGCTCCGGGCCGAAATGGTCCGGGCGCAGGCGAAGAAGTGCCGCGCGGAATCGGTTCGGGTTTCATCATCTCGACCGACGGCTACGTGCTGACCAATCATCACGTGGTCGAGGGAGCCGACGACATCTACGTCACGCTCACCGACAAGCGCGAACTGCGCGGCAAGCTGATCGGCTCCGACAAGCGCACCGACGTCGCGCTGGTCAAGGTCGAAGCAGACCATCTTCCGTTCATGACGATCGGCGATTCCGAGCGCTTGCGCGTCGGCGAATGGGTGCTCGCGATCGGCTCGCCCTTCGGGCTCGACAATACCGTCACCGCCGGCATCGTCTCGGCCAAGAGCCGCGATACCGGTGACTACCTGCCGTTCATCCAGACCGACGTGGCGGTGAACCCCGGCAACTCCGGCGGACCGCTGATCAATCTCTCGGGCGAGGTGGTCGGGATCAACTCGCAGATCTACAGCCGCACCGGCGGCTTCATGGGGATCTCCTTCGCCATCCCGATCGACGAAGTGATGCGCGTCGTGGAGCAGTTGCGCACCAGCGGACGTGTAGTTCGCGGGCGCATCGGCGTGGGCATTTCCGAGGTTACGCGCGACGTGGCCGGTCCCCTCGGACTCGAGCGTCCGGCGGGTGCGCTCGTGCGCAGCCTCGAGCAGGGCGGCCCGGCGGAGAATGCCGGGCTCGAGGTCGGCGACATCATCCTGCAGTTCGACGGCAGGAAGATCGACCGCTCGAGCGACCTGCCGCGCATCGTCGGCGCAACGCGTCCCGGGTCCACCGTGCCGATCGAGGTGTGGCGCCGTGGCGAGACGAAGCAGTTCAGGATCACCGTTGCCGAGCTCGAACCCGAGCGCTCGGCGCGCTCGCGCTTTTCGGAGCAGCGGCGCGGCGATCAGCCGCCGGCGGTGAATTCGCTCGGCCTTGCGGTGTCGGACCTGCCGGAACAGCAGAAGCAGCGACTGCGCGTGCGCGGAGGCGTCGTCGTCGATGCGGCGGAGGGTGCGGCGGCACGCGCCGGCATTCGTCCGGGCGACATCCTGCTGTCGATCAACAACGAAGAGATTCCGAATGCGCGGCGCTTCGGCGAGATCGTGGCGAAGCTCGATCCGGCGAAGGCAGCGGTGTTGTTGGTGCGGAGGGGAGACTCGGCGCAGTTCGTGCCGCTAAGACCGGAGCCGCGTTGAAGGTTTCAGCGCGTCGCAGGGCTCGCCGCTCCCACCGCTCGTCCGGCGACGGATGGGTGGGCTGGCACTGATAAAATCGACGGTTTCGCCAGGGTGGGGCGCGCGGCGCTTCACGGGGCGCGCGCAGGCGCTTTTTCCCTTCATGCGCCGTCGTCGGTTGTCGCGATTGCGGCAGCGGACATCCGGTATCCACGGCTTCGATGCAGCACATCCGCAACTTCTCGATCATCGCGCACATCGATCACGGTAAATCGACGCTGGCCGACCGGCTGATCCAGCGTTGCGGCGGGTTGAGCGATCGCGAGATGGCGGCACAGGTGCTCGACTCGATGGCGCTGGAGCGCGAGCGCGGCATCACGATCAAGGCGCAGACCGCAGCGCTGCAATACGTCGCGCGCGACGGAAAGACCTATGCGCTGAACCTGATCGACACGCCGGGGCACGTCGATTTCTCCTACGAGGTGAGCCGCTCGCTGTCGGCCTGCGAGGGCGCGCTGCTGGTGGTCGACGCGTCGCAGGGGGTCGAGGCGCAGACGGTGGCCAATTGCTACACGGCGATCGATCTCGGCGTCGAGGTCGTGCCGGTGCTGAACAAGATCGATCTTCCGCAAGCCGATCCGGATACGGCGGCCGCCGAGATCGAGGACGTCATCGGCATCGACGCGAGCGACGCGATCCGCGCCAGCGCGAAGACCGGCGAGGGCATCGACGAGATCCTCGAGGCGATCGTCGCGCGCGTGCCGCCGCCCAGGGGCGACGCCGCGGCGCCGCTGCAGGCGCTGATCATCGATTCGTGGTTCGACAACTACGTCGGCGTCGTGATGCTGGTGCGCGTGTTCAACGGCGTGCTGCGCGCGCGCGACCGCATCCGGCTAATGGCCACCGGCGCCGTGCACAACTGCGAGCAGCTGGGCGTCTTCACGCCGAAGGCGACTCCGCGCGACGTGCTCGAAACCGGCGCGGTCGGTTACGTGATCACCGGCATCAAGGAGCTGAAGGCAGCAAAGGTGGGCGACACGATCACGCTCGCCGCGCAGCCCGCGCCGAAGCCGCTGCCGGGCTTTCGCGAGATCAAGCCGTCGGTGTTCGCCGGGCTGTACCCGGTCGAGGCGAACCAGTTCGAGGCGATGCGCGAGGCGCTCGAAAAGCTGCAGCTGAACGACGCGTCGCTGCACTTCGAACCGGAGGTGTCGCAGGCGCTCGGCTTCGGCTTTCGCTGCGGCTTCCTCGGCCTGCTGCACATGGACATCGTGCAGGAGCGGCTCGAGCGCGAGTTCGACATGGACCTCGTCACGACGGCACCCACCGTCGTCTACCAGGTGATGCTGCGCGACGGCGAGGTGCTGCGGGTGGAGAACCCGTCGAAGATGCCCGAGCCGTCGAAGATCGAGGAGATTCGCGAGCCGATCGTCACGGTGACGATCTTCACGCCGCAGGAATACGTCGGCGCGATCATGACGCTGTGCACCGGCAAGCGGGGCGTGCAGCGCAACCTCGCTTATCACGGCCGCCAGGTGCAACTCACCTACGAACTGCCGATGAACGAGATCGTGCTGGATTTCTTCGACAAGCTGAAGTCCACCTCGCGCGGCTATGCGTCGATGGACTACGAGTTTCTCGAGTATCGAGCGTCCGACGTCGTCAAGATGGACATCCTCGTGAACAACGAGAAGGTCGACGCGCTGTCGCTGATCGTGCACCGCAGCGTCGCGCAGAGTCGCGGCCGGGAGGTGGCGGCAAAGATGCGCGAACTGATTCCGCGCCAGATGTACGACGTCGCGATCCAGGCGGCGATCGGCGCGAACATCATCGCGCGCGAGAACGTCAAGGCGTTGCGCAAGAACGTGCTGGCCAAGTGCTACGGCGGCGACATCACGCGCAAGAAGAAGCTGCTCGAGAAGCAGAAGGCCGGCAAGAAGCGGATGAAGCAGGTAGGCACCGTGGAGATTCCGCAGGAAGCCTTCCTGGCCGTATTGCAGGTCGAGGACAGATGAACCGCTGTATTTATTTCCAACGACAATGAATTTCGCGCTGATCCTGTTCCTGCTGCTCGTCGTGACCTTCGTCGCCTGGGTGGCCGATCGCCTGGTGTTCCGTGCGCGGCGGCTGCGCGCGGCGGACGCCGCGGTGGCCGAATTCGACCGCGTCGGCGCTGCCGCGCTCGGTCGCGCGTCCGGTCCGGCGGCGGTGGACGCCGAGCGTGAGGCGTTGCGCGCGAACCGCACGCGCCAGCCGCTTTGGCTCGAGTACACCGCGGGCCTGTTCCCGGTGATCCTCGTCGTCTTCGTGCTGCGCTCGTTCGTCGCCGAGCCCTTCAAGATCCCGTCGGAGTCGATGCTGCCCACGCTGGTCGTCGGCGACCTGATCCTGGTAAACAAATTCGCCTACGGCGTGCGGCTGCCGGTGATCCACACCAAGATCATCGACGTCGGCGAGCCGCAGCGCGGCGACGTGATGGTGTTCCGTTTCCCGCAGGATCCGTCGGTGGACTACATCAAGCGCGTGATCGGGGTGCCGGGGGACGTGGTCAGCTACCAGGACAAGCGCCTTTCGATCAACGGGCAGCTCGTGCCGCTCGAGCCGGCCGGCGAATTCGAGGACACGCGCAAGCTGACGCTCTATCCGCAGTATTCAGAAAGAATCGGAGATGTCACGCATAAGATATTGACAGACTTGGAAAAACCGTCTGACATTCAGCCTGTGTTTCGTTTTCCGAACTTCGACAACTGTCGTTACTCGGCCGGAGGGGTGACGTGCAAGGTCCCGGAAGGCCACTATTTCATGATGGGCGACAACCGGGAGAACAGCCTGGACAGCCGTTTCTGGGGATTCGTTCCCGAGGCGAACATCGTCGGCAAGGCGTTCTTCATCTGGATGAACTTCAGCGATCTCGGGCGCATCGGACGCTTCCAATGAACTCCAATCGTGCTTTTCCTGCTGCACCGCTGCGCCGGCAGGCCGGACTGTCGCTGCTCGGTTTGCTGCTCGCGGCGGTGGTCGTGGTCGTGGTCGCGCTGGTCGGCCTGCGCGTCGTGCCGTCCGCACTCGAATACCGGGCGATCGTCAGCGCGGTGAACAAGGTCGGCAGCAGCGGTGCGAACACGCCGCGCGACGTGCAGGTGGCTTTCGATCGTTTCGCGGCAGTCGACGACATCCGGTCGATCGCCGGCAAGGACCTGCAGGTCGAGCGCCAGGCCGACGGCACGATGGCCGTGTCGTTCCAGTACGAGAAGCGCATTCCGCTCTACGGGCCCGCCTCGCTGGTCATCGATTACCACGGTTCGAACCGCGTGCGCTGATGCCGCCATGAGCCTCGACGCCCTGCAGCAGCAACTCGGTCATCGTTTCGCCGACGATGCGTTGCTGCGGCAGGCGCTCACGCATCGCAGCTACGGCCAGCCGAACAACGAGCGCCTCGAGTTCCTCGGCGACTCCGTGCTGAACTGCGTCGTCGCGGCGATGCTCTACCGGCATTTCGCACGAATCGACGAAGGCGACCTGTCGCGACTGCGCGCCAATCTCGTCAAGCAGCAATCGCTGGTCGAGATCGCCCAGCGCCTCGGCCTGAGCGCGCACCTCCTGCTCGGCGAGGGCGAAGCCCGCAGCGGCGGCTTCCGGCGTCCGTCGATCCTCGGCGACACGGTCGAGGCGATCGTCGGCGCGGTGTTCCTCGATGCCGGATTCGACGCTGCGCAATCGATGCTCGTCGCGCTCTACGAGCCGATCCTGAAGACGGTGGACCCGAAAACGCTGGGCAAGGACGCGAAGACGCTGCTGCAGGAGCATCTGCAGGGCAAGAAGCTGCCGCTGCCGGTCTATTCGGTGGTGGCCACGCACGGCGCGGCGCACAGCCAGGTGTTCGAGGTCGAGTGCGCGATCCCGAAGCTGCAGATCCACGTGCTGGGCAGCGGCGCGAGCCGACGCGCGGCCGAACAGGCGGCAGCGCGCGGCGCGCTCGAGGCAGCGCAGGCGAAGGCCACGGCGCGGCGCGCGCGCAAGCGCACGAGTGCGCCGGCGCCCCGGCAGGACGCGGCGGAAGCTGCGCCCGGGCCGGACACGGCAGCCGACCCGACGCCGCCGCAGGACCCGGCGGGCGGCGGTGCGCTCGAAGCGCAGCGCGCGCACGCTGTCTGATCGTTCCGTCGCTTTCCGCCTCGATGTTCCGCTGCGGCACCGTGGCCCTGGTCGGTCGTCCGAACGTCGGCAAGTCGACGCTGCTCAACCGCCTGGTCGGGCAGAAGCTGTCGATCACCTCGGATCGCCCGCAGACGACGCGCCATCGCATTGTCGGCGTCGTGCATCGACCCGACGCGCAACTGCTCTTCCTCGACAGTCCCGGCTTCCAGACGCGCGTCGGCGGGCCGATGAACCGCGTGCTCAACCGCACGTCGATGCAGGTGGCGCAGGATGCCGACGTCGTCGTGCTGGTCTGCGACGCGCGCAACTGGTCGGCGACCGACGCTCGCCTCGCGCAGTCCCTACCCGCAGATCGGCCGGTGCTGCTCGCGATGAACAAGATCGACCTGGTGAAGGACAAGGAACGGCTGCTGCCGGCGATCGAGCGTGCGCGCCGGGCGCGTGCCTTCGACGAGATCGTGCCGGTGAGCGCGCGCAGCGGGCGCCAGCTCGAGGTGCTGGTCGACGCGTGCGCGCAGCGCCTGCCGCAGGCGCCGCCCGTCTACGAGGTCGATGCACTCACCGATCGCAGCGAACGCTTTCTCGCCGCCGAAACCATCCGCGAGAAGTTGTTCCGGCAACTGGGCGACGAGCTGCCCTACGAGAGCACGGTGGAGATCGAGCAGTTCGAGGAGTTGCCCAGGCTGCGGCGCATCCATGCGGCGATCGTCGTCGCGCGCGAGGCGCAGCGCCCGATCGTGATCGGCGCGCGCGGCGAGCGCATCAAGCGCATCGCCACCGAGGCGCGGCTCGATCTCGAGCGCCTGTTCGACACGAAGGTCTTCCTCGAACTGTTCGTCAAGGTGAAGTCGGGCTGGGCAGGCAGCGAGCAGAGCCTGCGAAGCTATGGCTACGAGTAGCCGGGAAGAGCCGGCCTGGCTGCTGCATTCGACGCCGTATCGCGAAACGAGCCTGGTCGTCGATCTGTTCACGCGCGAGCACGGCCGCATCGCTGCCGTGGCAAAGGGCGCCAAGCGGCCACGTTCGAGCCTGCGTGCCGTGCTGTTGCAGTTCCAGCCGCTGCGCGTGTCGTGGACCGGTCGCCGCGAACTCCGTACGCTGACCGGCGCCGAGTGGAGCGGCGGGCTCGATGCGCCGCGCGGCGACGCGCTGCTCTGCGCGTTCTACCTGAACGAGCTGCTGATGCGCCTGCTCGCGCGCGAGGACCCGCATCCGCTGCTGTTCGATGCGTACGGCGAGGCGCTGGCGCAGCTCGGGTCGCAGCAATCGCTCGACGAGACGCTGCGCCGCTTCGAATGGACGCTGCTGCGCGAGATCGGTTACGCGCCCGACCTGGAGCGCGACGCCGCGCATGAGCCGATCGACGCGCAGCGCTTCTACGGCTGGCGACCGGGCGAGGGCTTCGTCGTGCGCGATGCAGCCGCGCCCGACACGGTGCCCGGCCGCGTGCTGCAGGAGCTGGCCGAGGGGCGGCACGGCTCGGTGGCGAGCCGGCAACAGGCAAAATACCTTACGCGCGCGATCCTGTCGCACCACCTCGATGGCGCGCCCTTGAGCACGAGGCAGATCCTGATCGACCTGCAGAAGCTCTGACCTTCCTGGAGATTGCCTCGACATGATCGAGCTGGGCGTGAACATCGACCACGTCGCCACCGTGCGCCAGGCGCGGCGCACCTACGAGCCAGACCCGGTGTGGGCGGCGGTCGAGGCGCACCTGGGCGGCGCCGACGGCATCACCGTGCATCTGCGCGAGGACCGTCGCCACGTGCACGACGAAGACGTGCGGCGGCTGCGCGAGCTCACGCACATCAAGCTCAACCTGGAGATGGCGCCCACCGACGAGATGCTGCGCATCGCGCTCGAACTGCGGCCGGAAATGGCCATGCTCGTTCCCGAAGGCCGCCAGGAAGTCACGACCGAGGGCGGGCTGGACATCGCCGCGCAATCCGACCGGCTGCGCGATTTCGTCGCGGCGCTCGCCGAGGGCGGCATCGTCACCAGCGTCTTCATCGACGCCGACCTGCGCCAGGTCGATGCCGCCACCGCGATCGGCGCGCGCGTCTGCGAGGTGCACACCGGGCCCTATGCGCATGCGTTCCACTCGCAGGGTCGCGACGCCGAAGGCGCGCCGGTGGTCGCCGAGCTGGCGCGCATCGCCAGCGCGGGCGCCGCCATTCGAGCGCACGGCATGCGCTTCAACGCCGGACATGCGCTGAACTACTTCAACGTGCAGCCGGTCGCTGCGCTCGACGGAGTGCGCGAGCTGCACATCGGGCACGCGATCGTTTCGCGCGCATTGTTCGTCGGAATGCGCGAGGCCGTTCGCGAGATGAAGCGGCTGATCCGCGAGGCTGCGGTGGGCAGCGCAAGATGATCCACGGCATCGGCACCGACATCGTGCTCGTCGAACGCGTCGAAGCGCTGCTCGCGCGCTGGGGCGAACGATTCGCGCGCCGCGTGCTCGGCGACGACGAGTTCGCCGAGTACCGGCGCCGCGGCGCCATGGGCGGCCATGGCAGCGGCTACGCCGCCCGCTACCTCGCCAAGCGCTTCGCGGCGAAGGAAGCGTTCGGCAAGGCGCTCGGCGTCGGCCTGCACGCGCCGATGACGCTGCATTCGCTGCAGGTGCTCAATGACGGACGCGGCCGGCCGGTGGCGCACGCGTACAACGCACTCGCGCGCCACCTCGACGAGCGCGACCTGGTCGCGCACGTGTCGCTGTCCGACGAGCGCGACAGCGCAGTCGCCTTCGTGATCGTCGAAAGCAGGGAGTCGCGATGAGAGGACCGGTCGTCGTCGACGTCGCCGGAACGACGCTCGATGCGCACGAGCGCGAGCGGCTGCTGCACCCCCTGGTGGGCGGCGTGATCCTGTTCGCGCGCAATTTCGAGTCGAAGGAACAACTCGCGGCGCTGTGCGCCGGGATTCACGCGCTGCGCACGCCGCCGCTGCTCGTCTGCGTCGATCACGAAGGCGGACGCGTACAGCGTTTCCGCAACGGCTTCACCGAGCTGCCGCCGATGCGCGAGCTGGGACGGCTGTGGGACGAGAACCCGCAGGCGGCGTGTAGACGCGCCACCGAGATCGGCCGCACCATCGGCTCGGAACTGCGTGCGGTCGGCGTGGACCTGAGCTTCACGCCGGTGCTCGATCTCGACTGGGGACGTTCGGCGGTGATCGGCGATCGGGCCTTCCATTCCGACGCGGCTGCGGTGGCGGCGCTCGCGCGCAGCCTGTCGCACGGGCTGCTGCTCGCCGGCATGGCGAACTGCGGCAAGCACTTTCCCGGCCACGGTTATGCCGACGCCGACTCGCACGTCGCGCTGCCGGTGGACGAGCGCAGCCTGGAAGCGCTGCTGGCCGACGACGCGGCGCCCTACACGTGGATGGGCGAGGCTCTGCTTTCGGTGATGCCGGCGCACGTCGTCTATCCGGCGGTCGACCTGCAGCCGGCCGGGTTCTCGCCGCGCTGGCTGCGCACGATCCTGCGCGAGCGCCTGGGCTTTCGCGGCCTGATCTTCAGCGACGACCTGACGATGGAGGGCGCCACCCTGGCCGGCGACATCCTCGCGCGTGCGCAGGCCGCGTTGTCGGCCGGCTGCGACATGGTGCTCGTCTGCAACCGGCCGGATCTCGCCGACCAGCTGCTCGAGCGGCTGCAGTGGAGCGCACCGGAGGGCTTCGAGGAGCGGCTGGCCGCGCTGTTTCGGCCCTGAGCGACGTGCAGCCGAAGGACAGCGCACCCGTAGAGCCCCGGCAGCCAGGGGCGTCACCGGAGTTGCCGCAGGCGTCGCCGCCGCAAGACGACGCGCCGGCCTTCGACCTGCGCACGTACCTGGCGCAATTGCCGAACCGACCGGGCGTATACCGGATGCTCGGCGCGAACGACGCACTGCTCTACGTGGGCAAGGCGCGCGACCTGAGGAAGCGCGTTTCCTCGTATTTCAACAAGGGGCAGCCGAGCCCGCGCATCGCGCACATGATCGAGCGCATCGAGCGCATCGAGACGACGGTCACGCGCTCGGAAGCCGAGGCGCTGCTGCTCGAGAACAACCTGATCAAGACGGCGGCGCCGCGC
>JAJPES010000015.1 GCA_021166725.1 Burkholderiaceae bacterium | reverse complement strand
GAAGACGTCGCGGTGCTGCGCCATCTCCTCGGGCTTCTTCTTGCCCATCGCGCGACGAAGCAGATCGGCGCCGCCCAGCGTGTAGCCGCCGATCGTCTGCGCGATCTGCATCACCTGTTCCTGGTAGACGATGACGCCGTACGTGGGCTCCAGGCAGGCCTTAAGGTCGGGATGGAAGTAGTCGATCGACTGCTGTCCCTTCTTGCGCAGGATGAAGTCGTCGACCATCCCCGAGCCGAGCGGCCCCGGGCGGTACAGCGCGAGCACCGCGATGATGTCCTCGAAGCGATCGGGCTGCAGCTTCTTCAGCAGCTTCTTCATCCCCTCGCTTTCGAGCTGGAACACCGCGGTGGTGTTGGCGTCGCGCAGCACCTGGTAGGCGCGCGGGTCGTCGAAGTCCATCGACTGCAGCTCGAGCCTGGCGCCGGTGCGCCGCTCGACGTAGCGCACGGCGAGGTCGAGGATCGTCAGGTTGCGCAGGCCGAGGAAGTCGAACTTCACCAGGCCGACCGCCTCGACGTCGTCCTTGTCGAACTGGCTGACTACGCCGGCGTCCGCGCCAGGGGGCTTGTACAACGGGCAGAAATCGGTGAGCCGGCCGGGCGCGATCAGCACGCCGCCGGCGTGCATGCCGACGTTGCGCGTCAGGTCCTCCAGCGGTTCGGCCAGTGCCAGCAGCTCGCGCACTTCGTCCTCGTTGCGCTCGCGCTCGGCGAGCAGCGGCTCGGCCTCGCGCGCCTTCTCCAGCGATACCGGCTTGTTCTGCACGACGGGCACCAGCTTGGAGAGCTGGTCGCAGAACGTGTAGCTCATGTCGAGCACGCGGCCGACGTCGCGAATGACCGCCTTGGAGGCCATCGTGCCGAAAGTGGCGATCTGCGATACCGCCTGCTCGCCGTAGCGGGCCCGCACGTACTCGATGACGCGATAGCGCTGGTCCTGGCAGAAATCGATGTCGAAGTCGGGCATCGACACGCGTTCCGGATTCAGGAAGCGCTCGAAGAGCAGCGCGTACGGGATCGGATCGAGATCGGTGATGCCCAGCGCGTAGGCGACCAGCGACCCGGCGCCCGAACCGCGCCCGGGCCCGACCGGAACGTCGTTGGCCTTCGCCCAGTTGATGAAGTCGGCGACGATCAGGAAGTAGCCCGGAAAGCCCATCTGCACGATCGTGTCGCACTCGTAGGCCAGGCGCTCACCGTACTCGGCGCGCCTGGCCGCCAGCGTCTCGGGCGGCGTCCGCTGCGCCGGAAAGAGCACGGCCAGGCGCCGCTCGAGTCCTTCGCGTGCGAGCGTTCGCAGGTACTCGTCGAGCGAAACTCCGGCCGGCGTGGGGAACTGCGGCAACTGCGGCTTGCCCAGCACCATCGAAACGTTGCAGCGGCGCGCGATCTCGACGCTGTTGGCCAGCGACGACGGCAGGTCGGCGAACAACTCGGCCATCTCGCGCTGCGTGCGGAAATGCTGCTCGGGTGCGAACACCCGAGCGCGTCGCGGGTCGGCGAGGATCGCACCCTGCGCAATGCACACCCGCGCCTCGTGCGCGCGATGATCTTCGCGCTCGAGGAACTGCACCGGATGCGTCGCCACCAGCGGCAGCGACAGGCGCGCAGCCAGTTGCGCCGCCGCCCGCGTCTGCGCCTCGGCTTCGGGGTGGCCGCTGCGCTGCACTTCGAGATACCAGGCGCCGGGGAAACGCTGCGCCCAGGCGCGCGCGAGATCGGCGGCGCCCTGCGTGTTTCCGGCCAGCAGCGCCTGGCCGACGTCGCCGTGCTGCGCGCCCGACAGCGCAATCAACCCGTCGCCGGCAAGCCGGCCTTCGGCGTCGCGCTGGTCGAACCATTCGGCACGCAGTTCGCCCCGCCCGCGGTACTCGTTCTCGATCCATGCGCGGCTGATCAATTCGCAAAGCCGCAGGTATCCGCTGCGATCGCGCGCGAGCAGCAGCATGCGGAACGGCCGGTCGCGGTCGGTTTCGTTGGAAACCCAGGCATCGACGCCGCAGATCGGCTTGATGCCGCGCGCCCTCGCCGCCTTGTAGAACTTCACCCAGCCGAACAGGTTGGCCAGGTCGGTGACGGCGATCGCCGGCTGCTCGTCGGCGAGCGCGCGCTCGACGAGCGCATCGATTCGCACGATCGAGTCGCTGACCGAGTATTCGGTATGGACCCGAAGATGGACGAAACCGGGCGCGCTCATCGGTAGAATCTCATCGGCCCGAAATTCTACCCATGTTGCCCCGCGATTCGCTCCCGCGCCGGCGCGCGATGCTGCTGCTGGCCTTCTGCGCCACGTGCTGGAGCATCGCCGGCGTGCTCACGCGCCGGCTCGAGCACACGGCGAGCCTCGACGTGACCTTCTGGCGCAGTTTCTTCTGCGCCCTGACGATGCTCGTACTGCTCTCCGCGAGGCGCGGCGGCAATCCCCTGGCCGCGATGGCGCGCATGGGCCGGGCAGGCCTCGTTTCGGGCGCGATGTGGGGAACGATGTTCACCTGTTTCATGATCGCGCTGACGATGACGAGCGTCGCCAACGCGCTCGTCGTGTCGAGCGTCGCGCCGCTGCTCACCGCGCTGCTCGGGCGCATCGTGCTCGGCACGCGCCTGGGCGCCTTCGACTGGATCGCCACGCTGGCCGCGGGCGCCGGCATCGCGTGGATGATGCGCGACGGCGTCGACGGCGAAGGCGGTATCGGAATGGCGATCGCGCTGTGCGTTCCACTCGCCAGTTCGGTGCAGTTCGTTGTGCTGAAACGTCTGCAGGCGCAGATCGATCTCGCCCCCGCGGTGCTGCTCGGCGCGCTGCTGTCGTGCGCAGCCACGCTCGCACTTGCGTGGCCGATGCGCTTTCCGGCGGACGACCTGCCGATTCTCATGGTACTGGGCAGCGTGCAACTCGCGATTCCCTGCTTCCTGCTGGTGCGCGCGGTGGGGCCGCTGGCACCGCACGAGGTCGCGCTGATCGCGTTGCTCGAGGTCGTGCTCGGCCCGATCTGGGCGTGGCTGTGGGCCGGCGAAGCGGTTTCCGCCGCCACACTGCAGGGAGGGCTAGTCGTGCTCGGCGCACTCGTCGTGAACGCGCTGTTCGGGCGCAGTGCCGCGGCGCCCACGACGCGCACCGCGGTCGCGTGAAGATCGGAGGACTCGCCGGCATGAACCCCGCGCCCGCGATCGAAACGGAAAGCATCGAGCTCGCCCGCCCCGACCGCACCGTGCTGCGCGGACTTCGCTGGCGCCGTCCGGGAGGCGCACGTGCCGTGGTCGTGCACGGCCTGGGAGAACACGCCGGACGACAGCGAAACGTCGCCGAGTTCCTCGCGCGGCGCGGCTTCGACGTCGTCGCCTTCGATCATCGCGGACACGGCCGCTCCGATGGCGCACGCGGCGCGCTGCGCACGAGCGGCGACCTGGTCGACGATCTCGCCGCGGTCGTCGATTCGACCGCGAGTGCGCCGATCCTGCTCGTCGGTCACAGCATGGGGGGATTGGTGGCGCTGCGTCACGCGCTCTTGCATCCGGAAACGGTGGCGGCACTCGTGCTGTCGTCGCCGGCGCTCGATGCGTCGCTGAGCATCGGGCAGAAACTGCTGCTTGCGACGATGTCGCGTCTCGCACCGGGCATCGCCGTCGGCAACGGCCTCGACGCGTCGAAGATCTCGCACGATCCGGACGTGGTGCGCGCCTACCGCGAAGACCCGCTGGTGCACGACCGCATCACCGCGCGGCTGGCGCGCTTCATCGTCGACGGGGCGCGCGATGCGATCGAGCGCGCCGGCGCGCTGGCCGTACCCACGCTGCTGCTCGTCGCCGGCGACGACCGGCTGGTGCCGATCGCCGGCGTGCGCCGTTTCGCGCAGCGTGCACCGCACGAGCTGCTCGACGAGCGGGTCTACGACGGGCTCTGGCACGAGCTCTTCAACGAGAGCGAGTCGGCGCGCAGCCGCGTCTTCGCCGAGTTGGGTGCGTGGCTCGATGCCCGAGGGATTGGCGCGGGGGCGCGGGAAGCCTCGGCGTGAGGCGCCTCGGCGCGGGGGGCCGCGGCCTTCCGCTCACGCAAGATCGAAGACGAGCACCTCCGCGTCCTGCCCGCCGTCGAGCACGAACCGCGCCTCCCCCGTCAGCTTGGCCGCATCGCCTGCCTCGAGCGCCTCCCCGTTGACCTGCAAGCGTCCGCGAACCAGGTGCACGTAGGCGCGCCGCCCGTCGGCGATCGCGCCTTCCACCCGCTCGGCTCCGTCGAGCAGCGCCGCCTGGATGACCGCATCCTGGTGGATGGTCAGCGCATCTTCGCGCCCATCGGATGCGGCGATAGGCTGCAGGCGTCCGCGCTTGCGCGAAGACTCGAAGTGCCGCTGCTCGTAGCCGGGCGCGATGCCGCGCTGCGCCGGCTCGATCCAGATCTGCAGGAAATGAGTGACGCCCTGCTGCTCGTGGTTGTATTCGGAGTGCTGGACGCCGGTGCCCGCGCTCATGCGCTGCACGTCCCCGGGACGAATCACCGATCCGTTGCCCATGCTGTCGCGATGCGCGAGCGCGCCCTCGAGCACGTAGGTGATGATCTCCATGTCGCGGTGGCCGTGCGTGCCGAAGCCGCTGCCCGGCGCTACGCGATCTTCGTTGATCACGCGCAGCGCACCGAAACCCATGTGGCGCGGGTCGTAGTAGTCGGCGAAGGAAAAGCTGTGCAGCGTCTTCAGCCATCCGTGATCGGCACGGCCGCGCTCGCTGCTGCGTCGAATCTCGATCATCGTCGCCTCCGCAGTGGGAGCTGCCAGTGTATGCGCCGGGCGCGGCGCCCACCGGATCTGCACCGCGTGGGCGTAGCGAACGCGAAATACAATGAACCGATGCTCGCCGCCGAACGACCCTACGTCGGCCGCTTCGCGCCCTCGCCCACCGGGCCGCTGCACGCCGGCTCGCTCGTCGCTGCGCTCGCCAGTCGCCTCGACGCGCTTGCACACGGCGGACGCTGGCTGTTGCGCATCGAGGATCTGGACGCGCCGCGCGAGATGCCCGGCGCAGCGCGCGCGATCGTCGAGACCCTCGCGCGGCTCGGTTTCCGTAATGACGCGGAGATCGTCTTCCAGAGCCGGCGCCACGACGCATATCGCCAGGCCTTCGATCGGCTCGTTGCCGGCGGCCACGTCTATCCGTGCGGCTGCACGCGGCGCGAGATCACCGACTCGATGTCGTCGCGCAGCCGAACGTTCGCCGGCGCGGAGAAACCGTATCCGGGCACCTGCCGCCACGGCATGCCGCCCGGTCGCAGCGCGCGCTCCTGGCGCGTGCGCGTCGGGCCGACGCCGCTGCACTGGGTCGACCGGCGCGCCGGCCCGCGCGTCGACCGGCTCGACGAACAGGTGGGAGATTTCGTCCTTCGGCGCGCCGACGGACAATGGGCCTATCAACTGGCGGTCGTGGTCGACGACGACGCCCAGGGCGTGTCGGACATCGTCCGCGGTGCAGACCTGCTCGACTCGACGGCGCGACAACTGCATCTGCGCCTGCTGCTCGGAATGCCTGCGCCGCGCCATCTGCACGTGCCGGTTCTCGTCGGCCCGGACGGTTCGAAGCTGTCCAAACAGACGGGCGCGCCGCCGATCGATGCGAGCCGTCCCATCGATGCGCTCGATGCGGCGCTGCAGGCACTGGGTCTCGGGCGCATCGGCCGCGAGCCGCTCGATCGATGGTGGTCGCTGGCCACCGATCGATGGGCGCAGGCCGAGGCGCCATGCTCCGAGACAGCCAGGTCGATACGCGACGAACCGCGCGCGCTTCACGAGCCGACGGACCAGCCGAAATGCGCCGCCGGCGTGCCCGATCAGGCGGACCCACCCCCGCCGAAGGAAGCCGGCTCTTCGCCCCCCGACGCATCGGCGCCGCCGCGCGGCACGGAAAACCCGAACAGCACGCGCCCCGGTTCGTCGGCATCGACGAAGACCGAGCCGCGATGCGCGCGCACGAACTGATCGACGATATACAGACCCAGCCCGAGTCCCTCGCGACCGCTCTTCGTGGTGCGGAACGGCTCGAACAGGCGCGTTCGCTCGACGGGTTCGATGCTGCCGGCGTTCTCGACCTCGACGCGCAGCGCATCGCTCCGGCTGCCGTCGACCAGGACGCGCACGCCGGCCTCGCTCGTTCCATGCCGCAACGCGTTGGCGACGAGGTTCGACGCTACCTGTCCGATGCGATCCGCATCGAGCGTGGCGCGTACGTCGCCGACGATGCGCAGCTCGATGCGTGCGTCGGGCGACGCCTGGCGCAGTTCGCCGACGACGCCCTCGACGACCTCGCCGAGGTCGACCGGCCGCGGCTCGATGCGCAGCCCGCCAGCGCGGATGCGCGAGAAGTCGAGCAGCTGCGTGATCATCGCCGACATGCGCGACGCGCTCGATTTCAGGCGCAGCGCGCTCTGCCTGACCTTGTCGTCCGAACCGGTGCGCAGCAGCAGTTCGGCGGTGAATCCGATCGCCGACAGCGGCGTGCGCAGGTCGTGCGTGAGCACCGCGACCATCATCTCGTTGAGCGACAGCGCGCGCTCGAGCTCGAGCATCCGCTGCTGCAGTTGCCTGCGCTGCGAGTACAACTCGACGAAGACGTCCACCTTGCCGTGCAGGATCTTCGGGTCGATCGGCTTGTTCAGGAAGTCGACCGCGCCGGCTTCGTATCCGCGGAACGAACGTTGGGCGTCGATCGGCGCGGCCGTGACGAAGATGATCGGAATCGTGCGCGTGCGCTCGGCGCCGCGCATCAGCTCGGCGAGTTCGAAGCCGTCCATTCCGGGCATCTGCACGTCGACGAGCGCGAGCGCCACGTCGTGGGCGAGAAGCGCCTCGAGCGCCTCGACGCCGCCGCAAGCGGTGAGCACGCGAAGCCCGGGGCGTTCGAGCAGCGCGCGCATCGCGATCCGGTTCTGCTCGATGTCGTCGACGACGAGCACGCTGACGTCGCTGCACGGATCTGGGGAGATCGCCTCGATCATCGCGCGAGCCTGGCGAGCATCGGGCCGATCTGCCCGAGCGGAACGACCGCGTCGGCGCCGGCCGCGCGCAACGCCGACCGGGGCATCGTCGCGGCGTGCGCCGTGCTCGGGTCCTCGATCCACAGCGTGCCGCCGTGCGCGCGAACCGAAGCGGCGCCCGCCGTACCGTCGGCGCTCGCGCCGGTGAGCAGCACGGCGAGCAGGCGTTCGCGATAGGTGAGCGAAGCGCTCTCGAAAGTGGGATCGATCGCGGGACGCGAGAACAGCACCGGTTCGTCGGACGACAGCGAAATGCACCGATCGGGCTCGACGAGCATGTGATAGCCGGCGGGTGCGAGGGTGACCGTTCCCGCTTCGATCGGCTGCTTGTCGAGCGCTTCGGCGACCGGAAGCGGGCAGTGCTCGTTCAGCAGGCCCGCCAGCGAAGACGGCCGCTCGGGCGAGACGTGCAACACGACGAGCATCGCCGGCGCAAACGTTGCCGGCAGCGCCTGCACGATCGACATCAGCGCGCTGACCCCTCCGGCGGAGGCGCCGATCGCGACGACGTCGAATCGACTTTCGGCTTCGCTCATCGCCGACGATAGATGCGCGCTTCGGGCGCGATCAGTTCGAAGGCATCGGCGTGCGCGCCGAACTGCAGCGTTTCGCGCGGACCGATGCCGAGGTAGCCGTGGTGCACGAGCGAATCGCGGAACAGGCCGACCGCCCGATCCTGCAGCGGGCGATTGAAGTAGATCAGCACGTTGCGACACGAGACGAGATGAACCTCCGAGAATACGCTATCGGTTGCGAGGCTGTGGTCGGCGAACAGGATGCGGCTCTTGAGCCGGCGCGAGAACACCGCTCCACCGTAGGCCTCCGAATAATGGTCGGACAGCGACCCGCGGCCGCCGGACGCGCGGTAGTTGCGACTGAACTGCGCCATGCGCTCGAGCGGGTAGACGCCCTTCTCCGCCTGCTCGATCGCCGACGGATGGATGTCGGTGGCGTACACGACGGTGCGCTCGAGCAGTTGCTCCTCGGCGAGCAGGATCGCCAGAGACCACACTTCCTCGCCGGAACTGCATCCGGCAACCCATACCTTCAGCGACGGCCAGGTGGCAAGCACCGGCAGCACCTCCTCGCGCAGCGCGAGGAAGTACGACGGGTCGCGGAACATCTCGCTGACCTGCACGGTGAAGAACTGCAGCATGCGCGCGAAGGTGGCCGGGTCGTGCAGCACGCGATCCTGCAGCTGGGTGAGCGTCGCGCAGCCGAAGCGCTCCATCGCCATGCGCAGCCGGCGGCGCAGCGACGCCACCGCGTAGTCGCGGAAGTCGTGCTGGTAGCGCAGCATGACCGCTTCGAGAAGCAGGCGGATCTCGAGGTCGAACAGCGCGTCGTCGTCGCCCGGGTTGCTCGGCTGGGGCTCGTCCATCGTGTTACTTCGGGATCCACACCCGGCACAACGACACGAGCTTGTCCACGTCGATCGGCTTGGCGACGTAATCGTTCGCGCCCGCCTGCAGGCAGCGATCGCGATCGTCGGACATCGCCTTCGCGGTGAGCGCAATGACCGGGATGTCCGCCCAGCGCGGCTCTTCGCGCATGTGCCGGATCGCCGTCAGCCCGTCCATCTCGGGCATCATGATGTCCATCAGCGCCAGCTCGATGCCCGGCTGTGCCGCGAGCTTCTCGAGCGCCTCGCGGCCGTTGCGAGCGATCTCGAGCTTCACGCCGAGCGGCTCGAACACGCTCGACAACGCGAAGATGTTGCGCACGTCGTCCTCGACCAGCAGGATGCGTCGCCCGTCGAGGATCGCATCGCGCCGGCGCGCCTGGCGCAGCAGCTTTTGCTGGTCGTCGGGCAACGACGCCTCGACGCTGTGCAGGAAGAGTGTCACCTCGTCGAGCAGGCGCTCGGGCGAGCGCGCGCCCTTCACGATGATCGAGCGCGAGTAGCGGCGCAGCCGCTCCTCGTCGTCCCGTCGGATTTCGTGTCCGGTATAGACGATCACCGGCGGAAACGAACGCTCCTCGCGTGCGGCGAGCCGTTCGAGCAGGTCGTGGCCGGATCCGTCCGGCAGCGTCAGGTCCATCACCATGCAGTCGAAGGTGGACGCCTCGAGCTCGTGCAGCGCATCTGCGATGCGTCCGACCGCGACGATTTCGATTCGCTCGCCGCCCAGCAGCAGTTCGAGATTGGCGCGCAGCTGCGCATCGTCCTCGACGATCAGCAGGCGTCGCACGCTACGTTGCAGGCGCTGTTCGATGTGCGCGAACATCCCGGCAAGCTGCTCGCGCGTGGCGGGCTTGCGCAGGAAGCCGATGGCGCCGAGCTCGCGCGCCGTGTGCGTGCGATCGTGCATCGAAACGACGTGCACCGGGATGTGACGCGTGGCCGGGTCGCGCTTCAGGCGCTCGAGCACGCTGAGCCCCGATTGGTCGGGCAGTCCGATGTCGAGCAGGATCGCATCGGGCCGCAGTCCGTCCGAGATGGTCCGCAGCGCGTCGGCTGCGTCGGACGCGACCACGCAGTCGAAACCCTGCTCGTGTGCGAGGTCGACGAGGATCTGCGCGAACACCGGATCGTCCTCGACGCACAGCGCGAGTCGTGGATGCCGCCTGGGCTGCGAGCGGTCGTCGTGGACCACGATGTCGACGGCCGCGTGCGTCGGCTCGGCGGTGGCATCGATGATCGCCAGCGCCGGCGCATCGAGCGCGAGCGCGCCTGCCGGCGCGGCCGCTGCGCCCGAAGCGTTCGCGGCGAGGCCGTGCGCGTCGGCGGCGACCGCCCGGTCGCCTGCGTCGACGGCCGGTGCGCCTGCCGCGCTGTGCGAGGCGCGCGCGGCGATGGCCGCCGCGATCGCCGAGCGGCCGGCAGCGGCAGGCGCTTCGACCTCGCCCGCTGCGCGCGGCTGGGCCGCGGGGCTCCACTTCGACGGCAACACCAGCGTGAACACGCTGCCGCGCTGCAGCTCGCTCTCGGCTTCGATCTCGCCGCCGAGAAGACGCGCCAGCTCACGCGAGATCGACAGCCCCAGTCCGGTGCCGCCGAAGCGCCGACTCGTTCCCGCGTCGGCCTGCCGGAAAGCCTCGAAGACCACCGACAACTGCTCGCGCGACAGCCCGATGCCGGTATCGCTCACCGCGAACGCGAGTCGATCGTCGGACAGCGACGAAACCTGCAGGCGGACACGGCCCCGCTCGGTGAACTTCACCGCGTTCGACATCAGGTTCTTCAGAATCTGCGCCAGGCGCAGCGAATCGGTAACGATCGCCGCCGGCACGCCGGGGTCGGCGCTCAACTGCAGCTCGAGTCCCTTCTCGCTCGCGAGCGGCTCGAAGGTGGCCCGCAGCCGCTCGAGGAGCACCGCCATCTCGACGCTGCCGGGGTGCAGGTCGATGTGGCCCGACTCGATCTTGGCGAGATCGAGCACGTCGTTGATCAACGCGAGCAGATCGCTGTTCGACGAGTGGATCGCCTTGGCGTAGCGGACCTGCTCGGGGCCGAGACTTCCGTCCCGATTCTCGGCGAGCAGCTTCGAGAGGATCAGCGCGCTGTTCAACGGCGTGCGCAGCTCGTGCGACATGTTGGCGAGGAAATCGGACTTGTAGCGGTTGGCCGTTTCGAGCCTGCTCGCGTACTCGAGCAGCGCCCGCTGCGCGGCGAGCAGCTCCGACTTCTGCTGCACGAGAGCCTGCGTCTGCTCCTCGAGCTGCACGTTCGTCTGCTCGAGCGCGCTTTGCTGCAGTTCGAGGCGCGCCTGCGAGGCCTCGAGCACGCGGCTCTGCTCTTCGAGTTCCTCGTTCGAGACGCGCAGCTCCTCCTGCTGCACCTGCAGTTCCTCGCTCTGGCGCTGCGTCTCCTCGAGCAGCTCGACCAGTTGCTCGCGGTAATGCGCGCTGTGCAGCGCTACGCCGATCGCCTCCCCGACCGCGTCGAAGACGGCAACGACCCGCTCGGTGTCGAGCGCAGGATCGAGCGAGCCGAGTTCGACGACGCCGGCGACTCGCCCGTCGCCGAGCACCGGCGACACCACCAGCCGCGCCGGCGTGCTGGCGCCCAGTGCGCTGCGCACCGGCAGATGTCCGTCGGGAACGTGTTCGAGAACACGCGTTACGCCTTCGGCCGCAGCCTGGCCGGCCACCCCCTCGCCGACGGCGATCCGGTCCGCAGTCCTGTCCTCGTCGAGCGCGAAACCCCCGGCTCGAACGAGCGTCGAACCGTCGAGCCGGTACAGCACGCCGACATCGGCGCCCAGCAGCCTGGCGAGCGCACCGGTGGCATTGCGGCCGATCTCCTCGGTGCCCTGCTCGCCGAGCAGCGCCTTCGCGACGCTCGCCCGCGCGCGCTGCAGCCACAGCGACTCGGCGACGCGATTGCGCATCCGGATCACGTACAGGATCGCCGTTGCCATCAACCAGTAGGCGACGACGGCCGCTACCCGGTTCACGGTGCTCATCGCTCGCGCCTCGTCGTCGCCAGCGGCGTACTTGACCGCATAGCCGACGATGACGAGCAGCGTGGCCAGCATCGCGACGACCAGCGGCGTGCGCTCGTCGTCCTGCATCAGCGCCGCCGCGATGGCCATCATGTACATCGTCCACGGCGCGTAACCGAGGGGCACGAACAGGTCGACGACGAACACGCCGACGAGCAGGCCCCCCATCGCGAGCACGGAGGACAGCGACACCGTCGAAAGCGACCGATGGGAAGGAGAGCGCGTCGACGGCGCTCGTCTGGATGCAGGTGTCATTCCGATCGAGGTTGGCCGCGACCGGAACGGCCGCGGACTGCTTGTATCACGTGAGCCGGGCGCTTGCCGCTACACGGCACCCTGTCGCAGGGTCAGCGTTTCTTGCCGCCGCCCAGCAGGGCCGCAACCGGGCGGCGTGGTCGGCGCGCGCTCGCGCGTTCGGCCTCGAGCACCGGCGTTTCGACTTCGCCCGGCGATGCAGCCGGGACGTAGGGCTCGAAGAAGAAGGGGTCGTTCGAATAACCGGCCGGCGCAGGATGCGCTGCTTCGCGCGCCCGCGAATGCGCGCCGCTGCGCGCCGGACGCGCACGCCGCTCTGTGCCCGATTCGCGACGATCGCGATCACGCTCGCGCTCCCGACCGCGCGCCGACCCGGCAACCTCGAGCCGCTCGACGTCGAGCTTGCGCCCCAGCAGCTTCTCGATGTCGGCATGATGCCGTTCGTCCTCGCCGGTCATCAGCGACAGCGCCAGGCCGCTCGCGCCGGCGCGACCGGTGCGTCCGATGCGGTGCACGTAGTCTTCCGCGTTGTACGGCAGGTCGTAGTTGATGACCGCCGGCAGTTCGGCGATGTCCAGGCCGCGCGCAGCAACGTCGGTGGCCACCAGCACGACGATCTCGCCCTTCTTGAACGAATCGAGCGTGGCGAGCCGCTCCTGTTGCGACTTGTCGCCGTGGATCGCCGCCGCGTTCAGGCCGTCGCGCTCGAGTTGGCGCGCCAGGCGCCCCGCGCCGATCTTCGTGTTGGTGAAGACGATCACCTGCGCGAGCTCGCGCTCGCGAACGAGTTGGGCGACGGCCGCACGCTTGGATTCGAGGTCGGCCACGCGATAGATGCGCTGCTCGACGTTCTCGGCAGCGGCGTTGCGCCGCGCGACTTCGATGACCTGCGGATCGTTCAGGAAGCTGGACGCCAGCCTGCGAATGTCCGAGGAGAAGGTGGCCGAGAACATCAGGTTCTGCCGCTGCTCCGGCAGCGCATGGAGGATGCGCTGGATGTCGGGCAGGAAACCCATGTCGAGCATGCGATCGGCTTCGTCGAGCACGAGCATGTCGGCCTGCGCGAGCGAGACCGTCTTCTGGCCCATGTGATCGAGCAGCCGGCCCGGCGTGGCGATCAGCACCTCGCAGCCCTGGCGCAGCGCCGCGATCTGCGGCTTGATGTCCACACCGCCGAAGACCACCGCCGAGCGCAGTCCGGTGTACCGGGCGTACTGGCGCACGTTCTCGTGGATCTGGTCGGCCAGTTCGCGAGTGGGGGCGAGAATCAGCGCCCGCACCGGATGGCGCGCCGGCGACGCACTGGTATTGGCGTGCGGCATCAGGCGCTGCAGGATCGGAAGCGCGAACCCGGCGGTCTTGCCGGTGCCGGTCTGCGCGGCGCCCATGACGTCACGCCCTTGCAGCACGACCGGGATTGCCTGTGCCTGGATCGGGGTGGGTTCGCGGTAGCCGAGTTCGGTGACGGCGCGCAGGATCGGTTCGGCAAGGCCGAACGAGTCGAATGTGTTGCTCAACAGGATTGCCGGGACGGGCCCGCGCGGCGCTGTGCGCGCGGCTCGGTGGGAAAATGGCATTGTCCGCCTTTCGGCAGGCGAAGGCAAAGACGCGCGGCGCGCTGCCCGGCCCGTCTGCGGGCCCCTTGTTTGCTGCGGCGCCAGACCCCACATTGCCGCAAAGCAGTCCGGCGAGTCCTCACTGACACTCGATCATGCGCCTCGTACACAGCGGTTTCCTGGTGGCCCTGACGCTGTGTTTCGGCACGATGCTCGCCGGCTGCCAGGCGCTGTTGCCGAAGGCATCTGACACCACCCAGGTGCCGTGGCAGACCTTCGAGGAAGCGCGCCAGGCAGTCGAGTCGATCGAGCCGTTCCGCTCGCGCAAGTCGGCGCTCATCGCCGATGGCTTCAACCCGTATCGCAACCCCTCGGTGACGATCCTTTCGTACCCGGAGATCGTGCAGCGCTTCTCGGCGGGCAACGCGCTGCGACGCGACGAATACGACCAGGGCATCAGGAGCTGCCTGGTGGCCGGCAAGGCATGCAGCGGCTACCTGATCGCCGTCAAGCGCGTGAAACAGGATCGAATCGGCAACTTCTGGCTCGACATGCTCGGCTTCATCCGCCGCACGAACGTCACCGGCTGGACTTTCAACGCGATGATCCTGTTCGTCGACGACGAAGTCGTCTACACGACGTACAGCGGCCAGCCGAAGATGGACGAGATGCAGGTGCGTCGCAATCCGCTCGGTCCGCTGCAGAGCATCGGAGACGCGATCCGCGTGCGCTGAACGGGCCGGCCGCTATACTGGCCGCCCTGCGCCGAACACGATGCAAACCCTTCCCGAATACGCACGGCGACGCACCTTCGCCATCATCTCGCACCCCGACGCGGGCAAGACGACGCTCACCGAGAAGCTGCTGCTGTTTTCCGGCGCGATCCAGATCGCCGGCAGCGTCAAGGCGCGCAAGGCCAGCCGACACGCCACCTCCGACTGGATGGAGATCGAGAAGCAGCGCGGCATCTCGGTGGCCAGCTCGGTGATGCAGTTCGTGCACCACGATCGCGTGGTCAACCTGCTCGACACGCCGGGCCACCAGGACTTCTCCGAAGACACCTATCGCGTGCTCACCGCGGTGGACGGCGCGCTGATGGTGATCGACGCGGCCAACGGCATCGAGACGCAGACGCTTCGGCTGCTGAAGATCTGTCGCAGCCGCAACATCCCGATCCTCACCTTCGTGAACAAGCTCGACCGCGAAGTGCGCGGTCCGCTCGAGCTGCTCGACGAGATCGAGCGCGAGCTCGGCATGACGCCGATTCCGTTCACCTGGCCGATCGGCATGGGCAACCGCTTTCGCGGCGTCTACGATTTCCGCAACTCGCGCGTTCACCGCTTCCGTCCCGGCATGGACCGCCTGGGCGGCGAAGACGAACAGCTCGATCCGTCCGACGCGGCGCAGGCGGCGACGCTGGGCGCTCCGTGGCAGGACGCGCAGCCCGAAATCGAGCTGGTGGGCGGAGCCACCCCCGCCTTCGATCGGGAAGCGTTCGTCGCCGCCCGGCAGACACCGGTGTTCTTCGGCTCGGCGATCAACAACTTCGGCGTTGCCGAAGTGCTCGACGCGATCGTCGATCTCGTCCCGATGCCGGGGCCGAAGCACGCCGACGAACGCATGGTCGCACCGGACGAGCCGCGCTTCTCGGGCGTCGTTTTCAAGGTACAGGCGAACATGGATCCCCAGCACCGCGATCGCGTCGCCTTCGTTCGCGTGTGCTCGGGGCGCTTCGAGCGCGGCATGCAACTGGTGAACGCCCGCACGAAGCGATCGCTGCGGCCGCACAACGTCGTCACCTTCCTGTCGCAGCGACGAGATCTCGTCGACGAGGCGTATCCGGGCGACATCATCGGCATCCCGAACCATGGCACGCTGAGCCTGGGCGACACGCTCACCGAAGGCGAGACGCTGCATTTCAGCGGATTGCCCTTCTTCGCACCGGAGTCGTTCCGCACGGTCGAGGTCGTCGACCCGATGAAGGCCAAGCAGTTGCGCGCGGCGCTGGCGCAACTGGGTGACGAAGGCGCGATCCAGGTATTCCGCCTCGACGGCGGTGCACAACTGCTGCTCGGCGCGATCGGCGAGCTGCAGTTCGAGGTCGTCGCGCACCGGTTGCGCGTCGAGTACAACGTGGCGGCACGCATCACCCCGGCCGCATACACGATGGCGCGCTGGCTCGATGCGGACGACGAGACGACCGTCGCCCGCTTCATCGAGCAGAACGCCTCGCGCATCGCCTACGACGCGGCCGATGCGCCGACCTGGCTGGTGCGCTCGCCGCACGAGATCACGGTGGCGCAGGAACGCTGGCCGCAGCTGCGCTTCAGCGCGATGCGCGAACGTGGCGGAGCCCGCTTCACGCTGGTCGATCACGCCGGCTAGGGACGCGGTCCGGACGCCCCCCGCCACCGCGGGCCGAACGCGCGCCAGCGCGCCCCGGGTGCGACAATTGCCCCGGTCATCCGTCCGAACATCGGAAGACGAAGCATGCGCTGGCGAGGGGAGCGGGAAAGTTCGAACGTCGAAGACCGTCGGGGCCTGCCGATTCCCGGCGGTGCCGGCGGGCTGGGCATCGGCACCGTCATCGTCGCGTTCGTTGCCGCCTGGTTCCTCGGCATCGATCCCGGCGTGCTGTTGGGGATGCTCTCCGGCGCGGATAGTCCGCAGACGCAGTCGGAACAGATAGCGCCCAACGCCGGCGGCAGCACACCTACCGATGACGAAGGCCGCTTCGCGGCCGTGGTGCTCGCCAGTACCGAGGACGTCTGGTCGGACATCTTCCGGCAGGAGGGTGCCACCTACCGGTCGCCGCGACTCGTCCTCTTCGAGCAGCGCGTCGATACGCGCTGCGGCCTGGCGGGCGCCGCGTCCGGTCCGTTCTACTGCCCCGGCGACCAGCGCTTGTACATCGACCTGAGCTTCTTTCGCGTGCTCAGCCAGCGCCTGGGCGCCCAGGGCGACTTCGCGCGTGCCTACGTGATTGCGCACGAAGTAGGTCACCACGTACAGAACCTCGAAGGAACGATGGACCAGTTGCAGCAGGCACGGCAGCAGGTGTCGCAGACCCAGTACAACGCGCTTTCGGTGCGCGTCGAGTTGCAGGCCGATTGCTATGCCGGCGTATGGGCGAAGCATGCGCAGCAGGCGCGCCAGTGGCTCGAAACGGGTGACCTCGACGAAGCGCTCGGCGCGGCGGCCGCGGTCGGCGACGACCGGCTGCAACGCCGGATGCAGGGGACCGTCGTGCCGGAGAGCTTCACGCACGGCTCCGCCGCGCAGCGCGTGCGCTGGTTCAAGACCGGCTGGGAGAGCGGCGACCCGAAGGCCTGCAACACCTTCGGCCGCGGCTGATCAACGCGGCCGCTCGACCGGCGCCGTTTCCTCGACCTTCATCGCGTCCTGCACGGCGGTGACGCCACCGGTAGCCCGCGCGATCGCCAACGCGCGGTGCGCCACCGCCTCGTTGGCGACGTTACCCGACAGATTCGCGATGCCGCGCGTGACGGCAATGTCGATCGGCTGCGCGCGCGTGACGTGATCGCTGGCCAGCGCGACTCGCACGCGCTCGGCGATCGACTGGTCGATCGACACCTCGACCGGCGAGCGGGGAGCCGGCGGATCCTCGGTGGCCGGCGTGACCGACGCAGGCGCCGTCGGGGAGGCGGCCTTCGGAAGCGCTGACGGCGACGCCGGCGCACCGTCGGCGGGGGCGGCTTGCGCGTAGCGCTCGCGTTCTGCCGATTGCGCCAGCACAACCGCTGCGCACAGCAGCACCGACGAGGCGACCAGCCCGGAAGCGATCCAGCGCGACAACTGCTTCTCGGTGTATCGCGTCTCGAAAACTTTCATGCGCAACCACTTCCTGCAGGGAGGACAACGGAGAGCAAAAGCGGGAGCAAGCAACGGGCCCGAGTGCCATCGTCGATTCCGGAAAGAAGCGGGCGCGTGAATTGCGACCACGCCAGCCCTCGTTACCGGTACACCTGCCGCAGATGGCATCGACGGATCCGCTGCAGCGCTATCGCGAAAAGCGCGACTTCCACGTCACCGCAGAGCCCGCCGGCGAGCGCGCATCGAAGCGGGAAGTGCCCGCCGTAGAGCGCGCTTTCGTCGTGCAGAAACATGCGGCGCGGCGACTTCACTACGACTTCCGGCTCGAACTCGACGGCGCGCTGAAGAGCTGGGCGGTGCCGAAAGGCCCGAGTCTCGATCCCGAAGCCAGACGCATGGCAGTGCACGTCGAGGATCACCCGCTCGAGTACGCGAGTTTCGAGGGAACGATCCCGCCGAAGCAGTACGGCGCAGGCAGCGTGATCGTCTGGGACCGGGGAACGTGGATCGCCGAAGGCGACGCGAGCAAGAGCTATCGCGACGGCAAGCTCAAGTTCGAACTGCGCGGCGAGAAGCTGCGCGGACGCTGGACCCTGGTTCGGATGCACGGGCGCGAGGACGAGCGCCAGGAGCCGTGGCTGCTGATCAAGGAACGCGATGCGTTCGCGCGTCCGGAACACGATTATTCGATCGTCGACGCGCTGCCGGACAGCGTGCTGGCGACGCCGGACCGCTCGTCGCCGCCGACACAGGCGCGCGAAGCCGCGCTGCCCGAATCGCTCGAGCCGCAGCTCGCCACGCTGGTCGGCACGGCGCCCGCTTCCGGCGCGTGGAGCTGGGAGATGAAATTCGACGGCTACCGGCTGCTCGCGCGTATCGATGACGGCGAAGTGCGACTGATGACGCGCAACGGCCACGACTGGACACAGCGGATGCCTTCGCTGGCGCGCGCCATCGGCGAACTCGAATTGCCCGGCGGATGGCTGGACGGCGAGATCGTCGTCGCCGACGCCGACGGCGTGCCCGATTTCCAGCAACTGCAGAACGCCTTCGACAGCGCGCGTACCGACGACATCGTCTTCTACGCGTTCGACATGCCGTTCTGCTGCGGCTACGACCTGCGGCAGGTTCCACTGCGCGAACGTCGCGCACTGCTGCAGGAATGGCTTCAAGCGCATCCGTCGGAACGCGTGCGCTTCAGCGAAAACTTCTCGGCGGCGCCTGGCGAACTGCTGCGTTCGGCCTGCGAGTTGGGGATGGAAGGACTGATCGGCAAGCGCATCGATTCCACCTACGTCTCGGGCCGCTCGACCGGCTGGATCAAGCTCAAGTGCACGAACCGGCAGGAGTTCGTGGTGGGCGGCTACACCGAGCCGCAAGGCTCGCGCAATGCGTTCGGCGCACTGCTGCTCGGCGTGCACGACGACGACGGCACCTTGCGCTACGTCGGCAAGGTGGGCAGCGGATTCGACGAGAAGCGCCTGCAGGAATTGTTCGCACAGCTCACTGCCCGCGAGACGACCGAGTCGCCGTTCGCACAGCGCGTGCGCGAGCGAGGCGCGCATTGGGTGCGCCCCGAACTGGTAGCCGAGGTTTCGTTCAGCCAATGGACGAGCGAAGGGCGGATCCGGCATTCGGTGTTCCAGGGCCTGCGCGACGACAAGCCGGCAACGCAGATCCGACGCGAAAGCGCGCGCGAAGCGGCGACACTGCCCGGACCGGGGCCGTCGCCCGATGCGCGCGCCGAGCGGCTGATGGCCGGCGTACGCGTGAGCAACCCGGAGCGCGTGATCGACGCGAGCACCGGCATCACGAAGTTGGATCTCGTTCGCTACTACGCTGCCGTCGCCGCGACGATGATGCCGCACCTGAAGCGCCGGCCGGTGGCACTCGTGCGAACGCCGGACGGAATCGCCGGGCAGCGCTTCTTCCAGAAACACGCGAGCACGTCGGCAATGCCCGGCGTTCGTTCGCTCGACCCGAAATACGATCCCGGCGAGAAACCGCTGATCGAGATCGCCAGTGAAAAGGGACTGGTGACGGCGGCGCAGATGAACGCGATCGAGTTCCATACCTGGAACGCGACGACGCGGGCGATCGAGAAGCCCGACCGGATGATCTTCGACCTCGATCCGGGCGAAGGCGTCGAGTGGCGCAGCGTGATCGAGGCCGCGCAACTCGTGCACGCGCTGCTCGACGAACTGGCATTGAAGAGCTTCGTGAAAACGAGTGGCGGCAAGGGCCTGCACGTCGTCGTACCGCTCATCCCCGACCACGGCTGGGAAACCGTGAAGGGCCTGTCACGGGCGATCGTCGTGCACCTCGCACGCACGCTGCCCGATCGCTTCGTTGCGAAGAGCGGCCCGTCGAACCGCAAGGGCCGCATCTTCGCCGACTACCTGCGCAACGGCCGCGGCGCGACGACGGTCGCCGCCTGGTCCACGCGCGCGCGGCCCGGCATCGGCGTCTCGGTGCCGGTGTCGTGGGAAGAACTACCGGAGGTCGCCGGCGGCGATCACTGGACGGTGCGCAACGTGGGTCCGCGTCTCGCTGCGCCCGATCCGTGGCTCGCGTACGAAAAGACGCGGCAATCGATCGAGGCGGCGATGCAGGCGCTGGAGTTCAGGCCGACAGGCGGTACGAAGCGGTGAGGGCCGCAATGCGCGAAGTCCGCACGTCTTCACAGACGGAACGATCATCGCCTCTCGAAATGCACGGCAAACGAACAAGGTTGCCTGCGTCGATCCAGGCACAGCCAGGAATGCGCGAAAAGCATGCGTTCCCGGGCGGCCGACAGCGCCCGCAGGCAGGACGGCCGTTCTTTGCGGACGCGCCGACGCCGCTTTGGGCGCTTGCGCCTGGCGGCGCGTGGCGTCGCCCTACGGCGCGACCTCTGCGGCGCCGAGCAGCGCAGTCTCGGGGTCGGCGCGCGAAGCGCGCTTCGTACATCTGACTCGCGGCCGCATGTCCGAGCGGAGCGCGCGCAGCGCGCGCAGCGAGTCCGGCCGCGCGACCCCGAGACGAGCAGCGAGGGAAGTCGGTGCGAAGCACCGACCGCCGCAGTTGGAGCGTCGTAGGGCGACGCCACGCGTCGCCAGGCGCAAGCGCCCAAAGCGGCGTCGGCGCGTCCGCAACTGCGTCGTCAGAACGCGGACGCGCCGCTCAGGCGCGCGACGACCCCGTAGCGTCCACCGCCTGCCGCGCCCCGAACCGATCGCCGAGCCAGCCGGCCACGAGGAACGCGCCCGGAATCAACACGAGCCCGTACGTGAGCCAGTGCCCGTAGACGCCCTCCGGTCCGTACGGCTCGCTCGCGACGTGCCACCACTGATTGTCCAGCCCCGGCAGGAGGTCCGCCTCGCTGAACTCGTGGAACGCATAGATGACGAGTTGCACCGAGAACAGCACCATGAACGCCGCCGTCACCTGGAAGAAGCGCGACAGGTTCACGCGTCGCCCGTAGCGCGTCCACGCCCAGGCCATCGCCACCGCACACAGCACGCCGATCGCGCCGCCGACGAACATGTCGCGCGAATCGGCGCTGGCCGCCAGCGCGGCGAGCATCGTCGCGGTTTCGACTCCCTCGCGCCCGACCATCAGCGCGGCGAAGGCGAACACGGCCAGCGCGGCGGCAAAGCCGGAGCGGGTCGACGCGGAGTCGAGCCGCGCGCCGATCTCGGCCTTCATCCGTCGTCCGTGGCGCAGCATGTGGACGGTGCAACTGATCACGAGAAACGCGGCTGCCGCGGCAAGCCATCCCTCGGTGGCCGGAGTGAGTGCGCCCACCCGGGAAAGCACGATGCCGAGCACGATGCTGCCGGCGACGGCCAGCGCCACGCCGCCGCGCAGCGGCGCGAGCAGCTGCGGACGACCGGTCTGGCGCAGGAAAGCCGCACTGAGCGCGACGATCAGGAAGGCTTCGAGACCTTCGCGGAAGGTGATCATCAATGTCGCGTACATCGTTCGGATCCTCGCTGGCCGGCGAATCACCAGTGTACGCGAATCGTTCTCATCTGCACGGTCGCCAATGCCAATTCTTGATTTCCGGCAAGTCTTCGCCGTGTTCCTCGACCCAGCGGCGATGCCGCTCGATCTTGCGGTCGTACTGCTCGCGCGCCGCCTCGCGCAGCCCGGCGAGCCGGGGCACGCTGCGGATCGCGTCGAGCGTCAGGCGGAAGCGGTCGATGCGATTGAGCACCACCATGTCGAAAGGCGTCGTGGTGGTTCCCTCGTCGCGGTAGCCGTGCACGTGCAGGTGCTCGTGGTTGTGACGCTTGTAGGTGAGCCGATGCACGAGCCCGGGGTAGCCGTGGAACGCGAAGATCACCGGCCGGTCGACACCGAAGATCTCGTCGTAGCGCTCGTGCGACAGGCCGTGCGGATGCTCGTCGCGCGGTTGCAGCGTCATCAGGTCGACCACGTTCACCACGCGCACGCGGATGTCGGCCACCGTCTCGCACAGCAGCATGGCGGCGGCGAGCGTCTCCATCGTCGGCACGTCTCCGGCGCAGGCGAGCACGACGTCGGGCGCCTCGCCCGCACGCTCGCTTCCCGCCCAGTCCCAGACGCCCGCCCCCTGCTCGCAGTGGCGCGCAGCGGCATCGATGTCGAGCCACTGCCACTCGGGCTGCTTGCCGGCGACGATCACGTTCACGTAGTTGCGGCTGCGCAGGCAGTGATCGGCCACCGAGAGCAGGCAGTTCGCGTCGGGCGGCAGGTAGATGCGGGCGATGTCGGCCTTCTTGTTGGCGACGTGGTCGAGGAAGCCCGGATCCTGGTGCGAAAAGCCGTTGTGGTCCTGACGCCACGCGTGCGAGGTCAGCAGGTAGTTCAGCGACGCGATCGGCGCGCGCCATGCGATGCCGCGCGTGACCTTCAACCACTTGGCATGCTGGTTGAGCATCGAGTCGACGGTGTGGATGAACGCCTCGTAGCTCGAATACAGGCCGTGCCGTCCGGTGAGCAGGTATCCCTCGAGCCAGCCCTGCAACAGGTTCTCGCTGAGCACCTCCATCACGCGGCCGTCGGGCGCGAGGTTCTCGTCGGCATCTATCGTCTGCGCGAGCCATGCCTTGGCGGTGCTCCGGTAGACGTCGTCGAGCCGGTTCGACGCGGTCTCGTCGGGGCCGAACAGGCGGAAGTTCGCGTGCGACGCATTGCGTTCGAAGATCGCGCACAGGAAGCGGCCGAGCACGCGCGTCGACTCGTGCTGCTCGGCGCCCGGCTGCGCAACCGGCAGCGCGTAGTCGCGGAAATCGGGCAGCTCGAGCGCGACGAGCAGCTCGCCCCCGTTGGCATGCGGGTTCATGCCCATGCGCCGTGCGCCGACGGGCGCCAGCGAAACGACGTCGTCCACCGGCCGGCCCCCTTCGTCGAAGAGTTCCTGCGGACGGTACGAGCGCATCCACTGCTCGAGCAGTTGCAGGTGCTCGGGCTTGTCGAAGCCGGCGAAAGGCACCTGGTGCGAGCGCCAGGTGCCCTCGACGCGCTCGCCGTCGACGCGATCGGGACCGGTCCAGCCCTTCGGCGATTGCAGCACGATCATCGGCCAGCGCGGACGATCGAAGCGCTGCTCGAGCGCCGGCATCGTGCGCGCGCCGGCCGTGCGCAATGCGCTCGGCACGCGGTGCTCACGCGCATCGCGCTGGATCTGCCGGATGCGCGACAGCACCGTCTCGAGCGTCGTCGCCATCCGCACGTGCATCTCGCGCGGATCGTCGCCGCAGACGAAATGCGGCTCGTAGCCGTAGCCGCGCAGCAGCTGGTCGAGTTCGTCGTTGCCGATTCGCGCGAGCACCGTCGGGTTCGCGATCTTCCAGCCGTTCAGGTGCAGGATCGGCAGCACGGCACCGTCGGTGACGGGGTCGACGAACTTGTTCGAATGCCAGCTGGTGGCGAGCGCTGCGGTCTCGGCCTCGCCGTCGCCGATCACGCATGCGACGACGAGTTCCGGGTTGTCGAGCACCGCACCCCACGCGTGCGCCAGCGAGTAACCGAGTTCGCCGCCCTCGTGGATCGACCCGGGCACCTCGGAGGCGACGTGGCTCGGCATGCCGTAGGGCCACGAGAACTGGCGAAAGAGTCTTTCCATGCCCTCGCCGTCGCGCGTGACCGCGGGATAGCGCTCGGTGTACGAGCCTTCCAGCCAGGTGTTGGCCAGCGCGGCCGGACCGCCGTGCCCCGGGCCGACGATCCAGATCATGTCGACGTCGTGATCGCGGATCACGCGATTGAGGTGCGCATAGACGAAGTTCAACCCCGGCGTGGTACCCCAGTGACCGAGCAGGCGCGGCTTGACGTCGTCGCGCACCAGCGGGCGCGCGAGCAGCGGGTTGGCGCGCAGATAGATCTGGCCCACCGACAGGTAGTTCGCCGCGCGCCACCACCGATCGATGCGCCGCAGTACGCCGGCGTCGATGCCGGGTGTTCCGTTCATCGCGTCTTCTCCAGCGCCGCGTCGACCAACGCCTGCGCCTGGACGAGGATCTCGCGCAGGTGCGCCTCGTCGACGAAGCTCTCGGCGTAGATCTTGTAGATATCCTCGGTGCCCGACGGACGCGCGGCGAACCAGCCGCGATCGGCGACGACCTTGATGCCGCCGATCGGCGCATCGTTGCCGGGCGCCCGATCGAGCACCGCGCGCACCGGCTCGCCGGCCAGCGTGCCGACGCCGATCGAATCGGCACGCAACGCCGCGAGTGCCGCGCGCTGCGCGGAGTCGGCCGGCGCCTCGACGCGATCGGAGTACGAGCGTCCGAGCTCTTCCTCGAGTGCGGCATACGAACGACCGGGATCGCGGCCGTCTCGCGCGGTGAGTTCCGCGGCGAGCAGCGCGAGCGCGATGCCGTCCTTGTCGGTGGTCCACACGGTGCCGTCGCGCCGCAACACGGTGGCGCCTGCGCTCTCCTCGCCGGCGAAACCGAGCGACGCATCGAGCAGTCCATCGACGAACCACTTGAAGCCGACTGGGGTCTCGACGACGCGCCGGCCGAACTTCGCCGCCACGCGATCGAGCATCGCCGTACTGACCAGCGTCTTGCCGAGCGCGGCAGCGCGCGGCCAACCCTCGCGCGACGCGAACAGCGAATGCGCGACCACCGAAAGATAGTGGTTCGCCGGCATCAGGCCCGTGCGCGGCACGACGACGCCGTGCCGGTCGTGGTCGGTATCGCAGGCGAAGGCGACGTCGTAGCGATCCTGCAGCGACAGCAGCCGGCGCATCGCCCACGGAGACGAAGGATCCATGCGGATGCGGCCGTCCCAGTCGGCGGTCATGAACGCGAAGCGCGGATCGACCTCCTCGCTGACGACGTCGAGCGCGATGCGATGGCGCTCGGCGATCGCGTGCCAGTAGTGCACACCGGCGCCGCCGAGCGGATCGACCGCCAGGCGCAGTCCCGCGCCGCGCACCAGGTCGAAGTCGACGACGGCGTCGAGGTCGGCGACGTAGGCGCTGCGGAAGTCGTGCTCGCGCACCTGCGACGAGGCGCGCGCCCGCTCGAAGGGCACGCGACGCACGCCGGCGAGGTTTCCCTCGAGATAGGCGTTCGCGCGCCGCTCGATGGCGGCGGTGAGTTCGGTTTCCGCTGGCCCGCCGTGCGGCGGGTTGTACTTGAAGCCGCCGTCCTCGGGCGGGTTGTGCGACGGCGTGACGACGATGCCGTCGCCGCGCGCCGCCGAAGCATCGCGATTCCAGCCGAGGATCGCGTGCGAGATCGCCGGGGTGGGCGTGTAGTCGTCGCCGGCGGCGGTACGAACCCCAACGTCGTTGGCGGCGAGCACCTCGAGCGCGCTCTCGAAGGCAGGTCGCGACAGCGCGTGGGTGTCGAAGCCGATGAACAGCGGACCTTCGATGCCGCGCGCGCGCCGCTCGTCGCAGATGGCCTGCGCGATGGCCAGCACGTGCCACTCGTTGAAGGTGCCGCGCAGCGACGAGCCGCGATGGCCCGACGTGCCGAAACGCACCCGCTGCCCGGCAACCGAAGGATCGGGCCGCCGGTCGAACCAGGCGGCGCGCAGCGCATCGAGGTCGACCAGGGCAGACTCGGGCAGCCGCCGGCCGGCGAGCGGCGAATGATCGGTGCTCATCGTGTCTCTCGAGCCAGCGTTTCCGCCAGCGCCGGGAAGCGGTCGATCGAATCGATCGTGCGATCGGCCGCGGGATGCGCGTGGATCTGTCGCGGATCGGTTGCGTAATGGCCCTGGCGCACGAAAACCGTACACACGCGATCGCCCCACTGCCGCTTGACCGCATCCAGAACACGGATCTTGTCGTCGATCATCACATAGCGCTGCGCCGGACAGCGGCGCTCGATCTCGTCCAACGCGTTCTCCTTGTGGACGAAGATCAGCACGCGGCCCTGTACGGCATCCCACAACCCGGCGCGGCGGATCTTGCGCGGTTGCATCACGACGTCGCCGTCGGAAACGATCCACGCGGGCCCGCGCGAGACCGCCGAGCGCAGCGCATCGAAGGCCCCGTCGAACACGCAATCGGCGAACGGAAAGTCGAGCAGGAAATCGCCGAGCACGAGCCAGCGCGGGTCGCGGCCGTCCTCGTTCCACGCGCGCTGCACGGCGCCGAGGTAGTCGGCGTAGTCGCGCTCGGCGCGCACCGCCTCGTAGGCGCGGCGAAAGCGCGCCGAAGCGCCCGATCCGACGTGCCCGTCGATCCACTGCGCGTATCGTCGCTCGGCGGCGTCGTTGTCGAGCAGCGTGTTGTCGACATCGAACAGGAAAGCGACCTGTGCCGGCATCCCGACCCGCTCCGCCTCAGCCGCCCGAAGTCGACGAGCCGCCGGTCTCGAGCACCGCGTCGCGCACCTTCGCCACCTCCTTCGAGTCGACGTCGGGCGCACGGTTTCCCCAGCCGTGCCGGATGTAGTTGACCACGGCGGCAACCTCGTCGTCGCTCAGTTTCCAGTCGAAGGCCGGCATCCGGAAACCGGTCGGCTTCTCCGGCGTCTGCACCGCGGCGGCTCCCGCGAGCACGATGTGCAACAGCGTATCGGGATTCTCCGACTGCACCGCGGAGCTGCCGGCGAGCGCGGGGAAGATGCCGTCCAGCCCTTTGCCGTCGTCCATGTGGCAGCCGTTGCAGTTGTCCACGTAGACGGCCTTGCCGCGTGCGTACGCCTGGTCGGCGTTGGTCGCCGCCTGGTCGCTGTCGCTCGAGCCCGCGGGCGCCGGCAGGTCCTTCAGGTAGACGGCGATCGCCTTCAGGTCGTCGTCGCGCAGATACTGCGTGGAGTGACGGATGACGTCGCCCATCGGACCACCGGCGGTCGAATGCGCGTTCGCGCCGGTCTTCAGGTACTGGACGATCTCCTTCTCGCTCCAGTTGCCCAGCCCCTCGCGCAGGCCGCCGGCGAGCGACGGCGCGTACCAGTGCTCGCCGAAGTCACCGCCCTGCAGGTGCTCGTCGCGATTGGGGCCACCCAGCACGCTCTTGTCGGTGTGGCAGGCGCCGCAATGGCCGAGCCCTTCGACGAGATACGCACCGCGGTTCCATTCGGCCGACCTGTCGCTGCTCGGCTGGTACTCGCCTTCGTGGAAATACAGCGTGTTCCAGCCCTTCATGACGACACGCATGCTCAGCGGCCACGGCAGTTCGGGCTTGCGGTCTGGCTGGCGGACCGGCTCGATCGTGTCGAGATAGGCCTTGATCGCCGCGGCGTCCTCGCGCGTGACCCTGGTGAACCACGGGTACGGGAAGGCGGGGTAGAGATATTCGCCGTCGCGGCGCACGCCGCGATGCATCGCATCGTAGAAGTCGTCGAGCGAATACTTGCCGATGCCGGTCTGCGGATCCGGCGTGATGTTCGTCGAATAGATCGTGCCGAAGGGCGTGGCGATCGCCAGTCCGCCGGCAAAGGGCTTGCCGCCGGGGTTCGTGTGGCAGGCCGCGCAGTCGCCGGCCTGCACCAGGTACCGGCCGCGCTCGATCGTCGTGAAGGTCCGGCCTTGCGCGCCGAGATCGGCCGGCGCCACGAACGAGCCCGCGGCCAGCGTCGCCGCCCACAGCACCGATCGCTTCCATGCCTGCATGTCCGTCTCCTTCGCGCGCTACGTGCGCACCAGCGGCTGGCCGGGATTCTTCAGGTAGCGCGTGCGGATCGCGTCGGCGGCCCAGTAGGCGAGCGCACCGACCGTGCCGGTGGGGTTGTAGCCTGGGTTCTGCGGGAACACCGTCGATCCGACCACGAACAGGTTCGGCACGTCCCACGACTGCAGGTACGGGTTGACGAAACTCGTGCGCGGATCGGCGCCCATCACCGCGCCGCCCGTGTTGTGCGTCGTCTGATAGGGCAGGATCGTGTAGTGCCCATCACGGTACTTCTTGTGGATCGAACGCGGCTTCATCGCCTGCGCGATGTCGGCGGCCCGATCGGTGAGGAAGTGCGACATCTCGTGCTCGTTCTGGTGGAAATCGAAGGTCAGACGGATCAGCGGATTGCCGTAGTCGTCGCGCCACGTGGGGTCGAGATCGAGGTACGCGTCGCGATAGCTCATCACGCTGCCATGCGTGGCGATCGAGACGCTGCGCGAGTAGTTCTCGTGCATCGCCCGCTTCCACTCGGCGCCCCACTTCGGCGTGCCTTCGGGGAGGTTGTGCTGCTGCAGGATCGGACGGCCGCCGGTTGTCCACAGCGCGATGTAGCCGCCGCCGACGAAGCCGTACGGCCCATGGTCGAAGTTGTCGCCGTTGAACTCGTCGATCGCCTGCCCGAGCGCGCCCGCGCCCATGAACGGATTCAGGTTCTGCTCGTTCAGCATCACCTGCACCGACGAAGTGATCTGGTACGCGTAGTTGCGCCCCACCACGCCCTCGCCGCTATCCGGGTCGTAGGGCTTGCCGATGCCCGACAGCAGCAGCAGATGCACGTTGTGCTGCGCGAAGGCGCACAGCACGACGAGCTCGGCCGGCTGCTCGAACTCGCGCCCGTTGACATCGACATAGGTGACGCCGGTGGCGCGCTTGCCCGAGCCGTCGGTGTTCACGCGCGTGACGTTGCACAACGTCTTGTAGCGGAAGTTGTTCTTGCCGATCAGCACCGGAAGGATCGTCGTCTGCGGCGAGGACTTCGAATAATTGCCGCAGCCGAACCACTCGCAGAAGCCGCAGTACGTGCACTGCCCCATCTGCACGCCGTACGGATTCCTGTACGGCTTCGACGTGTTCGCCGCCGGGCAGGGGAACGGCTGGAAGCCCGCCTCGCGCGCCGCCTTGTCGAAGATCGAAGTGCCATAGCTGCGCTCGAGCGGCGGCAGCGGGTAGTCGCGTTGGCGCGCGCCCTCGAACGGATTGCCGCCCTGCTGCTTCGTTCCCTGGACGTTGCCCGCCTTGCCGGAGATGCCGCAGACATACTCGAAGCGGTCGTAGTACGGCTCCAGCTCGTCGTAGGTGACCCCCCAGTCCTGGATCGTCATGTCGGACGGCAGGAAGTCCTTGCCGTAGCGCTGCTCCAGATGCGTGCGGGCGACGAAATCGCTCGGCAGGAAGCGCCAGCACTGCCCGTTCCAGTGCACGCCTGCGCCGCCGACGCCCGCCGCCGGGTTGAACGAGCCCAGGTGCCGCATCGGCAGCGCCGTCTGGCTGCGCGAATTGCGGAACGTGATCGTCTCGCGCGCCGGCTCCTCGAAGAGTCCGTTGCGCACCGCGTAGCGCAGCTCGTCCTGGATGTGCGTCGTGGCGAAATCGGGCACGGTGTCGCGCGCCTTGCCCCGCTCGATCGCCATCACCTGCAGTCCGGCCTCGGTGAGTTCCTGCGCGAGGATCGATGCCGTCCAGCCGAAGCCGACGAGCACGACGTCCACCGGTTCGTTGCGCGTGGCCATTTCATGCCCTCCGGGGTTCGCCGTCGCGGCCGGCCAGGCCCACCATGGGCAGCCCGTACGGTTCGCCGAAGCGGCGGATCTCGTCCACGTAGTTGTAGCGGGGCCCCGGAAAGCCGACGAGCTTCCAGCCGGCGAAATGGCGATTCCCGCCGTAGATCGGGTCGGCAAAGAAGCCTTCGTTGGTGTTCTGCAGCAGCAGATCGAAGAATTCCTTCGCCGGCGGGCCGTCCAGTTCGACGTCGCCTTTTTCGAGGCCGTGCAACAACTCGTCCTGCGTCTTCGCATCGAGCTGCGCGAACACCTTGCCGCCGTAGCTGCTGCGGCAGTGCTCATCGATGGCAGCGATCGACGCCCTATACAACTGCGCCGGCGTGAGCTTGAGCTGATAGCCCTGCGACTTGGTTCCGTCCTTCCACGGACCCTGCATGTACCAGGTCTCGGCGCGACCGAAGGGGCCGTCCATCTGCTGGTCGATGAAGAAGGCGACGCCGGCGTCACGAGCGCCGGGACCCAGCGCGTCGGGCGGGATCAACCGATCGACCGCGGCTTCGAGAAACGCGCGTTCGGCTTCGGTGGCCCACGTGAAGGTGTCGGCGACGGGAGGCGGAAACAGCGATTGCGCTTCCGCCGCGCTGGCGGCATGGGGCGCAAGCCAGCGAGCGACGCCAGCAGCGCCGACTGCAGCCGTGGTCCGGAAGAGGTCCCTGCGGGTGGGCGCCATCGCACGCTCCGGTGAGGCGTAGACACGGCGAAACGAACGGCAACGCGGATGCCCGCGCCGATGCGGGCACGCCGAATCACATGTCCGGCACCAGCCCGCACTCGATCGCCACGCGCACCAGGCCGGCGACGTTCGATACCTGCAACTTGTGCAGCAACCGGCTGCGATAGGTGTCCACGGTTTTCGGCGAGAGGTTCAGCGCCTGCGCGATCGAGACGCTGCTGCGTCCTTGCGCCACCAGTTCGAGCACCTGCCGCTCGCGCCGGCTCAGCGCGTCGATCGGGCCGCGCCGACGCATCGGATGCAGCCAGCCTTCGACGACGGCATCGGCCACGCGGGCACTCAAGTGCCTCCGTCCGTCGTGGGCGGCATGCACCGCGTCGACGACTTCGCGCGCCGCCACCTCCTTGACGACGTAGCCCGCGGCGCCCGCCTGCAGCGCACGCCAGACGTGTTCGGCGTTCGCATGCATCGACAGGACGACGACGCGCGCCTGCGGCCGGCGGCGCGACAGTTCGCGCGTCGCCTCGATTCCGTCGATGCCGGGCATCGCGATGTCCATGACGACGACGTCGACCTCTGCCTGCACCGCGGCGTGCACGGCTTCGCGTCCGTCGCATGCCTGCGCGACCACGCGGATCGAAGGATCGCGTTCGAGCAGCGCCTGCAACCCGTCGCGCAGCACCGCGTGGTCGTCGGCGAGCAGCACGCGAATGCAATCCGAAGCGAGCTGCGTCACGCCGTTCTCCTCGCGCCGCAGTGCGAGCCTTCAGTGCGCCGCCGCGCGAGCGACGATCCGCGTGCCGGCCCCGCGCGACGACTCGACGATCAGCTCTCCGCCGACCGCCAGCATTCGCTCGCGCATTCCGAGAATGCCCAGCCCCTCGTACTCGGCCACGCCGGCCACGCCGGCGTCGAAGCCGCAGCCGTCGTCGGCGATCGAAAGGCGCACTTCCACGTCGGTTCGCTGCAGGCCGATGCGCACCACATGCGCGCCGGAATGCCGCAGCACATTCGTGAGCGCTTCCTGGCAGACGCGGAACAGGGCCGTCTCGGTACGCGGATCTCCGTGCCCGGAGCCCGAATGCGCGTCGACGACGATGCGGATTCCCGTGCGCTGCGCGAACTGCTCGGCACAGGTGCGCAGCGACACCGCCAGCCCATAGGCATCGAGTACCGGCGGACGCAGAGCCCCGGCCACGTCGCGAACGCATTCGGCGGTGGCTTCGATGCGCGCGATGGCGTCGTCGAGCCGCGCGGCATCGAGCGCCGGCAACGAGCCCGCCAGCACGTCCTTGATCAGGTGCAGATCGAGGTTCGCGGCTGCGAGGTCCTGCCCGATGCGGTCGTGCAACTCGGCGGACAGCCGGCGGCGCTCGCACTCCTGCGCATCGACGATGCGCCGGGTCATCGTGCGAAGGCGCGCCGCAAGACGACGAGCCTCTACCTCGGCACGCCGGCGCTCGCTGAGATCGATCACGGTGGCCTGCGTCGCAACGAATGAGCCGTCGCGATCGCGCACCGCGGCGATGGCCATCGACGCGGGGAACACGGTGCCGTCCTTGCGCACCAGCTCGGCCTGCACGCCGACGCGATCGGCGCCGTCGCACAGGGTGTCGAACGCGCGCAGGTAGCGGCGCGAGCAGCGCGGGCTCAGCGTGGAAACGAAGCGGCGCGCACCGACCAGCTCGCGCCGGGAAAAGCCCAACCAGCGCAACTCGGTGCGATTCATCTGCAGGATCGTTCCGTCGGGCGCGACGCTGTGATACCCGCACGGAGCGTTCTCGTAAAGATCGCGGAAACCGGGTACTTCGTTCCGTTCGCTCACGACGCCGATTGTGGCACCGGCGACACCCTCGTTTTCCCCATCGTGATTCCCCCACAAGGTCTTTCCCGATTTCCCGATCGATCTTTGCCGGCGTCGGCAGTGCAATGCACCGAAGAGCGCAACACGAACCATTCATGCGACCGACGATCGACTATCGCAGGGCGAATCCCGAAGCGCTCGCGGCGATGCGCGGGCTCGAGGAGTACGTGCGCCGCTGCGCGCTCGAAGGACCGCTGCTCGAACTGGTGCGCACGCGCGCTTCGCAGATCAACGGCTGCGCGTATTGCATCGACATGCACACGAAGGACGCGCGCGCGAGCGGCGAGAACGAACAGCGCCTGTTCCTGCTCTCCGCCTGGCGCGAGGCGCCGTTCTACAGCGAGCGCGAACGCGCGGCGCTGGCCTGGACGGAAGCCCTGACCCGCATCGAGCGCGGCGTCCCGGAAAACGACTATCGGCTCGCGCGCGAGCAGTTCACCGAGCGCGAGCTGGTCGACCTCACGATCGCGGTCATCGCGATCAACGGCTGGAATCGCCTGGCGATTCCGTTCCATACGCCGGTCGGCACCTACCACCGCTCACCGGCCCACGGCACTCGCTCCGGCGACCAGGAGCAGGAGGCTAAGCCATGAACGAGACGAAGGAAGCAGCCGCTGCCCATTCGACCGAATCGGGCCTCGACCTGCCGCGCAGGAAGTTCGTCGGCGCGGGCACTGCGATCGGCGCCGCGGCGGCGGTCGGTCCCTACCTTGTCCCACGGACTGCACGCGCGCAGAAGAAGACGCTGAAGATCCTGCAGTGGGCGCATTTCGTACCCGCCTACGACAAGTGGTTCGACAACGAATACACGAAGCAGTGGGGCGAGAAGAACGGCACCGAGGTGATCGTCGATCACGTGGGCATCCCCGCGATCAATTCGCGCGCAGCAGCCGAGGTGTCGGCACAGCAGGGACATGACCTGTTCATGTTCCTGTGGCCCGCGCCCACCTACGAGACGCAGACGATCGACCACAAGGAGATCTACGAGGAGGTGCAGCGCAAGCACGGCAATCCGATCGAGCTGGCGGTGAAGAGCACCTACAACCCGAAGACAAAGCGCTACTTCGGCTTCTCGGACAGCTTCGTTCCCGATCCGGTCAATTACCGCATCGACCTGTGGAGCGAGGCGGGAATGGCCGACGGACCGCGCAGCTGGGAAGACGTGCTGAAGATCGGCAAGAAGATCAAGGACTCGAAGAACATACCGGTGGGCGTGGGCATGTCGGCCGAGCTGGACACGGCGATGGCAATGCGAACGCTGCTGTACGCGTGGGGCGGCTCGGTGCAGGACGAGAGCGGAAAGATCATTCTCGACTCGAAGCAGACGGTAGACGCAGTGAAGTTCGCTTCCGACCTGTACAAGCAGACGATGACGCCCGAGGTGATGGCGTGGGACGCGTCGTCCAACAACCGGGCGTTGCTGGCCGGCAAGATCTCGATGTGCCTGAACGCGATCTCGACGACGCGCACCGCCGAAAACGAGAAGCTGCCGATCGCCGACCAGATCGGGCTCACCAAGGCGCTGATGGGCGCCAAGCGCGCGATCGGCCTCGAGCACGTGATGGACTGCTACGTGATCTGGAAATTCGCCGAGAACATCGACGGCGCGAAGCAGTTCCTCGTCGACTACATCGACAACTTCCACCAGGGCTTCGAGGCGAGCCAGTACTACAACTTCCCGTGCTTCTCGAGCACCGTGACCGACCTGGACCAGCTGCTCGCGAACGATCCGCACAAGCCCGCCGGCAAGTACAAGGTGCTGGCCGACGTCACCAAGTGGGCGACCAACGTCGGCTATCCCGGATATGCCAACGCGGCGATCGACGAGATCTTCAACACCTGGGTGCTGAACACGATGTTCGCCAAGGCCGCGTCCGGAACGATGTCGCCCGCCGATGCGGTCAAGGAAGCCGACAGGAAGTGCCGCGCGATCTTCGAGAAGTGGCACGAGAAGAACCTCGTGTGAGCGCCGGCGCGCGCAGCGCCGCTGACGCCGCCCACGACGGGACGCGACGATGGCCACGGTAGAGACGCGCGAACTGGTCAAGCGCTTCGACGGCGCCGCGGCCGTCGATCGCATCGACCTCGCGGTACGGGAGGGCGAGTTCCTCGTGCTGCTCGGGCCGTCGGGCTGCGGCAAGACGACGCTGCTGCGAATGCTGGCGGGGCTCGAGACGCCGACATCGGGCGACATCCTGATCGGCGGGCGGGTGGTCACGCGCCTGCCGCCACGCGCGCGCGACATCGCGATGGTGTTCCAGAGCTATGCGCTGTATCCGCATCTCTCGGTGTACCGGAACATCGCGTTTCCGCTGAAGGCCGCCGGCACGCCCCGGCGCGAAACCGAAGAGAAAGTCGCGCGTGCGGCGGCGATGTTCGGCATCGGCCATCTGCTCGCCCGCAAGCCGCGGCAGCTGTCGGGCGGCGAGCGGCAGCGCGTCGCGCTGGCGCGCGCGGTGGTGCGCAACCCGGTCGTGTTCCTGCTCGACGAGCCGCTGTCGAACCTCGACGCCAAGCTGCGTACGTCGGCGCGCGAGGAGCTGCAGCAGTTCCAGCGGGGCCTCGGCACGACCACCGTCTACGTTACGCACGACCAGATCGAAGCGATGGGGCTGGGCGACCGGATCGCCGTGCTCGACCACGGGCGCATCCACCAGCTCGGCACGCCGGCGGCGGTGTACCACGACCCGGCCGACACCTTCGTCGCCACCTTCATCGGCAGTCCGCCGATGAACCTGATGCGCACCGACGGCGTGCTGTGCGGGTTCCGTCCCGAGCACCTGCTGCCGCTGTCGTCCGCCGATCCCGCCGAGGACCTCGCGCCGATGCCGATGACCGTCACGCGCATCGAGAACCTCGGCGCCGACCGGCTCGTCTACGCCACGCTCGATGCGCCGAACCCGGAGACGAAAGTGATCTCGCGCCTGCCGTCGACGATCGACGTTGCGCTCGAGAGCGGGCAACGCTACGAGTTCGCGCTGTGCCGGCGAAACTTCCGCTACTTCGACCCGCAGACGGGCGCGGCGCGCCCGGCGCCGTCGTGAGCTCGTCGGACGTCGCCCCCATTGCCGGCGATGCGCCGCGCTGGCAGACGCACTGGCTTGACGACGAAGCGGCGCTGGGCCGCGTGCTGCTCGCGCCGGCGGTGATCTACATCATCGCGCTGGTCGGTTTCCCGTTCCTGCTGGCGATCGTCTACAGCCTGAGCGACGCGACGGTGGGCAGCAGGTCGCTCGATTTCGTCGGCCTGCGCAACTTCCGTCGCGTGCTCGACGACCCCACGTTCTGGACGTCGCTGAGCAATGCGGTGATCTTCACGCTGGTCTCGCAGTTCTTCGTCGTCGTGCTCGGCAAGGTGCTGGCGATGGCGCTGTACCGCGATTTCCGCGGCAAGTGGCTGGTACGGCTGCTGATCCTGCTGCCGTGGGTCGCGCCGATTTCGCTCGGGTCGATCGGCTGGCTGTGGATCTTCGATCCGGTGTACAGCATCATCAACTGGAGCGGGCGCGCACTGCACATCTTCGGCCCGGACACCTGGCCGGTTTGGCTCGGGCAGCCGCACCTGGCAATGGCTTCGATCATCCTGGTCGACGTCTGGCGGTTGCTGCCGCTGGCCACCGTGATCATCCTCGCCGGACTATCCGCGATTCCGCAGGACATCCACGACGCGGCGCAGGTGGACGGCGCCGGCTTCTGGCGCCACCTGTTCCTGATCAACATCCCGCTGGTCATGCCGATCATGCTCGTCGCGCTGCTGTTCGGCATCGTATTCACGTTTACCGACCTGATCGTCATCTACGTGCTCACGCGCGGCGGGCCGTTCGACACGACGCAGGTGATCGCGAGCTATGCGTTCTTCACCGGCGTCGAAGGCGGCGATCTCGCGGCCGGTGCTGCGATCGCGCTGTTCCTGTTCCCGGTGCTGGTGGCGGTGGCGATCGTGTTCCTCACGGTGGCGCGCAAGGCGGAGGTGGCATGAAGCGGGTCGCGCGCG
>JAJPES010000008.1 GCA_021166725.1 Burkholderiaceae bacterium | reverse complement strand
CGTCGGCAATCTCGGCCGCGATCCCGAAACGCGCTTCGCGCCCAGCGGCAGCGCGATCTGCAACGTGCGCATCGCCACCACGCGCAACTGGAAGGACAAGGCCTCGGGCGAGAAGCGCGAGGAAACCGAGTGGCACAGCGTCGTTTTCTACGACCGGCTTGCCGAGATCGCGGGCGAGTACCTGAAGAAGGGGCGTCCGGTCTACGTCGAGGGTCGGCTGAAGACCCGCAAGTGGCAGGACAAGGACGGTCACGACCGCTACACCACCGAAATCATCGCCGAGTCGATGCAGCTGCTCGGCTCGCGCGACGGTGGCGGATCGGCTCCGTCCGACGACGTGGGCTACGCGCGTGAGCGCGAACGCGAGCCGATGGCGGCGCGCGCCCCGGGCGGTACCGGCGCGGGCGGTGCCGGCGCCGCAGCGCCGGCGGCGCGCAAGCCGGCGCACGACTTCGACGACATGGACGACGACATTCCGTTCTAGGAGGCTGTCGGACTATGGACAGGGTCGCGTAGAGGACGGCAGGGCGCATCGCCGTGTTTCGCGCGGCAGGCGCTGACCCTTGCGGTGTCTCCTTTCCGACCGGCCGAACGCGTGGCGGCGCAGCGCTCAAACCTTGTGTGTCTTGCCGCGTCGCTATACTGGCCTGAATCGGCAGCGTGGGCGGTGCAGTGCGAGTCGTAGGAAGACGCAGGGAACGTGAGATCACCTTCCACGCAAGTGGCGAGGCGCTGAAGGAGTTTGCGCGCCTGATCGACACCTCGATCCGGCTTTCGGGCGGCGGGTCCACCTTCATTCCAAAGGGCGTCTACCGCTTCCGGACGCATGAGGAGGCGGATCGACAACGCGCGCAATGCCTGGCAGCCGGCATGGCTGCGCTCGACTCGGCACGCTCGGGCCGATGAGCGAGGCCAGTCGCCCCGCGACGATCGAGGACCTGAAGGTACTTGCCGCGTCCTTGAATATCGCGGATCGCGTCGTTCTCTAGGCTGCGTTGCGATCGGGCCGGTGAGGTGGCCCGGCGAAGCCGCGGGATTCGTCCCGCTACGCCGCGGACCCGCTGCTGCCACGGGTCCTCGCACGTACCCGCCGCAGCTTCCCGCTGGCCCGGTCCAGCTGCGGCACCTCGTCGTCGAGATGCAGGCGCACCGGCTTCGCGACCCCCTGCTTCGCCAGGAAGCGCGCCAGCACCTGCTCCGCACGATCGAAGGCGCTGCGCCGCTCGTGCAGGTCGGCGCACTCGATCCTTAGTCGCAGCTCGTCGCGCGCGGTCTGCGTCAGCTGGAACCGCGACAGGCCGCTGTCCTCCTCGAGCACGGTTTCGATCGCCAGCGGCAGCACGCGCACGAACTCGCCGTGACGGGCGTCGAATTCGAGCACGTCGTCGGCGCGTCCGCTCACCTGCAGCGTCGGACGCTCGTCGCCGCAGTCGCACGGCTCGGCGCCGATTGTCACGCTGTCGCCCAGGTCGTAGCGCACGATCGGCTGCACCTGGTTGGCCAGGTTCGTGACGAGCACGGTGAAAGACGGCTCGCCGGGCGATACCGGGTTCATTCGCTCGTCGACCGGCTCCAGCACGACCCACGCGTCGTTCAGGTGCAGCCGGTGCGAGCCGCAACTGTGTGCGATGTTCATGCATTCGGAAGCGCCGTAGTCTTCGACTACCGGACAGCCGAAAGTCTGCTCGATCGCGTGGCGTTCGGCGCTGCACAGTGCCTCGCCGCCGCTGAGCAGCGTTCGAGGTGCGAGCTGCAGCCGGTGGGCGCGCTGCTCGGCGGCCAGTTGCGCGAGCACGGTCGGGTAGGTGGCGATCGACGTCGGATTCCATGCGGCGAGCGACTCGCACAGGGCATCGAGCGGCTCGAGGATGGAGAACACCCGCGCCTGCGCGGCGAGCAGCGGGTACATGCGGCACAGCCGCTGCCACCAGACGACCCCAGCGAAATGGCCGCCGGTGGCGGCGACCAGCGCCAGGCGCGTCGTGCTCCCGAAGTTGCGCGGATCGGAGGCGGGCGCGAAGTCGGCCTGCGCGCTGAGCAGCGCGCCATAAATCGCCAGCGCATCCTCGTCCTGCACGTAGATGCCGGGCACGCCGGTGGTGCCGGAACTCGTCCAGACCGCATAGCGCCCGAGGAAGGCTTCGCCGACGCGCGCAGGGTCGGCGACGAAGCGGCGCACTTCGTCGAGCCGGATCCCGGGATCGGTGACCCAGTCGTCGAAGTGCGCCATCAGTTCGCCGCGAGTGCTCGGCGGAAGTGCCTGCAGCGGAGCGTCGGGCGAGACGCCCCGCCAGTGACGCGCCAGCAGGCGCGAGTGGGCGCGCGCGTGCGCGAGCAGCGACGCGAGCCGCGCGTCGCGCTTGCCGCGTCGCGCTTGCGCGCTGCTCAGTCGATCGGCCCACAACTCCTGCAGCCGCGCGCTGCAGCGTACCCATTCGCAGCCGCCGCGCCACCAGTCGAAGGGATCGGGGGCAACGAACGAACTGGGCGGAAACGGCTCGGTCATCGCTGCAATCTAGCGCGCATCGAACCCCGGGTCTTGATGCGGATCAGTGCCGGCGGGGTCGCCCCGACCTCGGGACGCGCTTCGTGGCAGGCGCGGCACCGCGACCGCGCGCATCGCACGCAGAACGCCGCGCGCACGCTGCGCTACCATGGCGCCCGCGCGACGCCGGCCGGCGTCGGAACCGTCGGAGCCGTGCGATGCAGGTGGTGTGTCTCGATCTGGAAGGCGTTCTCGTTCCCGAGATCTGGATCGAGTTCTCGCGCAGAACGGGCATTCCCGAGCTTTCGCGAACCACGCGCGACGAGCCCGATTACGACAAGCTGATGGGCTTTCGAATCGGCTTGCTCGCCAGGCACCGCCTCGCGCTTGGCGACATCCAGCGCGTGATCGAGAGCATGGGTCCGCTGCCCGGCGCGCGCGAGTTCCTCGACGACCTGCGCGCGCGCTACCAGGTGTTCATCCTGTCCGATACGTTCTACGAGTTTGCCGACCCGCTGATGCGCGCGCTCGGGCGCCCGACGCTACTGTGTCATCGCCTCGACGTCGACGAGGCCGGTTTCGTGCGCGGCTGGCGCCTGCGCATGCCGGAGCAGAAACGCGCCGCCGTGCAGGCGCTGCAGGGACTGAACTACCGCGTCATCGCTGCCGGCGACTCTTACAACGACACGGGCATGCTCGCCGCCGCCGATGCGGGCTTCTTCATCCATCCGCCCGAGGCGATCGCGGAGCAGTTCCCGCAGTTCCCGGTGACGCGAAGCTACGACGAGTTGCGGGCGGCGATCGACGCGGCGGCACAAGGGTTGCGGGATTGACCTCCGGCGGGCGCTCCTACTCCCCGATCACTTTCCCGAAGCGCACCCATGACTTCCCGTCGAAGCGCATCAACTGCAGCGACTCGAAGGGCGCGAAGTCGTCGGCGCCGGTCGTGACCGTAACGCCGGGCAGCATCATCGCAGGCGCGAAGCGATCGAGCTTTGCCGCCTGCCGCATCACGTTCTCGCGCGTGAGCTCGTCGCCCGCCTGCCGCAGCACCTGCACGATAAGCTGCGCGCTGACGTAGCCGTAGACGTTCAGGTAGTCGGTGGTGTCGCCTTCCGGGTAGTACTTCGCCATCCACTCGCGCCATTGCCGCATCTGCGGCGCATCGCTCCATTCCGGATCGTCGGCCGTCATCAGGTAGGCCGACGAGACGATGCCGACGCCCTTGTCGAGCCCGGCCGCGCGCATCACCGAGTTCACGCTCACCGAAACGCTGGCGAGGTATTGCGCCGGCCGCCAGCCGATGTCCCACGCCTTGCGGATCGCCTGCGCGGCGAACCGGGGCGTGCTCACGTTGACGAAGACGTCGGCGCCGGCGCCGTGCAGCATCACGATCTGCGAATCGACGGTCGGATCGCTCACCTGGTACGACGCCTGCGCGACGATCATCTCGCCGGCGCGCGCGCCGAGCCCGTCGCGCAGGCCGGCCAGGTAGTCCTTGCCGAAATCGTCGTTCTGGTACAGCACGCCGATGCGCGCATCGGGTCTGGTACGCAGGATGTGCTGCGCGTAGATCCGCGCTTCGGTGCGGTAGTCGGGCTGCCCACCCATCGTCCACGGATAGTGTGCGGGGTCGTTCCACTTCGCCGCTCCGGTGGCGGCGAACAGTTGCGGCACCCGCCGATCGTTCAGGTACCTGCGCGTGGCCGAGTTCGACGGCGTGCCCAGCGTGCCGAAGACGAGCAGCACGTCGTCGCGCTCGACGAGCCGGCGCGTCATCTCCAGCGCTTTCGCCGGCGTGTATCCGTCGTCGACCGAGAGAAACTCGATCCTGCGTCCGTTGACGCCTCCCTGGTCGTTGATCATCCGGAAGTACGCGGCCTGCGCCTTGCCGATCGTCCCGTAGGCCGAGGCAGGCCCGCTGTACGGCATCGTCTGGCCGATGCGGATCGTGGCGTCGGAGGCGCCGGGGTCGTAGCGCTTCTGCGCGAGGGCGGCGCCGCCGGCGAAGGACAGGACGAGTGCGGTTGCGAGCGATGCGTGGAACGGGTTCAAGGAATCCTCTCGTGCCGGCGGCTTGCCTGCGCCGCCGGCACCGATTATCCCGTCACTTCGCGGCGTCGCCCATCACGTCGCCGAAACGCACCCACGACTTGCCGTCGAAGCGCGTCAGCTGCACCGATTCGATCGGTGCGAAGTCGGTCGCCGACGTGTTGATCCGGATCCCCGGGATGATCGTCGTCGGCGCGAAGTCCTTCAGGCTTGCCGCCTGCTTCATCACGTTGGCGCGCGTGAGGTCGTCTCCGGCCTGCCTGAGCACCTGGACGATCGTCTGCGCCACGGTGTACCCGTAGACGTTGGTGTTGTCGTTCAGGTTGCCGTCGGGGTAGTACTTCTGCATCCATGCGCGCCAGTCCTTCATCGCCTGCGTGTCCTGCCAGGCCGGGTCGGTAGGTTCCATCAGGTAGGCGGACGAGATGATGCCCACGCCCTTCTCCAGGCCGGCCGGCTGCATCACCGAAGCGACGCCCACCGAGACGTTGGTCAGGTACTGCGCCGGCTTCCAGCCGATGTCCCAGGCCTTGCGGATCGCCTGCGCGGCGAACTTCGGCGTGGCGACATTCACGAAGGTGTCGGCGCCGGAGCCCTGCAATGCGACGATCTGGGAATCGACCGTGGGGTCGGTCACCTCGTAGGAAACCTCGGCGACGATCATCGCTTTCGCCTTGTCGCCGAGTCCCTCGTGCACGCCGCCGACGTAGTCCTTCCCGAAGTCGTCGTTCTGGTAGAGGATGCCGATCTTCGCGTCGGGCTTCGTCTGCAGGATGTGCTGCGCGTAGATCTTCCCCTCGGTGTGGTAGTTCGGCTGCCAGCCCATCGTCCACGGGAAGTGCTTCGGGTCGTTCCACTTCGCTGCGCCGGTGGCCACGAAGAGCTGGGGCACCTTCTTCGCGTTCATGTATTTCTGGATCGCCGTGTTCGACGGCGTTCCCAGCGGGCCGAACAGGAACAGGACCTTGTCCTGCTCGACCAGGCGACGAGCCATTTCCACCGCCTTCGGCGGGCTGTAGCCGTCGTCGAGCGAGATGAACTCGATCTTGCGACCGTTGATGCCGCCCTGTTCGTTGATCATCGCGAAGTAGGCCGCCTCGGCCTTGCCGATCGTGCCGTAGGCTGAGGCCGGCCCGCTGTAGGGCATAGTCTGGCCGATCTTGATCGTCGTGTCGCTCGCGCCCGGATCGTATTTCTTCTGCCCCCACGCCGGCGCGGTGCCCAGCGACAGCGCCACGATGGCGGCGAGCGAGGAGAGCCACCCGATAGCGTTCATGTCGATCTCCTTCGGGGTTGCGCTTCGGCGCTGCCGCGGCGGTGCGCCGCGAATTTCGCGCGAAGCAGGGCGATGCCGCCGGCAACGCCGGTCGGCAACAGGTAGACGAACGCGATCATTGCCAGTCCGTAGACGGCCCACGGCGCGGCTTTCGAGATGCGGTCGGCCAGATTCGGCACGAACTGGATGAACAGCGCCCCCCACACCGCACCCTGGATCGATGCGACTCCGCCGACGACGCTGCCGACGAGGAAGATGATCGACAGGAAGAAGCCGAAGCTGTCGGGCGCGACGAACTGCACGGCGATCGCGCCGAGCGCACCGGCGACGCCGGTGAAAGCTGCCGATACGCCGAAGGTGAGCGACTTGAACAGCGCCGCGTCGATGCCCATCGCCTGCGCGGCGATCGGCTGGTCGCGGATCGCGACGATCGCGCGGCCGATGCGCCCGCGCAGCAGGTTGCGCGCGGCGACGAAGAGCACGATCGTGACCATCAGCGTGAAGTAGTACAGCCACTGATCGGCGCTCAGCGGCAGGCCGAAAGGTGCGTCGGGCTTGAGGATGACGATGCCCTGCACGCCGCCGGTCCACTGGTCGAAGTGCTTGTACTTGAGCAGCTGCGGCATGGCGAGCGCCAGCGCGAAAGTGGCGAGCGCCAGATACACGCCTTCCAGTCGCAGTGCCGGGACGCCGAACAGGAAGCCGGCCACGCCGCAGACCACTCCGGCGAGCGGAAGGGTCGCCCAGTACGGCACGCCGGCGTGCTCCATCGCGATCGCCGCGCCATAGGCACCGATCGCGTAGAAGGCGCCGTGGCCGAGCGAGATCTGGCCGTTGAAGCCGGTGAGGATGTTCAGCCCGAGCAACGCGATCGCATAGACGAGCACCATGGTCAGCTGGAACAGCCGGTAGTCGCTGGCGACGAAAGGCAGCAGGCACGCCAGTGCGACGACCGCGAGCGGGAGCGCGGCGCGCGGACTCATACTCGTGTCACCTGTCGCGAGCCGAGCAGCCCGCTGGGGCGCACCAGCAGCACGCCGACGATCAGCGCGAGCGCGACGGTGAGCTTCAGTTCGTTGCCGATCACGTAGGCGCCCAGCACGTTCTCGAGCACGCCCACCGCGAAGCCGCCGATCACCGCGCCCGGCGGGCTGTCGATTCCGCCGAGCAGCGCTGCAGCGAATGCGTACAGCAGGATGCCTCCCATCATGTTCGGCTCGAGATAGACGATCGGCGCCACCATCATGCCGCCGACCGCCCCGATCGCGCCGGCCAACCCCCAACCGAGCGCGAGCATCCAGCCCACCCGGATGCCGACCAGCCGGCTCGACGCCGGGTTCTGCGCCACGGCACGCATCGCCAGCCCGAGCGGCGTCCAGCGGAAGAACGCGTACAGCAGCGCGAGCACGCCCAGCGTAACGGCGATCGCGCCCAGTTCGTGCGCCGAGATCAGCGTCTGGCCGAACACCGGCGTCGACGGGAAGGGGCTCGGGAAGGTCTTGATCGTGTACGACCAGAGCCATCCGGCGAGGCTGTTCAGGATCAGCAGCAGGCCGATGAAGACGACGACGATGGCCAGCACCGGCGCGTTCTCCACCGGCCGGATGACGATGCGCTCGATCGCTGCTCCGAGCACGAAGGCGCCGGCGACGGTGAGCGCGAAAGCGGCCCAGTAGGGAAGGCCCGCCGCGATCATCGTCCAGGCGAGATAGGTCGAGAACATCGCCATCTCGCCCTGCGCGAAGTTCACCAGGTGCGTGGTCTGGTAGATCATCACCAGTGCCAGCGCCAGGCTCGCGTAGATGCCGCCGGTCGCCAGCCCGGCGAAGACCTGGTGCAGGAAGCTCTCCATCAGCTGCCCCCGAGATAGGCGCGGCGCACCGTGTCGTTGCGCCGCAGCTCTTCGGCGCGCCCGCCGAGCACGATGCGCCCGGTCTCGAGCAGGTACGCATGGTCGGCGAGCTCCAGCGCCATCGAAGCGTTCTGCTCGACGAGCAGGATCGACACGCCTTCCTGTTCGTTGATGCGGCGCATGATCGCGAAGATCTCGCGCACCACGCGCGGCGCCAGGCCGAAGGACGGTTCGTCGAGCAGCAGCAGTTGCGGACGCGACATCAGCGCGCGCGAGACGGCGAGCATCTGCTGCTCGCCGCCCGACAGCGTCCCTGCCTGCTGGCGGCGCCGCTCGTGCAGCCGCGGGAAGTACGCGTAGATGCGCTCGAAGTCTTCGGCCACCGCGCGCCGGTCGCTCCGGGTCCACGCTCCGAGGCGCAGGTTCTCCTCGGTGGTGAGTCCCAGGAAGGTGCCGCGCCCGTCGGGCACGTGCGCGACGCCCAGCCGCGCGATGTCCTCGGTGCGGCTTCCGTCGATGCGACGGCCGCCGAGCAGCACTTCGCCGCGCGTTCGCACCGTCATCGAACACAGCGCGCGCAGTGTCGTCGTCTTGCCGGCGCCGTTGGCGCCGAGCAGCGTCGTGATCGAGCCCGCGGCCATCTCGAAGCGCAGGCCGTGCAGCGCCTGCGTGGGCCCGTACCAGGCGGCCAGGTCGCGAACGGCGAGCAGTGGGCTCGCGGCGGCGGGCGGGTTCAAGCCGCTTCCGCTCCGAGGTATGCCTCGACGACTTCCGGGTGCGTACGCACGTGGTCCGGGTCGCCTTCGGCGATCTTGCGGCCGAAGTTCAGCGCAACCACCTTGTCGCAGACGTCCATCACCAGGTTCACATGGTGCTCGACGAGCAGTACGGTGAGACCGAGACGGTCGCGCAGCATCCGGATCGAGCCGGCGAGCGCTTGCACCTCTTCGTGATTCAGCCCGCTCGCGGGTTCGTCGAGCAGCAGCAGTTGCGGCTCGGCGGCCAGCGCACGTGCCAGTTCCACGCGCTTGCAGGTACCGAAGGGCAGTTCGGCCACGCGCGCGTGCATCACCGCCTCGAGGCCGAGCAGGGCGATGTGCTCGCGCGCGCGCTCGCGCGCGGCGCGCTCTTCGACGGATACGCGTGGCAGGCGCAGCACGTTCGCGACGAAGCCGGTGCCGGTGCGGCTGTGCGTGCCGACGAGCACGTTGTCGAGCACGCTCATCGTGCCGAACAGCGCGAGATTCTGGAACGTGCGGCCGATGCCGAGCGAGGCGATCCGGTGGCGCGGCAGCGCTCCGAGGTCGCTGCCGGCAAATCCGATTCGTCCCGAATCGAGTTCGTAGAGCCGCGACAGGCAGTTGAACAGCGTCGTCTTGCCGGCGCCGTTGGGGCCGATCAGGCCGCAGATGATGCCCGGCGCCACGTCGAAGGAAACGCGATCGAGCGCGACGACACCACCAAAGCGAACGCTCGCGTCATCGACCACGAGCAGCGGATCCCGAATGCTTCCTGTCGTCATTGGCTTCCCGGTGCCGGGCGCGGCGACGCTTCTGCGTGGATCATCCGCGCGCCGCTGTCGCTGGCAATGCTCGCATTCCCGCCGATGCCTTCGACGGGGCGTCGAGGTTTCTACGTTTCCTCTTATAATTCAAGGTTTTCCGCATTTTCCCGTCAACGTCCCACGGCGGCGGGTTCCGAGCCGAAGAAATGCCGATCTACGCATATCGATGCGCTGCCTGCGGCGTCGAGCAGGATGTGCTGCAGAAGTTTTCCGACGCGCCACTCACGGTCTGTCCGGCCTGCGGCGCGCAGTCCTTCCACAAGGTGCTCACCGCACCCGCCTTCCAGCTCAAGGGCAGCGGCTGGTACGTCACCGACTTCCGCGACGGAAACAAGGCGAAGCAGGCGAACCCGGGCAACGGCGCCGGCGCGTCGAAGTCCGATGATGCAGGCTCGGGCGCGAAAGCCGACGGCGTGAAAGCCGACACGCCGGCGAAGGGCGCCGACACGTCGTCACCGGCGAGCGGCAGCGCTTCGGCCGGCTCGGCCGGCTCGGCCGACTGATAGCAGACCGAGGTTGCCGACCGACCCGCGAGTACACCGGGGCGCGCTCGACGCGTCGCCGAAGTCCACGGGCCCGCGCCGCGCGCGGTACAGCGAGCACGAATGCGCAAATATCTCGTAACCGGCCTGCTGATCTGGATTCCGCTCGTCATCACGCTCTGGGTGCTGAACCTGATCGTCGCGACGATGGACCAGAGCCTGCAGTTGCTGCCGGCGCAACTGCACCCGCGAAGCTGGTTCGGTCATGACATCCCCGGCCTGGGCGCGCTGCTGTCGATTGCCGTGGTCGTGCTCACCGGCATGGCGGCGCGCAACATCATCGGCGAGCGCCTGCTGCTCTATTGGGAAGGGCTGCTCGGACGCATTCCGATCGTGCGCTCGATCTACTCGAGCGTGAAGCAGGTCAGCGACACGATCCTGTCGCCCAGCGGGCAGGCCTTCCGCCAGGCGCTGCTCGTGCAGTATCCGCGCAGCGGCGTATGGACAATCGGTTTCCTCACCGGTGCGCCGGCCGACGAAGTGCGCCGCCACGTGGAAGTCGACATGATTTCCGTCTATGTACCGACGACGCCGAACCCCACTTCGGGCTTCTTCCTGATGATGCCGCGATCGGAGACCGTCGAGTTGAACATGAGCGTCGACCAGGCGCTCAAGTACGTCGTTTCGATGGGCGTCGTGGCGCCGCTCGACCGGGGCGCGCCGACGCCTCGCGCGCACGGCGTGCAGCCCGGATCCGAAATCGAACCCGTCGTGCCCACCGTGGCGCCGCCGCTGAACCGGAGAACCTGATGCGGACCTGCTATACCGGCGAGATCTCTGCCGAGTACCTCGACCGGACCGTCACGCTGTACGGCTGGGTGCATCGCCGGCGCGATCACGGCGGCGTGATCTTCATCGACCTGCGCGACCGCGAGGGACTCGCGCAGATCGTCTGCGACCCGGACCGGCCCGAGATGTTCGCCACCGCCGAGCGCATCCGCAACGAATTCTGCGTGAAGGTCGTCGGCCGCGTGCGCCGTCGTCCCGAAGGAACGGTGAATCCGAACCTGCGCAGCGGCGAGGTCGAGGTCGTCTGCGAGCAGCTCGAGATCCTCAACGCGTCGGTCACGCCGCCGTTCCAGCTCGACGACGAGAATCTCTCCGAAACCACGCGCCTGACGCACCGCGTGCTCGACCTGCGTCGTCCGCCGATGCAGCAGAACATGATGCTGCGCTATCGCGTGGCACGCGAGGTACGCCGCTACCTCGACACGCACGGCTTCGTCGACATCGAGACGCCGATGCTCACGCGCTCCACGCCCGAGGGCGCGCGCGATTACCTCGTGCCTTCTCGCGTGCACGCCGGCGAGTTCTACGCGCTCCCCCAGTCGCCGCAGTTGTTCAAGCAGATGCTGATGGTCGCCGGCTTCGACCGCTACTACCAGGTCGTCAAGTGCTTCCGCGACGAAGACCTGCGCGCCGACCGCCAGCCGGAGTTCACGCAGATCGACTGCGAGACCTCCTTCCTCGGCGAAGAAGAGATCCGTGCGATCTTCGAGGACATGATTCGCGTGGTATTCCGCAACGCGATCGGCGTCGAGCTGCCCGATCCGTTCCCCACGATGAGCTACGCCGAGGCGATGCGCCGCTTCGGCTCCGACAAGCCCGACCTGCGCGTGAAGCTGGAGTTCACCGAGCTCACCGATGCGATGCGCGACGTCGATTTCAAGGTGTTCTCGACGCCGGCGAACGCGGAGGACGGACGGGTCGTCGCGCTGCGCGTGCCCGGGGGCTCCGCGCTGACGCGAGGCGAGATCGATGCCTACGGGCAGTTCGTGTCCATCTACGGCGCGCGCGGCCTTGCCTGGATCAAGGTCAACGACGCCGCGCGCGGGCGCGAAGGCCTGCAGTCGCCGATCGTCAAGAACCTGCACGATGCGGCGCTCGACGCGATCCTGTCGCGCACCGGCGCGCAGGACGGCGACCTTATCTTCTTCGGCGCCGACCAGGCGAGGATCGTCGACGCATCGATCGGCGCGCTGCGCACGAAGATCGGCCATTCCGATTTCGGCCGGCGCACCGGCGCGAGCGTCGCCGGCTGGATGCCGCTGTGGGTCACCGACTTCCCGATGTTCGAGTACGACGACGAGGCCGAACGCTGGGTCGCGATGCACCACCCGTTCACCTCGCCGAAGGACGGCCACGAGGACATGCTCGAGACTTCGCCCGGGCAGTGCGTGGCGAAGGCCTACGACATGGTGCTCAATGGCTGGGAGATCGGCGGCGGCTCGGTGCGCATTCATCGCGAGGCGGTGCAGAGCAAGGTGTTCGGCGCGCTGCGCATCGGACCGGAGGAGGCGCGCGCCAAGTTCGGCTTCCTGCTCGACGCGCTGCAGTACGGCGCGCCGCCGCACGGCGGCATCGCCTTCGGCCTGGATCGCATCGTCGCGATGATGGCCGGCGCCGACTCGATCCGCGACGTCATCGCGTTCCCGAAGACGCAGCGTGCGCAGGACCTGCTCGTTCAGGCGCCGTCGCCGGTGGACGAGCAGCAGTTGCGCGAGTTGCACATCCGCCTGCGCAAGGCCGAGCCTCGCACGGCCTGAACGGGCGGGCGGCAGGCGGGCAGCGGCGGTCGGGCGCAGGAAGCAGCGGATGGGTACGAAGATCCCCGAGTCGGTGCTGGTCGTCGTGTACACCGACGATCTGCAGGTGCTGCTGCTCGAACGCGCCGACCATCCGGGCTATTGGCAGTCGGTCACCGGCAGTCGCGCCACGCTCGACGAACCGCTTGCGCAGACCTGCCGGCGCGAAGTGCTCGAGGAAACCGGGCTCGACGTCGAAGACTTCGGCCTGTGCGACTGGCGCCACGAGCATCGCTACGAGATCTACCCGCACTGGCGCCATCGCTACGCCGACGGCATCACGCACAACCTCGAGCATGTCTTCGGCGTGCAGCTGCCGGCGCCGCGCGACGTGACGCTCGCTCCGCGCGAGCACCTGCGCTTCGCATGGTTGCCGTGGGAGAGTGCCGCCGGACTTTGCTTCTCGTGGAGCAACGCGCAGGCGATCCGCGAACTGCCGCAGCGCGTCGCGCAATGCCGCCGATGAAATTTCCCACGCCGCGCAAGGCGGCGCAGGCGAGGGCCGCGCGGCCGCGCGAGACCGCCCGCGGCACCCGCTCGGCCGCGCAGATCCAGCGACGAGCGGGTTCGGCGATCGCGAACCCGGCGGCGGCGCCGGTTGTAGCCGGCGCCGAGCGCCGGCTGCGCGTGTCCACCTACAACATCCACAAGGGCGTGCTGCGCGACTTCACCGGCCTGCGGCGCGTGGCGCGCATCCACGAGTTGCGCGCGCGCCTGCACGAGCTCGACAGCGACCTCATCTTCCTGCAGGAGGTGCAGGGCCAGCACCAGCGCTACGCGCGCCGCTTCGCGCAGTGGCCGGCGGAATCGCAGGAGCTGTTCCTGTCGAAGTCGCCGACCGCGCAGCAGGCGTTCGAGACCGCCTACGGACGCAACGCCAGCTACCTGCACGGCCACCACGGCAACGCGTTGCTGTCGCGCTTCCCGATCGTCGGACTCGAGAACCGCGACGTGTCCGATCACGCGCTCGAGAAGCGCGGCGTACTGCATTGCACGGTCGAAGTAGCCGGTCGGCACGTGCACTGCTTCGTCGTGCACTTCGGCCTGCTGGCGGCGAGCCGCGAACGGCAACTCGACGCGCTGCTCGAATGGATCGCCGCAGCCGTTCCGGCAGGCCAGCCGCTGATCGTCGCAGGCGACTTCAACGACTGGCGCAACGCGCTGTCGGAGCGGCTGTGTGCCGGGGCCTGCGTGGCCGAAGTCTTCGACTCCGTGCATCCGCGCATGCTGCAGCGCGCCGCCTATTTCGTGCGCGATCGCCTGGCCGAGGCCGGTGCGCTCGAGCCACCGCCGATGTCGCGGCTGCCGCGCATGGTGCGCACCGCGCGCACCTATCCGGCGCTGGTTCCATGGTTCCGCATGGACCGGATCTACCAGCGCGGTTTTCGCGTTGCCGACGCGCGCGTGCTGCGCGGCCTCGAATGGGCCAGGCTCTCCGACCACAGCCCGCTCGTCGCCGACCTCGAACTGCTCGAAGACGCGGCATGAGCGGCCGGCGCGCGGCTGCGTCCGGCAAGGCGCGGCTTCGCGACGACGGCGAAGGCGTCGAGCTCGTGGCGCTGCCCGCTGCCGGCGACGAAGTCTCGCTGAGCTGGTACAAGAGCCTGAAGCCGCGCATGAGGCGCGGCCACGAGATCGAGTTGCTCGAGTCGGGCGCGCAGTACTTCCCCGCGCTCGAGCGCGCGATCGACGAGGCATGCGCGAGCGTATATCTCGAGACGTATATCTTCGAGGACGACCGCACCGGCCGGCGCATAGGGGCTGCGCTCGTGCGCGCCGCGCAGCGCGGCATTCGCGTGCACGTGGTCGTCGACGGCTTCGGCACCGCGCTCATCGATCCGCTTCGGGCGCAGGCGTTGCGCGAAGCGGGCGTGCTGCTCGAGGTGTTCCGCCCCGATCTTCGCCGCTATTCGCTCGATCGCCAGCGGCTGCGCCGCATGCACCGGAAGATGGCCGTCGTCGACGGTGCGGTCGCCTTCGTCGGCGGGATCAACGTGCTCGACGACTACAACGACCCCAACCACGGGGCGCTCGAGCATCCGCGACTCGACTATGCGGTGCGCGTGCGCGGACCGCTCGTCGCGCAGGCGCATGTCGCCGCGGCGCGCCTGTGGTGGGAGACGGCGACCGTGAACCGGGTCGCGCACGGCGGCAAGGAGCTCTCCGCGCGCGAGCTGCTGCAACTGCCGGCGAAGGTGCGCAGCGACGTCGCCTCTTCGGGCAACGTGCGCGCGGCGCTGATGCTGCGCGACAACCTGCGTCACCGTCGCACGATCGAGCGCGCGTACCTGCGCGCGATCGGGCGCGCACGGGGAGAAGTGCTGATCGCCTGCGCGTACTTCTTCCCCGGCGGCCGATTCCGCCGTGCCTTGAAGTCCGCGGTGCGCCGAGGCGTGCGCGTGCGGCTGCTGCTGCAGGGCCGCGTCGAGTACCGCCTGCAGTATTACGCGTCGCAGGCCCTGTACGAGCCGTGGCTGCGGGAGGGCATCGAGATCGTCGAGTACCGCCGCAGCTTCCTGCACGCGAAGGTTGCGGTGATCGACGACTGGGCGACCGTCGGATCGTCGAACATCGATCCGTTCTCGCTGCTGCTGGCGCGCGAGGCGAACGTTGCCGTCCAGGACGCGGGCTTCGCGCGCCTGTTGCGCGAGCGGCTTGACCGGGCGATCGACGAGGGCGGCGAGCGCGTCATGCTGCAAAGCTACACGAGTCGGCCGTGGCCGGTGCGGATGATGAACAGGATCTCGCTGGTGCTGGTGCGCCTAGCGGTGGCATTGACGGGCCGCGGGGCCGATTACTGACGCACGGGCGCCGGCGATGCCGGCGGTTGCCCGGGGGCGCTGTGGCTACCCCTCCCGCATCCTCTCCGCCGCCGCCAGGAAATCGAGCAGGATCGGCGAGCCGTCGAGCAACGGGTCCTCGGCGCCCCGATGGAACTCCGGGTGCCATTGCACGCCGAGCGCGTAGCCCGAGCCGCGCCAGCGGATCGCCTCGACGATGTCGTCGGCACTGCTGCGAGCATCGACGACGAGGTCTCCGCCGAGCCGGTCGACCGCCTGGTGGTGGATGCTGTTCACGCGAGCGTCGGCCAGCGGCTCGTAGAGCTGCGCCATGCGCGAGCCGGGTTCGAACCGGATCTCGTGCGACAGGCGGTCGTAGAGGTCGGCGTCGACGTGCGGAATCGAACCGGGGCGTTGGGTGGCGATGTCCTGGATCAGCGTCCCGCCGAAGGCCACGTTCATCAGCTGCGCGCCGCGGCAGATGCCGAGCACCGGCCGGCCCTGCGCCATGAATTCGTGCAGCAGTTCCATCTCGTAGCGGTCACGGACGATGTCGCCGGCCCATTCGCCGCGGATCGGTTGCGCTCCATAGGAGCGAGGGCTCACATCGGCGCCGCCCTGCAGGACCAGCGCGTCGAGCTCGCGCACGTAGCTGCGCAGCGAGATTCCGCGACGCGAAACCTCGGCGCTCGAGCCGAGCGTGGGGATCATGAAGACGAGCGCGCCATGCGCAAGAATCCAGTGCGCGATCGACTGCTCGAGGTACTGCAGTACCTTGTTGCGAAAGCCCAGTTCGCGGGGCGGCGCGTGCAACAGGCGCGCGGACAGGCCGATTTTCAGCGGCCGCGGAGGCATTTCCTGCTATCGGCTCCAGCGCAGGCACTGCTGCCGGACCACTTCGGGCAGCAGGTTCTCGCGCTCGTAGGTCTGCCGGATCCAGGTCGCGTCGTTGCCCAGCGCGCCGATGTCGTCGCGTACGCGACGACAGGCGTCCTCGGCGCCCAGCTCGATCGCGTGCTGCTCGATCTCGGCGAGCGTCTCGGCGATGTCCTCGCGAATCGTGCGGTGCTCGCCCGTCTGCGGATCGACGAAGGTGCCGTCGAAGCCGAAGCGGCACGCCTGGAAGCGATTGAACGTATAGACGAGGTAGTCGTCTTCGGCCGGCCGGAAAGGCTGCTCGAACGAAAGCCAGCGTGCGACGCACTGGATGTACGCGGCCAAGGCCGCCGCCTTTTCGATGGTCAGCGGCGTATCGAGTACTCGTACCTCTATCGTTCCGAATTCGGGCTTCGGGCGGATGTCCCAGTAGAAATCCTTCATGCTCTGCACGACTCCGGTGCGCGCCATCTTCTCGAAATAGCGCGAGAACTCGTCCCAGGTAAGCGTGAATGGTGCCCGGCCCGACAGCGGGAATGCGAAGACCGAGTTCAGCCGCGCCGAATGAAAGCCGGTGTCGGTGCCCTGCACGAACGGCGATGACGCCGACAGCGCGATGAAGTGCGGAATGAAGCGCGACAGGCCGTGCAGCAGCACGAGCGCCGCATCGGGTCCGGCGCAGCCGATATGCACGTGCTGGCCGAAGATCGTGAACTGCTTCGAAAGGTAGCCGTACAGCTCCGAAAGCATGTGGAAGCGCGGCGTATCGTAGATGCGCCGCTGGCTCCAGTCCTGGAACGGGTGCGTGCCGCCGCCCGACAGCCCGACGTTGAGCCGGTTCGCGCAGTGCACGAGCACGTCGCGGATCTCGGACAGGTGCGCGCGCGCTTCGGCGTAGTCGCGGCACACGCCGGTCGAGATCTCGATCATGCTGCCGGTCATCTCCGGCTTCACTTCTCCCGGCAGCTTGCGTTTGCCGACCAGGCGCAGAAGGTCGTGCGCGCCGTGCGTGAGGTCGAAGTCGTGCGTGTTGACGATCTGCAGTTCGAGCTCGACACCGAGCGTGAGCGCCCGCGATTCGGCGAAAGGTTCCAGCGCCATCGATTTCCTCCCTGTTGCTTCGCGGTGCGGCACGCGCCGGTCGTCGTGCTTCGCGCCGCCGCGTTGCGCACGCCGCGCGCTGCACGCCGGCTCAGCGTACGTTCTCCTCGTTCACCCAGCGCAGCGCCAGGTGCACGGCGATCGGTCCGATCAGTTCGAGAAAAGCGATCGCGCTGAACACGACCGCCGTGAGGTGCGATGCGAAGCTCGGGTACAGGTTCTGCAATTCGACCATCATCACCAGCGCGGCGCCGGACATCGGCATCAACGTGACGCCGAGCGCCACTCCCTGGCGCATGCCGATGCCGCTGGGCGCGGCGAGCAGCGTCGTCGCCACCACCTTGGCTACCGTACGCGCGACGAAGACCACCGCGCCGAGCAGCGCGCCGGCCATCAACGTGTCGATCGACCAGACCGATCCGGTGACGACGAACAGCATCAGCACCAGCGCGCCGCCGGCAGTGCCGAAGTGGCGCGGCCAGATCCACGGCCTTTCGGTGCTGTTGCGCAGCATCACGCCGGCGAGCAGCGGAACGAGCAGCGTCGAGAGGTTGGCCATCTTCGTGATCGACAGCGCGAGCAGGATCATGCCGAGCAGCAACAGCGTCGAATTCTCGTTGCGCAGGTCCAGACGGCGCGCGATCAGCGACACCGAGAAGGCGAGCAGTGCGGCCACGATGGCCGAACCGGCGAGCAGGTACAGCGGATGCGCGAAGGCCCGCACCAGGCTGCCGACGTACTCGGCGTGCAGCCAGCCGAACACGAACTTGCTCGCCAGCACGGCATAGAAGGTGTTCAGTCCGGTGAGCACGATCATCCGCTCGGTAACCTGGCCGGAGGCGTCGAACTCGGCGGCAACCCGCATCACGACGGCCGGCGAAGTGCCGACCGCGATCGCCGCGATCGCGGTGGCGGTGCGCGGGTCGGTGCCCATCGCGCTCAATGCGAGGTAGACGGCGGCGAAGCTCAGCGTCGCCTCGGCCAGGCTCGTCGCGAGCAGCCACGGATTCGTGCGCAGCCATCGCAGGTTGATGCGGCTGCCCAGTTCGAAGAGCAGCAGTGCCAGCGCGAGGTCGACGATCGAACGCAGCCCCGGTTTCAGCCCCGGCCCCAGTCCGAGATCGAGCGCCGAGACGATCGTGCCGACCGCCGCGTAGCCGACCACTCGCGGCAGTCGCAACCAGCGATAGACGAACTCGCCGAGCAGCGCTGCGATGACGAGGGTCAACGACACCCACAGCACCGCGTCGGCCGACGGCGGCCAGGCGGGAAGGAAGAACAGGTCGGAGCGTGGATCGCCCGTCATCGAGATCTCCCGGTGGAGCTTCTTGTGGCTTCGGCGGCAGGCATCAACTGCTCGGCGCCGGGCGTGTCGGCCCTGCGCCTTCCTCGTGCGCGGACTTGCCGATCACGATGCGCACACCGGTTGCAGCGGTCGCGTCGGCCGGTGCGCCTTCGCGCTCGAAGGTGAGCTTCAGTTTCTCGAGCAGCTGGCGGCGCACCGCCCATTGCTCGAGCGGCGCAGTTTTCACGCGCGCCCGCACGACGATGGCGCCTTGGTCGAGCTGTTCGACGCCGGCGATCTCGAGCGCGCCGAGCATTCTTTCCGCGCAGCCGGGCGAGGCGCGAAGGTCGTCGGCGGCCTGGCGCATCAGTCGATACGCCCGGTCGATGTTCTGGTCGTACGGAATCTGCACGTCGACGACGGCGTACGCGAACTCGGTCGACAGATTGGTGACCGTCGTGATCAGTCCGTTCGAGATGTAATGCACGGCGCCATCGTAGGCGCGCAGCTTGGTACGTCGCAGGCTCAGTTCCTCCACCGATCCGGCCTTGCCGGCGATCTCGACGACGTCGCCCACCCGGATCTGGTTCTCCACGAGCAGGAAGAAGCCGGTGAACACGTCCTTGACCAGGCTTTGCGCGCCGAAGCCGATCGCGATGCCCACCACCCCGGCAGCGCCGAGAATCGGCGCGATCGACACGCCCAGCTGGTTCAGCACCAGCGTGGCGGCGACGACCACGATCAGCGTCGACAGCGCCTGACGCGCGAAGCGGCCGACCGTCTGCAGGCGCCGCCTTTCCTCGATCGTCGCCGCGTGCTGCGTGATGCGTACGAAGAACGGCGCAACCAGCCGCCAACCCAGGTGCCTGAGCAGGGCGGCGACGACAACGATGCCGACGATCGACAGGACGATGCGCAGCTCGTCGGCATAGGGCGACGTCACCCAGAGAAATCGGTCCCACTGCTCGCGCATCGGCCTTCTTTGCTCTGCATTCCTCGTTTCGGGACGGTGCGCAGGGCACCGGCCCGTGTTCGGGATCTGCGCCGGCCCGGCCGGCAGGACGCTGCGCGTGGCAGCTGGGCTGCACCGGGCGGCATCGGAATTGCTCGGACCGCGCCCGGATGACGCTCGCCTTTGCGAGCGGGGAGGCTCGAAATGCCGGATGGCGAGCGCGTGGCTCTACCGTCGATGCGCCGGCACGGCAGCGTGCCGGATATGGTGCGGCGAATGCGGCCGATCACCGGGGCGCCATTATACGCATCGCTCCCGACTCCCGGTCGAGCTTTGCCATGACAGCGCACGGCCTCGCGGTTCTGCTTTTCACACTGATGGTCTTCGCCGCGTTCACGTCGCGGCGCATCCCGATCGAGGTGACGAGTCTCGTCGTGCTCGTTGCGCTGCCGCTGGGCTTCACGCTGTTCCCGTATCGCAGCGCGGCGGGGCAGGTCGACCCTCTCGGCTTCTTCTACGGTTTCTCGCACGAGGCACTGATCGCCATCTGCAGCCTGATGGTGCTCGGGCGCGCCCTCGTCGAGAACGGCGCGTTGCGTCCGGTGACGTCCCGGCTCGCCCGGCTGTGGCGCACTCGCGGCCCGCGCCTCGGATTGCTCGTCGTGATCATCGCCTCGATGTCGGTCAGCGGTGTGGTCAACGACACGCCGGTCGTCGTGCTGCTGATTCCCGTGTTGATCGCACTCGCCCGCGAGACCGGCGATTCGCCCCAGCGCCTGCTGATGCCGATGAACTTCGCCGTGCTGATCGGCGGCATGTCGACGACGATCGGCACTTCCACCAACCTGCTCGTCGTCGCGATCGCTTCGCAGATGGGCGCGGCGCAGTTCGGCGTCTTCGACTTCACGCCGGTTGCGGCGGCGGCCGCGCTCGTCGCGCTGCCGTACCTGTGGTGGGTGGCGCCGCGCCTGCTGCCCGCCGACGCCGATGCGGCGCAGCCGCCGGTGGAGCGGATCTTCGACGCGGTGCTGCACGTCTCCGCGCAGTCCGATTTCGCCGGTCGAACGCTCGGTGATCTGCTGGAAGGATCGCGGCACGAACTGCAGGTCGTCTCGGTGCGTCGCGGCGAGCAGCTCGAGCTCGTGCGCCTGCCGAACCTGGAACTTGCCGCCGGCGACCGGCTCGTCGTGCGCGGGACGGCGAGCCAGCTCAAGGAGTTCGAAAAGCGCCTCGAGCTGAAGCTGTACAACGTCGACGATCCCGAACAGCCGATCGACGACGACCATCCGCTCGTCGCCGCCGACGCCGTGCTGGTCGAGGTGATCCTGCTGCCGAATTCGAGCCTCGTCGGCGGCACCGTGCGCGGCCAGCGCGTCGCCGACCGCTTCGGCGTCGCTGTGCTCGGCGCTTATCGCTCGACCGGCCGCGTGATGCAGCGCGAACGCGACGTGGGCGACGTGCGGCTGGCCGCCGGTGACGTGCTGCTGGTCCAGGCATCGCCCGCGAAGCTGGCGACGCTGCGCGCCGAACCGGGCCTGGTCGTCGTCGACGGCGAGATGGACGCATCGACCGGCGGACGCGGCGTGCTGGCGGCGCTGATCATGGCCGGGGTCATCGGCGCCGCCGTGCTGAAGGTGGCTCCGATGTACCTGGCTGCCATCAGCGGCGTGCTCGCGATGCTGCTCACCCGCTGCGTACGGCCGGCGGCGATCGGTCGCGCGTTGAAGACCGAGATCGTGCTGCTGATCGCCGCGAGCCTGGCGCTGGGCAAGGCGCTGGTCGATACCGGTGCGGCCGCCGCCATCGCGCACGCCTTCACGCAGGCCGTGTCCGCGTGGCCCACGATCGCCGTGCTCGGCGCCATGCTCGTCTTCATGGGCCTGCTCACCAATTTCGTCTCCAACAACGCCGCCGCCGCGATCGGCACGCCGATCGCGATCGAGGCGGCGCGCAGCCTGGGCGCGCCGGCCGAACCCTTCGTGCTCGCCATTCTGTTCGGCTGCAACCTGAGCTACGCGACGCCGATTGCATACCAGACCAACCTGCTCGTGATGAGCGCGGCGCGCTATCGCTTCGTCGATTTCGTTCGCGTGGGCGGGCCGCTGCTCGTGCTGATGGCAGCGGCGCTCACCGCGATGCTCGGCTGGCGCTATTCGCTATGGCACTGAGAACGCCAGAATGCGCCCGCTCTTCGTTGCAAATGCTCGCCATATCGTCCGATATGGCTGCGCTTTGCGCGTCGATCGGGCGCATCCTAACGCGCCTTCCGGTCACGGCCGATTGGTTCACACGTTCTGAGAAGGCGGCAGCAGCGGACGCCGGCATGCGCGCGATCCGCAAGCCTGCGCGACCCGCGTCGCGGAATCAGGTATAGTCGATCGTTTTCGAACGGTCGTTCGCAAAAATTCCGAATGATGAGCATCGTCCCCGTTATCGCGACTCCTGCCGCCCCCAGGTCCGCGCGCAAGCCGAGCAAGGGCGAGTTGACCCGCGCGGCGATCGTCGACGCGGCGCTGGCGCTCGCGGCGCGCGAAGGTCTCGAAGGGTTGACCATCGGCGCGCTGGCCGCGCGCATGCGGATGTCCAAGAGCGGCGTCTTCGCGCACTTCGGCTCGCGTGAAGACCTGCAGATCGCGGTGCTGAAGACCTACGAACGCCGCTTCGTCGACGACGTGCTGCTACCCGCGCTGGGCGCGCCGCGCGGCCTGCCTCGGCTGCGCGCCATCTTCGAGCGCTGGCTCGCCCATACGGCCGCAGAGGCCGAGAGCGGCTGCGTCTGGATCTCGGCGGCCACCGAGTACGACGATCGCAGCGGACACGTGCGTGACGAACTCGTCGCGATGATCCGCTCGTGGCAGCGCGAGTGCACGCGGGCGATCGAGCAGGCGATCGACGCCGGGCACCTGGCGCGCGACGTCGATCCCCAGGACCTTCTCTTCGCGATCTACGGAATCGTTCTCGTCGTGCACCACGACGCCCGGCTGCTGAACAGCGCCGATGCCGTGGCGCGGGCGCGTCGTGCCTTCGATCGCGTGACTGCGGCCTGGGCGCCGCAATCGGATCGCCTTCCCGTCCCTGAAAAGTACGAACGTTCGGTCGCGCGCGATCTGCGCGCAAACAGCCTCCAGGAGTAACGACCATGGCCCGCTACACCCCGCCGCTGCGCGACATGCAGTTCGTGATGCACGAGTTGCTCGACGCCGAATCGACGCTGAAGACGCTGCCCCCGTACGCCGACACCGGCCGCGAACTCATCGACCAGGTGCTCGAGGAGGGCGGCAAGTTCTGCTCGGAGGTGCTGTTCCCGCTGAACCGTTCCGGCGACGAGGAGGGCTGCCACTGGAGCGACGGCGAGGTGACGACGCCGGCCGGCTTTCGCGATGCGTGGGAGCAGTTCAAGGCCGGCGGCTGGCCGACGCTCACCTGCGACCCGGACTACGGCGGCCAGGGACTGCCGATGACGGTGGGCATCGCGTTCCAGGAAATGATGAACTCGGGCAACCAGGCGTGGACGATGTACCCGGGACTGACCCACGGCGCCTACGACGCATTGCGCGCGCACGGCACCGACGAGCAGAAGTCGCTGTACCTGCCGAGAATCGTCTCCGGCGAATGGATGGCGACGATGTGCCTGACCGAGCCGCAGTGCGGCACCGACCTGGGCATCCTGCGCACGAAGGCCGAGCCGCAATCGGACGGCACCTACCGGATCACCGGCAACAAGATCTTCATCTCTTCGGGCGAGCACGACTGGGCCGCCAACATCCTGCACCTGGTGCTCGCACGGCTGCCCGACGCTCCGTCGGGCACGCGCGGCATCTCGCTGTTCCTCGTGCCGAAGTTCGTGCCGAACGCCGACGGCTCGCCGGGCGAGCGCAACGCGGTGCGCTGCGCGCGCATCGAGGAGAAGATGGGCATCCACGGCAACGCCACCTGCGCGCTCGACTTCGACGGAGCGCTGGGCACGCTGGTCGGCGAGCCCAACAAGGGCCTGCAGGCGATGTTCGTGATGATGAACGCCGCGCGCATCGGCGTGGGCATGCAGTCGCTCGGCCTGATGGAAGTCGCCTACCAGAACTCGGTCGACTACGCGAAGGATCGGCTGCAGATGCGCTCGCTCACCGGGACGAAGGCGCCCGACAAGCCGGCCGACCCGATCATCGTGCACCCGGACGTGCGCCGCATGCTGCTCACGCAGAAGGCATGGGCCGAAGGCTCGCGCGCGTTCGCCTACTGGCTCGGGCTGCAGGCGGACATCGCCACCGCGCATCCGGACGAGGACGAACGCGCCGCCGCCGAGGACCTGCTCGCGCTGCTCACGCCGGTAGTCAAGGCTTTCCTCACCGACAACGGCTTCGCGTCGACCAACCTGGCGTTGCAGGTGTACGGCGGTCACGGCTACATCCGCGAATGGGGGATGGAGCAGTACGTGCGCGACGCGCGGATCAACATGATCTACGAAGGCACGAACACGATCCAGTCGCTCGACCTGCTCGGGCGCAAGGTGCTGCTCGACAACGGTGCGAAGCTGCGCAGATTCGGCGAGCTCGTCGACACCTTCGTCGAGGAGCACGGAACCGACGACGAGATGGCCGAATTCGTGAATCCGTTGTCCGATCTGCGGCAGAAGGTCGAGAAGCTGACGATGGAGATCGGCATGAAGGCTTTCGGCAACGCCGACGAGGCCGGCGCTGCCGCGGTCGACTATCTGCGCGTGATCGGTCACCTCGTGCTCGGCTATTTCTGGGCGCGCATGGCGCGCGTCGCGCTCGACCATGCCGACTCCGACGACCCGTTCTATCGCGCCAAGCTGGCGACCGCGCGCTTCTACTTCGCGAAGCTGCTGCCCGAGACGGCAGGCCTGATGCGCAGCGCACGCGCCGGCGCCGCGCCGCTGATGAACGTCGAAGCCGACTGGTTCTGAGCGAGGTGACCCGGATGACGCGGATTGCCGGAACTTTCCTCGTGGCGCGGCACGCGCCACGTTCGCTGCGCGTTGCGCGCGTACTGGCCGTCGCCGCCGTTGTAGCCGCCGCTTCGGTTGCGTTCGTGCCGGCAGCGCAGGCGCAGCCCGCGGCACCCGCGCCGCAGGCCGGCGTGGCTGCAAAGGCGCAATCGCCGGTCGGGCTGTGGCGCAACATCGACGACGAGACGAAGCAGCCGAAGGCGCTCGTGCGCATTACCGAGCGCGACGGCATCTACTACGGACGCATCGAGAAGATCCTCACCGAGAAGACCGACGGCGTCTGCGACCTCTGCACGGACGAACGCAAGGGCCAGCCGATACAGGGCATGCAGATCATCGAGGGCATGCGCGCGAACGAGGAGGAGCCGGGCCTCTACGAGGGCGGGCACATCCTCGACCCGAACAACGGCAAGGTCTACCGCAGCCGGATGCGCGTGATCGACGGCGGAGAACGCCTCGAGGTGCGCGGTTACATCGGCGCGCCGCTGTTCGGCCGCACGCAGACCTGGGTGCGCGAGCGCTGAGCGGCGCATCGAACGCTTCTACGCAATTTCGCAAGAAGGACAGCAAGTGGACAAGTTCATCGTCAGGAAAGCGGCGGTGCTCGGCGCCGGCGTCATGGGTGCGCAGATCGCCGCGCATCTGGTGAATGCGAAAGTCGCGGTCGTGCTCTTCGACCTGCCGGCGAAGGAGGGCCCGAAGAACGGCATCGCTGCGCGCGCGGTTGCCGGACTGAAGAAGCTCAATCCGGCGCCGCTCGGCCGGGCCGATCTCGCCGACGAGATAGCGGTCGCGAACTACGAGGACGACCTGGAGAAGCTGCGCGACTGCGACCTCGTCATCGAGGCGATCGCCGAGCGGCTCGACTGGAAGCACGACCTGTACGCGAAGATCGCGCCGGCGATCGCGCCGCACGCGATCTTGGCGACCAACACGTCGGGTCTGTCGATCGGCAAGCTCGCCGAAGGCCTGCCCGCCGAACTTCGCGCGCGCTTCTGCGGTGTGCACTTCTTCAACCCGCCGCGCTACATGCACCTGGTCGAGCTGATCGCCACGCGCGACACTTCGCCGGCGATCGTCGACCAGCTCGAGTCGTTCCTCACCACGACCCTGGGCAAGGGCTGCGTGCGCGCGAAGGACACGCCGAACTTCATCGCCAACCGCATCGGCATCTTCGGCATTCTCGCCACCGTGCGCGAGGCCGAGCGCTTCGGCCTGGGCTTGGACGTCGTCGACGACCTCACCGGCGCGAGGCTCGGCCGCGCGAAGTCGGGTACGTTCCGCACCGCGGACGTGGTCGGCCTGGACACGGTCGGCCACGTGATGAAGACGATGCAGGACAACCTGCGCGACGACCCGTTCCACGCGCTGTACGCGACGCCCGCGGTGTTCTCCACGCTGATCGGCCGCGGCGCTCTCGGCCAGAAGTCGGGAGGCGGTTTCTATCGCAAGGACGGCACGAAGATCCTGCGCTTCGATGCGGCCAGCGGCGATTACGTCGCGTCGGGTGCGAAGGCGGACGAGACCGTCGTTCGCATGCTGAAGAAGAAGACCTGGGGCGAACGGCTCGCGCTGCTGCGTGAATCGAAGAACCCGCAGGCGCAGTTCGTCTGGGCGCTGCTGCGCGACGGCTTCCACTATGCGGCGGCCAAACTCGAGGAGATCGCCGACAACGCGCGCGACGTCGACCTTGCCATGCGCTTCGGTTTCGGCATGGAGCAGGGCCCCTTCGAGGTCTGGCAGCAGGCCGGCTGGACGCAGGTGGCGGAATGGATCCGCGAGGACATCGATGCGGGCAAGGCGCTGGCGAAGGTGCCGCTGCCGGCGTGGGTGTTCGCCGGCAAGGTGGCCGAGCGCGGCGGCGTGCACCAGCCCGAAGGTTCGTACTCGCCGGCGCGCGATGCCTTCGTGCCGCGCGCGGAACAACCCGTGTATGCGCGCCAGATCTTCCGCGCGTCGGTGATGGGCGAGAACGCGCCCGATCCGCGTACGGCCGGAACCACGGTCTACGAGAACGACGCGATCCGCCTGTGGACGCTCGATCGCGACGAATACCGCAATGTACTGATCGCGTCGATCCGCTCGAAGATGCACGCGATCGGCCCGGACGTCATCGAAGGGCTGATGCGCGGCGTCGAGCTCGCCGAGTCGAAATACCGCGGTCTCGTCGTCTGGTCGCCCGACGATCCGTTCTCGGTGGGCGCCGACGTGCAGGCGCTGCTGCCGGTGTTCATGAGTGGCGGCGTGAAGGCGGTCGAGCCGCTCGAGCGCCGGCTGCAGGAAGCGATGCTGCGTCTGCGCTACGCGCAGGTCCCGACGGTGGCGGCGGTCTCCGGCATGGCGCTGGGAGGCGGTTGCGAGCTGTTGCTGTACTGCGCGCGCCGTGTTGCGCACCTGGAGAGCTACATCGGGCTGGTCGAGGTCGGCATCGGACTGGTGCCGGGCGCCGGCGGCCTGGCCTACGGCGCGCGCAGGGCCGCCGAGGAGCGGCAGGCCGCGCCCGACGCCTACCTGCTGCACTTCCTGACGAAGTACTTCACGGCCGCCGCGATGGCCGAGGTCGCGAAGTCGGCGCTCGAAGCGCGCGCCACCGGATGGCTGCTCGATTCCGACCTCGTCGTCTTCAACCGCTACGAACTGCTGTACGTCGCGCTGAACGAGGCGATCGCGATGAGCGAGGCGGGCTACCGGGCGCCGCGCCGTGCGAAGTTTGCCGTCGCCGGCCGTTCGGTGCTGGCGACGATCGAAGCCCAACTGGCGAACCTGCGCGACGGCGGCTTCGCCAGCGCGCACGATTACCACCTCGCGCGGCTGATCGCCGAGGCGATGTGCGGCGGCGACGTCGACGAGGGCACGATCGTCGACGAGGAGTGGATCCTCGGCCTCGAACGTCGCGCCTTCCTGTCGCTGCTGAACCATCCGAAGACGCAGGAACGCGCGATGGGAATGATGCAGACGGGCAAGCCGGTGCGGAATTGAACGGCATGCAACGAGAGACTGCGTCGGAGATGCTCGAACTGGGCCGCCGCGTGCTGGCCGAGCAGCCGTTCAGCGTGCTGCTCGGCACGCATCTCGTCGGCTTCGATGCCTTGGGCGCAGAGCTCGAGTTGTCGATCACCGACGTGCTGCGCCAGCAGAACGGCTTCGCGCACGGTGGCGTCGTCAGCTACCTGGCCGACAACGCGCTCACCTACGCGGGGGGCGCCGCGCTCGGCACCGCGGTCGTGACTTCCGAATACAAGATCAATTACCTGCGTCCGGCGCTCGGCGACCGATTGATCGCGCGCGCGAGCGTGCTGCACGCCGGACGCAACCAGGCCGTGTGCCGCTGCGACGTGTTCGTCGTCGCCGCCGGCGCGCAGGAAACGCTTTGCGCGGTTGCGCAGGGAACCATCGCGCGGCTGTCCGGCGGGCAGCCGGAGGCGCGCCGCGCGCCGACGGCCGAAGACGCCGTGCGCCCGATGCATTCGAGGAGTGATCGATGAGCAAACAGATCCAGGACGTGTACGTCGTCGCCGCCACGCGCGCGCCGATCGGCAAGGCCCCCAAGGGCGTGTTCCGCAACACCCGGCCCGACGACCTGCTCGTGCACACGCTGCGATCGGCGCTGGCGCAGGTGCCGTCGCTCGATCCGGCCGCGATCGAGGACGTGATCGCCGGCTGCGCGATTCCCGAAGCGCAGCAGGGCTTGAACGTGGCGCGCACCAGTGCGCTGCTCGCCGGACTGCCCGACACGGTCGGCGGTGTCACGGTGAACCGCTTCTGCGCATCGGGCCTGACCGCCGTGGCGATCGCCGCGGATCGCATTCGCGTCGGCGAGGCGGAGGTGATGATCGCCGCCGGTACCGAATCGATGAGCATGGTGCCGATGATGGGCAACCGTCCGTCGATCAACCCGCGCGTGTTCCTGCCCGACGAGGACGTCGGCATCGCCTACGGCATGGGTCTCACTGCCGAGAAAGTCGCGCAGCAGTGGAGCGTGTCGCGCGAGGACCAGGACGCGTTCGCGCTCGAATCGCACCGGCGCGCGATCGCCGCGCAGCAGATGGGCGAGTTCGACGACGAGATCAGCCCGATCGAGATCGGCGAGCGCATCGCGCACCTGGACACGGGCGAACTCGAACTGCGAACGCGCACGGTTTCGAAGGACGAAGGCCCGCGCGCCGACACCTCGCTCGAGGCGCTCGCCAAATTGCGCCCCGTGTTCGCGTCGCCGCGCGGCGTCGACGGCAAGCCTACCGGCATGGGCAGCGTCACCGCAGGAAACAGCTCGCAGACCTCCGACGGCTCCGGTGCGCTGATCCTCGTTTCCGAAAGCGCGTTGAAGCGCTTTTCGTTGACGCCGCTCGCGCGCTTCGTTTCGTTCTCGGTACGCGGCGTTCCGCCGGCGATCATGGGCATCGGGCCGAAGGAAGCGATACCGGTAGCGTTGAAGACCGCGGGACTGTCGATCGACGACCTGGGCTGGATCGAACTGAACGAAGCCTTCGCCGCGCAATCGCTCGCCGTGATTCGCGAACTGGGGCTGGACCCGGCGCGCGTGAATCCGCTGGGCGGCGCCATCGCGCTGGGCCATCCGCTCGGCGCGACCGGGGCGATCCGCTCGGCCACCGTCGTGCACGGCCTGCGCCGTCGCAACCTGAAGTACGGGATGGTGACGATGTGTGTCGGCACGGGGATGGGGGCGGCGGGGATTTTCGAACGGGTGTGACGTACCATCGTCACGACTTCCCGTCGCGGCAACGCAGCGCCGGTGGCGTGTACCGGGTCGCGCACGGCGAATCGAACATCGGAGATCGATCGTGAACATCGCCATCGAGAATAGCGACGCCGTGCGCGTGCTGCGCTTCGCGCGTCCGGAACGCAAGAACGCGATCACCGCGGCGATGTACGGCGCGCTGGCCGACGCGCTCGGGCAGGCGGCCGAAGACGCGACGGTGCGTGTCGTCGTCGTCACCGGCAGCGAGAGCGCCTTTACCGCGGGCAACGACCTCTCCGACTTCCTGAACGAGCCGCCGACGAACGGCGACGCGCCGGTGTTCCGCTTCCTGCGCGCACTCGCCTCGTTTCCGAAGCCGCTCGTTGCCTCCGTCTGCGGGCCGGCGATCGGCGTCGGCACGACGATGCTGCTGCACTGCGACCTCGTCTACGCCGGCGAGAACGCCACGTTGTCGCTGCCCTTCGTGCACCTGGGCCTGTGCCCGGAAGCGGCGTCCAGCCTGCTGCTGCCGGCTGTCGTCGGGTACCAGCGGGCGGCCGAGAAGTTGCTGCTGGGAGAGCCTTTCGGCGCGGCCGAGGCGAAGGAGATCGGCATCGTCAACCGGGTGCTGTCGCCCGCGGAGGTCGAAGGCTACGCGCTTGCGCAGGCGGCAAGGCTGGCGTCGCGCCCGCTGTCGTCGCTGCTGGCGACGAAGGCGCTGATGAAGCGTTCGTTCACCGACGCGGTGCGCGAGCAGATGATCGAGGAAGGCCGCTACTTCGCGCGAATGCTCGGCGAGCCGGCAGCGCGCGAGGCGTTCAGCGCGTTCCTCGAAAAGCGGCCGGCAGACTTCTCGAAGCTCGGGGCATGAGGCAGGCGTCACGCCGACCCGGCGGCGATCCGGGCTACCTGCTGTTGCGTTCCTGCTCGTGGAATGCGTTCCACGATCGAGAACGCAACGATTCGTTGTCCGATGCCGCCCTCAGCTCCGCCGAAGCTCCGGCACCACCCGCGGACGCCGCTGCTCGTCGGTCGCCACGTAAGTAAGCGTCGCTTCGGTCACCTTCACGCATTCGTCGTGCAGCCGGTTGCGCTGCGCATAGACCTCGACGAACACCGTGATGGATGTGCGCCCCACGCGCACGATGTCGGCGTAGAAGCTGAGCAGGTCGCCGACGAATACCGGGTGCTTGAACAGGAACGAGTTGACCGCGACGGTGGCGACTCGGCCGTTCGCGCGGCGGATCGCCTGCACGGCGCCGGCGATGTCCACCTGCGACATGATCCAGCCGCCGAAGACGTCGCCGTGCGCGTTCGCGTCGGCGGGCATCGGCATGACGCGCAGATCGGGAATCCGATCGGGAAGAGGAGTGTTCGGGGCGGTCATCGGACGAACTCCGCGGCTGGGATGTCCGAGAATAGCGGTTTGCACGCATTTCGCAGCGCCTGCCGGCGGGCCGCGCACGCGGCAGTCGCCTGCCGTCGCCCTGGGCACGCGGCAGTCGCCTGCCGTCGCCCTGCGCGCACGGCAGTTGAATTGCCCGCCATCGCAGCCCGCCGCGAACCGCCTGCGTTCCTACGCCCCCGATGAGACGTTCCGCCACGGTCCTCGATCCACCGCCCGCGCCCGGCCAGCCCGCCGTGCGCGGCGACTGGCGCACGCTCGCGCGCCTGTTCCCCTACCTGTGGGCCTACCGCTGGCGCGTGCTGCTTGCGCTCGCCTGCCTGGTGTCCGCGAAGGTGGCCAACATCGGCGTGCCGCTGATCCTCAAGCGCATCGTCGACGCGCTCGACCTGCAGCCGGGCGACGCGCGCGTCGCGCTCGTCGTGCCGGTGGCGCTGCTGGTCGGCTACGGCGCGTTGCGCATCGGAGTGACGCTTTTCACCGAGCTGCGCGAGGTGATCTTCGCGCGGGTCACGCACGATGCGTCGCGCACGATCACGCTGCAGGTGTTCCGGCACCTGTTCGCGCTGTCGCTGCGCTTTCACCTCGAACGCCAGATGGGCGGCATGTCGCGCGACATCGAGCGCGGCTCGCAGGGCATCTCGAGCCTGATCTCGTACACGCTCTACAGCATCCTGCCCACGCTCGTCGAGATCGCGCTGGTGATCGGCTACCTGGTGCTGCACTACGACGCCTCGTTCGCGTCGATCGCGCTCGGCGCGCTCGCGCTGTACATCGTCTATACGGTGCGCGTCACCGAATGGCGCACGCAGTTCCGCCGCCAGATGAACGAGCAGGATTCGCGCGCCAACACGAAGGCGATCGACGCGCTGATCAACTTCGAGACGGTGAAGTACTTCGGCAACGAGGATTTCGAGGCGGGCCGCTACAACGAGAACCTGCTCGCGCGCATGCGAGCGGCGATCCGCTCGCAGACCTCGCTGTCGGTGCTCAACCTCGGGCAGAGCCTGATCGTCGCCAGCGCGGTCACGCTGCTCGTCTGGCGTGCGACGGTCGGCGTGGTGAACGGCACGATGACGCTGGGCGATCTGGTGCTGGTCAATGCGTTCATGATCCAGCTCTACGTTCCGTTGAACTTCCTCGGCGTGCTCTATCGCGAGATCAAGCAGGCGCTGATCGACCTCGAGCGCATGTTCCGGCTGCTCGGCGAGCAGCGCGAGATCGCCGACGCGCCCGACGCGGCACCGCTCGCGCTCGATCCCGATCGCGCGCCGCGCATTCGTTTCGAGCAGGTGAACTTCGCCTACGACGCGAGCCGGCCGATCCTGCGCGACGTCGACTTCACGATGGAGCCGGGCACCACGACGGCGGTGGTCGGCGCAAGCGGCGCCGGCAAGTCCACGCTCGCGCGGTTGCTGTTCCGCTTCTACGACGTGCAGGCCGGGCGCGTGACGATCGACGGGCAGGACCTTCGCCAGGTCACGCAGAAAAGCCTGCGCGCGGCGATCGGCATCGTTCCGCAGGACACCGTGCTGTTCAACGAAACGATCCGCTACAACATCGCGTACGGACGACCGGGCGCTTCGCAGGACGACATCGAGGCCGCGGCGAGGGCGGCGCAACTGCATGCCTTCGTCGGGTCGCTGGCGCAGGGCTACGAGACCAACGTCGGCGAACGCGGCCTGAAGCTGTCCGGCGGGGAGAAGCAGCGGGTGGCGATCGCGCGCACGATGCTGAAGGATCCGCCGATCCTGATCCTCGACGAGGCGACGTCGGCGCTCGACAGCCGCAACGAGCAGGCGATCCAGGACGCATTGCGGCGCGCGGCGCTCGATCGGACGACGCTGGTCATCGCGCATCGGCTGTCGACCATCGTCGACGCGGAGCAGATTCTCGTGATGGCCGGCGGGCGGATCGTCGAGCGCGGCAGTCACGAGTCGCTGCTGCGCGCGGGCGGCGAATATGCGCGCCTGTGGCTGATGCAGCAGGCGGACGACGCGGCGGCGATGGCGCCCCTGGCCTGAAGACGCGTGAACCAATCGGCTACGGCCGATTGGTTCACGCGTTCTGATGCGAAGCGCGTGACGCGGGTTCGCGTTGAACGGCGTTCTCAGTCCGGAATGGTGCGGCGGTTGCGCACGGCGCCGCTGTCCTGCTTCGGCGTTCCCGTCGAACCGCGCGGTTGCGGAGTTTGCCGCACGCCCGGCGATCCGTCGGGAATCTGCCACTGCTGGTTCGGTCGCGAATCGAGCGGAATGCGTTGTCGCCCCTGTCGATCTATGAAGCCGGGCGCCGACGCTCCGCCGCCCGACTGGCGCGGGCTCTGCCAGTTCGGCGCAACCGCGCCCGGGGCCCTAGGCCGGCGGATGTCGGGCCGCCGAAGATCGTGGCGATCGTCGCGACGATATCGGTAGCGCGGCGAATCGTTGTACCAGAGGCCGAAGCTGTACGGCACGTAGGGCGCGTACGGATACCAGCCGTAGTCGGGATAGAAGGGCGCGGGATAGTACGGTGCCGCGGGCGCTACCACGACCGGCGGTGAAACCGCCATCGGCGGAGCCACCACCGTCGGCGGCGAAGCCGCGCTGCGCGACGATGCCTCGCGCACGGCGTCGATCAGTTCGGCGTCGGCGCCCGACTGCAGCAGCAGGTCGATGTCCGCGCTGGTGGCCGGCGCGAGCAATCCGTTCTCGTCGATGTCGTCGGCGAGATCGTGCGACGAGCGGCCCGCGCGCAATGCGGCGACGATTTCGCCAAGGCTCAGGGGCTGCTGCACCGCGTAGTTCGCCGCGTCGTAGGCCCCGGGCGCCGCGACGACGCTGCCGTAGCGGACCTCATCGGTAGTGGCGCAACCGGCGCTGGTCAGCGCGACGAGCGCAAGCGGAAGCGCCACGCGCACGAGGCGCGCGGGAACGGGCAAGTGCGGCAGGCGCCGCGTCGCGGATTTCGGCATGCTCATTCAACGTCCGATCGCCCCGGGTCGTTGACGCAAGCGGGCTGCCCGGCGAAGCACGCGGGCCTTTGTGCGAAGATCTTCGGTTCGATTCATGCAGCGTCGAGCGGCCTCGTCGGCGGCCGCCCCGCCCCGGGGAGGAACGGCGCAGCGCATCCCGCAGGAGTCCCGCATGTCGGCTCATCGCATCGCAGTGCTGCCCGGCGACGGGATCGGCAAGGAAGTGGTACCCGAGGGCCTTCGCGTGCTCGACGCTGCGGCGAAGCGCTTCGGTATCGGCCTGCGCTTCGATCATTTCGATTTCGCCAGTTGCGACTACTACGCGCAGCACGGCCGCATGATGCCGGAGGACTGGAAAACGCAGATCGGCGGGCACGACGCGATCTTCTACGGCGCGGTCGGCTGGCCGGCATCGGTGCCCGACCACGTGTCGCTGTGGGGGTCGCTGCTGCGCATCCGCCGCGAGTTCGACCAGTACATCAACCTGCGTCCGGTGCGCCTGATGCGGGGCGTGCCTTCTCCGCTGGCCGGACGCGGACCGGGCGACATCGATTTCTACGTCGTGCGCGAGAACACCGAGGGCGAGTATTCGTCGGTGGGCGGACGCATGTTCGAGGGAACCGAGCGCGAGCTGGTGCTGCAGGAGGCGATCTTCACTCGCACCGGCGTCGATCGGGTACTGCGCTTTGCCTTCGAACTCGCGCGCGGCCGTCCGCGGCGCAGGCTCGCGTCGGCGACGAAGTCCAACGGCATCTACGTGTCGATGCCGTACTGGGACGAGCGTGTCGGGGCGATGCGCGTGCGATATCCCGAGGTGGCCGTAGAGCAGTACCACATCGACATCCTCACCGCGCACTTCGTACGCAACCCCGATCGCTTCGACGTGGTCGTCGCCAGCAACCTGTTCGGCGACATCCTCTCCGACCTCGGTCCCGCCTGTGCGGGCACGATCGGCATCGCGCCGTCGGCGAACATCGATCCCGAACGGCGCTTCCCTTCGCTGTTCGAACCGGTGCACGGCTCGGCTCCCGACATCGCCGGTCGCGGCATCGCGAACCCGATCGGCCAGATCTGGTGCGGCGCGATGATGCTCGATCACCTCGGCCATCGCGACGCGCACGATGCGATCGTCGCCGCGATCGAGCGCGTCACCGCCGGCGGGCCGCGTACGCCCGACATGGGCGGCGACGCGAAGACCGTCGACGTCGGCCGCGCCGTGGTCGAGGCGCTGTGAAACTCGACGCGCGCCGCCTGCTGCGACACAGCTTCGACGCCGCCGTCGGCGCCGCTGATCCGCTGCGGCTGCCCGATGCGTGGCTGCCGCATGCCGACGAGATCGCCCGCTACTCGCGCACGCGCGTCGTCGGCGCGGGCAAGGCTGCGGCGAGCATGGCGATGGCAGTCGAGCGGCATTGGCCGCCCGCGGCGCCGCTCGATGGCCTCGTCGTCACGCGCTACGCGCACGGCCTGCCGTGCCGACGCATCGACGTCGTCGAAGCCGGCCACCCGGTTCCCGACGAGGCGGGCGAGCGTGCCGCGCAACGCCTGCTCGGGCTGGTCGGCGAACTCGGCGAGGACGACCTGCTCGTCGCGTTGATGTCGGGCGGCGGCTCCAGCCTGTTGAGCCTTCCGGTGGATGAAGTGCCGATCGGCGACCTGAAGACGGTCACGCGCGCACTGCTCGCCAGCGGCGCGCCGATCCAGGACATCAACGTCGTGCGCAAGCACCTGTCGCGCATCCAGGGTGGACGGCTCGCACAGGCGACGCGCGCGCGGGTGATGCTGCGGATGATCTCCGACGTGGCCGGCGACGACCCCAGTTCGATCGCCAGCGGCCCGTGCTCGCCCGACCCGAGCCGCTACGCCGACGCGATCGCCGTGCTCGAGCGCTGGCACATCGACGCGCCGGCCAGCGTGAGCGCGCATCTGCGCAGGGGAGCGCGCGGCGACGTCGCCGAGACGCCGAAGCCCGGTGACGCAGCTTTCGATCGCGTCGACTCCCGGATCGTCGCCACGGCGCACGCGAGCCTCGAGGCTGCCGCCGCCGTGTTCGAGCGTGCCGGCGTGCGTCCCGTGATACTCGGCGACACGATCACCGGCGAGGCGCGCGACGTGGCGCAGGTGATCGGCGCGATCGGGCGCGAGATCGCCCGCTACGAGCAGCCGTTCGCGCGACCGGTGGCGTTGCTGTCCGGCGGAGAGTGCACGGTGACGGTCCGTGGCGGCGGCACCGGCGGTCGCTGCGCCGAGTTCCTGCTCGCGCTCGCGCTCGAATTGCGCGGTATCGACGATGCCTGGGCGATTGCCGCCGACACCGACGGCATCGACGGTGCCGGCGAGAACGCCGGCGCGCTGCTCGCGCCTGACACGCTCGCGCGCGCGCAGGCGCTCGGCATCGACGCGCGAGCGCGGCTCGACGACAACGACGCAGGCAGCTTCTTCGCCGCGCTCGGCGACCGGGTCGTGACCGGGCCGACGCGCACCAACGTCAACGACTACCGCGCGCTGCTGCTGTCGGGCGGCGACGCGCGCGAGGCGCGAGCATGAACGCGAACGATGCAACGACGCTGCGCCTGGCGCGGCCCGACGACTGGCACCTGCACCTGCGCGACGGCGATGCGTTGCGCGCGGTCGTCGGCGCCAGCGCCGCGCAGTTCGCCCGTGCGATCGTGATGCCGAACCTGCGCCCGCCGGTGGCGACGGTCGAAGACGCACTGGCCTATCGCAAGCGCATCCTCGCGGCGCTGCCCGAAGGCGCGCGCTTCACCCCGCTGATGACGCTGTACCTGACCGATCGCACGTCGGTCGACGAGATCCGGCGCGCGCGCGACAGCGAGTGCGTGCACGCGGTGAAGCTGTATCCCGCGGGTGCGACGACGAACTCCGACGCCGGCGTCACCGACCTGCGCCGCGCCGCGCCCGCGCTCGATGCAATGCAGGCAGCGGCAATGCCGCTGCTCGTGCACGGCGAGGTCACCGATCCGCAGGTCGACGTGTTCGACCGCGAGGCGGTGTTCATCGATCGCGTGCTCGTTCCGCTGCGGCGCGACTTTCCGGCCTTGCGCATCGTCTTCGAGCACGTGACGACGCGCGAGGCGGTGCAGTACGTCGAGCACGCCGAAGGCGACATCGGCGCGACGATCACGCCGCAGCACCTGCTGTACGACCGCAACGCGCTGTTCGCCGGTGGACTGCGTCCGCACCGCTACTGCCTGCCGGTGCTCAAGCGCGAAACGCATCGGCGTGCGCTCGTCGCCGCAGCTACCGGCGGCAACCCGCGCTTCTTCCTCGGCACCGACAGCGCGCCGCACGCCGCGCGACTGAAGGAGCACGCCTGCGGCTGCGCCGGCTGCTATAGCGCGCCGCACGCGATCGAGTCGTACGCGGCGGCGTTCGAGGCGGCGGGTGCGCTCGATCGACTGGAAGCCTTCGCCAGCTTCCATGGCGCCGATTTCTACCGCCTGCCGCGCAACGTCGATCGGATCGAACTGCGTCGCCAGCGCTGGACGGTCCCCGACGCGTTGCCGTTCGGCGCCGATACGCTCGTGCCGCTGGCCGCCGGCGAGACGCTCGGGTGGAAGCTGGTTCGCTGATGTCCGCCGACGCGGCGGCCGCCCCGTGCTGCGTGACGTATTTCGCACCGTATCTCGCACCGTATTTCGCACCCACGTCGCGCTGGCTCGCCGCGACCGATCCGCGCACCGGCGGCGCGCTCGATCTCGCGCAACTCGATGCCTGCGCCGTCGAGCGCGACGTGCGCACCGAAACCGGCAAGCCGCTTCGTTTCGTCGATTCCCGCGAGGCCGCACGAATGGCTCCGCGTCTCGCCTATGAGCGCATCGTCGGCGAAACCGGTTGCGTGCCGACGCGCATGCAAGGCGACGGCATGCTGCACGACTGGCTCAATGCGCTGGCCTGGCTTGCGTTCCCGCGAAGCAAGGCACGCCTGAACGCGGTACACGCGCACGGACTTCGCGCGAGTGGCGGAGGGACAGCGCTCGCCGGTCGCACGCATGTGCCCCACGACAACGCGCGAGCGCCGGTCGCCGCTCGCCGCGGTCGCGCGCGCGACGTCGCGACCCTGCTCGACGAGAGCGGTGCCGTCTTCGTCTGCGGCAACGAGCGCCTGCGGCAGGCCTTCGTCGAGCGCGACTGGAAGACGCTGTTCGTGCGGCAGCGGGCCGACTTCTCGCGCGACGTGCGCGTCGTCGTTTTCGGCCATGCCGCGTACGAGAAACTCCTCGCGCCCTACAAGTCGATCTGCGCGCACGCGCTGGTGCTCGTGCCGCCCGCGCCCTTCGACGATTCCCGCACCTTCGTGGACGCGGTCGACACAGCGCTTGCCGACCTGCTGCGCATCGAGCGCATCGCGCAACTTCCGCTGCACCCGCTGCCGTTGCTCGGCGTGCCCGGCTGGTGCGCGGCGAACGAAGACGCGGTCTGGTACGACGACGAATCGGTGTTCCGACGCCGCAGACCGCGGCGCTCGCAGCGGATCGGTAGAATGGCCGCCGGAGCGGGTCGGACGGTCGCTGCCGCGCAAGCGGTGGAGGAAGGTCCGGACTCCACAGGGCAGGATGCTGGCTAACGGCCAGGCGCAGCAAGCCGAAAGGCCCAAGGCGACGGAAAGTGGAACAGAAAGCGCACCGCCCAAGCGACGTTCGCGAGAACGCCGACGGCAAGGGTGAAAAGGTGAGGTAAGAGCTCACCGCGCGCGTGGCGACACGCGCGGCACGCCAAACCCCATCCGGAGCAACATCGAATAGGCACGCGCGCGAGTCTCGCGGCTCGCACTGGGCGGCCCGCCCGAGCGTGCGGGTGGATGGCTCGAGCGGCCGGGCAACCGGCCGCCCAGACGAATGATCGTCACGCCGGCCTTGCCGGCGTACAGAATCCGGCCTACAGACCCGCTCCATTCTTCTGCGAATCCGCACGTTTCCGGACGCCGTCCGGCCGTCCTGACCGGGCGTCGGCTTGCGCCGCGCGGTAGCAGTCCGGCGTTTGTTCAGGTTTCACATTGACACTCCGTCGCAACAGACTGATTCAATGTCAACTTGTATATTCACGCTGAGCTGAACTCTCGCGCCTAAGTCCCTGTTGTGACAAGAAAAATGCCGATTCCGCCGGCTTGCCTTGCTGTCCGCTTTTCCGTAGAGTGGCGCCAGGTGCAAATAAGTGGGTTTTTGTGGGAGGGAGACGGCTGAAAGGCCGGTTTTCGTCCCGCGACAGGCTGGGTCGGAAACCGAATGTTCCAGGGAAGCTCTGCGCTGCTGCTCGATGCGAAGGGCCGGATGACGGTCCCGACGCGGCACCGCGACGCGCTTTCTGATCAATGTGAGGGCAAACTTACATTGACTCGTCATCCGGACGGCTGCCTGTTGCTCTTTCCCCGTCCGGTATGGGAGACGCATCGGGAGCGGCTCGCGTCGATGCCGATCGGCGCGCGCAACTGGACCCGGATTTTCCTGGGCAATGCGCTCGACGTCGAAATGGACGGTACGGGCCGCATCCTCATTTCGCCCGAATTGCGTACCGCGGCTTCCCTGACTCGCGAAGTAATGATGCTCGGCATGGGCAGCCACTTCGAGATCTGGGACAGCGCGCTGCTGGCGGCGAAGGAACGCGAAACGATCGAGGCCGGAATGCCCGAGGCGATCGCGAACTTCAATTTCTGAACCACGACCACCGTGAACGGCGCAAGCGCGTGCAGGCAGGACTCGGTCACGAGACGGTTTTTCTCGACGAGGCGATCGAAGCGCTCGCGCTGCGTCGCGACGGGTGCTATCTCGACTGCACCTTCGGCCGCGGCGGCCACAGCGCGGCGATCCTTGCCCGCCTGGGCTGCGACGGACGCCTGCTCGCGCTCGATCGCGATCCCCAGGCCGTTGCCGTCGGCCGGACGTGGACCGACCCGCGCTTCGCGATCGAGCATGCGCGCTTCTCCGGGCTCGACTCGGCGCTCGATGCGCACCGCATCGATCTGGTCGACGGTGTCCTGTTCGATCTCGGCGTTTCCTCGCCGCAGCTGGACGATCCGGCGCGCGGCTTCAGCTTTCGCGCGAGCGGCCCGCTCGACATGCGGATGGATCCGACGCGCGGAATCCCGGCTCGCCAGTGGCTGCTCGAGGCGAGCGAAGACGAAATCGCAAGGGTGGTGAGCGACTATGGGGAAGAACGGTTTGCTGTTCCGATTGCAAAGGCGATTGTTGCTCGCCGCGGCGAACTCGGGGCCGACGCGCTGCGCACGACCGGAGAGCTTGCCGCGCTCGTCGCCGCTGTCGTCCGCCGCCGCGGGCGGACGCAGGTGGGCAAGGACCCGGCCACACGCACGTTTCAGGCTCTACGGATTCACGTCAATCAGGAACTCGAGGAGCTCCCGATAGCGCTGGACCGGGCCGTCGCGCGCCTGCGGCGAGGCGGGCGCATCGTCGTCATCAGTTTTCATTCGCTGGAAGACCGGATGGTCAAGCAGTTCATTGCCGCGGAATCGGGGCGCGACGCGGTGCGCGATCCGGTTACCGGCGCTTCGGTCGTCTCGCGTATCCCGCGCCTGCACGCGCTGGCACGCCGGCTGGCTTCGGAGACCGCGCACGCAGCTACGAGCGCTGCTGCCGAGACGCACGGCTCGGCGCGCGACCAGCGTCGCGCCCGGCGTCGCCGACCGGACAACCGTCGCGCGCGCTCCGCCGTGCTGCGCGTCGCCGAGCGGATCTGAGGTAGAGCGATGCTCCGGCTCAACCTCGTGCTCGCCTTCCTGCTCGTGATCTGCGCGCTCGCCCTGGTGAGCTCGCAGGATCGCGCGCGCAAGCTCTTCGGCGACGTCGAGCAGGCGCATGCGCAGGCGTCGCGCCTCGAGGTGCAGTGGGACCAGCTGCAGATCGAGCAGACCGTGCTGGCGAAGGCTTCGCGCATCGATACGAAGGCGCGTCGCGAGTTGTCGATGGAGTCGATCTCGCCGCAGCGAACGATTCACCTGGTGGTCGATCCGGTGGAGCGCGTCGTGCGGCTCGGCTCGGCGACGCCGGCCGGCGCTGCGGGAGCCCGCTGATGACGCGCAGGACTCGCCGCAACGTGCCGATCGCGTCGAACCCGTTGCTGCAGGTGCGCTTGCCCGCGTATCGCTCGCAGCTCGTGATGCTGTTCGTCGCGGTGGCGTTCGTGGCGCTCGCCGCGCGCACCGTCTGGCTGCAGGTCTTCTCGCCGGGCTACCTGCAACAGCAGGGCGAACTGCGCTACGGTCGCACCATCGAACTGCCGGCCTCGCGCGGCAAGATCTTCGATCGCAACGGCGTCGTGCTCGCCTCGAGCCTGCCGGCCCGTGCGGTGTGGGCGATTCCCGAGCAGGTGGACGCTACGCCGCAGCAGTTCACCGAACTCGCGAAGCTGCTGGGCGCGAGCGAGCGCGACCTGCGCCGGCGTCTCGCACAGGCGGCCGACCGCAGTTTCGTCTATCTGAAGCGCCAGGTCGATGCCGACGTCGCCGAGCGCGTGGCGGCGCTGCGCATCGCGGGCGTTCACCAGCAGCGCGAGTACAAACGCCACTACCCGCAGGGCGAGACGATCGCGCACGTCGTCGGATTCACCAACGTGGAGGACATCGGCCAGGAAGGCGTCGAACTCGCGAAGAATCCCGATCTCGCCGGCAAGTCGGGCAGCCGGCGCGTGATCCGCGATCGCTACGGCCGCGTGGTCGAGAATGTCGAGGCGGTGCGCGAGCCGCACAACGGGCGCGATCTGGCGCTGTCGATCGACAGCACGATCCAGTTCCTCGCCTTCGACGCGCTGCGCGATGCCATCCACGAGCACAAGGCAAAGGCCGGCGCCGCGGTGGTGCTCGACGTGCACACCGGCGAGATCCTGGCGCTGGCCAACTGGCCCACCTACAACCCCAACGAACGCGGGCAGCTCACCGGCGCGCAACTGCGCAACCGCGCAATCACCGATACCTTCGAGCCGGGGTCGACGATGAAGCCGTTCACCGCGGCGCTCGCGCTCGAACTCGGCCAGGTGCGTCCCGACACGGTGATCCAGACCGCGCCCGGGCGCCTGACGATCGGACGCGCGACGATCGGCGACGCGCATCCGCACGGTCCGCTGACGATCGAGCAGATCGTGCAGAAGTCGTCGAACGTCGGCACGGCGAAGATGGCGCTGGCGATGCCGGCCGAAAAGATGTGGGAGATGTTTTCGTCGGTCGGCCTCGGGCAGGCGCCGCGCATCGGCTTCCCGGGCGCGGTGGCCGGTCGCCTGCGCCCGTATCGCAGCTGGAAGCCGATCGAGCAGGCGACGATGTCGTACGGCTACGGGCTGTCGGTTTCGCTGCTGCAACTCGCGCGCGCCTACACGGTGTTCGCCACCGACGGCGAACTGCTGCCGGTGTCGATGTTCAAGCACGACGACGCGGTCGAGGGCGAGCGCATCGTGTCGCCGCAGACGGCGCGCGCGGTACGCCACATGCTCGAGCTCGCCGCCGGTCCGGGCGGCACCGCGCCGCAGGCACAGATCTCCGGGTACCGCGTGGCCGGCAAGACCGGCACCGCGCACAAGCGCGACGGCCGGCAGTACGTGAACAAGTACATCGCCTCGTTCGTCGGCTTCGCGCCGGTGTCGGATCCGCGCGTGATCGTCGCAGTGATGATCGACGAGCCGACCGACGGCAAGTACTACGGCGGAGTCGTGGCGGCGCCGGTGTTCTCGCGCATCGCGGGAGATACGCTGCGTACGTTGCGCGTTCCGCCCGACTCCACTGTCGTGAAGCTGGAGATCCCCGCGACGACCGCTGCACATCGGGCGGGGGCAGCGTTGTGACGAAGCCTGCAGCTGCGGGCGACGAGTTCGAACGCGCCGCGCCGCTGGGCGACTGGCTGCGTTCGGCGCTGGCCCCGGGTGCCGCACTCGTCTCCGACAGTCGTGCGCTGCGAGCCGGCGACGTCTTCCTCGCCTGGCCCGGCGCGCACAGCGACGGACGCAGCTTCGTCGATGCGGCGCGCGCGGCCGGCGCAGCCGCCGTGCTGTACGAAGCGCGCGGGGCCGAAGCCTTCGCGCTGCGCGACGAATCCTCGGCGGCCCCGCCGATGCGCGCGGTCGACGGCCTGCGCGATCTCGCCGGGCCGATCGCCGCGCAGTACTACGGACATCCGGGGCGGCGCCTTCGCGTCGTCGCCGTCACCGGAACGAACGGCAAGACGACGTCCACGCAGTGGATGGCCAGCGGCTTCTCGGCTGCCGGCAAGCGCTGCGCCGTGATCGGCACCCTCGGCAGCGGCATCGTCGACGCCGACGGTACGCCGCGGTTGCGCAGTTTCGGCCTGACGACGCCGGACGCCGCCGGCCTGCAACGCATGCTCGCCTCGTTCGCGGACGCCGGTGCCGAAGTGGTGGCGATGGAGGCTTCGTCGATCGGCATCGACCAGGGGCGCCTGAACGGGCTGCCCGTGGAAACCGCGGTGTTGACCAACTTCACCCGCGATCACCTCGACTACCACGGCACCGAAGAAGCGTACCTGGCGGCGAAGCTGCGGCTCTTCTCGTGGCCGGGACTGCAACAGGCGCTGGTCAACGGCGACGACCCGATCGCGCCGCGGGTGCTCGACCCGCTGTCGCCGGAAATCGCCTCGCTCGCCTTCGGCCATCTCCCCGGCGAGCACGGCTGGCGCGCGAAGAAGAAGCTCTCCGCCTTTCGCATCGTCGAGCATGCCAGCGGCTCGCAGGTGTCGATCGGCGGCGACTACGGCCGCGCCGAGATCCGTCTGCAGACGATCGGCCAGTTCAACGTCGTCAATGCGCTGGCCGCGGCCGGCGTCTGGCTGATGCACGGCATGCCCTTCGGCGAAGCGATCCAGCGGCTCGAGCAGCTGCGGGCGATTCCCGGCCGCATGCAGCGCATCGCCGCCGACGGGCGTCCGCTCGTCGTCGTCGATTACGCGCACACGCCGGACGCGTTGATGAACGTGCTGCATGCGCTGCGCCCGCTGGCCGAGACTCGACGCGGTGCGCTGTGGTGCGTGTTCGGCGCCGGCGGCGATCGCGACCCGGGCAAGCGTCCGCTGATGGGGATGGTGGTCGAGCGCTACGCGGATCACGTCGTCGTCACCAGCGACAACCCGCGCAGCGAGACGCCCTTTCGCATCGTCTCGGACATCCGCGCCGGCTTCACGCACGAGCCGCGGCTTACCGAACTCGATCGCGAGCAGGCGATCCGCAAGGTGCTGGAGCTCGCGGCGCCCGACGACGTCGTGCTGATCGCCGGCAAGGGGCACGAGACCTGGCAGGAAATCGGCGACGAGCGGCTGCCGTTCTCCGACCTGGCGGTCGCACGTCGGTGGCTCGGACTGCCGCAGGCGGACGACTGATGCTCGAGCTGCGCGAAGCCTTCGGCTGGCTCTCCGGCGCATGCCTGTACGGCGATCCGTCGGTGCGCATGAGCGGCGTGTGCACCGACACGCGCTCGATCGCTGCGGGCGAACTGTTCGTCGCGCTGCGCGGTGAACGCTTCGATGCGCACGAGTTCATCGCGTCGGCGCAGCAGCGCGGCGCGGCGGCGGTGGTCTTCGATCGCTGGGTCGAAGGAATCCGCGCGCCGGCCATTCGCGTCGCGGATACGCGCCGCGCGCTGGGCGAGATCGCGCGCGGCTGGCGCTCGCGCCTGCCGACGCGCGTCGTCACCGTTGCCGGCGCGAACGGCAAGACGACGGTCAAGGAGATGCTCTCGGCGGTGCTCGCGCAGGCGTTCGGCGCCGACGCGCGCCTGGCGACGCAGGGCAACCTGAACAACGACGTCGGCGTTCCGCTGACGCTGTTGCGCCTGCGCGCGCAGCACCGCGCTGCGGCGATCGAACTCGGTACCAACCACCCCGGCGAGATCGCTTGGCTGGCGCGGGTGGCGCGGCCCGACGTCGCGCTGGTCAACAACGCACAACGCGAACACCAGGAGTTTCTCGATGGCACCGAAGGCTCTGCACGCGAGAACGGCGCTTCGATCGGCGCGTTGTCCGACCACGGCGTCGCGGTCTTTCCGGCCGACGATGCGCAGGCGCCGCTGTGGCGAACGCTTGCCGGGTCGCGGCGCCGGGTCGAATTCGGCCTCGATGACGCGTTGCAGCGCTTCGAGGTCGCCGCGGCCGCGAACGCCGAGTCCGCGCGGTTCGAGATGAAGGTGGGCGCTGCGCGTGCCGTGGTGCGGCTGCCGGTCGAAGGGTTGCACAACGTACGCAACGCGCTGGCTGCCGCTGCCTGCGCGCACGCGCTGGGCATCGATGCCGCGACCATCGCACTCGGTCTCGCGAGTTTCGCACCGCCGCCCGGACGCCTCGTGCGCCGCCGCGCGGCCTCGGGCGCGGCGCTGATCGACGACACGTACAACGCCAACCCCGATTCGGTGCGCGCCGCGATAGACGTTCTCGCGCAGTGCGCGGGACTGCGCATTCTCGTCCTCGGCGACATGGGCGAGGTCGGCGAGCGCGGCCCCGAGTTCCACCGCGAAGTCGGCGCGTATGCGCGCGAGCGCGGCATCGATCGGCTGCTCGCGATCGGCGCGGCCAGCGCCGCGGCAGTCGATGCCTTCGGCACGGGCGCCGCGCACCACGCCGACGTCGACTCTCTGGTCGCGAGCGCGGCCGCGCTCGCCGGCGACGACGCGACGGTGCTCGTCAAGGGTTCGCGCTTCATGCGGATGGAACGCGTCGTCGCTGCGCTCGCGCAAGCGCCGGTGGCCGCCTGACGATGCTGCTCGAACTCACCCAGTGGCTGGCAAAGGACACGCGCGCGTTCGCCGTGTTCGGCTACATCACGCTGCGTGCGGTGCTGGCGGCACTGACCGCGCTGGCGATCGGACTGATCTTCGGCCCCTCGCTGATCCGCAAGCTCGCCGGGATGAAGATCGGGCAGGCGGTGCGCAGCGACGGCCCCCGCACGCACCTGACGAAATCCGGCACGCCGACGATGGGCGGCGCGCTGATCCTGATCTCGGTGGCCGCGGCGACGCTGCTGTGGGGCGACCTGTCGAACCGCTTCGTCTGGATCGTGCTGATCGTCACGCTCGGCTTCGGCTGGATCGGCTGGATCGACGACTACCGCAAGATCGTGCATCGGAATCCACGCGGCATGTCGGCCCGGCAGAAGCTTTTCTGGCAATCGCTGATCGGCATCGTCGCTTCGGTGTACCTCGCGTTCTCGGTGCCGGCGCAGTCGAACGCCGACGCCTTCGCGCTGTTCGTCGACTGGGTCTCGCACGGCTTCACCGACCTGCCGGCGCGCGCCGACCTGATCGTTCCCTTCTTCAAGAACGTCGCGTATCCGCTCGGCGTCTACGGATTCATCGTCCTCACCTGGTTCGTCATCGTCGGCTCGAGCAACGCCGTGAACCTCACCGACGGCGCCGACGGGCTGGCGATCATGCCGTCGGTGATGGTCGGCTCGGCGCTCGGGCTGTTCGCCTACGTGACCGGAAACGCGGTGTTCGCGAAGTACCTGCTGATTCCGCACATCCCGGGCGCCGGCGAACTCACCGTGTTCTGCGCGGCGATCGCCGGCGCGGGACTGGGCTTCCTCTGGTACAACGCATACCCCGCGCAGGTCTTCATGGGCGACGTGGGCGCGCTGGCGCTCGGCGCCGCACTCGGCACGGTGGCGGTGATCGTCCGCCAGGAAATCGTGCTGTTCATCATGGGCGGCGTCTTCGTCGCCGAGACGCTGTCGGTGATGCTGCAGGTCGGGTACTTCAAGTACACGAAGCGTCGCTATGGCGAAGGGCGTCGCATCCTGCGCATGGCGCCGCTGCATCACCACTTCGAGGTGGGCGGCATCAAGGAGAGCCAGGTCGTCGTGCGGTTCTGGATCGTCACGATGATGCTGGTGCTGTTCGGCCTGTCCACGTTGAAGCTGCGTTGATGACCGAACGCACGCCGCCGCAACCCGGACTGTTCGACGTCGCCGGACGCACGGCGCTCGTCGTCGGCCTGGGCGCTTCGGGCGCTGCGATGGCACGCTGGCTGGCGCGGCAGGGCGCGCACGTGCGCGTGGCGGACACGCGCAGCGCCGACGGCGCCGATCTGCCCGCCTGGCCGGCGCTGCGCGACGCGATTCCCGGCCTGCGCTACGTCGACGCGGCGCCGTGGTCCGACGACTGGCTCGACGGTGTCGACCTCGTCGCCTGGAGCCCCGGGCTGTCGATCGAGAAGGGCGACTCCGCGCAGTTCCATGCCCGAGCGGTCGCGCGCGGCATCGCGGTGGCCGGCGAGCTCGAGCTGTTCGCGCAGGCGCTCGCCGACCTGCGCGAGAACGGCTATGCGCCGCAGGTGATCGCGATCACCGGCACCAACGGGAAGACGACGACGACCGCGCTCGCCGCGCACCTGTGCCGTGAGGCGGGCATCGACGCGGCGAGCGCCGGCAACATCCGCCCGCCGATGCTCGATGCCTTGCGCGAGGCGCTCGACGCCGATCGGCTGCCGGCCGCCTGGGTGCTCGAACTGTCCAGCTTCCAGCTGGCGCTCGCGCGCAGCTTCGCGCCCGACGCTGCGGCGATCGTCAACGTGGACGAGGACCATCTCGACTGGCACGCGTCGATGCAAAGCTACGTCGACGCGAAGCAGCGCATCTACGCACATGCCGGTCTCGCCGTGTTCGACCGCGGCGACGCGCGCAGCGCGCCGTCGTCGCCCGGCGCTGCACTGCGGCTCGTTTCCTTCGGCGCCGATGCGCCCACCGCCGCCGGCGAATTCGGCATCGTGCGCGAGCACGGCATCGACTGGCTCGCGCACGCGCAGGCGGAGGACGATCCGGCGGCCGGCGCAGCGTCGCGTCGTCGCCGTGCGCCCGCCGGCTTTCACGTGCGCCGGCTGATGCCCGCCGACGCGCTGCGTATTCGCGGCGCGCACAACCATCTGAACGCGCTGGCAGCGCTCGCACTGTGCGACGCGATCGGCGTACCGATGGCGAAGATGCTCCACGGGCTGCGCTCGTATGCCGGTGAGCCGCATCGCTGCCAGCTGGTCGCGACGATCGTCGGCGTCGAGTACTACGATGACAGCAAGGGAACGAACGTCGGCGCCACCGTCGCCGCGCTGCGCGGCCTCGGCCGGCGCTGCCGGCTGATCGCCGGCGGCGACGGCAAGGGGCAGGATTTCTCGGCGCTGGTCGAACCGGTGCGTGCCCATGCCGCCGGCGTCTACCTGATCGGCATGGACGCCGCGCGCCTGCAGCAGGCGCTCGAGCCCGCCGGCGTGCCGATCGTGCGCTGCGGGTCGCTCGACGAGGCCGTGCAGCGGGCGAGCGCCGATGCGGTGGCCGGCGAGGCGGTGCTGCTGTCGCCCGCCTGCGCGAGCCTCGACATGTTCCGCAACTACGAGCACCGCGGTCGCTGCTTCGTGCATGCGGTACGCGCGCTCGAGCCGACCGGAGAGGCATCGAGGTCGGCGTCGCAGTCCACGTCGGCGCCCGACTCCGGCGACGCTGCGCACCGCGACGGGGAGTCGCCGTGCTGAGCCTGCGCCTGCCGGGTCGGATGCGCGTCGCGCGCGCTGCCGTTTCGGACGGCGCAGAGGTGCGCTTCGAGCGGCGCCGAGCGGTGCGTGCAACGCCATCGCGCGCGGCCTACGCCGCGCACGTCGTCGATCCGGCGCTGCTGTGGGTGGTCGGCGTGCTGCTGCTGACCGGCCTGGTGATGGTGTATTCGGCGTCGATCGCGCTGCCCGATTCGAACCGATTCGCCAGCTACTCGTCCACCCACTTCCTGGTGCGTCACGCCTTCGCGCTCGTCGTCGGCCTGGTCGCGGCGCTCGCCACGTTCTCCGTGCCGATCGCGCGCCTGCACGAGTCGGCGAAATGGCTGTTCCTGCTCGGACTCGTGCTGCTCGTCGTCGTGCTGATTCCCGGCGTCGGCAAGGAGGTGTACGGCGCGCGCCGCTGGCTGTCGCTGTACGTGCTGAACCTGCAGCCGTCGGAGCTGATGAAGCTGTTCGTCGTGCTGTACGCGGCCGACTTCACGGTGCGCAAGCAGGACTCGATGCAGAACGTGCGCAAGGGCTTCCTGCCGATGGGCGCGGCCGTCGCGCTGGTCGGGCTGCTGCTGCTGCTCGAACCGGACCTGGGCGCCTTCATCGTCATCGCCGCGGTGGCGATGGGCCTGCTGTTCCTCGGCGGCGTGAACGGTCGGCTGTTCGCCTCGCTCGTCGTCATCGCGGCGACGACGTTCTCGTTGCTGATCTGGCTGTCGCCGTGGAGGCGCGAGCGGATCTTCGCGTATCTCGATCCCTTCGACGCGGCCAACGCGCTCGGCAAGGGCTACCAGTTGTCGCATTCGCTGATCGCCTTCGGCCGCGGCGAACTGTTCGGCGTCGGGCTCGGCGCGTCGGTCGAGAAGCTGCACTACCTGCCCGAGGCGCATACCGACTTCCTGCTGGCGGTGATCGGCGAGGAACTGGGCCTGGTGGGCGTGCTCACCATCGTGGTGCTGTTCTTCTGGTTCACCAGGCGTGCCTTCGAGATCGGCCGGCAGTCGATCAAGCTCGAGCGCACCTTCGCCGGCCTCGTCGCCAAGGGCATCGGCCTGTGGATCGGCGTGCAGGCCTTCATCAACATGGGCGTGAACACCGGCCTGCTGCCCACCAAGGGCCTGACGCTGCCGCTGATGAGCTACGGCGGCAGCGGCATCCTCGTGAACTGCGTCGCCGTCGCGATCCTGCTTCGAGTCGACTTTGAGAACAGGAAGCTGATGAGGGGGCTCGGATGACCGGGCGAACCATCCTCATCATGGCCGGCGGCACCGGCGGCCACGTGATGCCGGGCCTCGCCGTCGCCGCCGAGATGCGCGCGCGCAACTGGAGCGTCGTCTGGCTGGGCAATCCGGCCGGCATGGAGGCGACGCTCGTGCCGAAGCACGGCATCCCGATGCAGTGGGTGCGCGTCGGCGGCGTGCGCGGCAAGGGGCTGGTTACGCGGCTGCTGTTGCCGCTGACGCTGCTGCGCGCGTTCGCGCAGAGCGTGCGCGCATTGCGCACCACGCAGCCGGCGGTCGTTCTCGGCATGGGCGGCTACGTGGCGTTCCCCGGCGGAATGATGGCCTCGCTGCTGAATCGTCCGCTCGTCGTGCACGAGCAGAACTCGGTTGCCGGGCTGACGAACCGGCTGCTCGCGCGCCTGGCCGATCGCGTGCTCGAGGCCTTTCCCGGCACGCTGCCCGGCGCGCGCTGCTGCGGCAATCCGCTGCGCGCCGCGATGATCCGCGACGACGATCCGCGCGAGCGCTACGCGCAGCGCAGCGGGCCGCTGCGCCTGCTCGTCGTCGGTGGCAGCCTGGGCGCGCAGGCGCTGAACGACGTCGTCCCGCAGGCGCTCGCGGCGATGCCCGAGGCGGCGCGTCCGCAGGTCGTGCATCAGAGTGGACGCGACCGGCGCGAAGCGCTCGACGCGCGTTACGCCGAACTCGGCATCGCCGCGCACGTCGTCGAATTCGTCGACGACATGGCGGGTGCCTACGAGTGGGCCGACCTGGTCGTCTGCCGCGCGGGCGCGATGACCGTTGCCGAGATCGCCGCCGCCGGAGTGGCGAGCCTGCTCGTGCCCTTCCCGCATGCCGTGGACGACCACCAGACGGGCAATGCGCGCTTTCTCTCCGGCAACGAGGCGGCGCTGCTGGTGCCGCAGGCCGAACTCGACGCCGCGTCGCTCGCGCAGCGCCTGGCATCGCTCGACCGCGAATCGCTGGCGCAGATGGCCGTGCGCGCGCGTTCGCTCGCGCGGCCCGGCGCGACGCGCGAGGTTGCCGACGTCTGCGAGGAGGCCGCGCGACTGCGCGGCGTGCGCGCATGAAGCACCGCGTCAAGCACATCCACTTCGTCGGCATCGGCGGTTCCGGGATGAGCGGGATCGCCGAGGTGTTGCTGAACCTCGGCTATCGCGTCAGCGGTTCCGACGTCGCCGCCGGCGCGACGACGCGCCGCCTCGAGGCGCTCGGCGCTACGGTGCGCGCCGGGCACGATGCGGCCAACATCGAAGGCGCCGACTGCGTCGTCGTCTCCACCGCGGTGCGCGGCGACAACCCGGAGGTGATCGCCGCGCGCCAGCGGCGCGTCCCGCTCGTGCCGCGCGCAATGATGCTCGCCGAACTGATGCGCCTGCGTCGCGGCATCGCGATCGCCGGCACGCACGGCAAGACGACGACAACGAGCCTGGTGGCTTCGGTGCTCGCCGCCGGCGGGCTCGACCCGACCTTCGTCATCGGCGGTCGCCTGAACAGCGCCGGCGCCAACGCACGGCTCGGCGCCGGCGAGTACATCGTGGTCGAAGCCGACGAATCCGACGGGTCGTTCCTGAACCTGTCCCCGATGATCGCCGTCATCACGAACATCGACGCCGATCACATGGAAACCTACGGCCACGATTTCGCGCGGCTGCGCCAGGCATTCGTCGAGTTCACCCAACGCCTGCCCTTCTATGGCGCCGCCGTGCTGTGCCTCGACGACCCGCACGTGCGCGAGATCGTTCCCTTCGTGTCGCGTCCGGTGCTCGGCTACGGCCTCGCCGCCGACGCGCGCATCCGCGCGGTGGACGTTCGCGCCGACGGCGCACGGATGCGGTTCACCGTGCTGCGCGAAGGCGCCGAGCCGATGCCGATCGTGCTCGCGGCGCCCGGCGTGCACAACGTGCGCAACGCGCTGGCGGCGATCGCCGTGGCCGACGAACTCGACGTCGACGACGCCGCGATCCGCTCGGCGCTCGAGAACTTCACCGGCGTCGGGCGGCGCTTCCAGTCGTACGGCGACGTCGCCCTCGACGAGGTGCGCGGCGGCGGGCGCTTCACGCTGATCGACGACTACGGTCATCACCCCGCCGAGATGGAGGCGACGCTCGCTGCCGCGCGCGGCGCCTTTCCCGGACGCCGCATCGTCCTCGCCTTCCAGCCGCACCGCTACACGCGCACGCGCGACCTGTTCGAGGACTTCGTGCGCGTGCTCTCCGGCGCCGACGCGCTGCTGCTCGCCGACGTCTATCCGGCCGGCGAGCCGCCGATCGTCGCCGCCGACGGCCGTGCGCTGGCGCGCGCGCTGCGCGTCGCCGGCAAGGTCGAGCCGGTATTCGTCGACGACATCGCCGCGATGCCGCGCGCGATCGTCGATGCGGCGCGCGACGGCGACGTAGTGCTGACGATGGGCGCCGGATCGATCGGCGCGGTCGCGCAGTCGATCGTGGAGATGCAGTGATGGAAGCGACGGCGATCGATCCGAAGGCGATGGGCAAGGTGGCGGTGCTGTGCGGCGGGCGCTCGTCCGAGCGCGACGTCTCGCTGATGTCCGGAACGGGCGTGCTGAACGCGTTGCGTTCGTGCGGCGTCGATGCGCACGCGTTCGATCCGGCGCAGCGGCCGCTCGACGATCTCGTGCGCGACGGCTTCACGCGTGCCTTCGTCGCGCTGCACGGTCGCTATGGCGAGGACGGCACCGTGCAGGGCGCGCTCGAGCTGCTCGGCATCCCGTACACCGGCAGCGGCGTGATGGCCTCGGCGATCGCGATGGACAAGATCTACGCCAAGCGCATCTGGATGACGCACGGACTGCGCACGCCCGGCTTCGAGCTCGCCCGCAACGCGCAGCAGGTGGCCGACGCGGCGCAGCGGCTCGGGCTGCCGATGGCGGTCAAGCCCAGCCGCGAAGGGTCGACGATCGGCTTCACGAAGCTCGCCTCGATCGCTGCTTCGGCAACGGCCTTCGACGCCGCACGCGCGCACGACGTCGACGTGTTGTGCGAGGAGTTCGTCGACGGGCGCGAGCTGACGGTGGCAGTGCTGGGCAGCGGCGACGATGCGCAGGCGCTGCCGATCATCGAGATCGTCGCACCCGAAGGCAACTACGACTACAACAACAAGTATTTCAGCGACGACACGCGCTACCTGTGCCCGGCGCCGCTCGACGCGAAGCTCGCCGAGGCGATCGCCGCCCTTTCGATCGCCGCCTACCGGGCGGTCGCCTGCGAAGGCTGGGGCCGTGTCGACGTGATGCTCCGGCGCGGCGACGACGCGCCCTTCCTGCTCGAGGTAAACACCTCGCCCGGCATGACCGGTCACTCGCTGGTGCCGATGGCCGCTCGCGCGGTAGGCATCTCCTACGAGCAGCTGTGCCTGCGCATCCTCGCTTCGGCCAGCCTGAAGATCGGGAGGCCGGCTTGAGCGGCCTGTGGAACGATGCCCGCGCGCTGAACGCGCTCGCCAACGCGCTGCTCGGCGCAACGCTGCTCGCGGCGATGGCCGCCGGCGCCTGGTGGGTCTCGCAGCGGCCGTTCTTCACGCTCGCGCACGTGCGCATCGATGCCGCCGACGGGCACGAGTTGCAGCGCGTCTCGCCGGCGCAGCTGCGCTCGGCGGTCGCACGCCGCGTGCAGGGCAACTTCTTCGCCGTGGATCTCGACGCGGTGCGCACGGTATTCGAGTCGGTGCCGTGGGTGCGCCGCGCCGGCGTGCGCCGCGTCTGGCCCGACGGCCTCGAGGTGTCGATCGAGGAGCATCGTGCGCTCGCGCTGTGGGACGACGGACGCATCGTCAACACCTTCGGCGAACTGTTCGTCGCGAACCTGGCCGAGGCCGAGGACGAGGGCGAGCTGCCGCAGTTCTCCGGACCCGACGGCACTGCGCTGCGGGTCGCGCGTCGCTATGCCGAACTGCGCGAGGCGGTCGCCGCGCTCGACGTGCAGCCCGACGCGCTGTCGCTGTCGGCGCGCCATGCCTGGACGCTGCGCCTGGACGACGGCACGACGGTGCTGCTCGGGCGCGACCAGGGCATGCCGGTGGAGCGCCGCATCGCGCGCTGGGTCGAGACCTGGCCGCTGGTGGCGGCGACGCTGAACCGGCGAGCCGAAGCGATCGATCTGCGCTATCCGAACGGCTTCGCGATCCGCTCGCTCGCGCAACTCGAACACGGCGGCGAAGACGCCGAGAAACTTCATCCGGCCGCGCGCGGGGGCGCGCGGCCCCGCGCCCCATCCGCGCGCCCGCATCAGCAGCGATAACAAATGACCAGAGACGCGAAGGACTTGATCGTCGGACTCGACATCGGCACGTCGAAGATCGTGGCGATCGTCGCCGAGATGCGCCCCGACGGCCACTACGAGATCGTCGGTCTGGGCCAGCACGACTCGCGCGGATTGAAGAAGGGCGTGGTCGTCAACATCGAGTCGACCGTCGCGTCGATCCAGCACGCGCTCGAGGAAGCCGAGCTGATGGCCGACTGCAAGATCCGCACCGTCTACACGGGGATCGCCGGCAGCCACATCCGCAGCTTCAACTCCAGCGGCATGGTGGCGATCAAGGACAAGGAGGTCACCGAGGCCGACATGGCTCGCGTGATCGAGACCGCCAAGGCGGTGAACATCCCGACCGACCAGCAGATCCTGCACGTGCTGGCGCAGGAATTCATCATCGACGGCCAGGAGGACATCCGCGAGCCGATCGGCATGAGCGGCGTGCGCCTCGAGGTGAAGGTGCACATCGTCACCGGCGCGGTGTCGGCCGCGCAGAACATCGTCAAGTGCGTGCGCCGCTGCGGACTCGAGGTCAACGACCTGATGCTGCAGCCGCTCGCGTCGAGCCTGGCGATCCTCACGCAGGACGAGAAGGAACTGGGCGTTGCGCTGGTCGACGTCGGCGGCGGTACGACCGACATCGCGATCTTCACCGGCGGCGCGATTCGCCACACGGCGGTGATCCCGATCGCCGGCGACCAGATCACCAACGACATCGCGATGGCGCTGCGCACGCCGACGCTCGAGGCCGACGACATCAAGCTGCGCTACGGCATCGCCAAGCAGGTGCTTGCCGATCCGAACGAGAAGATCGAGGTGCCCGGGCTGGGCGAGCGCTCGCCGCGCACGCTGTCGCGCCAGGCGCTGGCGGCGGTGATCGAGCCGCGCATCGAGGAGCTGTTCTCGCTCGTGCACCAGGTGATCCGCGAGTCGGGCTACGAGGAACTGCTCTCGTCGGGCGTCGTGCTCACCGGCGGCACGTCGCTGCTGCCGGGGATGGTCGAGCTGGCCGAGGACATCTTCCTTAAGCCGGTGCGCATCGGCATGCCGGCGTACACGGGCGGGCTCGCCGACGTCGTTCGCTCGCCGCGCTATTCGACCGCGGTCGGACTGCTCGAGGAGGCGCGCATGCAGCGCCTGCGCGGGCGAAAGGTGGCCGAGCAATCGGGTTCGTTCAAGGAAACGCTGCGAAGAATGAAGGAGTGGTTCCTCGGCAATTTCTGAATTCCGTTCGTTGTTTCGCGAAGAGCAAGAAGGCCTATACCAACAATCGTCGTTTTCATTCACCGGGAAGGGTCGACGTCTTCCCAACCGTCCTGGAGAACACCATCATGAGTTTCGAACTGATCGAGCAAGAAGTCGAAGGCGCCGTCATCAAGGTGATCGGAGTCGGCGGCGCCGGCGGCAACGCGGTAAATCACATGATCAACCGCGACGTGCAGGGCGTCGAGTTCATCGCCGTGAACACCGACAAGCAGGCGCTGCGCCGCTCGCTCGCCGAGCACACGATCCAGCTCGGCGACATGGGCCTGGGCGCGGGCGCGCGCCCCGAAGCCGGCAAGGCCGCGGCCGAGGCGATGCGCACCGAGATCCGCAGTGCGCTCGAAGGCTCCAACATGGTGTTCCTGACCGCCGGCATGGGCAAGGGAACCGGCACCGGCGCGTCGCCGGTGGTTGCCGAGATCGCCAAGGAGATGGGCATCCTGACCGTGGGTGTCGTCACCAAGCCCTTCGACTTCGAAGGCGCGAAGAAGCTGCAGATCGCCGAGAACGGCATCGACCAGCTGGTCGAGCACGTCGACTCGCTGATCGTCGTGCTGAACCAGAAGCTGTTCGAGGTGATGGACGACGACGCGAGCCTCGAGGACGCGTTCAAGCGCGCCGACGACGTGCTGCACAACGCGGTAGCCGGCATCGCCGAGATCATCAACGTGCCGGGCCTGGTCAACGTCGACTTCGCCGACGTGAAGACGGTGATGGGCGAGCAGGGCAAGGCGATGATGGGGATCGGCGAGTCGTCGGGGCTGGATCGTGCGCGCATCGCCGCCGAACAGGCAGTGTCGTCGCCGCTGCTCGACGGCGTGGACCTGCAGGGCGCGCGCGGCGTGATCGTCAACATCACCGCCGGACGCAGCCTGAAGCTGAAGGAGACGAACGACGTGATCAACACGATCAAGGCGTTCTGCGCCGACGACGCGACGATCATCCACGGCACCGTCTTCGACGAGAACATGAGCGACCGCCTGCGCGTGACCGTCGTCGCCACCGGCATCGGCCGGCGTCCGGCCAAGCCGATGCTCGTGCCGCAGACCCATCTGCGCACCGGCACCCACGACGCTGCGCCCGTGCAGCAGCCGAACTACGAGCAGTTCGAGCAGCCCACCGTCTGGCGCAGCCCGCGCGCCTCGGCCGCCGCGCAGGTCCAGGCGCTCGAGGAAAGCGGCGTCGAGCGCTTCGATATTCCGGCGTTCCTGCGCAAGCAGGCGGACTGACTGGAGGAAAGGGGAGGGGGAAGGGGGAGGGGGAAGGGGACAGCCCCGGTGCGACGGGCGCCACGTTTCGTGGTGCTCGCGCACGCCTCCAATCCCTATGCGATGTCGCGACGGTTTTCCCCTTCCCCCTTCCCCCTTCCCCTCCCTCCGCCCAGCGTCCCCAGCTGACATCCCTTAAAATCCCAGGTTTGCCGCTTGCAGCGAACGGCATTCAGTTAAACAGCGGAGGCGCATTTCAATGATCGAATCCGGCCAGCGAGTTCCCGACGCAAAGGTGCAGGAGTACGTGCAGAACGAGGGTCCGGGCTGCTCGATCGGGCCCCGCACTTTCCAGGTGCTCGAGGAGTTGCGCGGCAAGCGCGTCGCGGTGTTCGGCCTGCCGGGCGCGTTCACGCCAACCTGCTCGGCGAAGCACGTTCCCGGCTATCTCGAGAAATACGACGCGCTCAAGGGCAACGGAATCGACGAGATCTGGTGCGTGTCGGTCAACGACGCGTTCGTGATGGGTGCGTGGGCGCTCGACCAGGGCACCGAAGGAAAGATCCGCATGATCGCCGACGGCGCCGGCGAATGGACGCGCGCACTGGGGCTGGACTTCGTCAGCCCGACGATGGGTCTGCGTTCGCAGCGCTACTCGATGCTGCTCGAAGACGGCGTCGTGAAGACGCTCAACGTCGAGCGGCCGGGCAAGTTCGAGGTGTCCGATGCCGCCACCATGGTGAAGCAGGCTTGAACGCGGCACGCCGGTCTTCCCTGCGCGCGCCGCTTGGCGCGAGCGCGTCCCGATGATGCGCCAGCGAACCATCGGCTCGCTGGTGCGCACGACGGGCGTCGGGCTGCATTCGGGCGAGCGCGTCGAGCTCGTCCTGCGGCCGGCGGCGCCCGATACCGGCATCGTGTTTCATCGCGTCGATCTCGATCCGCCGGTCGACATCCGCAGTTGCGCCGAGCGCGTCGGTGACACGCGCATGGCCTCCACCCTCACGGCAGCCGACGACGGCCCGCTCGCGCAGGTGCGCGTGGCGACCGTCGAGCATCTGATGTCGGCGCTCGCCGGCATGGGCGTCGACATCGTGCACGTCGACGTCACCGCGCCGGAGATTCCGATCCTCGACGGCTCAGCCGGGTCCTTCGTCTACCTGATCCAGTCGGCGGGCATCGTCGAGCAGCGCGCCGAGAAGCAGTTCATCCGGCTGCTCGAACCGGTCGAGGTGCGCGACGGCGACAAGTGGGCGCGGCTCGATCCCCACTTCGGCTTCAAGCTGCGCTTCTCGATCGATTTCGCGCACCCCGCCATCGACGCCACCGAGCAGGTCGTCGAGGTCGATTTCGCGAAGGTGTCCTACGTGAAGGAGGTTTCGCGCGCGCGCACCTTCGGTTTCATGCAGGACGTCGAAACGCTGCGTGCGCACGGCCTGGCCAAGGGCGGCAGCTTCGGCAACGCGATCGTCATGGACGAGTACCGCGTGCTCAACGACGACGGCCTGCGCTTCGGCGACGAGTTCGTCAAGCACAAGATCCTCGATGCGATCGGCGATCTGTACCTGGTCGGTCACCCGCTGCTCGCCGCGTACAGCGCGCACAAGTCGGGCCATGCGCTGAACAACCGGCTGCTGCGCGAAATGCTGGCTCGCGAGCACGCCTGGGAGCGCGTCGGCTTTGCCGAGCGGCGCGATGCGCCGCGCCCTTTCGCGCTCGACTGGAGCCATGCCTGAGCGCGCGCCGGTGCGGCGCGCGTTCCCCGCAAGCTGCCTTGCCGTGCCGGCGCCGGCGCTCGCGCGCGCGCCCGACCGATGATCTTCCTGCGCGTCCTCGTCGTCGTGCTGCTGGCCGCCGTCGCGTACTGCGCGCTCGGCTACGTGTTCACGCGCGAGCGCCGCTACCTGCGGCTCGCCTGGCGGCTGCTCGTCGGCGGACTGGTCGCCGCGCTCGTCTTCTTCGCGGTGATGTTCGTCGAGCGGCTGACGGCGCCGACCGCCGCGACGGCGCCCGACGCGCCTTCAGCGCGCGCTGCGATGGCGGCGAACCAGGCGCTCGATCGCCTCGCCGAGCGCCGGCGCATCGGTGGCGGCGCGCAACCGGTCGAGCTCGCGCAGCGCCGCTGACGGAATCGCCGCGCGCGGCGCGTGCGCCGCAGCGAACGAGGTCTCGCCCGCCCGCTGCGTGACGATGCGGATCCTGTCGATGCCGGCGAAGCGCGCGCGCAGCGCCTGAAGCAGGGTCGGCGTCGACTGGCGCAGCCGCGCCGCCCACGCGGCGTTGGGCGCACGCAGCGTCAGCGTGCCGGCATCGAGCGCAACGACCGTCAGCGGGGCCTGCGCCACGTGTTCGCGCAGCGCCTGTTGCAGCTCGACGAGGCGATCGACGCGCGCGGCCAGTGCGCGGAACGCGGTCTCGTCGTCGAGCCAGGCGCTGACCGGGCGGGTGGAGGTCGGCTTCATCGATTGCTGCGCTGCTGCGGAGGGCCTTTCGGCCGGTCGGTTCGCTCGCGGGGCGCTCGGGGGGCGCGTGCTAGACTGTACCGGTTTCGCGGGCGCTGACGCCGTCCAGCTGCGTCGTTCCGCCGGTTGCAGGCGTAGCGCCTTCTCAAAATGATCCAGAACTACCTTACCCGGATCTTCGGCAGCCGCAACGAGAGGCTGCTGAAGAGCTACCGCAAGACGGTCGCGCAGATCAATGCGCTCGAGCCGCAGATCCAGGCGCTCGGCGACGAGCAGCTCGCCGGCAAGACCGCCGAGTTCCGCCAGCGGATCGAGGCGGGCGAGACGCTCGACGCGTTGCTGCCCGAAGCCTTCGCCGTATGCCGCGAGGCCGCGCGGCGCGCGCTCGGCATGCGTCACTTCGACGTGCAGCTGGTCGGCGGCATGGTGCTGCACGCCGGCAAGATCGCGGAGATGCGTACCGGCGAGGGCAAGACGCTCACCGCCACGCTCGCCGTGTACCTGAACGCGCTCGCCGGCAAGGGCGTGCACGTGGTCACCGTCAACGACTACCTCGCCGAGCGCGACGCCGACTGGATGGGTCGCGTCTATCGCTTCCTCGGCATGTCGGTGGGCACGATCCTGTCGCAGCAGCCCACCGCCGACAAGAAGATCGCCTACGCGGCCGACATCACCTACGGCACGAACAACGAGTTCGGCTTCGACTACCTGCGCGACAACATGGAGTACGCAGTAGGCGACCGGCGCCAGCGCGGGCTCTTCTACGCGATCGTCGACGAGGTCGACTCGATCCTCATCGACGAGGCGCGCACGCCGCTGATCATCTCCGGCCAGGCCGAGGATCACACGGCAACGTACCAGCGCATGAACGCGGTGCCGCCGCTGCTCGACGAGATGGCCGCCGAGCCCAAGTCGGGCGAGGATGAGCCGCCCGGCGACTACTGGGTCGACCGCAAGGCGCACCAGGTGTATTTGTCGGAGGCCGGCCACGAGAAGGCCGAACGCGTGCTTGGCGAGATGGGGTTGTTGCCGCAGGGCGCGAGCCTGTACGACGCCAGCAACATCAGCCTGATGCATCACCTGATGGCCGCCTTGCGCGCGCACACGCTGTTCCTGAAGGACCAGCAGTACGTCGTGCAGAACGGCGAGGTGATCATCGTCGACGAGTTCACCGGTCGCCTGATGCCGGGCCGGCGCTGGTCCGAGGGCCTGCACCAGGCGGTCGAGGCGAAGGAAGGCGTCACGATCCAGGCCGAGAACCAGACGCTCGCATCGATCACCTTCCAGAACTACTTCCGCATGTACGGCAAGCTCGCCGGCATGACCGGTACGGCCGACACCGAAGCCTACGAATTCCAGGAGATCTACAACCTCGAGACGGTGGTCATTCCCACGCACCGTCCGATGATCCGCGACGACCGCCAGGATCAGGTCTTCCGCACGGCGAAGGAGAAGTTCGACGCGATCCTCGCCGACATCGAGGATTGCCACCAGCGCGGCCAGCCGGTGCTCGTCGGCACGACGTCGATCGAGAACTCGGAGCTGCTCGCCGGACAGCTGCAACGCGCGAAGCTGCCGCATCGCGTGCTCAACGCGAAGCAGCACGCGAGCGAAGCCGAGATCGTCGCGCAGGCGGGTCGACCGAAGGTGATCACGATCGCCACCAACATGGCCGGTCGCGGCACCGACATCGTGCTGGGCGGCAACGTCGACAAGCAGATCGACCTGCTGCGCGCCGACGCTTCGGTGCCGGAAGAGGACAAGCAGGCGCGCATCGACACCTTGCGCAACGAATGGCAGTCGTTGCACGACCAGGTGATCGCGGCGGGCGGGTTGCACATCGTCGGCACCGAGCGCCACGAATCGCGGCGCATCGACAACCAGCTGCGTGGTCGTTCGGGTCGCCAGGGCGACCCCGGTTCGTCGCGCTTCTACCTGTCGATGGAAGATCCGCTGCTGAAGATCTTCGCCGGCGACCGGCTCAAGGCGATCATGGATCGCCTGAAGCTGCCCGAGGGCGAGCCGATCGAGGCCGGCATGGTCTCGCGCTCCATCGAGTCGGCACAGCGCAAGGTCGAGGCGCGCAACTTCGACATCCGCAAGCAGCTGCTCGAATACGACGACGTCGCCAACGACCAGCGCAAGATCGTCTACGCCGACCGCAACGCGCTGCTCGAGTCCGAAGACGTTTCCGAGCGCGTCGCCGAACTGCGCCAGCAGGTGTTCACCGACCTGTTCCGCGAGCACGTCCCGGCCGACTCGGTCGAGGAGCAGTGGGATCTCGAGGCGCTCGAGAACGCGCTCGAGAACGAGTGGCAGCTGCCGGTGCCCCTGCGACGCATGCTCGGGGAGAACGAGCAGCTCACCGACGAAGACCTGCTCGAGGAGGTGCTGAAGGAAGCCGAGCGCATGTACCGCTCGAAGGTGGACCAGGTCGGCGCAGACGTGTTCGCCGGCTTCGAGCGTTCGATCCTGCTGCAGACCATCGATCAGCACTGGCGCGAGCACCTGTCGTCGCTCGACTACCTCCGCCAGGGCATCCACCTGCGCGGCTACGCGCAGAAGAACCCGAAGCAGGAATACAAGCGCGAGGCCTTCGAGATCTTCGGCCTGATGCAGCAGCGCATCCGCAGCGACGTCACCCGCATCCTGATGACCGTGCGCATCCAGTCGGCCGAGCAGGCCGAGCAGGTCGAGGAGACGATGCAGCCGCAGTACACGAAGGTTGCCTACACGCACGCCGACTTCGATCCCGCCGCTGCCGATGCGGCCGACGCCGACCCGGAGTCGATAGCGCTCGCCGTGCAGAACGCGCCGCGCGGCGCCGAGCCCGCCGCCCAGCAACCGGTGCGCCGCTTCGGCCAGAAGATCGGGCGCAACGACCCCTGTCCCTGCGGGTCCGGCAAGAAATACAAGCAGTGCCACGGCCGCCTGGCGTGAGCGCGTTGCGCTCGCGCTGCGCGTCGGCCGTTTTCCGGAGAGTCGGATGCCCGTGAACCTCATCGCGCCGCAGCGCGACGCGCTGTCGGCCGTTGCCGGCGTGGACATCGGTACCGCGCGCGCGGCGATCCGCAAGCCCGACCGGCGCGACGTGCTGGTGCTGCGCCTGGCGCCCGGAGCGCGCGCCGCCGGCGTCTTCACGCGCAACCGCTTCTGCGCGGCGCCGGTCGTCGTCTGCCGCGAGCATCTCGCGAGCGCAAACGGCGAGATCCGCGCGCTCGTCGTCAACACCGGCTGCGCGAATGCCGGCACCGGCGAGCAGGGGCTCTCCGACGCGCGCGCGAGCTGCGCCCGGCTCGCGAAGCGGCTGGGCGTGGCCACCGATGCGGTGCTGCCGTTCTCCACCGGCGTCATCCTCGAGCACCTGCCGATGCCGCGGCTGCTCGCCGGCATCGACGAGGCGGTCGACGCGCTCGGTGCGAGCGACTGGCTCGACGCCGCCGAAGCGATCATGACCACCGACACGGTGCCGAAGGCAGCGTCGCGCCGCGTGCAGATCGGCGGCGAGACGGTCACCGTAACCGGCATCGCGAAGGGTGCCGGCATGATCCGTCCCGACATGGCGACGATGCTCGGTTTCGTCGCCACCGACGCCGCGGTGCCGGCCACGCTCCTCGCGCGCTGGGCGCGCGAGGCGGCCGATGCGAGCTTCAACCGCATCACGGTGGACGGCGACACGTCGACCAACGACTCGTTCATGCTCGTCGCCTCTGGCGCCTCGAAAGTGTCGATCGCCGGCGCCGGCGACGGGGCGGTCGGCGCCGACGCAGGCGCCGGCAGTGCCGCCGGCGACGCTGCCGCCAGCGCGTTGCGCGAGGCGATCGTTTCGGTCGCTCGCGAACTCGCGCAGGCGATCGTGCGCGACGGCGAGGGCGCGACGAAATTCATCTCGGTGCATGTCGAGGGGGCGCGCGACGACGACGAGGCGGCGGCGGTCGCCTTCACCGTGGCGCATTCGCCGCTGGTGAAGACGGCGTTCTTCGCTTCCGATCCGAATCTCGGGCGGATCCTCGCCGCGGTGGGCCGTGCGGGCGTCGACGACCTCGACGTCGATCGAGTCGACCTGTATCTCGACGACGTACACGTCGCCACGCGTGGCGGCCGTCACCCCGCCTATCGCGAAGAGGACGGCCAGCGCGTGATGAAGAAGGCCGAGATCGACGTGCGCATCGCGCTCGGGCGCGGCAGCGCGTCGACGACGGTCTGGACCTGCGACCTGTCGCACGAGTACGTATCGATCAATGCCGACTATCGATCCTGACGCGCGCGACGCCGGCACGGCGCCTGACATCCCTTCGGCGCCCGGCGGTGCGATCGACCCGCTGGCGCTGGCCCGCGTCGTCTCGCGTGCCGAATCGCTGCTCGGCCGTTTCGAGCAGTTGCTCGGCGCCGCCCCCGCGACCGACTGGGCGTCGGCGATCGCCTTCCGCTGGCGTCGCCGCGCCACGGCCTTCGGTATGCAGGCGGGCCTTCAACCGGTGCGGCACGTGTCGCCGATCCGACTCGACGATCTGAAGCACATCGACGAGCAGAAAACCGCGATCGAGCGCAACACGCGCCAGTTCGTCCAGCGGCGCCCGGCGAACAACGTGCTGCTGACGGGCTCGCGCGGCACCGGCAAGTCGTCGCTGATCAAGGCGCTGCTCAACGAATACGCAGCGCAGGAGCTGCGCCTGATCGAGGTCGACAAGGACGATCTCGTCGACCTGCCCGAGATCGTCGAACTGGTCGCCGGTCGTCCCGAGCGCTTCATCGTCTTCTGCGACGACCTGTCCTTCGAGGAGGGCGAACCGGGCTACAAGGCGTTGAAGGTCGCGCTCGACGGGTCGGTGGCCGCGCAGTCGGAGAACGTGCTCATCTACGCGACGTCGAACCGGCGCCACCTGATGCCCGAGTACATGCGCGAGAACCTCGAGGCGAAGCACCAGTCCGACGGCGAGATCCACCCCGGCGAGACGGTCGAGGAGAAGATCTCGTTGTCCGAGCGCTTCGGGCTGTGGGTGTCGTTCTATCCGTTTCGCCAGGACGACTACCTGGCGATCGTTGCGCACTGGCTGGCCAGTTTCGGCTGCAGCGCGGTAGAAATCGACGCTGCGCGTGCCGACGCGCTTCGCTTCGCGCTCGAGCGCGGGTCGCGCTCGGGACGCGTCGCCTGGCAGTTCGCGAAGGACCGCGCGGGGCGCGGTCCCGACCAGCGAGCCTGAGCGCCGTTCCTCCCCCGATGCTCGAAGTTGCCGTCGGCGTGGTGATTCGCGACGACGGCGCGGTGCTGTTCGGCCAACGCCGGCCGGGCAAGCCGTACGCCGGCTGGTGGGAATTTCCGGGCGGCAAGCTCGAGGCGGCGGAGACCGTCGAGCAGGCACTCGCGCGCGAACTGCACGAGGAGCTCGGCATCGACGTGCTGCGCTCGTATCCGTGGATGATTCGCGAGCACGTCTACCCGCACGCCCACGTGCGCCTGTCGTTTCGGCGCGTCGTCGAATGGAGCGGCGCGCCGCGCTCGCGCGAAGGCCAGGCACTCGCCTGGCGCCATCCCTCGGCAATCGATCTCGCGCCGATGCTGCCGGCGGCGATCCCGGTCATCGGCTGGCTCCGCCTGCCGCAGCGGCTCGCGATCAGCAGCGCACTGCAACGCGGCGACGACGCTTTTCTCGCGGCGCTGCGCAAGGCGCTGGCCGCCGGTCTGCGACTCGTGCAATTGCGCGAACCGGGAATCGCGCTCGATCGTCTCGATCGGCTGTGGCGCGAGGTGCGTGCAATGTGCCGCGCGGCGGGCGCCGCGCTGGTCGTCAACAGCGCGCATCCCGCTTCGTATGCAGCGGGCTGCGACGGATTGCATCTTCGAAGTGCGGATCTGCGCGCGTGCGTCTCGCGCCCGCCTTTGCGCATCGTCGGTGCTTCGTGCCACGACGCAAGCGATCTCGAGCGCGCACGCGGGCTCGGCGTGGATTACGCAGTATTGGGGCCGGTGAAGCCGACGCAGTCGCACCCGGGTGCACCGACGCTCGGCTGGGCGGCCTTCGCCGAACTCGCTGCGCATTCGCACGTCCCGGTGTTCGCGCTGGGCGGCTTGCAGGAGAGCGATGCGCGCGACGCGCTCGCGGCGGGCGCGCATGGGCTGGCAATGCTGCGCGGGTGGAGCAAGTGAAGGATCCCCTTCACCCTTCACTGGGTTGTTCCCTTCCCCCTTCTGCCTTCTCTTCTCCGGCGATCCGATAGCGCTCGGCCGCCCACGCCCCCAGATCGAGGCTCTTGCATCGCTGGGAGCAGAACGGGCGCCAGCGGTTCGACGCATCGAACGGCGTCTTGCGGCCGCAGGCCGGGCAGTGGACGACGACGTTCTTCTTCATTGCTTCAGAGATTGCAGAGGCCGAGTTCGAAGTCGATGTTCGAGTCGGCCGGGCGCGGCCGCTCGTCGCGGTCGCGCATCGTGAAGCGGATCCAGAGCAGGTACTTGTTCGCGCTGATCTCGGGGATGGCGCCGAGCGTGGGATCGAGCCGGACCTGCACCATCTGGTAGGTCTTGCCCGCCAGCGGCTGCTGGTAGCTGCCGCCTTGTGCGGTGAGAGCGGTGCGCTGCGCGCTCTCGCGCAACAGCCGAAGCACGATCGTCAGGCTGTCGTACATCGGCTTGAATGGCGCGGCCCACGCGGCGATGTCGCGCTGGCGCAGTTCCGCCGGCCGGTGCTGCCATGCGTGGTACGACGGCAGGTCGAACTCGCAGGCGCCGCCGGCGATGAACATCCGGCTGCGGATGCTCATCAGCCATTCGTTGTCGCGCAGGTGCTGGCCGCTCTTCCCCGTTGCCGCGCCCAGCCCGCCAAGCGCCTCGTCGATGTCGCCGAGGATGCGCTCGAGCGCGCCCTGCGAGACGTCGGGGCTGTTGCGAAAGCCGAGCAGCGTCTGCCGCTGGCGCTCGAGTTCCTGCAGCAGGTCGGATTTCAGGTCGGCGCGCCCGGCGACGTCGAGCACCTCGAACAGCGTGCCCAGCGCGACGTGGTGATCGAGCGGATGCTCGCGGCTCGCGAAGAATTCGAGCCGGTCGAACAGATCTTCGAGCCGCAGCAGCGTCCGGACGCGTTCGTTCAGCGGGTACTCGTACGAGATCAAGGCGTCGTCCTGTGCCGCGAGCATCGACGGTCGCGCTGCGCAGGCGCTGTCGCCGACATCTTCGAGCCGCGCTCGGTCCGTGCAGACGGACGAATTCTGTAGCAAAGCGCTTTCGTTGACAAACCTCGCGCGCAGCAGCGCGAGCCCGTCGCGTGTTCAGCGTGCTGCTGCATACCTGCGATGCAGCGCGTCGACCTGCGCCGGCAGCGCTTCGGCATCGCCGCCGTTGTCGATCACGTCGTCGGCTGCTGCGAGACGCTGCTCGCGACTGGCCTGTGCTGCCAGGATCGACTCGATGCGTGCCGCGCTCAAGCCGCTGCGCTGCTGTACGCGCGCGATCTGCACCGAGACCGGGCAATCGACGACGAGTACGCGATCGAAGCGTCCCGAACGTCCGCCCGATTCGACGAGCAGCGGAACGACGTGCATGACGTAGGGGCCGGGGGCGTCGGCGATGCGTCGCTGCGATTCCGCGCGGATCATCGGATGCAGGATCGCTTCGAGTGCTGAGCGCGCCGAAGGATCGTCGAAGGCGCGCGCGCGCATCGCATCGCGATCGAGCGCGCCGTCGGCACGCAGGACGGCGTCGCCGAAGCGCATGCGGATCGCGTCGATCGCCGCGCCGCCGGCAGCGGTGAGTTCGTGTGCGATGGCGTCCGTATCGACGATGCTTGCGCCGCGGGCCGCGAAGAGTTCGGCCACCGTGCTCTTGCCGCTGCCGATGCCGCCGGTGAGTCCGACCACGAAGGGCCTGCGCGGAAGTGTCGCGTCTGCGGCTGCCGTCATCGGACGAGTCTAGCAGCGGGGACGGCGTCCCCTCGGTCGTCGATCCTCTGCCGTCGATCCTCTACCGCCGATCCTCTGCTGTCGATCCTCTTTCGACGCCCGTCGTCGAGCCGTCAGCCGAGCCCGTAGAAGGAGGCGAGCGGACCCCGGAAATACAGCGCAAGCAGCCCGGCGCCGGCGAGATACGGACCGAACGGAATCGGCACCTCGCGTCCATGCCGCGCGACGATCATCAGCGCGATGCCGACGACCGCACCGACGACCGACGCGAGCAGGATGATCGAAGGCAGCGTGCTCCAGCCGAACCAGGCGCCCAGTGCGGCGAACAGCTTGAAGTCGCCGTAGCCCATTCCTTCCTTGCCGGTGGCGAGCTTGAACAGCCAGTACAGGCTCCACAGGCTCAGGTAGCCGGCGAGCGCGCCGACGACCGCGGCGTGCAGCGGCGCGAAGACTTCCCACAGGTTGAAGGCGAGCCCGATCCACAACAGCGGCAGCGTCATGCTGTCGGGCAGCAGCTGCGTGTCGAAGTCGATGAACGCGAGCGTGATCAGGAAGCAGGTGAGGACGACCGCGCCGAGCGCCGCGACGCTCCAGCCGAATTGCGCGACGGCGACCGCGCTCAGCAGGGCGGTGCTGCCCTCGACGATCGGGTAGCGCGCCGGAATGGCGGCGTTGCAGGCCCTGCAGCGGCCGCGCTGCAGCAGCCAGCTGACGAGCGGGATGTTCTCGAGGGCGCCGATCGGGTGCCCGCAGGAGGGGCACTGCGAGCGCGGAACGACCAGGTTGAAGCGCGCCGCGGGCCCGGTCGGCTCGCCGCGCAGCTCGGCCGCCTGCTGTGCCCACTCGTGCTCGAGCATCTTCGGCAGCCGATGGATGACGACGTTCAGGAAGCTGCCGACGAGCAGTCCGAACACGCCGGCGGTGCCGATTGCCAGCGCGGGCGACTGTTGGAGAGCTTCGAGCATCGGCGGGGCCTCGAACATCGGGAATCGGCCTGCGCTGCCGTGCGCCGAGCCGCGCTCAGACGACCTGCCCGAGCTTGAAGATCGGAAGATACATCGCGATGACCAGGCCGCCGATCAGCGTGCCGAGCACGACCATGATCATCGGCTCCAGCAGGCTCGACAGGCTCTCGACGGCGTCGTCGACCTCGCGCTCGAAGATGTCGGCCGCCTTCGACAGCATCGAGTCGAGCGAGCCGGATTCCTCGCCGATCGACGCCATCTGCAGCACCATGTTCGGGAACACCTGCACGTTCTGCATCGCCACCGTCAGGCTCGTGCCGGTGGATACCTCCTGCTGGACGCGCTTGGTGGCCACCAGGTAGACGTGGTTGCCGGAGGCGCCGCCGACCGAGTCGAGCGCCTCCACCAGCGGCACGCCGGCGGCGAACATCGTCGACAGCGTACGCAGCCAGCGCGCGATCGTCGCCTTCTCGACGACCGGGCCGAACACCGGCAGCTTGAGCAGCAGCCGGTCCATCGCCATCTGCACGCGCGGCGATCGCCTCCACGCTTGCAGCAGGAAATACAGGCCGCCGCCGATCGTGCCGAATACCAGGTACCAGTACTCGACGAAGAAATCCGACAGCCCGATCACCATCAGCGTCGGGGCGGGAAGATCGGCGCCGAAGCTCGAGAACACCTCCTTGAACGCCGGAACGACGAACAGCATGATCACCGCGACGACGATGAACGCGACGACCAGCACGGCGATCGGGTAGAACAGCGCCGACTTGATCTTGCCCTTGATCGCCAGCATCTTTTCCTTGTAGCTGGCCAGCCGATCGAGCAGGTCGTCGAGAATGCCGGCCTGCTCGCCGGCGCCGACCAGGTTGCAGAACAGCGAATCGAAGTACAGCGGGTACTTGCGAAACGCCTGCGACAGCGACGTTCCCGTTTCGACGTCGCCGCGGATGTCGGTGAACAGCTTCGACACCGACACGTTGGACGTCCCTCGTGCCACGATGTCGAACGATTGCAGCAGCGGAACGCCGGCCTTCATCATCGTCGCCAGCTGGCGCGTGAACAGCGTGATGTCCTTCTCGCCGATGCGCTTGCCGCGCTTGTAGCGCCGCCTGGTCGTCTTGGTCACCGAGATGCCCTGGCGACGCAGCGAAGTCTGCACGGCGGTCGGGCCGCTCGCCCGCATCTCGCCGCGCAGCACCTTGCCGGCGCGATCGCGACCTTCCCAGGTGTAGACCTGCTCCTTGTTCGCCGGGCGCCGTGTTGCCGCTCCGCGGGTACCGCCCGCGGCGCGGGCGCCGGCAGTGCCGGCCGTCGTACCGATCGTGCTCATCGCATCATCCCTTCGTCCTGGTCGTTCGCGTCGTCGCGCGCGCCGCGGCCTGCCGGCGGGCGCTGGTCGCTCACTCGTTGGTGACGCCGAGCACCTCCTCGATGCTCGTCATTCCCTGCATGACCTTCATCAGACCCGATCGGCGCAGGTCGCGCACGCCTTCGCGCTGCGCCTGTTGCGCGATCTGCAGTGCGTTGCCGTGGCCGAGGATGATCTTCTGTGTCTCCTCGGTGATCGGCATCACCTGGTAGATCCCCACCCGGCCCTTGTAGCCGGTGCCTCCGCAACGTTCGCAGCCCACCGGCCGGTACGGCGTCCACTTGCCGTCCAGGTCGGACTCGAGGAATCCCGCCTTCAACAGCGCGCCGTCGTCGGTGGCGAGCGGCTGCTTGCAGTTGCACAGTCGGCGCGCCAGCCGTTGCGCGGTGATCAGAATCACCGACGAGGCGATGTTGAACGGCGCCACGCCCATGTTCGCCAGCCGCGTGAGCGTGGTCGGCGCGTCGTTCGTGTGCAGCGTGGACAGCACCATGTGGCCGGTCTGCGCGGCCTTGATCGCGATGTCGGCGGTCTCGAGATCGCGGATCTCGCCGACCATGATCACGTCCGGGTCCTGGCGCAGGAACGCGCGCAGTGCCGCGGCGAAGGTGAGCCCAGCCTTCTCGTTGACGTTGACCTGGTTGACGCCGGGCAGGTTGATCTCGGCCGGATCCTCGGCGGTGGAGATGTTGATGCCCGGTTCGTTGAGCAGGTTCAGGCAGGTGTACAGCGACACCGTCTTGCCCGAACCGGTGGGGCCGGTGACGAGGATCATCCCGTACGGCCGGCGGATCGCCTCGAGCATGATCTGCTTCTGGTCGGGCTCGTAGCCGAGCGCGTCGATGCCCAGCTTCGCCGACGACGGATCGAGGATCCGCATGACGATCTTCTCGCCGAACAGCGTCGGCAGCGTCGAGACGCGGAAGTCGATCGTGCGCTGGCTCGACAGCACGATCTTCATGCGGCCGTCCTGCGGCACGCGCCGCTCCGAGATGTCGAGACGCGAGATCACCTTGATGCGCGAGGCGAGCTTTTCCTTGATCGCCAGCGGGGGCGTCACCACTTCGCGCAACTCGCCGTCCACGCGCAGGCGGATCCGGTAGAACTTCTCGTAGGGCTCGAAGTGGATGTCCGAGGCGCCGGCCTGGATCGCCTCGATGAGTACCTTCTGCAGGAAGCGCACGACCGGCGCGTCGTCGACGTCGCTGGTGTCGGGTGCGGCCTGCTCGTCGCCGGCCACGGCGATCTCGTCCAGCGAGCCGTCGACCAGCTCCTCGAGCTGCTCGGTCGTGCTCTGGCCGAGGCGCTCGACCAGCCGTACCAGGCGGTCGTGCTCGACGACGATCGGGTCGAGCGCCGCCTGCGCGGAAAAGCGGATGCGGTCGAGCAGCTTCGAGTCGGTCGGATCGGACACCGCGATCGACAGGCGTCCGCCCCGCTTGCCCAGCGCGACCACGCGCAACTCGGTGGCCAGTTTGCGGTCGAGCAGATCGGTGGGCAGCGTGGCCGGATCGATCGCCGACAGATCCAGCAGCGGATGCCCGCACAACTCGGCGGCGAACTGCGCGAGCTGGCGCGCCGGCATGTGACCGGCGCCGATCAGCTCGTCGACGAAGCCGTGCCTGCCTGCGTCGGCCTTGCGCTGGATCGCGCTGGCTTCGTCCAGGCGCAGCAGTTGGTGCTGCACCAGCGCACGGCCGAGCCCCGACAGCGAGGTCGGTTCCTTGGTGCGGCCGGAGGCGGCGACGGTGGCCATTGCGCGGATCGGGTTCGGTCGGTTCGCAGGAAACTCGCGGGCAATGATGCCCGCCGCCGCAGTCCTCGCGGACGGCCGGAGCGTGCGGCCGCGACGAGCGCGTGCGCGGCCCGGACGAACGGTGCGCGCGGCGCGTACTGGCCGCGACGTAGCGGGTACTCGCCGCGACGCGGCGTGGCCGGGGGAGGCGCGGCGCGCTTGCCGGCGCGAAATCCCCTGTTCCGAGCTTACCCGGATTGCTGCGCCACGAGCCTTTGGCCATAATCCGCGCTCGACGGCGGGGCGGCGTGCGCAGCTCGCCCCCGCGACAGACAGGCGCTCGATGGCCGAAAACGACTACATCCTGGAGACAAGGCGCCTCGTCAAGGAATTCAAGGGTTTCGTCGCGGTGAACGACGTCCACCTGCGAGTGCGCCGGGGCCAGATCCATGCGTTGATCGGTCCCAACGGCGCCGGCAAGACGACGTTCTTCAACCTGCTGACGAAGTTCCTGATTCCGACGGCGGGGCAGATCCTCTTCAACGGGCACGACATCACGGCCGAGAAGCCGGCGCAGGTCGCGCGCCGCGGCGTCGTTCGATCGTTCCAGATCTCGGCCACGTTCCCGAACCTCACGGTGCTCGAGAACGTGCGCGTGGCGCTGCAGCGCAAGCTGGGCACATCCTTTCACTTCTGGAAGTCCGAGCGCTCGCTCGACGTGCTCGATGCGCGCGCGATCGAACTGCTCGACACCGTCGGGCTGCGCGAGTTCGCCGACCACGTCACGGTCGAGCTGCCTTACGGGCGCAAGCGCGCGCTGGAGATCGCCACCACGCTGGCCACCGACCCGGAGCTGATGCTGCTCGACGAACCCACGCAGGGGATGGGCCACGAGGACGTCGACCGTGTCACGCAGCTGATCAAGAAAGTCTCGGCGAACCGCACCGTGCTGATGGTCGAGCACAACATGAACGTCGTGGCCGACATCGCCGACACGATCAGCGTGCTGCAGCGCGGACAGGTGATTGCCGAGGGACCCTACGACGTCGTCTCGAGGAATCCGCAGGTGCTCGAAGCGTACATGGGCAGTGCCACCGAAGAACTCGGGAGCCCGCATGGTCACTGAGCGCGGCGTCGAATTCCTGCGCATCTCCGACCTGCACGCGTTCTACGGCGAGTCGCACATCCTGCACGGCGTCGATCTCGTCGTGAACGGCGGCGAGGTGGTCACGCTGCTCGGGCGCAACGGCGCCGGGCGCACCACAACGCTGAAGTCGATCCTCGGACTGGTCGGCCGGCGCGTCGGGTCGATCCGCATCAAGGGCGTCGAGGCGGTGAACCTGCCGCCGCACGCGATCGCCCGGCTGGGCATCGGCTACTGCCCCGAGGAGCGCGGCATCTTCGCCAGCCTCTCGTGCGAGGAGAACCTGCTGCTGCCGCCGCAGACCGGCTCGGGCGGCATGAGCCTGGACGAGATCTACGAGATGTTCCCCAACCTCGCCGAGCGGCGCAACAGCCAGGGCACGCGGCTGTCGGGCGGCGAGCAGCAGATGCTGGCCGTGGCGCGCATCCTGCGTACCGGTGCGAAGATGCTGCTGCTGGACGAGATTTCCGAAGGGCTCGCGCCGGTCATCGTGCAGAGCCTGGCACGGATGATCCGCATGCTGCGCGAAAAGGGGTTCACCATCGTCATGGTGGAGCAGAATTTCCGGTTCGCGGCGCCGCTGGCCGACCGGTTCTTTGTGATGGAGCACGGTCGCATCGTCGAGCGCGTCGACGCGGCCGAGCTCGAGCAGAAGATGGACGTGCTGCGCGAGTATCTCGGCGTCTGAGCGCGGCCGCCGGTCACTGGGTCCCACTACGAGGAGGACGAACGATGAAAACCAGAATGAAGTTTTCGGCCATGGTCGCGTCGCTGGCGCTGGCCTTCGGCGCAGGTGCGGCGAACGCCGAAGTCTCCGGCGGCGTCGTCAAGATCGGCGTCATGAACGACATGTCGGGCCTGTACGCCGACATCGGCGGCCCGGGTTCGGTCGTCGCCGCCAAGCTGGCGGTCGAGGATTTCCAGAAGCAGTTCAACCCGAAGTTCAAGATCGAGATCGTCTCGGCCGACCACCAGAACAAGCCCGACGTCGGCTCGAACGTCGCGCGCCAGTGGTACGACACCGACGGCGTCGATGCGATCGCCGACGTGCCCACCTCGTCGGTGGCGCTGGCGGTCTCGCAGGTCACGCGCGACAAGAACAAGGCCTTCCTCGCCACCGGTCCGGGCAGTTCCGACCTCACCGGCAAGGCGTGCTCGCCGAACACCGTGCACTGGCTGTACGACACGTGGATGCTCGCGCACGGCACCGGCACGGCGGTGACGAAGAACGGCGGCGACACCTGGTTCTTCCTGACCGCCGACTACGCGTTCGGTCACGCGCTCGAGCGCGACACGGCCGAAGCCGTCAAGCAGGCCGGCGGCAAGGTGCTCGGTGCGGTGCGCCACCCGCTCGGCACGCAGGACTTCTCGTCGTACCTGCTGCAGGCGCAGGCGTCGAAGGCCAAGGTGATCGGCCTGGCGAACGCCGGCGGCGACACGATCAACTCGATCAAGCAGGCGGCCGAATTCGGCATCGTCAAGGGCGGCCAGAGCCTCGCCGGCCTGCTGGTGTTCATCACCGACGTGCACGGCCTGGGGCTCGAGAAGGCGCAGGGCCTGCTGCTGACCGAGACCTTCTACTGGGATCACAACGACCAGACGCGCGAATGGTCGAAGCGCTTTGCCGCGGCGAACAAGGGCATCTACCCGTCGTCCGACCACGCCGGCGTGTATGCGGTCATCCTCGACTACCTGAAGGCGGTCAACGAGATCAACTCCGACGACGGTACGAAGGCCGTTGCGCAGATGAAGTCGCGTCCCGCCCAGGATCCGCTGTTCGGCAAGAGCACGACGCGCATCGACGGTCGCACGTTGCACCCGGCCTACCTGTTCGAGGTGAAGAAGCCCAGCGAATCGAAGGGCCCGTACGACTACTACAAGCTGCGTGCGACGATCCCCGCCGACGAGGCGTTTCGTCCGCTGAACGAGGGCGGCTGCCCGCTGGTGAAGTCCTGAGCTGTTCCTGCTCGCTGCGCCCGGCTTGCCGGGTGCAGCCAACGACACGCGGGGAGCCGGTTAGGCGGCTCCCCGGCTGATTCCGCACTCGATCGCAGACTCGATGGAAATATTCGGTATACCGACCGTCGCGCTGTTCGGACAGTTGCTGATCGGCCTGATCAACGGTTCGTTCTACGCGCTGTTGTCGCTCGGCCTCGCCGTGATCTTCGGCCTGCTGAACATCATCAATTTCGCGCACGGCGCGCTGTACATGCTGGGCGCGTTCACCGCATATCTGCTGCTGTCGCGACTGGGCATCAACTACTGGTGGGCGCTGCTCGTCGCGCCGATCATCGTCGGCGCGATCGGCATGGTCATCGAGCGCACGATGCTCGCCAGGCTCTACAAGCTCGACCATCTGTACGGACTGCTGCTCACCTTCGGACTGGCGCTGATCATCCAGGGGCTGTTTCGCAACTGGTTCGGCTCCTCGGGCGAGCCGTATCCGATTCCGTCCGCGCTCACCGGTTCGCAGAACCTGGGCTTCATGTTCCTGCCGAACTACCGTGCCTGGGTCATTGTGGCGTCGGTCGTCGTGTGCCTGGGCACCTGGTTCATGATCGAACGCACCCGCCTGGGCGCGTACCTGCGGGCGGCCACCGAGAACCCGCAGCTGGTGCAGGCCTTCGGCATCAACGTGCCGCGCATGATCACGCTCACCTACGGATTCGGCGTGGCGCTCGCGGGCTTCGGCGGCGTGATGGCCGCGCCGATCTACCAGGTCAGCCCGCAGATGGGCGAGCACCTGATCATCGTCGTGTTCGCCGTCGTCGTCATCGGGGGGATGGGGTCGATCCTGGGTTCCATCGTCACCGGCTTCGGACTCGGCCTGATCGAGGGACTCACCAAGGTCTTCTACCCCGAGGCGTCGAACACCGTGATCTTCGTGATCATGGCGATCGTCCTGTTGATCAAGCCGGCCGGCCTGTTCGGCACGCAGAAGTAGGTCCCGCGCTAATGGCGAACGACACCACCACGCTCGCGCCGCCGGCCGGCGCGAAGACGCACCTGCACGTGCAGGCCGACACCAGTTACCAGCGTTACGCGCTCGTGCTGATGGCGGCGATCTTCGTGCTGCTGCCGCTGGCCGTCTATCCGGTGTTCCTGATGAAGGTGATGTGCTTCGCGCTGTTCGCGTGTGCATTCAACCTGCTCATCGGCTTCGGCGGGCTGCTGTCCTTCGGGCACGCGATGTTCCTCGGCACCGCCGGCTACGCGACGGCGCATGCGGCGAAGGTGTGGGGTTTCACGCCCGAACTGGCGATCGTCTTCGGCACCGCCTGTTCGGCCCTGCTCGGCTGGGTCACCGGACTGCTCGCCATCCGTCGCCAGGGCATCTATTTCGCGATGATCACGCTCGCGCTGGCGCAGATGGTCTACTTCTTCTATCTGCAGACGCCGTTCACGCACGGCGAAGACGGCATCCAGGGCGTACCGCGCGGCAAGCTGTTCGGCCTCGTAGACCTGAACGACACGGTGGCGATGTACACGCTCGTCTTCGTCGTCTTCTTCTGCGGCTTCCTGTTGATCTGGCGCATCGTGCATTCGCCGTTCGGGCAGGTGCTCAAGGCGATCCGCGAGAACGAGCCGCGCGCGACTTCGCTCGGCTACGACACCGATCGGTACAAGCTCGTCGCGTACATTCTGTCGGGCACGCTGTCGGGGCTGGCGGGCGCGACCAAGGCGCTGGTCTTCCAACTCGCATCGCTCACCGACGTCTACTGGACGATGTCGGGCGAGGTGGTGCTGATGACGCTGGTCGGCGGCCTGGGCACGCTGTTCGGTCCGGTGGTCGGTGCGGCCGTGATCATCACGATGCAGAACTATCTCGCGCAGATCGGCGCCTGGGTGACGATCGTGCAGGGCGCGATCTTCGTGCTGTGCGTGCTGGCCTTCCGTCGCGGTATCGTCGGCGAGATCGCCCACCTGCTGCGCAAGCCGCTGTAAAAAAACGGGGTCAGACCACGGTTTCGCTTCAGCGAAACCGTGGTCTGACCCCGTTTTTTTACTCGACGATCGTCTGCGACTGCTCGCGCAGGTAAAGCGGCAGGTACCAGAACGAGCCGATCGCCTTGCCGGTGGTGCCGCTCGCCTTCCAGCCGCCGAAGGGCTGGTAGCCGGGCCAGGCGCCGGTCGTCGCGCCCTGCGGGCGGTTCACGTAGACGACGCCGGCTTCGACCTCGTCGAGGAAGCGTCGCGCTTCGTCGGGCGCACCGTAGAAGCCCGCCGTAAGTCCGTAGTCGGAGCGGTTTGCTTCGTCAATCGCCTCGTCGAGCGAATCCACCTCGCTCACCAGTACCAGCGGCAGGAACTGCTCGTCGCGCCACAGCGCGTCGTCGCGCGGCGCCTGCGCCACGGTGGGGGCGACGAAGCAGCCGCGTGCCAGCGCTCCCTCGTCGAGCACGCGTCCACCAGCGTAGATGCGTCCGACCTCCTTCAGCCGCTCGACGCAGCGCCGAAAGCGGGCCTGGGCGCGCTCGTCGATGACGGGCCCCATCCAGTTGACTCGCTTGGTGGGATCGCCCACCGCGATCGCTTCGGCCGCCACGACGAGACGCTCGCGCAATTCGGCGGCCGCCTCGCGCTCGACGAGCACGCGCGAGCAGGCCGAGCATTTCTGGCCCTGCAGCCCGAAGGCCGAGCGCCAGATGCCGGTGGCGGCGCGTTCCAGGTCGGCGTTGCGACTGACGATCGCCGCGTTCTTGCCGCCCATTTCGGCGATGCACGGTCGCGGCCAGCGCTGTTGAGCGAAGCGGCGCACGATCCCCATGCCGACTTCGTACGACCCGGTGAAGGTGATCCCGGCGACTGCCGGATGCCCGACCAGCGCTTCGCCGGCTTGCGCGCCGGCGCCGCTGACCAGGTTGGCGACGCCGGGCGGAACGCCTGCGTCGTGCAGCGCCTTCATCAGCAGCTGGCCGCACAGCGAAGCGGCGCTCGCGACCTTGAAGACGACCGTGTTGCCGGCGACCAGCGCCGCCCCGATCGGGCCGCCGGCGAGCGCGAACGGGAAGTTGAAAGGCGCGATCACCGCCCATACGCCGTAGGGACGCAGCGCCGTCCGGTTGCGGCTGACGAAGCCCTTCAGCGGGTCGTGCGGCAGTTGGCGGCGAAAGCCGTCGTTCTGCTCGAACTGGTCGCAGTACCAGCGGAACAGGTCCGCCGTCTCCTGGACTTCGCCGAGCGCCTCCATCCGGTTCTTGCCCACCTCGATCGCCATCGCCGCAGCGATCGGGTAGACGCGTTGCTCGATCAGCGCCGCCACGCGGCGCAGCGTCGCCACGCGTTCGGGCCACGGCGTGTGCGACCAACCCGGATAGGCGCGCTGCGCGGCGTGCACCGCCGCGTCCACGTCCTCGGTCCGCCCGGCGGCGAAACGGCCGATCAGCCGGTCGCGGTCGATCGGCGAACGAAGCTCGTAGCTCGATGCGGCGTGTCGTTCGCAGCCGTCGACGAACATCGCGTGGTCGGCGCCCAGGCCGCCCGATACCTGCGAGAGCGCCGCGTCGAAGCGCTCGTGCAGCTCCGGGGGCGGATCGAACATCGTCGAGTAGGTGAGCCGGAAATCGCTTGCCGTGTCCATCGTCGCACCTCGCAAATGCAGGCAGGCCCGTACAAGGGGAAGGGGCAAGGGTACAGGCTGGCTGCCGCTCGGCTGCCGAAATCCGGCGCACGTCGGACAGCGAAGCCGCAATAGGCCGAAAGGCCTATGGCGGGCGTGAAACACCGCTCCTTCGGGGTGACCCCCGCGGTGCTAGAAGCGGAACGGTGAACCAAAGCAGGCGGGAGTCATCTTGATCGACCGGCGCTTCGAAGACACGCGCGCCCACCTCGAGCGGGCCGACGGCGCGTTGCGCCGCGGCGAGCACGACCACGCCCGCGCCTGCGCGGTCGCCGCTGCGCAGCTCGCGGCCGAAGCAGGCGACGCGCAGGGCCAGGCCGAGGCGCTGCTGCGCATCGCGCGTGTCGACACCTTCGTCTCGCGGCTGCGCAGTGCGCACCGTGCTGCCCACCGGGCAGTCAACCTCTTCGAGCAGGCGGGCGACGCTGCCGGCGAGGCGCGATCGCTCGTCATCTACTCGTACGTGGCCAGCTGCCTGCGACGCAACGAGCTGGCGGTGACTTCCGCCATCATGGCAGCAGCGCTCGCGCAGACGCAAGGCGACGCGCGGTTGCTGGCGTCGGCGCACAACGCACGCGCAATTGCGTTGATCGCCAACGGCGACTTCGATCGCTCCGCCGACGCGCTGGACGAGGCGGTCGACCACGCGGCACGTTGCGGCGAGGCGGCGACCTTCCCGTCGCGACTGAACCGCTGCTACGGCGAGATCGTTCGCGCCAGCATCGAACGTCACCTGTATTCCCATCCGGCCGACGGCACGCTGCTCGAGCAGGCGCTGCAGGCATGCCGCCGCCTGGTGCAGGACGTACACATCGCGCGACTCGACAACGATGCCGAGCCCACGCCGGGTGCGCTGCTCGCCTTCACGGAATGCATCGCCGCCGCATGGCGCGGCGACATCGCACAAGCCGATTCGCAGGCGATGCGGGTGGCCGCATGCGCGGCCAGGCATGCGCGCACGTCGTGGTTGCATGCGATCGCGATGTGGGCGCAAAGCGAGGTGGCGCGTTCTCGAGGCGACCTTCAGGCGGCTGTGGCCTCAATGCGCGCGATGATCGACGTCGCGCTGTCGGTGGAGCACGAACAGCTCGCGCGCACCGGCCGCATGCTGGCGAGCGACGTGCTCGACGCGCAAGGCCGCAGCCGCGAGGCGCTCGCCGAGCTTCGCGCGCTGGCGCGACGCGACATCGAGATTCGCCGGGAGAGCCTCGAGCATCACGATCGCGTGGCGCAGCGCCAGCTCGAGCTGCGTCATCGCTCGCAGCAGTTGCGCGAATTGGAAGTCGAATCGCGCCGGCTCGAACAGTGGTCGCTCGAGGATCCGCTCACGGCGCTGCCGAACCGACGGCAGCTCGAGCAATGCATCGCCGCCGCGCTCGCGCGCGCCGCTCGACGAGGCCCGGCGATCGCGCTGCTCGACGTCGACCGCTTCAAGGAGATCAACGATCGGCATTCCCATGCGGTGGGCGACCGCGTGCTGCAGTCGCTCGCTGCGCTGCTGCGCGCCCACCTGCGACAGGGCGATCTCCCGGCACGTATGGCCGGCGACGAATTCGTGATCGTCTTCGCCAACGCCGATCTTCAAAGCGCGCGCCTGGCGTGCGAGCGGCTGCGCGGCGCCGTTCGCCGGTTCGCCTGGCATGAACTGGCGACCGGCATCGAGGTCGACATCAGCGTCGGACTCGCCGAGGCAACGCCGCAGGACACGATCGACACACTGCTCGCGCGCGCCGACGAGGACATGTACCGGATGAAGAGCCGTCCGACGCGTTGACGTCCGGGTTCGTCACCTCCACGCGCTTCGCTCAGCGCGCGCTCGATGCCTCGAGCATCGCTTCGATCGACTCGAACTTGTGCCGACAGCGATCGGCGCCCGCACGCGCGAGCTCGGCTGCATCGATGCGCCGCCACCCCGCGTGGTCGACCACGCGAACGCCGCGTGCCGCGAGCCTTGCGGCGAGCGCTTCGCCGCCGCCGCGGCCGTGATCGTCCAGCTCGGCAACGATGCGCTGCGCGACGCGCTGCGCCTCGGTGCGATTGGTCGGAATGGTGCCCGACGGACCGCGGCCGGCCCATCCGGTGACGAAGAGTCCGTCTTCGATGCACGCGCCCTCGTTTGCGAACACACCCGCGTTCGGCGTCGCCGTGCAGCAGTCGATCGCCTGGTAGCCGATGCAGCTGACGGCGAGTTGCGCGGGCAGCACGAGCGGCTCGATGCCCGCGCGCGCGAAGCGCACCGCTTCGAGACGCTCGCCTCCCTCGAAGGCGAGCGGCGTCGCACCGAAATGAAAGACGATACGCACGGCGGTCTCGCGTACATCCGGCGCCTGCGCGAAACCGCTCAGCACTTCGACGATCGCCGCGGCTTCGCCCGAGGTCCGCGAGTGTTCGGGCGACTGCGCGTTGTCGGGGTTGTGCGCCGCGGCGAGCGCGCGCTGCGCTTCGGCAAGCGCCTGCGGCTCGGCGATGATCGGGCGTGCGTTGGCGAGCTTGCCCAGTTCGGCGAGTTCGGCCCGGGTGAACTTCGCGTCTGCCGGACCGCGTCGCCCGACGATGTGGATCGTCTCGATCCGCTGTGCCAGAAGCCGCTCGTGCACGTGCGGCGACAGGTCCGAGCCGGCGAGTTCGGCCGCGTTCTTCGCGAGCACGCGCGCCACGTCGATCGCGACGTTGCCGTTGCCGATGACCACCGCTTCACGCACATCGAGCAGCGGCGGCGCAGCGCAGTCGGGATGGCCGTTGTACCAGCCGACGAACGAAGCCGAACCGATCACGCCGGGCAGCGACTCCCCGGGAATGCCGAGTCGGCGATCACGCGGCGCGCCGGTGGCGAGCACTACCGCGTCGTAGAGTTCCCTCAACTCGTCCAGGCGCACGTCGCGGCCGACCTCGACATTGCCGAAGAAACGCAGCCGGTCGCGCGCGAGCACGCGATCGAGCAGTCGCGCGACGGCCTTCGTTCCCTGGTGATCGGGCGCGACGCCGTAGCGCACGAGGCCGAAGGGAACCGGAAGGCGCTCGACGATGTCCACTCGTGCATCGGGCACGAGGCGAAGCAGCTGGTCGGCGAGATAGCAGCCGGCCGGACCGCTGCCGACGATGGCGACATGTTTCACAAGCGAGGAGTTCCGTAGGGAAAAGGCGCGTCGGCTGCGCAGTAATGGCGCATTATTGCCTCCGAATCCCGGCAGCCCACGAACATCGCGACAAGGAGCGCAGGAATGCGGTCGCCACTCACGATCCTCGTCGCGACCATGACCGGAACGGCGGAGATGGTCGCACAGGAAGTGCAGCAGGTGCTCGAGGCACGAGGCGCCGAGGTCGAGTTGCGCATGATGGACGGGCTCGACGCCGGTGCCTTCGGCGCAGGGGGCTTCTTCCTCGTCTGCACCTCCACCTACGGCTTCGGCAACGTGCCCGACAACGCACAGGAGCTGATCGACAGCCTGGAGGCGTCGCGTCCCGACCTGTCGAATGTGGTGTACGGGGTGATCGCGCTTGGCGATCGCACCTATGGCGACACTTTCTGTCACGGCGGCACGCGCTTCGACCAGCTGCTGTCGTCGCTCGGCGCGCGCCGCGCCGGCGAGATGCTGCAGCACGATGCGAGCTCGGGCGAGCTGCCCGAAGAGGTTGCACCTGCCTGGGCGCTCGACTGGGTGCAGCAGACCGGCGAGCCGGGCAGCGACGCGAGCGCGGCGGATGCAGGCGGATCCGGGCAGTCTTCGCAATCCGACCGAGAAAGGAGCGAGTAGTCATGTCCGACTGGGTCAAGACCTTTCGGGGCGTCGTCCTTGCCTCCGAGTACGACGAGGCGAGCCACATGAACTCGCGGATGTACGTTTCGCGCTTCGACCAGGCCACGTGGCTGCTGCTGCACGCGATCGGGCTGACGCCGGCGACGATGAAGGACAGGCGGCTGCGCGTGGCGATCGTCCGGCAGAACTTCCAGTTCATGCGCGAACTGCGCGGCGGAGAACTGGTGCAGGTGCGCAGCGGCTTTCTGGCGGTCGGCGACAAGTACTTCCGCTTCCTGCACCAGATGTTCGACGACGAGAGCGGCGCGATGCTCGCCACCTGCGACAGCGTGGCGGTGCAGGCGGCGCTCGATACGAACCAGAGCGTGCCGCTCGAGGCGGCGTTGCGCGAGCGGGCGAAGGCGCATCTGGTGACGGACAATCGACCGGAGCCTGCGCTGCCGGAGTGAGGGCGCGGCAGGCGGTACCCGCGGCGCATCGGCCCGCGCGCCCGAGCCCGAACACGCGAGGGCGTGCACGCCTGCGGTGCTCGCGTGCGCGTTTCCCGCACATTTCGGACAGCCCGGAGGTTGGCGCGGCCGGGATCGTTCGCCATTCGCGCGTTGCTCTAAGCGATCCCGAAGGCGCACGCGAGAATGCGCGAATTTCGCGCACTCCGGTGCGCGTCGTCTTCATTCTCGCGGCAAGGTCCGAGCGGGGCGAGCGAAGCTCGAGCAGCGAGTTCGGCGCGCAGCCGGCGCTGCGAGCATCGCAGCGAACCCCGCGAAGCGCGGGCTGCGCATCGTCGCGTCCGCGGCAGAGGGTCCGCCGCGCCGAGCAGCGCACCCTCAGCGCTTCGGCGGCGTCAGGTAAGCCGCCGTCGCTCCGAGCGTCGCCTTGCTCGCGCCGATTTCCATGCGCGCGATCGACTGCAGGTGGACCTCGTCGGGCCCGTCGGCGAAGCGCAGCGCGCGTCCCCAGGTCCACGAATCGGCCAGCGGCGTGTCGGGGCTGATGCCCATGGCGCCGAAGACCTGCATGGCACGGTCGACGACCGTCGTGTGCATCGCCGGAACGAGCGCCTTGATCATCGCGATTTCCTTGCGCGCGCCCTTCGCGCCGACGCGGTCGATCATCCACGCCGCCTTCAGCACGAGCAGCCGCGCCTGGTCGATCTCGATGCGCGAGCGCGCGATTCCCTCGGCGACGCTGCCGTGCTGGTACAGGTACTTGCCGAAGGTCTTGCGTTCCTGCGCACGTTCCGTCATCAGTTCGAGCGCGAGTTCGGCCGCGCCGATCGAGCGCATGCAGTGGTGGATGCGTCCTGGCCCGAGACGCGCCTGCGCGAGCGCGAAACCGCTGCCTTCTTCGCCGAGCCGGTTCGACACCGGCACGCGGACGTTGCGAAAGACGATCTCGCAATGGCCTTCGGGTGCGAAGTGGTTGACGGTGGTGATGTTGCGCACGACTTCGACGCCCGGGGTGTCCATCGGCACCAGCACCATCGTCTGTTGACGGTGCCGTTCCGCTTCCGGGTCGGTCTTGCCCATCACGATCAGGATGCGGCAGTTCGGACGTGCGGCGTTCGTGATGAACCACTTGCGCCCGTCGATCACGTAGTCGTCGCCGTCGCGACGGATCGACGTGGTGATGTTCGTCGCGTCGGACGAGGCGACGTCGGGCTCGGTCATCGCGAACGCGGAGCGGATCTCGCCGTTCAGCAGCGGCACCAGCCAGCGCTCGCGCTGCTGCGGCGTGGCGAACATGTGCAGCAGTTCCATGTTGCCGGTGTCGGGCGCATTGCAGTTGAAGACCTCGGAGGCCCACGAGACGCGGCCCATGATCTCGGCGAGCGGCGCGTATTCGAGGTTGGTCAGTCGCGTGCCCGGTTCGTCGTCGGCCAGCGCCGGCAGGAACAGGTTCCACAGGCCTTCGGACTTCGCCAGCGTCTTCAGGTCTTCGAGGAACGCGACCGGATAGTGGCCGGCGTGGACCTCGTCGCGCCACTGGCCGATGCGCGGGACGATGTGATCGTCGAGAAAGTCGCGCACGCGCCGGCGTAGTTCCTCGACTTTCGGGGTGTAGGCGAAGTCCATCGATTCCTCCGTCGGTTGCGTACCGATCGTAGCGCAGCTGCCCGCTGCGTAGCGGAGCCGCCCGGCGTGTTCAGCTTCGATTCAGCGCTCTGCCACAATATTCGCCCGTTCGTGCAGCGGACGAAGCGGCGCCGGCTGGCGCACCGTCGCGCAGGCGCGAGGAACCAGGCGCTTCGATGATCCGTTTCGGCTCTCTTCCTGTTCGTTCCCTCCGACGGGTTCTGCGCGCGGCGGCGATCTCCGCCACCGCGATCTGCGCTTCGCAGGCGCTCGCTGCGGACGACTCGCCGTCGTTGCCGGCTCGCCAGTTCGCCGCCGGCGGCATCGAGACGGTGCCGGTGCGCGCCGCGTCTTCGGATCGCATCTCGAATCTCCCGGCGCACGTGCAGGTGCCCAATGCGCAGCAGCGCTTCGTCGCGACGCCGATCGGCGGGCTCGTCACCGAAGTGCGCGTCGGTGTCGGCGATGCCGTGAAGGAAGGCCAGCCGCTGGCCCGCGTGGTCAGCGCCGAACTGCTCGCGCTGCAGCGCGATCTCGCCCAGGCGGGCGCCGAGCGCGAGCGTTCGCATCGTGCGCTGGCGCGCGACGAACGCCTGCTCGCCGAAGGGCTGGTTGCCGAGTCGCGCGTCGAAGCGAGCCGCGCCGCCGATCGGCAGGCGCAGGCGGCGCTCGCCGAGAAGCGCAGCCTACTCGCCCTGTCGGGCGTGCGCCCGCTGTCGACCGGTAACTTCGAGATCGTTGCCCCGATCGCCGGCGTCGTGCTGACGCAGGACGTGCACCCGGGGCAGCGCATCGATGCAGCCACGACGCTGTTCCGTATCGCCCGCCTGGATCCCCTCGAACTGCAGATCGACGTCCCGATCGCGGCGGCATCGCGCGTGGCGCTTGGCGCGGCCGTGCACGTTCCGCAGGCAGGAGCGGCGGGTCGCGTCATCGCGGTGGGGCGTGCGGTCGGCGATGCGCAGACCGTGCTTGTGCGTGCGCGGCTCGACTCGGGAACGACGACGCTGGGCCCGGGACAGCACGTCGAGGCGGAGATCGACGCCGGCGAATCCACGACCTCCGGCGTACGCCGCTGGGCGGTGCCCGCGGCGGCGCTCGTGCGCCTGGGCGCCGGCGGTTCGGCGCCGGCGGTCTTCGTGTTGCGCGGCGAAAACTATGTCGCGGTGCCCGCCGTTCCGCTGGGCGAGCTCGGAGGCGACATCGTCGTCCAGGCGGCGCTGAGCGACGGCGAGCCGGTCGTCGCCCGCGGCGCGAGCCAGTTGAAGGCCGCGCTCGGTGCGGCGGCGCCCGGCTCGGCAGCGAAGTAAGGGCACCCATGCTCGCCCGCATCGTCGATTTTTCGCTGACGCAGCGTCTGCTCGTCCTCGTGCTGACCGCGCTGCTGATCGGCGCGGGCGTGGTCGCATTGCGCGAACTGCCGATCGACGCCTTTCCCGACGTCTCGACCACGCAGGTCAAGATCATCGTCAAGGCGCCCGGCATGACGCCCGAGGAGGTCGAGAGCCGGATCACGATCCCGATCGAGCAGGAGCTGCTCGGCATCTCGCGCCAGCGCCTGTTGCGCGCGGTCTCGAAATACGGCATCACCGACATCACCGTCGATTTCGACGACGGAACCGACATCTACTGGGCGCGCCAGCAGGTGGCGGAACGGTTCGCCGCGGCGAGCGAACTGTTGCCGTCGCAGGCGAGCGGCGGGCTGGCACCGATCACCACGCCGCTCAGCGACCTGTTCATGTTCACCATCGAGGGGCCGCTGCCGCTGGAGCAGAAACGCACGCTGCTCGATCGCGTCGTGCGGCCGCAACTGCGCACCGTGCGCGGCGTCGCCGACGTCAACAGCCTGGGCGGTTTCGTCCGTACCTACGAGGTGGTTCCGAATCCGCAACTGCTGGCGACCCGCGGCCTGGGTCTCGATGACCTGCGCGCAGCGATCGAGCGCAACAACCGCAACGACGGCGCCGGACGCATCGGCGAGGGCGAGGAAGTGATGATCGTGCGCACCGAGGGGGCGATCGGCAGCGTCGCCGACCTCGGCGCGATCGTCGTCGCGACGCCGGGCGAAGTGCCGGTTCGCGTGTCCGACGTCGCGGATGTGCGCATCGGCAGCCTCACCCGCTACGGCGCGGTCACGCGCGACGGCGCTGAAGCGGTCGAAGGCATCGTGCTCGGCCTGCGCGGCGCCAATGCGCAGCAGGTGATCGACGGAGTTCAGCAGCGCCTCGCGGCGCTCGCGCCCTCGCTGCCCGAAGGCACGACGATCCGGCCCTTCTACGACCGCTCGGCGCTCGTCGATCGCGCGGTGGGCACGGTGTCGAAGGCGCTGCTCGAAGCGATCGTGCTCGTGCTCGCGCTGCTGCTCGCCTTCTTCGGCAACCTGCGCGCGGCGCTGGTCGTCGCATTGACGCTGCCGCTGGCCGCATTGGGCACCTTCGTGCTGATGCGCTACACGGGCCTTTCGGCCAACCTGATGAGCCTGGGCGGACTGGCGATCGCGATCGGCCTGCTGGTCGACGGCGCAGTGGTCGTCGTCGAGAACATCGAGAGCCGCCTGGGCGAGGGCGGCGCGCAGCGGCGGCTGCCGATGCTGCACGTCGTCTATCGCGCGGTGCGCGAGGTCGCTGTGCCGGTCGTTTCGGGCGTGGCGATCATCGTCATCGTCTTCGTGCCGCTGCTGTCGCTGCAGGGGCTGGAAGGAAAGCTCTTCGTCCCGGTCGCGCTGTCGATCGTCTACGCGCTGTCCACGTCGCTCGTGCTCGCGCTCACCGTGATCCCGGTACTCGCCTCGCTGCTGCTGCGCCGGCGCGACGCGCACGTGCCGTGGCTCGCCCGCAAGCTCGACGCGTTGTACGTGCCGGTGCTCGGCTGGTGCCTGCGGCACGCGAAGACCGTCGTCGCCGTCGCGGTCGCGCTGCTCGTCGCCGCGGGCGGCGCGTACACGCTGCTGGGCAAGAGCTTCATGCCGACAATGGACGAGGGCGACGTGATCATGCAGCTCGAGAAGCTGCCGTCGATCAGCCTGGCGCAGACGATCGCGGTCGACGCGCGGGTGCAGCGCGCGATCCTCGATCGGGTGCCCGAGGTACGCAGCATCGTGGCGCGTTCCGGCTCCGACGAGCTCGGCCTCGACCCGATGGGCCTGAACGAGACCGACGGCTTCCTCGTGCTGAAGCCGATCGCCGAGTGGCGCGTGCCCGACAAGGCCTGGCTGGTCGACCAGTTGCGCGAGGTCACCGACGGTTTCCCCGGCGTCGAGGCGTCGTTCACGCAGCCGATCGAGATGCGCATCTCGGAGATGCTCACCGGCGTGCGCGGCGATGTGGCGATCAAGGTGTTCGGACCCGACCTCGTCGAATTGGGTTCGCTTGCGTCGCGCATCGAGTCGCTGCTGGTCGCGATCCCCGGTTCCGAGGACGTCTTCACCGCGCGCAACGAAGGGGTGCAGTACCTTCAGGTGCGCATCGACCGTCTCGCCGCCGGGCGCCTCGGGCTCTCGGTGGACGAGTTGCAGGCGAGCCTGCGCGCGCTGATCGAGGGCCAGCCCGCCGGTGCCGTGATGGAAGCGGGGTGGCGCGTGCCGATCCAGTTGCGCGCCGGCGAGGACGTGCGCGCGGGTGCTGCGCGTTTCGGCGACCTGCGCATCGCGTTGCCGGACGGCAAGGCGGTGCCGCTATCGGCGGTCGCGCACATCGAGCGCGTGGACGGGCCGGTGAAGATCGAGCGCGAGAACGCGGCACGCTACGCGACGATCCGCACCAACGTGCGCGGCCGCGACCTCGTCGGCTTCGTCGACGAAGCGCGCGCGCGCATCGCAGCGGAGGTGTCGCTGCCGGCGGGCTATCGCATCCAGTGGAGCGGCCAGTTCGAGAACCAGCAGCGTGCAGCGGCGCGACTGGCCGTCGTCGTGCCGGTGGCCCTGCTGCTGATTTTCCTGCTGCTGTTCTCCACTTTCCACTCGGTGCGCCAGGCCGCGCTCGTGCTGGCGAACGTGCCCTTCGCGATGGTCGGCGGGGTGTTCGCGCTGCTCGCCGCGGGCGAATACCTGTCGGTGCCGGCGTCGGTGGGCTTCATCGCGCTGCTCGGCATCGCCGTGCTCAACGGCGTCGTGCTGGTCGCGCATTTCAACCAGTTGCTCGAGCACCGGATGCCGATCGAGCAGGTGGTCACCGAAGGCGCGCGCCGGCGGCTGCGCCCGGTACTGATGACGGCGTCGATCGCGGCCTTCGGCCTGGTGCCGCTGCTGTTCGCCACCGGCCCCGGCTCGGAGATCCAGCGGCCGCTGGCGATCGTCGTCATCGGGGGGCTGGCTACGTCCACGCTGCTGACGCTGCTGCTCTTTCCGATCCTGTTCCGCCGCTTCGGCGTGGAGAAAGGCGAGAAGGGAGGCGCGAAGCAGGGCGCCAGGAAGCGGCGCGACGACGAAGCGCTCGCTACGGCGAGCGCGCCTCGCCCGACCGATCATGCGGCGCTGGAGACCGTCGAATGACCGAACGACGATCGTATCGATCGAGCGGCACGTCGATGCCATCCGTCGTGCTGCTTACGCTGATCGCTGCCGCGGCGCTCGAGGAGAGCATCGCCGATCTGCTGCTCGAGTCGCCCGAACTCGCCAGCGGCTTCACCTCCAGCGCTGCCTCGGGCCACGGCGCCGACCTGCGCTTCGAGGCGGCGAGCGAGCGCGTGCGGGGACGCGGCCGACGCGTTCGCTTCGAGCTCGCCGTGGAGGAGAAGGCGGCGCAGGCGCTGCTCGATCGCGTGCACGAGGCGTTGGGTGACGCGAACGTCTACTACTGGATCTGCCCGATGATCGAATCAGGAACACTGGCCGCGCGTACGGCGAACGGGGAGGAATCGTGAAGCGGCGCCTGCCGGCGGCGTTGCTTGCGCTCGCGTCGCTCGGTCCCGCGGCCGCGGTTCTCGCGACGGCACAGGTGGGGCCGATCGAGCAAGCGGAGCAGGCCGCACCGAAGGCGCCGCGAGTGCAGTTCGCACAGGTCACGCGGGCGGCTGCGCTCGCTCCCCGGGACGATTCGTATCCGCCCGAGCTGCCGCCCGCCGAACGCGTGCGCGCCGCGATTGCCGATGCGCCCGACGTGCACGCCGCCGCGGCGATGCTCGAAGCCGCACTCGCCGATCGGCGCCGGCTCGTCGTGGGCCCCCACGAGTGGTCAACGCGCGCCGATTACCAGCGCCGTCGCGTGCACGAGGTCGGCGCCAACGATCGATTCAACGAGTGGAGCCTGTCGCTCGAGCGCGGCGTGCGGCTGCCGGGCAAGGCGGAACTCGATCGCCGGCTCGGTACCGAGCGCATCACCGAAGCCGAGATCGCGCTCGGCGATGCGCGGCACGAGGCATCGCGTCGGCTGCTCGGGTTGTGGTACGCGATGTTGCGCGAGCGGGAAAGCGCGCACCTGCTCGCCCACCAGGCCGAACTGGCCGCCCGCGAAGCCGCCGGCGTTGCGCGCCGGCGCGAACTGGGCGATGCGTCGCAACTCGACGAGATGCAGGCGTCGGCCGACGCCGAGCAGGCCGAGGCGGCGCGACGCGTCGCCGCCGACCTCGCCGAGCGCGCAGCGGTCATGCTCGCTCGCGAGTTCCCGATACTCGCCGATGCCGTGCCGCCGCAGGCGCTCCCCGCGCCGCCCGAGCCGGCGGAAGATCTCGCTGCGCTTGCGCAACGTGCGATCGAGGAGAACCACGCGCTGCGCGGCGCGCAGGCAGCGGCGGCGAGCGCGCGCACCGAGGCGCAGCGCGCGATCGCCGATCGCCGGCCCGACCCGACGATGGGCGTGCAATATGGCAGCGAGCGGGGAGGCGGCGAGCGCATCCTCGGTGTCTACGTGTCGATACCGTTCGGCGGCGAGGCGCGCCGCGCACAGGCCGACGCGAGCGTCGCGCGTGCCGCCGCGTCAGGGCAACGCGCCGAAGCCCAGCGCCGCCAGGTCGACGCCGACGTCGCGTCGCTGCTGTCGGCCGCCCGCTCGGGTGTCGCGCGCTGGCAGGCCGCGCAGCGCAGCGCGCAACTGCAGGCGAACGCGGCCGAACGGGTCGCTCGAGCGCGGGAACTGGGAGAGGCCGATCTGGCCGAGGTGCTGCGCGCCCGGCGCCTGGCGCTCGATGCGGCGCTACGCGCGCAAGGCGTGCAGGTGGACGCGCTCGAGAGCCGAGCGAGGCTGTTGCTCGATGCACACCAGTTGTGGGATTTCGAGCCGGAGGAGTGACGGGAAACAGGCGGCTGGTCGGGGTGAGAGGATTCGAACCTCCGGCCTCTACGTCCCGAACGTAGCGCTCTACCAGGCTAAGCTACACCCCGCGATGCGCTTCCCGTGAAGGGCCAGGCGAGAGCCTGGAGGAAGCGGCGCTTCGCACCCGCCTCGCGCCGAAGAAGCGGCCCGAGGTCGGGATTCGGCCGCTCTCCGCACCACCTAATTCAGTGGTCGCGCTCGATCGAGTAAGCCGTCAAGTATAGCAGTGCGTCGCGGTACACGGAAGCGGCCGACGGCGGCAGCATTGCGCCCACCGCGTCGCGTGCGGCCTGCGCTTCCTCGCGGGCGCGCTGGCGCGTGTACTCGAGTGCGCCGGTGCGCCGGATCGCTTCGAGGATCGGCTCGAACTGACCGGTGGAGCCCTGCTCGATCGCTTCGCGAACGAGTGCGCGCTCGGCAGGTGTTCCCTGCTCCATCACGTGGATCAGCGGCAGCGTCGGCTTGCCTTCGCGCAGGTCGGTGCCGACCTGCTTGCCGATGTCGCCGGTGATGCCCGAGTAGTCGAGCACGTCGTCGATCAGCTGGAATGCGGTGCCCAGGCGCCGGCCATACTCGGCGGCGGCGGCCTCGGCGCCGGACGGCGCCTTGCACAGCATTGCGCCGAGCTGCGATGCCGCTTCGAACAGGCGCGCCGTCTTGTAGCGGATCACCTGCATGTAGCGCGTCTCGTCGGTGTCGGGGTCGTTGCAGTTCAACAGCTGCAGCACCTCGCCTTCGGCGATCGTGTTGGTGGCGTCGGCGAGCAGCTTCATCACGCGCATGTCGTCGACGTCGACCATCATCTGGAAAGCGCGCGAATAGAGGAAGTCGCCGACGAGCACCGACGCCGCGTTGCCGAACACCGCATTGGCCGTCTGCCTGCCGCGCCGCAGGTCCGACTCGTCGACGACGTCGTCGTGCAGCAGCGTGGCCGTGTGGATGAATTCGACTACTGCGGCGAGCAGGAACGCACGCTCCCCGCTGTCCTGTCCGAGCGCTCGCGCGACGAGCAGTACGAGCAGCGGACGCATGCGCTTGCCGCCGGCGCCGACGATGTAGTCGCCTACGTTGCGGATCAGCGGCACCTCGGAACCCAGCCGCTCGCGGATCACGCGGTCGGTTTCGGCGAGGTCCGACGCGAGGATGGGGAAGAGTTCGAGCGGCTTCATCGGCGCGGAGGGGTTGCGACGATTATAGTCGGCGGCTCGACTCTTTGACCGGCCGCGCCGAATCGGTCATAATTCCCGGTTCCCCTAGAAAGGAATATTCCATGTACGCGGTCATAAAAACCGGCGGCAAGCAGTATCGCGTCGCTGCCGGCGACAAGATCAGGGTAGAACAGATACCGGCGGACATCGGAGCGGAGATCACGATCGACCAGGTGCTGGCGGTCGGCGCAGGCGACCAGTTGTCGGTCGGCGCGCCGCTGGTATCGGGTGCGACCGTCTCGGCAACGGTGGTGTCCCATGGCCGGGGTGAGAAGATCCGCATCTTCAAGATGCGCCGGCGCAAGCACTATCGCAAGACGCAGGGCCACCGGCAGAACTACACCGAACTGTTCATCGGTCGCATCGCGTCGGCACTCGGCGAAACGCGAGCCGACGTCGAGGCCGCGACGGGCGCGTCGGCGACGACAGCCGAGCCGGCGGAAGCGCCGGCCGTGTCGGCCTAGTCTCGCGCTGATCCAGGAGTAAACGGAATGGCACAGAAGAAAGGCGGCGGCTCGACGCGCAACGGCCGCGATTCGCAACCGAAGATGCTCGGCGTGAAGGCCTACGGCGGCGAAGCCGTGCGAGCCGGCGCGATCATCGTGCGCCAGCGCGGCACGCAGTTCCACCCGGGCGAAAACGTCGGCGTCGGCAAGGACTACACGCTGTTCGCGCTGGTCGACGGGCACGTGAAGTTCGGCGTCAAAGGCCCGCTTCGTCGCAGCACGGTCAGCGTCGAACCGGTGCAGTAAGCCCCGGGCGGGGTTCCGATTCGAAAGCCCCGGCCGAGCGGGGCTTGTGCCACGAAAGCCCCGTGATCGGGGCTTGTGCCATCCGCCCATGAAATTCATCGACGAAGCGCGCATCGAGGTGGCCGGCGGCAACGGCGGCGCCGGTGCGGTGTCGTTCCGTCGCGAGAAGTACGTGCCGCGCGGCGGCCCCGACGGCGGCGACGGAGGGCGTGGCGGCAGCGTCTGGGCGGTGGCCGACCGCAACATCAACACGCTCGTCGACTATCGCTTCCAGCGCAAGTTCCTGGCCAGGAACGGCGAGCGCGGCCGCGGCGCCGACCAGTACGGCGCCGCCGCCGACGACATCCGGCTGCGCGTTCCGGTGGGCACACAGGTCTTCGACGAGGACACGGGTGAGACAGTGGCCGACCTCGTCGAGCACGACCAGCTGGCGTTGCTCGCGCGCGGCGGTGAGGGCGGCCTGGGCAACCTGCGTTTCAAGTCGAGCACGAACCGCGCGCCGCGCCAGTCGACGCCCGGGCAGGAAGGCGAGCATCGCCGCCTGCGACTCGAACTGAAGGTGCTCGCCGACGTCGGGCTGCTCGGCATGCCGAACGCAGGCAAATCGACGTTCATTGCGGCCGTGAGCAACGCGCGCCCGAAGATCGCCGACTATCCGTTCACTACACTGCATCCGAATCTCGGCGTCGTTCGCGTCGGCCCCGAGCGAAGCTTCGTCATCGCCGACATTCCGGGGCTGATCGAAGGCGCTGCCGAGGGAGCGGGGCTGGGGCACCAGTTCCTGCGCCACCTGCAGCGTACGCGGCTGCTGCTGCACCTGGTCGATCTCGCTCCCTTCGACCCCGATGCCGATCCGGTGCGCGAGGCGCGCGCGATCGTGCGCGAGTTGCGCCGCTACGACTCCGCCCTCGCCGAGAAGCCGCGTTGGCTGGTATTGAACAAGATCGACATGATCGCGCCCGAAGAGCGGCAGAGGCGCATCGACGCCTTCGTCACCCGCTATCGCGGGCGCGGCCGCAACGCGATTCCCGTCGAGCGCGTGTTCGCGATTTCCGCGCTCACGCACGAAGGCTGCGAGCGGCTGTGCCTGGCGATTTCCGACTGGCTCGACGTCGCGCGTCCGAAGGAGAACGAGGAACGCGACGTGCGCTTCGACGCACCGACCGACGCCGATCCGCGCGTGGGCGCGCTGCGCGAGGACCAAGCGAACGAGCGTCGCGACGGCGGCCCGGAGCACGGGCATGAGTGACGCGACGTCGAGCGACGCAACGAGCGGCGCGGGCGAGCCCACGCCGGTTGCCGTCGCGTCCGCCGCCGCACCGACAGACCCCCATGCCGGCGCCGTTCGCGACGCGCACCGCGTCGTCGTCAAGGTCGGCTCTTCGCTGGTCACCGACGAGGGGCGGGGCCTGGACGAAGCGGCGATCGGCCGCTGGGCCGCGCAGATCGCGCAACTTCGCGCGCTCGGCAAGGAGGTCGTGCTGGTCAGTTCCGGCGCCGTTGCCGAAGGCATGAAGCGTCTCGGCTGGAGGCGGCGCCCGAAGGCGATGCACGAGTTGCAGGCCGCCGCCGCGGTCGGGCAGATGGGACTCGTGCAGGCCTACGAGAGCGCGTTTCGCCACCGCGGGCTGCGAACCGCGCAGGTGCTGCTCACGCACGACGATCTCGCCGATCGCAAGCGCTATCTCAATGCGCGTTCGACGCTGCTCGCGTTGCTCGCGCTGGGTGTCGTGCCGATCATCAACGAGAACGACACCGTGGTCACCGATGAAATCAAGTTCGGTGACAACGACACGCTCGGTGCGCTGGTGGCCAACCTGCTGGACGCCGAGGTGCTGGTCATCCTCACCGACCAGCGCGGCCTGTATACGGCCGATCCGCGCCATGACCCTGATGCGCGCCTGCTCGATTGCGTCGTCGCGGGCGATCCCGCGCTCGAGTCGATGGCCGGCGGCGCCGGCTCGTCGATCGGCCGCGGCGGCATGATCACCAAGGTGCACGCCGCGCGACGCGCGTCGGCGGGCGGGGCGCACACGGTGGTCGCCTCGGGGCGCGAGCCCGACGCGCTCGTGCGGCTGGCCGCCGGCGAGTCGCTCGGCACGCGGTTCGTCGCGCAGACGCCGCGACTGGCCGCGCGCAAGAAGTGGCTCGCCGATCACCTTCAGTTGCGCGGGTCGCTGCGCCTGGACGCTGGTGCCGCGCGCGCGCTGCTGCGCCGGGGCGGGAGCCTGCTGCCGATCGGCGTCACCGAGGTCGGCGGCGATTTCGAGCGCGGCGAAGCGGTGGCGATCCTCGACCCCGACGGGCGCGAGATCGCGCGCGGGCTCTCGGGCTACTCGAGCTCGGAGGCGCGCCTGATCATGCGAAAGCCCTCATCGGAGATCGCGCGCATCCTCGGGTTCGTCGAGGAGCCCGAGCTCGTGCACCGCGATCACATGGTGCTGCGCGTGGCCCCGGACAGCGACGAAGGCGCAACCGCGTAGAGGGCGGGCGCCTCGAGGGCAGGCAACTCGACCCCCTCGCCGAATTCGCCGAGCGCCTCGAGCTGGTCCACCGGCACGACGCGCCGGTTCTCGCAGAAGAAGCGAAGTCCCGAGCGGTTGCGCTGGTAGAGCCGGCGTGCGGCGTCGAGCGCCGCCTGCGGCGCGTGCAGCATCGCGAGCGAGCAGTTCGCATCGGTGACGAACGTGTCGTCGGGGCGCGAGTCGATGAGCGGCTCGGCGACGAAAGCGCCGTCGTGCTCGGCCGGCGCCTGGATCTCGATCCGGATCGTTTCCATCGGACGTCTCCTCGTTCGAAGGGCACGCATCGAGAGTAGGCGCCCGCATCCGGCGGAAACGATGTGCAGGGCGCGAACGCGGGGCAGGGCGGGACGAACGTCGTGTTGCGGGGGCTCGCCGTTGCGCGGTCGCGACGCGCCTCCTTCCGTCAGGGGACCAGCGGTGCGAACTCGTAGCCGCTGCCCCGTCGCGCGACGCGTCCCATCGCCGAACCCGGCCAGTGAAAGCCGGCGACCACCCAGTTGCCGGCGACCGCCTGGTCGAGCAGGCTGCGTCGGGTGCGCCGGGCGGCCTCGGGATCCATGTCGAAGCGCACCGCCCAGTCGGGATGACGCAGGAATAGCGGCGCAATGTTCGTCACGTCGCCGAGATAGGCGAAGCGGTGCCCGCCGTCCTCGAAACCGAAACCGGTGTGGCCGGGCGTGTGGCCGTACGCCGGGATCGATGCGATGCCGGGCAGCGCGTCGGCGCCGGGGGCGAAGCGCCGCACGTCGGCGGCGATGGAGCCGAACACGCGCCGCGTGGCCTCGAAGGCGCCGCGCATCGCCGCCGGCGACGCGCGCATGCGCGCGTCGTCCATCCACCAGTCCCATTCGGGCTGCGGCACGTGGATCGTCGCGTTCGGGAAGGCGAGCTTGCCGTCGGCGTCGCGCAGCCCGTTGATGTGGTCGCCATGGAAATGCGTGATCAGCACGTCGTGGATCGACGCCGGATCGATCCCGGCGTCGCGCAGGTTCGCCAGCAGCAGGCCGCTGCCGGGCGCGCCGAAGCGGCCGTTTCCTGCATCCAGCAGCATGCGCCGATCGCGCCGTTCGACGACAAAGGCGGTGAACGGAATGGTGATCGACGCGCCGCGCAAACCGGCGTCGTCCAGCGCCTGGCGCACCTGTGCGAGCGGCACGCCCGGCACGAAACTCTCGTCGAGCGGCATCGTGGCGGAGCCGTCGCGCAACGAGGTGACGATGGTCGAACCGATTTCGGTGCGCGCAACGCCGTCGCGCAGCGCGATGCCGCGCACGCCTTTCGGTCTATAGGCGAGCGAGCCGGGCAGGTCGCCCGGACCGAACTCGGCGCAGCCGGCGAGCCAGGGCATCGAGGAAGCGGCGGCGAGCGCGGCGCTCGCGCGCAGGCAGGCGCGGCGGGTCGGATTCATCGGATCTCCTCGCGGACGGGGCCCTCGATTCTCGGCGAAACGCGAGCGGGACGCGTGCATTCACCGACGACGGCGTCGATGTCGGGGTCGGCACGGATCGACGCGCGGAAAAGGGCGACAATCGCGCCTCCCCCTCGAATCCTGCGCGATGCCAGCTTCCACTTTCCACGGCGTGTTCCCCTACCTCGTCTCGCCCGTCGACGACTACGGTCGCGTACGTACCGAGGTGCTCGCGCGGCTGTGCGACGACCTGATCGGCGCCGGCGTGCACGGTCTGGCCGCGCTCGGTTCCACGGGCGAATTCGCCTACCTGAACTGGGAGCAGCAGTGCGAAGTGGTTGCCACCGTGGTCGAGGCGGCGGCCGGACGGGTGCCGGTGCTCGCCGGCGTGGCGGCGACGACGATCGCCGAGGCACAGCGGCGCGCCAGCGCCTTCGCGCAGATGCGCTGCGACGGCATCATCGCGATCCTCGAGGCCTATTTCCCGGTCGGCGACGACGGCGTGCAGGACTACTTCGAGTCGATCGCGCGCGTCGTCGACCTGCCGCTGGTGCTCTACACGAATCCGAACTTCCAGCGTTCCGACCTTTCGCTGCCGGTGATCGAGCGACTGAGCCGCGTGCCGAACATCGTCGGCATCAAGGACGCGTCGTCGAACACGGGGCGGCTGCTGTCGATCCTCGATCGCGTCGAGGGGCGCATGCAGGTGTTCGCCGCCTCGGCCCACATCCCGGCATGCGTGATGCTGATCGGCGGCGTGGGCTGGATGGCGGGGCCCGCCTGCATCGCGCCGCGGCAGAGCGTCGCGCTCTACGAGGCATGCCGCGTTCGTGACTGGACACGCGCGATGGTCCTGCAGCGGCCGCTGTGGCGGCTGAACCAGGCGTTCGCGAAGCACAACCTGGCCGCCTGCATCAAGGGCGGACTCGAACTGCAGGGCTATGCGGTCGGCGCTCCGTTGCCGCCGCAGGCGCCGCTTTCGGCCGCCGGCGTCGACGAGGTGCGCGCCGCACTGCAGGCGATCGGTGCGCTGCCGAACCACGGAGGCTGAATTCCGATGACGACGAACGACGGATCGACGCGCATCGAGCGCGACACCTTCGGACCCATCGAGGTGCCGGCCGATCGGTTGTGGGGCGCGCAGACGCAGCGCTCGCTGCAGTTCTTCTCGATCTCCACCGAGCGCATGCCCGACGAGCTGGTTTCGGCGCTCGCGCAGGTCAAGCGCGCCGCGGCGATCGTCAACCGCGATCTCGGCCGGCTGGATGCGGCGAAGGCCGACGCGATCGTGCGCGCGGCCGACGAAGTGCTCGACGGCGTGCACGCGCGGGAGTTCCCGCTGGCGGTCTGGCAGACCGGCTCCGGCACGCAGTCGAACATGAACGTCAACGAGGTGCTCGCCAATCGCGCCTCGGAACTGCTCGGCGGCGAACGCGGCACCCGGCGTCTCGTGCATCCGAACGACGAGGTCAATCGCGGCCAGTCGTCCAACGACGTGGTCCCCACCGCGATCCACGTAGCGGTGGCCACCGCCGTCGTGCAACGGCTGGTGCCCTCGCTCGACGCGCTGCGCGCCACGCTCGACGACAAGGCGGGCGAATACATCGACATCATCAAGATCGGCCGCACGCACCTGCAGGACGCCACGCCGCTGACGCTGGGGCAGGAGATGTCGGGCTGGGTCGCGCAACTCGATCGCGCCCGCGAAGCGATCGTGCGCGCGCTGCCCGGCGTGTGCGAGCTGGCGATCGGCGGCACGGCGGTCGGCACCGGACTGAACACGCACCCCGAGTTCGGTGCCCGCGTCGCCGAGGAACTGTCGCGGCGGCTGTCGCTGCCCTTCGTGCCGGCGCCGAACCGCTTCGCCGCGCTCGCCGGGCACGAACCGGTGGTCGCGCTGCACGGTGCGCTGCACGCGCTGGCCGCGGCGGGCACCAAGATCGCGAACGACGTGCGCTGGCTCGCGAGCGGGCCGCGCTCGGGACTGGGCGAAATCCGCATTCCCGAGAACGAGCCCGGCAGCTCGATCATGCCGGGCAAGGTCAATCCCACGCAGTGCGAGGCGTTGACCATGATCGGCGCGCAGGTCTGCGGCAACGACGTCGCGATCGGCATCGGCGCCGCGTCGGGCAACTTCGAGCTGAACGTGTTCCAGCCGTTGATCGCGCACAACGTGCTGCAGAGCCTGCGGCTGCTGGCCGACGGGCTGGCGAGCTTCGAGCGCAACCTCGCGCGCGGCATCGAGCCGGTGCACGAGCGCATCGAGGAACTGCTCGAGCGTTCGCTGATGCTGGTGACGGCGCTCAACCCGCACATCGGTTACGAGCGTTCGGCCGAGATCGCGAAGAAGGCGCACCGTGAAGGCACGACGCTGCGCGAGGCGGCGCTCGCGCTCGGCTACGTCGATGCGAAGCAGTTCGACGAATGGGTGCGCCCGCAGGACATGACGCGGCCGAGCGCTTGAGCGCGAGGAGTCCGCTCTCGTCTTCGGCTGCTGCGGCCGCTACGGCGCAAGTCGCCGCCGCGAGTGCCGGTCGCGGCTCGCTGTCGATCCTGCGCGCGCTGTGGCCGTTCATGGCGCCGTACCGCGGGCGCGTCGCCGTTGCCGCGGGCGCGTTGCTGGTGGCAGCAGCCGCGACGCTGGTCATCCCGCTCGCATTCCGGCGGATGATCGACGTCGGCTTCGCTTCGCCGCAGGGTCTTGCCGGTGCGGCGCTCTCCGGCCACGTCGACACCTGGTTCGTCGCGCTGTTCGGCGTCGCCGTCGTGCTCGCGCTCGGTACGGCACTGCGCTACTACAGCGTGTCCTGGCTGGGCGAGCGCGTTACCGCCGACCTTCGCCGCGCGGTCTATCGGCAGGTGATGCGGCAGGACGCGCGTTTCTTCGAGACGCTGAAGACCGGCGAGGTGCTCTCCCGGCTGAATACCGACACGACGCTGATCCAGACGCTCGTCGGCACCAGCGTGTCGCTGGGCTTGCGCAACGCGCTGCTGTTCGTCGGCGGGCTGGCGATGCTGATCGTCACCAGCGCCGAGCTCGCGTCGATCATCGTCGGACTGCTGCTCGTCGTCGTGCTGCCGATCCTCGTGTTCGGGCGGCGCGTGCGCCGCCTGTCGCGCGCGAGCCAGGACGCGCTCGCCGACACCAGCGCGCTCGCCGGCGAGACGCTCGGCGCGATCCAGATCGTGCAGGCCTACGTGCGCGAGCCGCTCGAGGCGCAACGCTTCGGCGCAACGACCGAAGCGGCCTTCGCCAGCGCGATCCGCCGCACGCGGGCGCGCGCGCTGCTCACCGCGCTGGCGATCGTGCTCGTGTTCGGCGCGATCGTCTTCGTGCTGTGGCTCGGCGCGCGGGCCGTGCTCGACGAGCGCCTGACGGCAGGACTGCTCACGCAGTTCATCCTGTATTCGGCGCTGGTGGCCGGCGCCACCGGCGCGATCGCCGAGGTGCTCGGCGACGTGCAGCGTGCAGTCGGCGCAACCGAGCGGCTGCTCGAACTCCTCGATGCACAGCCGTCGATCGTCTCGCCGCGTGCTGCGCAGCCGTTGCCAGCGCGCGTGATGGGCGCGTCCGTCGGTTTCGAAGGCGCGAGCTTTCGCTACCCGTCGCGGCCGCACGAACTCGCGCTCGAAGCGGTCACGTTGGCCATCGCGCCCGGAGAAACGGTGGCGCTGGTCGGTCCTTCAGGCGCGGGCAAGACGACGATGTTCCAGCTCCTGCTGCGCTTCCACGATCCGCAGGCCGGATGCATCCGCTTCGATGGCGTCGATCTCCGTGCACTCGATCTCGCCGAACTGCGCGGCGCGATCGGACTCGTCTCGCAGGACAGCGTCGTGTTCTCCGCCGACGCGATGGAGAACATCCGCTATGGCCGGCTCGATGCGACCGATGCGGAAGTCATCGATGCGGCGAAGGCGGCGAATGCGCACGAGTTCATCGAGCGCCTTCCCGACGGCTACCGCACCTTCCTCGGCGAGCGCGGCGTGCGCCTGTCCGGCGGGCAGCGCCAGCGCATCGCGATCGCGCGCGCGTTGCTGCGCAACCCGCCGCTGCTGCTGCTGGACGAAGCGACCAGCGCGCTCGACGCCGAGAGCGAGCGCGCGGTGCAGGCGGCGCTCGAGCGCGCGATGCAGTCGCGCACGACGATCGTCATCGCGCACCGGCTGTCGACGATCGTCGGCGCGGACCGCATCGTGGTGCTGGACCACGGGCGCGTGGTGGAGATCGGCACGCACGCGCAACTCATCGAGCGGGGTGGGTTGTATGCGCGGTTGGCGGCGATGCAGTTCGAGGCGTGATCGGCTTCGTGCGGCGTTTGGTGCGATCGCGGCAATCGGCAGCGGGCCGGCCCCAGAGGCCTTGGGCGGGGCGCCGCCAGGTGGGCACGGCCCACGGCGAGCGCCTCCGCCGGGCGGCGCTCCCGCTGCGGCGGTCGGCGCTGCGCGCCGACTTCCCTCCGCTGCTCACCTCGGGGTCGCGCGGCGGAACTCGCTTCGCGAGCTTCGCTCGCTGCGCTCAGACATGCCGCCGCGAGTCAGACGTACGAAGCGCGCTTCGCGCGCCGACCCCGAGGCTGCGCTGCTCGGCGCCGCAGAGGTCGCACCGCCCGGCGGAAGCGCTCGCCGTGGGCCGTGCCCGCCTGGCGGCGCCCCGCCGCAGGCCTCTGGGGCCGGCCCGCTGCCGATTGCCGCTCGAGCACGCTCGCCGCGTTCGCAGGCGAGTGAGGCGCGATCGTGCACAGCGAGGTCTTGCGCGAGACTCGCGAGCACGCGATCCGTCATCGCGTTGCTCCCTCACATCCGGTCCATCGCGGTGCGGCCGGGAATGCGCGCTTGCCGCGCATTTCGGCGCGCGCATGGACGGACGCGGACGCCGGTGTTCGCTTTCCGCGCGTTTCCGCTGGTGCTGCCGATCGCTCGGCCAGGACCACGCGGATTTCGCGCGATTCGATCTCGTTGAAAGGGCCGCGGTCTCTGCGGCGCTGACGCACCGCGGTGTCGTCGAATTGCGGCGGCGGGTTTGTTTTGCCGACCCTTGTTGTTCGCGTGCAAAACGCGCCACGCGGTAACACCGGGGTTGTTTCGGTTGGCAACAAAGCAGGTCGCCTGCAAAGGCGGGGCCATCGGCCGCAATGGGCCGGTTATGCGCTGCCCGCCACCCGACCGGCGCGCAGCGCGTAACCGGCCCACTGCGGCCGATGGCCCCGCCTTTGCCCGCGCCCTCAGCGTCCCGCCGACGGCACTGCCGGCTTCGCCCCGAACACCCCCGTCAGCCGCACCGACCACGCCGCCGACTGCACCTGCACGACATACGCCACCGCGATCAGCAGCGCAGCATCGACACCCCCCGCCCCGAACGCATTCATCGCCAGCGCGAGCGCAATCGACAGGTTGCGCATCACCGTCCCGTACACCAGCGCGATCGCGTCGCCGCGTGGCAGCGCGAGCCGTCCGACGAGAATCGCCAGAGCGTAGTTGAACGCATAGAGCGCCACCAGCGGCACCAGCACGTCGACCAGCAGCGCCGGGCGCGCGACGAGATCGCCGCCTTTCAACGCCAGCGCGACGAAGACGATGCCCAGCACACCGAGCGTGGACAACGGCGGAAAGCGCGGCGCCCATTCCTTGCGGAACGCTTCGCGTCCGTGCTGGCGCACCAGCCACTCGCGCGTGAGCTGGCCCAGCAGCATCGGCAGCAGCACGACGAGCGCGATCTGCACGAACACTGCGACGAGGTCGACCGGCACCACCGCGCCCATCAGCCACTGCAGATAGAACGGCGTGGCGAGCGAGCCGAGGACCAGTCCGACCACGGTCATCTTGATCGCTGCCGGAACGTTGCCCTGGGCGAAGCCGGTCCACGCGATCGTCATTCCGCTGGTGGGTAGCAGCGAGGCCAGCAGCAAGCCGAGCGCGAAATACGGCTGGTCGGCGAACCACAGCCGACCGATCGCGAACGCGACGAACGGGATCACGCCGAAGTTGATCGCCTGCGCCATCCACTGCGCGCGCAGGTCGCCGCCTTCGAGCAGCTGGCGCGGCTGCAGCCCGACCATCATCGGATAGACCATCAGCAGCGTGAGCGGCACGATCAGCGCGCGCAGCCACGCCGAGGGCGCGACCAGGCCGTACAGCAGGCCGAGCAGCATCGCGATGGGGATCGCGAGCGCGAGGTTCTTCGTGAGATGGGCGAGCAGCTTCATGCGACGTTCCCTCCGGGCGCCGCGGCGCTGCGCCTCAACGTCCCATTCGATGCAGCATCGCGCGCAGCGCGCCGATCTCGTCGATGAGGTCGAGCGCGAGCGCAACGCCTGGCGGGTTCACTTCGAGGTCGCGCGCGAGGCTGAAGGCCAGTCGCGCCCGGCGCAGCGCCGAACCGCTGAAGCGCCATTGTGCGCGTGCCGCGACCTGCTGCGACGGGTTCATTCGCGTGGAGCGGGGTGCGCCGGTGCCCATGTCGGCCGATGCGAGAGGCTCGCCGGTGCCGGTCGAGGCGAGCGGCTCGATCACCCCCTCGACGATCAGCGCGGTGATCTGCTCTTCGTCGGCGCCGACCGCGCGCGACAGTTCCACCAGCGTGAACTCGATCTGCTCCTCGACGACGGGCCCCTGTATCGGGGTGCGGGATTCGTCGCTCATGGCGTTCTACCTTCCTGCTCTCGGATCGAAGTCGAAGGCCTGGGCCATCGTGCGCCAGGCCTCCTTCTGCGCGTCGGTGGACGCGGGCGGCAACGCGATCGAGACGACCGCGTACAGGTCGCCCGGCGGCCGCGACGGAATGCCCTTGCCGCGCAGCCGCAACTTGCGCCCGGCCTGCGAGTTCGGCGGCACCGTGAGTTCGACGCTGCCCTCCGGCGTGCGTACCGGCACGGCTGCACCGAGCGCGGCCTCCCAGGGCGCGAGCGGCAGGTCCACGTAGACGTCGCGACCGTCGACGCGCCAGCGCGGGTTCTCGCGGAACTCGATCTCGAGATAGAGGTCTCCCGGCGGGCCGTTGCCGATGCCCGGGCCTCCCTGCCCGGCAAGCCGCAGGTGCTGCCCGGCGCGGATGCCGCGCGGGATGTTGACGTCGAGTTCGCGCTCCTGCGTAACCAGGTGTCCGCTCGCATCGACCGTCGGCATCGCGAGCCGGATCGAGCGCCGCGCGCCGCGGTACGCGTCCTCGAGATCGATCAGCACTTTCGCGTGGTGATCCTGCCCCTGGCGCGGCATCGACTGCGCGCGTCGCTGCTGCGCGTGCGCCTCGCGCATGCGCGCGCCGAACAGCGCTTCGAAGAAGTCGCTGTAGTCGCCCGCCTGGCCGTCGAAGTCCGCGCCGCGGAATTCGAAGCCAGCATCCCAGTTCGGCGGAGGTTGGAAGTCCTGCCCGGCGCGCCAGTTCTCGCCCATTCGGTCGTAGGCGGCGCGCTTCTCCGGGTCGCGCAACACTTCGTGCGCTTCGCCGACCTCCTTGAAGCGTGCCTCGGCGTCGGGTTCCTTGCTGACGTCGGGGTGGTACTTGCGCGCGAGCTTGCGGTAGGCGCGCTTGATCTCGTCCTGTGTCGCGCCTCGCTCGACGCCGAGAATCTCGTAGTAGTCGCGAAATTTCATCGTTCTACACCACCGTGCCGAACAGCTTTCCGATCAATGCCGTGAGCGCCATCGCCGCCGCGCCCCAGAAGCCGACGCGGATCGCCGGTCGAAGCGCGGGCGCGCCGCCCGCGTAGGCGGCGATCGCGCCCAGCGTAACGAGGAACGCCAGCGACGTGCCCGAGATCCAGGCGATCATTGCAGCAACCGGCGCGAGCGCGACGACCGCCAGCGGCAGTCCGGCGCCCAGCGAGAAGCTGGTCGCCGACGCGAGCGCCGCCTGCACCGGCCGCGCGATCGTCTGGTGCGTGATGCCCAGCTCTTCGCGCGCATGCGCGGCGAGCGCGTCGTGTGCGCTCAACTGGCGCGCGACCTCGCCGGCCAGTGCAGGATCCACGCCGCGCGCCACGTAGATCGACGTCAACTCGTTCAACTCGCTCGCCGGGTTCGTCGCCAGCTCGTGGCGTTCGAGCGCGAGATCGGCGTGCTCGCTGTCGCGCTGCGAGCTCACCGACACGTATTCGCCGGCTGCCATCGACATCGCGCCGCCGACCAGCCCGGCCAGTCCGACGATGATCCATTCGCGCCGCGTGCCGCCTGCGGCGACCACGCCGGTCAGCAGGCTCGCCGTCGAGACGATGCCGTCGTTGGCGCCGAGCACCGCGGCACGCAGCCAGCCCACCCGCTCGGTTCGATGGTGTTCGTCGTGCGGACGGTGCCGGCGCGGCATGCGGATCGGTGCGGGCGCTTCGTGCGATGTCGGGGGGCGAGGCCGCTGCCCGCTCGGCTTCTCAACGCTCGCCGTCGCGCGGCAGCGCGGCTTCGGGCACGCCGAGCAGCGATGCGCGTTCGGCATCGTCGGCAGGCGCCTCGACCAGGTGCGAACGCGCGCGATGCCGACCGCGCAGGTAACGTCCGGCTTCGCCCGGCTGCGTGACCTCGAGCGGCACACGCTCGACGCGCGGCGGGCGCTCGCCGCGCTGCGCATGCGCGAACACGAGTCGCGCCAGCTCGTTCAACGCCTGCACGTAGACGCCGCGCTTGAACTCGATCACCGCATCGAGCGGCACCCAATAGTCGTTCCAACGCCAGGCGTCGAACTCCGGGTGACTCGAGGCGCGCAGATCGATGTCGCTATCGCGGCCGACCAGTCGCACCAG
>JAJPES010000079.1 GCA_021166725.1 Burkholderiaceae bacterium | reverse complement strand
CGCCTTGCGCTTCAGGATGGCGAACATCAGCTCCTGCTTGCGCATGCGCTGCGGGTTCTCGATTTCGAGGGCGGTGGCCATCTCGATCAGCTGCGAAACGTGCAGCGACTTCAGTTCGGACAGGTGCATCGGGCTGGTTCTCCCCGCAGGGAAGCTGGCTGGAACGCGTGCGACGACGGGCGGGCACGAGCGGCCTGGGCCGCAGGAATCGACAACGGGTCGGAGGATCGGGCCGGGAGGCCCTGGAAAGGCGGGGGAGGGGTCTACGACGTGGGGAATTCGCGTCGCGCCTTGCCTCGCGCGCCTCGCGCCGCGAGAAGGCGGGCACTACGGCCGCACCTCAACGGGCGGCCGTGAGCTTACACCCGATCAGAGGTTGCTGTCCAGAAACGACGAGAGCTGCGACTTCGACAACGCGCCGACCTTCGTTGCGACGACCTCGCCGCCGCGGAACAGCATCAGCGTCGGAATGCCGCGGATGCCGTATTTCGACGGCGTGGACTGGTTCTCGTCGACGTTCATCTTCGCGACGCGGACCTTGCCTTCGTACTCGCGCGACACCTCGTCGAGGATCGGCGCAATCATCTTGCACGGGCCGCACCATTCGGCCCAGTAATCGACGAGCACCGCCCCCTCGGCCTGCAGGACATCCTGCTCGAACGATGCGTCGGATACGTGCTGGATCGCCATTCTCCCTCCTGGATTGCGGCGCCTCGGCAGCGATGGCGCCCTCCGATCAATGGTACACGCGCACGTCGTCGCTCGGTGCGCTGCGCGCCGCTGCTAGAATCGGCGCGGGCGGGCCTCCCCGCAGTGCGGCGTGGTCAACCTGGTCAGGTCCGGAAGGAAGCAGCCACAGCCATTTCCCGCGCGTGCCGGGGTTCCGGCTCGCCCACCCCACTCGCTGCCGGCGAGCTTCACCCGAACCCGCGCGCTTCGTCCGATCGCGTTCCCGACATGACCCATCTCGCGCTGGCTCGCAAATGGCGACCCCGGGATTTCGACTCCCTGGTCGGACAGGAGCATGTCGTGCGCGCGCTGTCGCACGCGCTGGAAACCGGCCGGCTGCATCACGCGTACCTGTTCACCGGCACCCGCGGCGTCGGCAAGACGACGATCGCGCGCATCCTCGCCAAGGCGCTGAACTGCGAGCGCGGCGTGCAGGCGCGTCCGTGCGGCGCATGCGAAGCCTGCACCGGCATCGACGCCGGCCGCTTCGTCGACTGCATCGAACTGGATGCGGCGTCGAACCGCGGCGTCGACGAAATGACGCAGCTGCTCGAGAACGCGGTGTACGCGCCCACCGCCGGACGCTACAAGGTCTACGTCATCGACGAAGTCCACATGCTGTCCACGCACGCGTTCAACGCGATGCTCAAGACGCTCGAGGAGCCGCCGCCGCACGTCGTCTTCGTGCTCGCCACCACCGACCCGCAGCGCGTTCCGGTCACCGTGCTGTCGCGCTGCCTGCAGTTCAACCTGAAGAACATGCCGGCCCCCGCCATCGCCGGGCACCTGGCGAGGATCCTCGGGGCCGAGGGCGTCGAGCACGATGCGGGCGCGCTCGATCGCATCGGCCGCGCGGCGGCCGGCAGCATGCGCGACGCGCTGTCGCTGCTCGACCAGGCGATCGCCTTCGGCGCGGGCAGCGTGCGCGAGACCGAGGTGCGCGAGATGCTCGGGCTGGTGGACGCCGGCTGGCTCGTTCGCATCCTCGACGCGCTGGTCGAGGGCGATGGGCGCACGCTCGTCGACATCGCCGATTCGATGCTGACGGCGAACGCGCCCTTCGAGCGCGCGCTCTCCGATCTCGCGCAGCTTCTGCAGCGCATCGCGCTCGCCCAGGTCGGCGCGCTGGGCGACGCCGACGACCCCGAAACGCTGCAGCGCTTCGCGCAATCGATCGCCGCCGAAGACCTGCAGGTCTATTACCAGATCGTCACGCACGGCGCGCGCGAGCTGCCTCTGGCGCCCGATGCGCATACCGGCTTCACGATGGTGCTGCTGCGCCTGCTGGCGTTCCGGCCGTCGACGGGAACGGAGTCGGCGCGGCCGGAGGCGGCGCCGCCCCGCGCGCGCCCTGCGCCCTCGAAGGCCGAGCGCGTCGCGCCGCCGGCGGCCGCGCGTGTCGCACCCCCGCCGTCGATCGAGCGTGCGGTGCCGTCGGCCGCGGCGCCCGATGCCTCGCCGGTCGCGCGCTCCGAAGCACCGCGAGCCGCGCCGCCCGACCGGCAGCCCTTCGACGGCGACTGGCCCGCGCTCGCCGCGCGCCTCGACGTCAGCGGCTTCGTTCGCCAGTTCATGGAGCAGAGCGAGCTGCTCGAGACCGACGGACCGCGGCTGCGCGTGCGGGTGCCGATCCGCCCGCTCGCCGAACCCGGTACGGTACGCCGCGTGCGCGAAGCGCTCGCTGCGCATTTCGGCGCCGACGTGCGCCTGGACGTCGAAGTCGGGCCCGTGCAGGGCAGGACCGCCGCGGTCGTCTCGGCGCAGCAGCGCGCCGACCGCCAGGCGCAGGCGCAGGCGGCGATCGAGTCCGATCCTTTCGTGCGCACGCTGATCGACGAGTTCGACGGCTCGATCGTGCCGGGCTCGGTGCGCCCGCGCGAGCATCGACAGACCCCAGGAGGTAGCGAATGATGAAGGGACAGCTCGCGGGCCTGATGAAGCAGGCCCAGCAGATGCAGGAGAACATGAAGAAGGCGCAGGAGCAGCTCGCGCAGATCGAGGTCGAGGGGCAGTCGGGCGCCGGTCTCGTCAAGGTGACGATGACCTGCCGCAACGACGTCAAGCGCATCGCGATCGACCCGACGCTGTTCGAGGAGGACAAGGACATGCTCGAGGACCTGCTGGTCGCGGCGATGAACGACGCGCTGCGCAAGGCCGAGCAGACGGCCTCCGAGAAGATGGGCGCGATGACGGCGGGCCTGCCGCTGCCGCCCGGCTTCAAGATGCCGTTCTGAGGGCGGCGCGCTGCTGCACGCAAAGTGTCCGCGATGAAGCAGCCGGCGCCGCTCGACGCGCTCACGGCCGCCTTGCGCCGGTTGCCGGGCGTGGGCGCGCGCACCGCGCAGCGCTTCGCCTACCACCTGCTGCAGCACGATCGCGAAGGCGCGACGCAGCTCGCGCAGGCGCTCGCGCAGGCGTGCGCGCGCATCCGCCACTGCGCGCGCTGCAACACCTTCACCGAGCTGGAGGTCTGCGAAACCTGCGCGTCGCCGCGGCGCGATCCGTCGCTGCTGTGCGTGGTCGAGACGCCGGCCGACCAACTGACGATCGAGCAGACGCTCAGCTACCGCGGGCTGTATTTCGTGCTGATGGGGCGGTTGTCGCCGCTCGACGGCATCGGGCCGCGCCAGATCGGACTCGAGCGGCTGCTCGAGCGCGCCGGCGACGGCGTCGTTCGCGAGGTGATCCTCGCGACCAACTTCACGCAGGAAGGCGAGGCCACCGCGCACTACATCGGCGAGCTGCTGCGCGCGCGCGGCCTGGCGGTCACGCGGCTGGCGCGCGGCGTGCCGGTGGGCAGCGAGCTGGAATACGTCGATCCGAGCACGGTGGCGCAGGCGCTGCGCGATCGGCGGTCGGTGGCCGAGGATGACGTGCGCGGAGGAGCATCGACATGAGCGACGAGAGGGCGAAGGCCGGCGCGGGCCCGCGCAAGGCCGGGGAGCGAGGCGCCGACGCGCGGGACAGCGCAGGCCCTGCGCGCGGAACAGGCGCGAGCGGTCCGCTTGCCGGCCTGCGCGTGCTCGAACTCGGCCAACTGATCGCCGGACCCTTCGCCGGGCGCATGCTCGCCGACTTCGGCGCCGACGTGATCAAGGTCGAGCCGCCGGCGCGCGCCGGCGCCGAAGGCGGCGATCCGCTGCGCAAGTGGCGCAAGCTGCATCCCGACGATGCGAGCGGCACCTCGCTGTGGTGGTACGTGCAGGCGCGCAACAAGCGCTCGATCACGCTGGACCTGCGAAACGCCGAGGGCCAGCGCATCGCGCGCGAACTGGCCGCGCGCAGCGACATCGTCATCGAGAACTTCCGGCCCGGCGCACTCGAGAAATGGGGGCTGGGCTACGACGAACTGGCCAAAGGCAACCCGGGGCTGATCCTGCTGCGGCTGTCCGGCTACGGGCAGAGCGGGCCGTACCGCGATCGTCCCGGCTTCGGCGCGATCGCCGAATCGATGGGCGGCATGCGCTACGTCACCGGCTTCCCGGATCGTCCGCCGGTACGGCTGAACCTGTCGATCGGCGACTCGCTCGCCGCGCTGCACGGCCTGATCGGCGTGCTGATGGCGCTGCACCGCCGGCGCGAGACGGGCCGCGGCCAGGTGGTCGACGTCGCGCTCTACGAAGCGGTGTTCAACCTGATGGAGAGCACGCTGCCCGAGTACGACCGCTACGGCATCGTGCGCGAGCGCACCGGCACCAACCTCACCGGTATCGTGCCGTCGAACACCTATCCGACGGCCGACGGCCGGCACATCGTCATCGGCGGCAACGGCGATTCGATCTTCAAGCGGCTGATGCGCGCAATCGGCCGCACCGACCTCGCCGAAGATCCCACGCTCGCCGACAACGCCGGCCGGGCGGCGCGCGCGCAGGAGATCGACGACGCGATCGCGCAGTGGACGTCGTCGCAGTCGCTCGAGGCGGCGCTCGATGTCATGGCGCGGGCCGAGGTGCCGAGCGGGCGGATATACAGCGCGGCCGACATGGTCGACGATCCGCAGTATCTGGCGCGCGCGATGATCGAGCGTACGACGCTACCCGACGGAACGCCGCTGGCGATTCCCGGCATCGTGCCGAAGTTCTCGGAAACGCCGGGCGAGACGCGCTGGGTCGGGCCGGCGCTCGGCGAGCACACGGCAGAGGTGCTCGGCGAGTTGGGCTACGACGAGGAGGCGATCGGGAAGCTGCGCGAGAGCGGCGCCGTCTGACCGGCTTTCGCGCTCACGCCCAGTTCTCGCACCGCAGCCCGGGGACGCGGTCGAACTCGCGTCGATTGTTCGTCACCAGGATCGCATTCAGCGAAAGCGCGTGCGCGGCGATCAGCGTGTCGAGTGCGCCGATCGGCCTTCCGCGCCGCTCGAGCTCCGCGCGCAGTTCTCCGTAAGCGCGCATCGCCGCCTCATCGAACGCGAGCGGCACGAGTGGAGCGAGGAACTTCTCCAGCGCGTTCCGGTTTCGTTCCGATCCCGTCTTTGCGACGCCGAAGTGCAGTTCGGCTCCCGTGATGCAGGAGATGCCGACTTCGCTATACGACAGGCGCTCGAGATGCTGGAACACGCGGGCCGGCCGTCGGTTCACGATGTAGATGCAGATGTTGGTGTCGAGCAGATATTTCACCGGGTCCACGCGGCGCGCTCCTGCTGCTCGGGCTGTTCGCGCTCGAGCTTCAGATCCGGCTCGAATTCCTCGAGCGCCTCGCGCATGATCGTCCAGGGGGAATGCGTGGGCAGCAGCAACAGGCCGTTGCCGAAGCGCTTGACGACGAAGCCGGCCGCGGCAGCCGCGCGTTCGACGAACTCCGGGAAAGTCTGAGGCCCCTTTCGGTTGCGTTCGTACTCGTCCTGGGACACCAGCACTGCAACAGGCTTGCCCCGGCGAGTGATGCGAATCGCTTCGCCCGTCTCGACCTTTTTCATGATTCGCGTGAGATGCGTCTTGGCTTCGGCAATCGATACTTCCGACATCCGAGTCTCCTCCAAATGGTCATCTGGATGACCATTTTAGCGGATGCGACGCCGGAATCGGCAAAGGCGTTTCGTTGCTCCCTCGAGATCCAGTCTGCGCTCCCGGGCATCGTTTCGTCATCGGCCCGATCGGTTAACCTGACGGCTAGCCGCACGCTGGCGCCCACAACACGAAACGGCCACCCGAGGAGACCCGAAATGCGCAGACGCTTTCTCGCTTGCACGCTCGCCGCAACCGCGCTCGCCGTCGTGCCCTTCGCCGTGCATGCGCAGGGCAAGCCCGAGAAGCCGAAACTCACGATCGCCGTCGGCGGCAAGGCCGCGTTCTACTACCTGCCGCTGACGATTGCCGAGCAGCTCGGCTACTTCAAGGAGCAGGGCCTGAACGTCGAGATCCTCGATTTCGCCGGCGGCTCGGCCGCGTTGCGCGCGGTGGTCGGCGGCTCGGCCGACGTCGTCTCGGGCGCCTACGAGCACACGATCAGCCTGCAGGCGAACAACCAGTACTTCAAGGCCTTCGTGCTGCAGGGCCGCGCGCCGCAGATCGCGATCGGCGTCTCCACGAAAGCGAAGTACTCGTCGCCGGCCGACATGAAGGGCATGAAGATCGGCGTCTCCGCGCCCGGTTCGTCGACCAACATGGTCGCCAACTACTTCCTGTCGAAGCACGGCATGAAGGCCTCCGACGTCTCGTACATCGGCGTGGGCACGGGCAGCGCCGCGATCGCCGCGATCGAGTCGGGCCAGATCGACGCGCTGTCGAACGTCGATCCGGTGATGACGATGCTCGAGCAGCGCGGCGCGGTGAAGATCGTCGCCGACACGCGCACGCTGAAGGGCACCGAGGCGCTGTTCGGCGGCCCGATGCCGGCCGGTTGCCTCTACGCGCCCGAGGACTTCGTCAAGCAGAACCCGAACACGGTGCAGGCGCTCGCCACCGCGATGGTCAAGGCATTGAAGTGGCTGCAGCAGGCCGGCCCGTCGGAGATCGTCAAGACCGTCCCCGAAGCGTATCTGCTGGGCGACCGCGCGCTCTATCTCGCGTCGTACAACAACGTGAAGGACGCGATCAGCCCGGACGGCCTGATTCCGGACGCGGGCGCGAAGACCACGCTGAAGGCGCTGGCGAGCTTCAACCCGAAGATCCAGCCCGAGAAGATCGATCTCTCGCGCACGTACACGAACGAGTTCACGCGCAAGGCGCTCGCCTCGCTGAAGTGAGCGCGGGGTTCATGCAGCGGACGAACCGGGCGCGAGGCCGATGACGCGGACGAACGGCGCGAATCGGCCGGCGCCTGCAGCCGCTTCCGCCGCCTCCACGTCGCCTGCGCCTGCGCTCGCGCTCGAAGGCATCACCTGCACCTTCGTCTCGCGCGACGACCCCGGGCAGCGCCATACCGCGGTGCGCGAGGTCACGCTGCGCGTAGCGCCCGGCGAGTTCGTCTCGGTGGTCGGACCCACCGGCTGCGGCAAGTCGACGCTGCTCAACGTCGGCGCCGGGCTGCTCGCGCCGTCGTCGGGCCACGTCGAGGTGTTCGGCGAGCGCCTGGACGGCATCAACCGGCGCGCCGGCTACATGTTCCAGACCGATGCGCTGATGCCCTGGCGCAGCACGATCGACAACGTGATCGCCGGGCTGCAGTTCCGCGGCGTGCCCGACGCCCAGGCGCGCGAACGCGGCGAAGCCTGGCTCGCGCGGGTGGGCCTGCGCGGCTTCGGCGACCGCTATCCGCACGAGCTCTCCGGCGGCATGCGCAAGCGCGCCGCGCTCGCGCAGACGCTGATCCTCGATCCCGACATCATCCTGATGGACGAGCCTTTCTCGGCGCTCGACATCCAGACGCGGCAGCTGATGGAGAACGAGGTGCTCGAGCTGTGGGCCGCGCAGCGCAAGGCGGTGCTCTTCATCACGCACGACCTGGACGAGGCGATCGCGATGAGCGATCGGGTGGTCGTGCTCGCCGCCGGCCCCGGATCGCATCCGATCGGCGAGTTCCGCGTCGACCTGCCGCGTCCGCGCGACGTCGCCGAGATCCGCTCGCAGCCCGCGTTTCTCGACCTGCACGACCGGATCTGGGGCGTGCTGCGCGAGGAGGTGCTCAAGGGCTACGCGCAGCAGAAGCGTGCGAGCTGAAGTGAACGCCGCTTCGCTGCGTCTGCGCCTGTACCAGTTCCTCGTGCTCGCCGCGGGGATCTTCCTGTGGTGGGCGCTGACCAGCCCCACGCTGCTGCCGAACTTCTATTTCTCGAACCCGCACCAGGCGGCGTTCTTCTTCGGCGAGCCGCAGAAGGTGTTCCTGCGCATGGTCGACTGGTTCGCCAGCGGCGAGATCTGGATCCACCTCGGGGTCACTCTGTTCGAGACGGTGGCCGCGTTCGCCATCGGCACGGTGGGCGGCCTCGCGGTCGGCATGTGGCTCGCGCTGAGCCCGACGGCCGCGGCAATCTTCGACCCCTACGTGAAGGCGGCGAACTCGATGCCGCGCGTGATCCTCGCGCCGATCTTCTCGATCTGGTTCGGCCTGGGCGTCTGGTCGAAGGTGGCCCTCGGCGTCACGCTCGTCTTCTTCATCGTGTTCTTCAACGTCTATCAGGGCGTGCGCGAGGTGAGCCCGAACGTGCTCGCCAATGCGCGGATGCTCGGCGCGAGCCGGCGCCAGTTGCTGCGCCACGTCTACCTGCCGAGCGCGACGAGCTGGGTGTTCTCGAGTTTGCACAACTCGGTGGGCCTGGCCTTCGTCGGCGCGGTGGTCGGCGAATACCTCGGCTCGGCGCGCGGCGTCGGCTACCTGATCCTGCAGGCCGAGGGAACCTTCGACATCAACACCGTGTTCGCCGGGGTCGTGGTGCTCACCCTGTTCGCGCTGGTGCTCGATGCCGTCGTGGGGGTCGCGGAGAAGCGGTTGATGAAGTGGCAGCCGAGGTCGGGGGAGACGGAGAAGCTGTAGGGGAGGAAGCACCGATGTCGCGCATTCCATTACGATCTCCGGTAGGCGCCTTCCTTCACCGCGCCTTCCTTCGCGCCGCCCTTGCCGCCGCGCTCGCCTGCGTCGTCCCTGCGTTGCAGGCAGCGCCCGCATCGCCCGCGCCGGCCGTCGACTGGAACGCGGACGTCGTCGCGGCGCAGGCCGCGTTCGAGAAGGCTACCGGCGCCCCGCTGCGCCCCGGTTTCCGTGTCGAGCCCACCCTCTTCCCGCACTACTACGCGCTTCGCAATGCGTCGGGGCAGAGCGCGTATTTCCGCGACGACCTGCGCTGGACAGCCAACGTGCGCTCGGCCGGCTGGTCGATCGATGAGGGGCGACGTCCGAGCGCGGCCGAGTTCGCGCAATGGCAGCGTTCGCTGGCGGGCTCGATCCCGCTGAGGTGGGCGATCCCGGTCCGGCGCGAGACGAGCTTCGTTGCCGTCGTGTGGTCGGCGCCCGATTGCCCGTTCTGTAGACGTCTCGAGCAGTTTCTCGATGACGAGGGGATCTCGGTGTACGTCGTGCCGGTCGGGTTGTCGGAGCAGGGTTTCGCCCGTGCTGCCCGGGCCTGGTGCTCGGAGAACCCGGCCGCCGCCTGGCGCAACGCCTTCGTGGTCGATGCGGCTCAGCCATCGACCGCCACGCGCGAGCGCAGCGGTTGCTCCTATCCCCGGGACGCGTTCGTCGACGTCGGCTTCTTCCTTGGCCGGGGAAGGCTCGCCACGCCGATCATCGTCTTCGCCGACGGATCGAGCATCGTTGGCTGGGACGGCGAGCGGGGCGCGGTGCGGATGCGTGAGATGCTGGGGCGGGGAGTGTTCTTCGCGTCGCCTTGAAAAGGCCGCGTGGCGGTTCGGACGCACGGTCGCACACGCCGGACTCCAACATCCCGAAAAAGGAAACGCCGGCTCGCGCCGGCGTTTCGATACTGCGCCTCCCCGGAGGGACCGTGCATCACGCCTTGCGGCGCGCGAAGCCCAGGCCCAACGCTCCGATGCCGAGCAGCGCAAGCCCGCCGGGCACCGGCACACCACCAACGGGCGGAGTCACCGCGCCGAAGCCGTCCAGGTACACGTAGCCCCAATGCGCGGTCGGCTCGCAGTCGGCCGCCAGCACGGACAGAACAAAATCGTGTCCCTGCAGCGAGGCATTGATCGGGAGTTGCTCGATCTGCCAGTCCGGTGTGTAGAAATTGTTGTTATAGATCGAGAAGCGTGGATCGACGCCGCCACCGCCGCTGGCCGCGTTGTATTCGCGGCGGATGAGTTCCGTGCTGGTGGTCTTGTCGGTCAGCGTGATGATCATCGTCGCCGCGTCGTAATCATTGTGGGCGCCGAGCAGCACCGCCTTCCACGCGAAGTAGATGTTTGCGTCCGTGTAGTTCTGCACTTCCTGCGTCGCCACCGAGGCGTAGCCGCCCGCGGTCGTGTCTTCGACGCGAAGCGAATGGTTGCCGGAGTACACGGTGGTGCCGATGACGCCGCCAACGTTCGGGTCGACATAGCCGGTCCCGATGACCGCCGAATGCCCATTGGCGATCGACGCGTTGTACGCGGCGCCGCCCGGCAGGAAAAGCGCGGGAGTCATGACCGGACTGTAGGTGTTGTTGTAGTACGGTGCTCGATAGCCGCCACCGATCGTCCAGCCGTTGGTGGTGCCGTCTTCGAAGCCCCCATTGATAAATCCTGCGCCCCAAGCCGGGCTGGCGATCCCGACCACGGCGAGTGCTGCCGCCGCTTGCTTGAGCTTGACCATGTTCTTGTTCCCCGTTCCCTGAAATGCGAGCCCGGATTTCGGCTCGTGGCTGCTATAAAGCAGGGTTCGTGCCAATTGCTGCTACTTCGTTGAATGGCAAAAAAAAAAGGCCAACCGCCTTCGTGACTCCATCCCACACTGTAAAAAACGGCGACGCCGACATCAGTTCTCGGTTCGTGTTATGGGCGCGCCGCTCGTCCTTATTCGCCGTTTCCCACCGCGGGGGCCACGTCCGTGCGCGCGAAGTCGTCTCCCTTGAAGAGCAATGGAAGCGAGGTCGTCTTGGCCAGGGCGTAGCTGAAGAGACCGCCGAAGTTCAGCGCAGCCGGATGCCCGCTGCCCTTCCCGTACACCACGAACGCCACGTAGGCCGCGTCGGCCGTTGCTGCATCGGGCGAGACGATTTCGAAGAAGGGCAGGCGCAGGAGGTCGTCGAGCAGCGCAACCGCCCGTTGCCCGCGTCGGGCGTGGACGACCAGCCGGGCTTCGACCACGGAAACGGCGCTGACGAGCGCCTTCCCCGCCTCTTCGATCGACGCCAGGAACGACTGCCGCTCGGGTTCGCCGAAGACGATGGCGACGATCGCCGACGTGTCGACGACGATCATCCCGGCAAACCGTGCTCGTCCCACTCGATCGGCTCGAATGCGTCCGACAGGTCCGGAATCCGGTCGATCTGTTCGAGCAGTGCCTGCAGTCGGCGGCGCACGGCTGCAGGTGCCGGGCGTGTGGCGAGCAGGCGGTCGACCGCCTTTTCGACGGCGGCCGTCTTGCTCAGGCCGGTGTCCTTGGCGAGCCGTTCGATCTTCTCCACGACGACGGGATTCGCGATTTGAATGGCCATCGATTTCCCCTGATGTACATGATCAATATACATCCGCTCGCTTGGGGTGCGCTGCTTCCCGGCGGCAAGTCACCCACGCCGAAATGCTAGAATTCAAAGGTTTTACGTTCCCCACCGGCTAGCGCCTGACCCTCCCCGCTGATCGCGCCGAATCCGTCGTCGTTCGCGGCGTCCTTCGACGCCCGCCCGTCGATCGTCTTTCCGCCCGGAGCCATCCCTCCGGTTCGATTCGGCCCGAGGTGCACCGGTGACCATCCAGGAGTCTCCGTTGCCCGCCGAGCCCACTTCGCAGCCTGCCCGGTCGACCGGCGCGGGCCTCATTTCCCCGTATGCGCCCGCCATCCTCGCGCTTGCCGACGGCACGGTCTTCCGTGGCCGATCGATCGGCGCGGCAACGCAGACGGTGGGCGAAGTCGTCTTCAACACGGCGATGACCGGCTACCAGGAGATCCTCACCGATCCCAGCTACTGCCGCCAGATCGTCACGCTCACCTATCCGCACATCGGCAACTACGGCATCAACCCCGAGGACGTCGAGGCGGCGAAGATCCACGCCGCCGGCCTCGTCGTGAAGGACGTTCCCGAGCGGCTGTCGAACTGGCGCAGCGTCGAGTCGCTCTCCGACTACCTGCGGCGCGAGGGCGTTCCCGGCATTGCCGGCATCGACACCCGCAAGCTCGTGCGGCGCGTGCGGGAGACCGGCGCGCAGGCGGGCTGCCTCGTCGCTGCGGCAAACCCCGGCGACGCGCTCGACGAGCGCGCGGCGATCGACGCGGCGCGCGCCTTCCCCGGGCTGAGCGGCATGGACCTCGCGAAGGAAGTCTCGTCGCCCGAGCCGTATCGCTGGTCGCAGGGTTCGTGGCGGCTCGGCGCCGGCTTTACGGTGCCCGCGACGGACCCGGCCCGGCGTCGCTTCCGCGTCGTCGCCTTCGATTACGGGGTCAAGCGCAACATCCTGCGCCTGCTCGCCGACCGCGGTTGCGAGGTGATCGTGCTGCCCGCGCAGGCGAGCGCCGCCGAAGCGCTCGCTGCCGAGCCCGACGGCATCTTCCTGTCGAACGGACCGGGCGACCCGGAGCCCTGCGATTACGCGATCCGCACGATCCGCGAGCTGATCGACCGCGACCTGCCGGTGTTCGGCATCTGCCTCGGGCACCAGCTCGTCGGCCTCGCCTCGGGCGCGAAGACGATGAAGCTGAAGTTCGGCCATCACGGCGCCAACCATCCGGTGCGCAACCTCGACACCGGCAAGGTGCACATCACGAGCCAGAACCACGGCTTCGCGGTCGATCCGGAATCGCTTCCGCCGAACCTGCGCGTCACGCACGTGTCGCTGTTCGACGGTTCGATCCAGGGACTCGAGCGCACCGACCACCCGGTGTTCTGCTTCCAGGGCCACCCGGAGGCGAGCCCCGGCCCCCAGGACATCCACTACCTGTTCGATCGCTTCATCGACGCCATGGAGCAGCGCCGCCGCGCGCTCCGCTGATCCTTCTTCCGCACCATGCCCAAGCGCACCGACCTCCAGAGCGTCCTCATCATCGGCGCCGGCCCGATCGTCATCGGCCAGGCCTGCGAATTCGACTACTCCGGCGTGCAGGCCTGCAAGGCGCTGCGCCAGGAAGGCTTCCGCGTCATCCTCGTCAACAGCAATCCGGCGACGATCATGACCGACCCGGAGATGGCCGACGTCACCTACATCGAGCCGGTCACCTGGCAGATCGTCGAGAGGATCATCGAGAAGGAGAAGCCCGACGCGATCCTGCCGACGATGGGCGGGCAGACGGCGTTGAACTGCGCGCTCGACCTGCACCGGCACGGCGTGCTCGCAAAGCACGGCGTGGAGCTGATCGGCGCCTCGCCCGAAGCGATCGACAAGGCCGAAGACCGGCAGAAGTTCAAGGAGGCGATGACGCGCATCGGCCTGGCCTCGGCGCGTTCGGCGATCGCGCATTCGCTCGAGGAGGCCTGGGTCGCGCAGAAGGAGATCGGTTTCCCGGCGATCGTGCGGCCGAGCTTCACGCTGGGCGGAACCGGCGGGGGCATCGCCTACAACGCCGAGGAGTTCGACGCGATCTGCAAGCGCGGGCTCGAGGCTTCGCCCACCAGCGAGCTGCTCATCGAGGAGTCGCTGATCGGCTGGAAGGAATTCGAGATGGAGGTCGTGCGCGACCGCGCCGACAACTGCATCATCGTCTGCTCGATCGAGAACTTCGATCCGATGGGGGTCCACACCGGCGACTCGATCACGGTGGCCCCGGCGCAGACGCTCACCGACCGCGAATACCAGCTGATGCGCGACGCGTCGATCTCGATCCTGCGCGAGATCGGCGTCGAGACCGGCGGCTCGAACGTGCAGTTCGCGATCAGCCCCATCGACGGGCGGATGATCGTCATCGAGATGAACCCGCGCGTCTCGCGCTCGTCGGCGCTGGCTTCGAAGGCCACGGGTTTTCCGATCGCGAAGATCGCCGCCAAGCTCGCGGTCGGCTACACGCTCGACGAGCTGAAGAACGAGATCACCGGCGGCGCAACGCCCGCTTCCTTCGAGCCGACGAGCGAGTACGTCGTCACCAAGGTTCCGCGCTTCGCCTTCGAGAAGTTCCCGCTCGCCGACCCGCACCTCACGACGCAGATGAAGTCGGTGGGCGAAGTGATGGCGATCGGTCGCACTTTCCAGGAGAGCCTGCAGAAGGCGCTGCGCGGGCTGGAAACCGGCATCGACGGGCTCGACGAGCGCAGCGACGATCGCGACGAGATCGCCACCGAGCTGGGCGAGCCGGGCCCGGAGCGCATCCTCTACGTGGCCGACGCCTTCCGCGTCGGCATGAGCGTCGAGGAGGTGCACGAGGAATCGGACATCGATCCGTGGTTCCTCGCGCAGATCGAGGAGCTGGTCGCCATCGAGCGGCGCCTGGCCGGCGTGCCGCTAGCCTCGCTGTCGAAGGAGGAGCTGCACTGGCTGAAGGCGAAGGGCTTCTCCGACCGGCGCCTGGCGCGCCTGCTCGACACGAACGCCGATACCGTGCGCGCGCGCCGCTGGGCGCTCGGCGTGCGTCCGGTCTACAAGCGCGTGGACACCTGCGCCGCCGAGTTCGCCACCGACACCGCCTACCTGTATTCCACCTACGAGGACGAGAACGAGGCGCAGCCCACCGACCGGCGCAAGATCGTCGTGCTCGGCGGCGGGCCGAACCGCATCGGCCAGGGAATCGAGTTCGACTACTGCTGCGTGCATGCCGCCTTCGCGCTGCGCGACGACGGCTACGAGACGATCATGGTCAACTGCAACCCCGAGACCGTCTCCACCGACTACGACACCTCCGACCGCCTGTATTTCGAGCCGCTCACGCTCGAGGACGTGCTCGAGATCGTCGCGCTCGAGAAGCCGGTCGGCGTCATCGTGCAGTACGGCGGGCAGACGCCGCTGAAGCTCGCGCTCGCGCTCGAGGCCAACGGCGTGCCGATCGTCGGCACCTCGCCCGAGTCGATCGACATCGCCGAAGACCGCGAGCGCTTCCAGAAGCTGCTCGTCGATCTCGGCCTGAAGCAGCCGCCGAACCGCACCGCGCGCACCGAGGCGCAGGCGCTCGCGCTGGCCGGCGAGATCGGCTATCCGCTCGTCGTGCGACCGAGCTACGTGCTGGGCGGGCGCGCGATGGAGATCGTGCACGAGCAGCGCGACCTCGAACGCTACATGCGCGAGGCGGTGAAGGTCTCCGAGGACAGCCCGGTGCTGCTCGACCGCTTCCTGAACGACGCGATCGAGGTCGACGTCGACTGCATCGCCGACGGCGAGCAGGTGTTCATCGGCGGGGTGATGGAGCACATCGAGCAGGCCGGCGTGCATTCGGGCGATTCCGCCTGCTCGCTGCCGCCGTATTCGCTGTCGATCGCGGTCGTCGCCGAGATGAAGCGGCAGACCGCGCTGATGGCGCGCGCGCTGAACGTCTGCGGGCTGATGAACGTGCAGTTCGCGATCCAGCACGAGGCCGGCATCGACGGCGACGGCACGGTCTACGTGCTCGAGGTCAACCCGCGCGCGTCGCGCACCGTGCCTTTCGTCTCGAAGGCTACCGGCCTGCCGCTGGCGAAGATCGCGGCGCGCTGCATGGTGGGCCGCACGCTCGCGCAGCAGGGCATCGCGCGCGAAGTCGTGCCGCCGTACTACTCGGTGAAGGAGGCGGTTTTCCCCTTCGTGAAGTTCCCCGGCGTCGACACGCTGCTCGGCCCCGAGATGAAGTCCACCGGCGAAGTGATGGGCGTGGGCTTCTCGTTCGGCGAGGCTTTCGTCAAGTCGCAGCTGGGCGCCGGCGTGCGCCTGCCCGAGTCCGGCACGGTGTTCATTTCCGTGCGCAACGCCGACAAGCCGAAGGCGGTCGCGCTCGCCCGCCAGTTGCACGAGATGGGCTTCGCGCTGGTCGCGACCAAGGGCACGGCGGCCGCGATCGCCGCTTCCGGCGTTCCGATCACCCCGGTGCACAAGGTGCAGGAAGGACGTCCGCACGTCGTCGACCTGCTGAAGAACGGCCAGGTTTCGCTCGTCTTCAACACGGTCGAGGAGAAGCGCGGCGCGATCTCCGATTCGCGCGCGATCCGCACGACGGCGCTCGCGCAGCGCGTCACCTATTTCACGACGATCGCCGGCGCGATCGCCGCCGTGCAGGGAATGCGCACGATGAGCGATCTCGACGTGCATTCGGTGCAGGAACTGCACAAGCGTCTGGCGCATTGAGGGGGCCACCGAGTCGACCACCGTCGGCCACCGAGTCGGCGCGCACCGGGGCGGCGGGTGGTGGGCGCGGACCGGCGCACCGGGCCGGCGTGCCGCGCGGCCTTTTGCGTTAGAGTGGCGGATACAACGGATCGCCCGGTCCGGCGCGTCGTTCCTTTCGATGCCGCCCGCCCCGGCGATCCGCATTCTTTTGAAGACGCGCGCTGCGCGTCCCGCTCCGGGGAACTCCGATGGCCACCATTCCGCTCACGCTGCGCGGCGCAGAGTTGCTGCGCCAGGAGCTGCAGCGACTGAAGTCGGTCGAGCGCCCGAACGTGATCCAGGCGATCGCCGATGCGCGTGCACAGGGCGACCTGTCCGAAAACGCCGAATACGATGCGGCGCGCGAGCGCCAGGGCTTCATCGAGGGGCGCATCGCCGAGATCGAATCGAAGCTCGCCAATGCGCAGATCATCGATCCGCGACAGCTCGACGCCGACGGCCGCGTCGTCTTCGCCGCCACCGTCGAACTGGAGGAGCTGTCGTCCGGCGAGAAGGTGCGCTACCAGATCGTCGGCGACGACGAGGCCGACATCAAGGAAGGCCGCATCTCGGTGTCGAGCCCGATCGCCCGCGCGCTGATCGGGCGCGAAGTCGGCGACGTGGCCGAAGTGCGCGCGCCGGGCGGCACCCGCGAATACGAGGTGCTCGGCGTCTCGTACGAGTGAGCGCGCCCCGCACCGATGCCAGCGAACCGTGTGAACGAAGTCTCAGGCTTTCTTCGCGCGATCGCGCCGGCCTCGCGGCGAAGCGCTGTCCTGTCCCTGCAGCCGCGACGGGCCCTGAGTAGTCGCGCTCGCGCTTCCGTGTCGCGCGGGCGCGCGCTTGCGTGCCGCCAGCGCGGTGCGCTTGCCTTCGGTGGCGAGCGCTTTCTCGCCGGCCGCGCGCGCGCCGACGCCGGGCTGCGGCGATCTCGCGGTGCGCGCAGCAGACGCCGCGCCGGCAGCCGGCCCGTTCTTTCTCGTCTTCATCGCGGTCATCGTGTTCACTCCGGTTCGGGCTCGGGGCGAAGGCTTTGCTGCGCCCGCAGCCTTGCGGGTAGCGGCGACCTTCTTTCCCGCCGCGCCCGCGCCCTGCGCTGCACGCTTCTTCGGAATGTGCGGGCCGGCATTGTCCTCGATCGGCCGGGGCCGATACAGCACGAGCAGCTTGCCGATCGACTGCACCGCCGTGCAGCCGAGGGCCGAGCAGATTTCGGTGGACATCGCCTGGCGCTGGGCCCGGTCGTCGCCGAGCACGCGCACCTTGATCAGCTCGTGCGCGCGCAGCGCCCGGTCGGTTTCGTCGAGCACCGCGCGGGTGAGCCCCGCTTCGCCGATCATGACGATCGGGTCGAGGTGGTGCGCGCGTGCCCGCAGCGCCTTGCGATCGGCGGCGTCCAGCATGATGGGAAGGGGAAACGGGGTCGTGCTCATCGTCGGTTCGCGTCGATCGGCTGCCGTTCGGAGGGGCGCGTGCCGCCCCGACGGGATCCGCAAGTGTGGGCTGTGCGGGCGCGCGTCGCAAGTGCAGCGGCCGCTGCAGGGCGACGTGTCGTGACGAATGCACAAGCGGGGGACAACGGCGTGACAGGCGCGGGACAACCCGGGGACGACGGGCGGGAGAACCACGGGACGCGGCGGTGAACACCCAGCGGAAGACCGGTGGAGGAAGCGGGCGCAAGAACCGGACGAACCGTGCCTGGGTCGCGCGGCATCTGGACGATCCCTACGTCAAGCTCGCGCAGAAGCACGGCTATCGCTCCCGGGCGGCGTTCAAGCTGCTGGAGATCGACCGGCGCGATGCGCTGCTGCGCCGCGGCATGACGATCGTCGACCTGGGCAGCGCGCCCGGCGCCTGGAGCCAGGTGCTGCGCGAACGCCTGGCGCGGCCCGGGTCGCAGGCGGGCATCGACGGGCGCATCGTGGCCGTCGACCTGCTGCCGATGGACCCCATCCCGGACGTCGAGTTCCTGCAGGGCGACATCCGCGAGGCCGAGACGCTCGAACGGCTCGAGTCGATGCTCGGCGCCGCGCCGGTGGATCTTGTGATTTCCGACATGGCCCCCAACCTGAGCGGAATCGCGGCCGCCGACGCCGCGCGAATGAGCGATCTGGCCGAGCTTGCGATCGATTTCGCGGTGCGCCACCTGAAGGACGAGGGCGCGCTGCTGGTCAAGTGCTTCCACGGCAGCGGCTACAGCCAGATCGTCGAGGCTTTCCGCCGGCACTTCGCCGAGGTGCAGGTGCGAAAACCCGAGGCATCGCGCAGCGCGTCGGCCGAGACGTACCTGTTGGGGCGTCGCCCGCGTCGCGTCCGTCCGTCGGCGCCTGATGCGGCGGCGACGGACGGGGCGGGGCAGCAGCGGGCAACGCGCCTACCGTAATGAGCGGGCGCTCGTCAAGTTCCGCGTAGAATGCTCGTTCGAAACCGGCGGTCCCTGGAAGGAGTCGGCAAGGGGCCGCCCGCCGGTCGGAAGGCCGCCAAGGAGTGGTGAGTGAACAACGTGTTCTCGAAAGCGGCGATCTGGCTGGTCATCGCGCTGGTGCTGTTCACCGTTTTCAAGCAGTTCGACACGCGCCAGACGCGCGGCGTCGACATGCCGTATTCCCAGTTCATGACCGAGGCGCGCGACGGACGCATCGACAGCGTCGTCGTCGACGGCCGCACGCTGCGGGTGCGCACGAAGGACGGGCGCAACGCCGTCGTCTATTCACCCAGCGACATCTGGATGGTCGGCGACCTGATGAAGTACGGCGTGCAGGTCAACGCCAAGCCCGAGGAAGAGCAGTCGCTGCTGCTGAACATCTTCGTGTCGTGGTTCCCGATGCTGCTGCTGATCGGCGTCTGGGTGTTCTTCATGCGGCAGATGCAGGGAGGCGGCCGAGGCGGGGCGTTCTCGTTCGGCAAGTCGCGCGCGCGCATGCTCGACGAGAACAACAACACCGTCACCTTCGCCGACGTCGCCGGCTGCGATGAAGCCAAGGAAGAAGTGCAGGAGCTGGTCGAGTTCCTGCGCGACCCGTCGAAATTCCAGAAGCTGGGCGGGCGCATTCCGCGCGGCGTGCTGATGGTGGGTTCGCCCGGCACCGGCAAGACGCTGCTCGCGCGCGCGATCGCCGGCGAGGCGAAAGTGCCGTTCTTCTCGATCTCGGGCTCCGACTTCGTCGAGATGTTCGTCGGCGTGGGCGCCGCGCGCGTGCGCGACATGTTCGAGCAGGCGAAGAAGCACGCGCCCTGCATCATCTTCATCGACGAGATCGACGCCGTCGGCCGCCAGCGCGGCGCCGGCCTGGGCGGCGGCAACGACGAGCGCGAGCAGACGCTGAACCAGCTGCTGGTCGAGATGGACGGCTTCGAGGCGGGGCAGGGCGTCATCGTCATCGCCGCCACCAACCGCCCCGACGTGCTCGACCCGGCGCTGCTGCGCCCCGGGCGCTTCGACCGGCAGGTGGTCGTGCCGCTGCCCGACATCCGCGGCCGCGAGCAGATCCTCAACGTGCACATGCGCAAGGTGCCGATGGGTCCCGACGTGCGCGCCGACGTCATCGCGCGCGGCACGCCCGGCTTTTCGGGCGCCGACCTCGCCAACCTGGTGAACGAGGCGGCGCTGTTCGCCGCGCGGCGCAACGCGCGCCTCGTCGAGATGCACGACTTCGAGCGCGCGAAAGACAAGATCATCATGGGCGCCGAGCGCCGCTCGATCGTCATGCCCGAGGACGAGCGCCGCAACACCGCGTACCACGAGTCGGGTCATGCCGTGGTCGCGCGCATCGTGCCGAAGACCGACCCGGTGCACAAGGTCACGATCATTCCGCGCGGGCGGGCGCTGGGCGTCACGATGCAGCTGCCCGAGGGCGATCGCTACAGCATGGACCGCGAGCGCATGCTCAGCACGATCGCGGTGCTCTTCGGCGGGCGCATCGCCGAAGAGATCTTCATGAACCAGATGACCACCGGCGCCTCGAACGACTTCGAGCGCGCCACGGCGCTGGCGCGCGACATGGTCACGCGCTACGGCATGAGCGACCTGCTCGGGCCGATGGTCTACGCGGAGAACGAGGGCGAGATCTTCCTCGGACGTTCGATCACGAAGACGACGAACATGTCCGAGGAGACGATGCGCAAGGTCGACAGCGAGATCCGCAAGATCATCGACGAGCAATACGCGCGCGCCCGCTCGATCCTCGAGGAGCATCGCGACCAGGTCGAGGCGATGGCCAAGGCGCTGCTCGAATGGGAAACCATCGACTCCGACCAGATCGACGACATCATGGCCGGCCGCCCGCCGCGCCCGCCGAAGCAGTCGTCGAGCGGCGGCGGCAGCAGCGGTTCGAGCACGGGCGGCGTGATCGCGCCCACGCCGCAGCCGGCGGGTCCAGCCGAGTCGGCGGCTTCCTGAAGAACGCGTTCCCACACCGGCGGAGCCTTCCGCCGGCCCGTTCTTCTTTCGCGTGCCGATGAACCTGTTCGAACCGGCCCGACGCCTGCGCTGCGGCCGGTTCGTGCTCGATCTCGACAGGCCCCTCGTCATGGGCGTGGTCAACGTCACGCCCGACTCCTTTTCCGACGGCGGTCGCTACGCGACGCACGAGGCAGCGGTGCGCCATGCGCACCGTCTCATCGAGGAAGGAGCGGACCTGCTCGACATCGGCGGCGAGTCGACTCGTCCCGGCGCGGCGGAGCTTCCCGCCGACGAGGAGATCCGGCGCATCGTTCCGGTACTCGATGCGCTGCGCGATTGCGGGCTGCCGCTGTCCGTCGACACGCGCCGCGCCGAGACGATGCGCGTGGCGCTCGAACACGGCGCCGATCTCGTCAACGACATCGGCGCACTGCGCGCGCCGGGCGCAATCGATGCGGTTCGCGGCTCGGACTGCGCGGTGTGCCTGATGCACATGCAGGGCGAGCCGGGCACGATGCAGCAGCAGCCGAAATACGGCGACGTCGTCGGCGAGGTGGAGGATTTCCTCGCCGGGCGCGTCGCTGCCGCCGTCGAGAACGGCATCGCGCGCGAGCGCATCGTCGTCGATCCGGGGATCGGCTTCGGCAAGACGCTGCGCCATAACCTGCAACTGCTCGCGGCGCTGGACGAACTGGCCGCGCTCGCGCCGGTGCTGGTGGGCGTGTCGCGCAAGTCGATGATCGGAAATCTGACCGGACGTGACGTCGATCATCGACTGGCCGGCAGCCTGTCTGCGATGCTCGCAGCGGCGATGCGCGGCGCGCGTATTCTGCGGGTGCACGACGTTGCGGAGAGCCGCGACGCGCTGCGCGTCTGGCAGGCGATCGACGACGCGCAATAGCGAACCGCCCCGATCGAAGCAAACTCCGGGAAGAGACGTACTCGATGGCACGCAAGCATTTCGGCACCGATGGCGTTCGCGGCCGGGTCGGCGAAGCGCCGATCACCCCCGATTTCGTCCTGCGACTGGGCTACGCGGCCGGCAAGGTGCTCGCCGGCGCCGCCGGCGCGTCGATCGTCGGTGCCGCGCAACTGGCGGGCGCGAGCACGCGTCCCACCGTCATCGTCGGCAAGGACACGCGCGTCTCGGGCTACATGCTCGAGGCGGCGCTGCAGGCCGGCTTCTCCGCGGCCGGCGTCGACGTGCTGCGCTCCGGCCCGATCCCCACGCCTGCGGTCGCCTACCTGACGCGCGCCCTGCGACTGCAGGCGGGCGTCGTCATCAGCGCCTCGCACAACCCGTACGAGGACAACGGCATCAAGTTCTTCGCGGCCGACGGCAACAAGCTGCCCGACGAGGTCGAGGCGGCGATCGAGGCGCAGCTCGATGCGCCGCTCGAATGCGTGCCTTCGGCCGAACTCGGCCGCGCCCGCCGCATCGAGGACGCGGCCGGCCGGTACATCGAGTTCTGCAAGAGCAGCTTCCCGGGCGCGCTCGACCTGCGGGGCATGCGCATCGTCGTCGACTGCGCGAACGGCGCCGGATATCACACCGCGCCGAACGTCTTCCACGAACTCGGCGCCGACGTGATCCCGCTCGGCGTCGCTCCGACCGGCACCAACATCAACGACCGCTGCGGCGCCACCGACACCGCGGCGCTGCAACGCGAGGTCGTCGCGCAGCGCGCCGACCTCGGCATCGCGATCGACGGCGATGCCGATCGCGTGATGATGGTCGACGACAGCGGCCGGCTCTACGACGGCGACGCACTGCTGTACGCGATCGTGCGCGACCGGGCGCAACGCGAGCGCATCGAGGGCGTGGTCGGCACGCTGATGACGAACCTGGGCCTCGAGCAGGCGCTCGGGCGGATGGGCATCGGCTTCGCGCGGGCTCGCGTCGGCGATCGTTATGTGCTCGAGATGCTGCGCGCGAAAGGCTGGCGATACGGCGGCGAGAACTCCGGCCACATCCTGTGCCTGGACTGCCATTCCACCGGCGACGGAACGATCAGCGCGCTGCAGGTGCTCGCGGCCATGCGCCACGCAGGCGCGACGCTCGCGCAGGCCTGCTCCGGGCTCGAGCTGTTTCCGCAGACGCTGATCAACGTGCCGATCCGCCGCGGCTTCGACTGGCGCAGCGATCGCTCGCTGCAACAGGCCAGCGAGGAAGCCGAACGTGCGCTGGGCGAGGCCGGACGCGTACTGATCCGTCCGTCGGGCACCGAGCCGCTGCTGCGCGTGATGGTGGAAGCGCGCGAGGCCACGCTGGCGCAGCGAACGGCGCAACGGCTGGCCGAAGCCGTACGGTCGGTGGCGTAGCGCCGGGCGGTGCAACGATGGCGCGGCGCGCCTGATGCTACAATTCGCGTCCTCCGGGGCGTAGCTCAGCCTGGTAGAGTGCTTGCTTTGGGAGCAAGATGTCGGAGGTTCGAATCCTCTCGCCCCGACCATCGCGTTTCCCGATGCGCCGGCCTCACAGGGCATCGGACGCGCGATTCCCGGATAGCCCGACACGATTCTGCCCGTAGCTCAGTCGGATAGAGCATCAGCCTTCTAAGCTGAGGGTCACAGGTTCGAATCCTGTCGGGCAGGCCATCCCGATGGTGGGCGTAGCTCAGGGGTAGAGTCCCGGATTGTGATTCCGGTTGTCGTGGGTTCGAATCCCATCGCCCACCCCATTTCCGTCGGCAGCCGTCGCCGGGCGTTCCTTTCGAGCCGCCTGTCGGCAGGCGCGTGAACGATTTCACGGGTCTGTCGAAAACGACGGAACGATGAGCGCCACCGAAACCGCACTGCCCAGCGCTGCCGAACGCGCACGAGCGGCGCTGCGGTACCTCGCCCAGCGCCGGTTGTCGCCGACTCCGGATCAATATCATCGAGCCTGGGAGCGGGTGGGAGGTGGCCCGTCGGATGCGCAGCGCCCGGGCGATGTCGAGCCGGCGCCGCTCGGCCCGATCGTCGCCGAGGCGCTGCATTGGGTCGAGATTTCCCAGCGTAACTGGACCCGCGCCCGCAAGAGGGACGCGCTGCAGCGCGTGCTGAACCGTCCGTCCGACGCGGCACGACTCGCCTGTCGACTCGCCTCGCTGGTCGATTCGTGGAAACGCGACGAGGATCCGGCTCGCTCGAACACGCCGACGGACGCCGACGAGGCTCCCGGGGCGTCGTCGGCGATGAGCGGTCCGACCGCCCCGCCGGCGGCACCACCGAGCGAGATATCGCCAGGTGTGGAGCCCATCGACGAGAACGAGCCGCTTGCCTGCCCGGTAGCAGACGGTCGAAATGTCCAACGCCTGCTCGCCGAGATGACGCGCCTGCTCGTCACCGTCTGTGAAACGGTGCCGACGCTCGTCGAGGAAGAGGCGTGGGTGCGTCGCCAGTTCGACGCCATCCGTGCGACGCTCGAGCCGGCCGGCAGGTATCCGGACCGGCGCGATCTCTCGCTTGCGCGGGACGTGCTGCGCAGGACGGCAGAGGAGCACCAGCGACTGTTGAAGTTGCGCCGTGACTCCCTGCAGATGATGAAGTCGATGCTCGCGCAATGCGTCGACTGGCTTCGCGCGCTTACCGAGTCGAGCGGCCGCTTCGGCGACAAGCTCGGCACCTACATGGAAGACATCCGCAACTCGCCTGACCTCGCCACGCTGGCCGGTATCGTCCACGCGTTGATCGACGAGACGCGATCGGTCTATGTCGAGTTCGACGCGTCGCGCAATGAATTCGCCGCGGCCGGCGAGAAAGCTCGCCAGTTGCAGGACGAGGTGGAGCGCCTGGCCGGCGAACTCGACAATGCGAGCGCGCTGGTCATGACGGATCACCTGACGCAGTTGCTGAACCGGCGCGGGCTCGAGCGATCGTTCGCCGATTTTTCGCGCGCATGCCGGGCCGATTCTGCTCCGATGTCGCTCGCGCTGATCGACGTCGACGATTTCAAGCGGCTGAACGATGCGCTCGGCCACCAGAAGGGCGACGAGGCGCTTCGCCGTCTCGCGCGCGTGCTGTCAGCCAGCCTGCGGCCGACCGACGTCGTCGCGCGCTACGGCGGCGAGGAATTCATCGTGCTGTTGCCGTCGATGGGCAGCGACCAGGCGCTCGACGTGGTCCGCCGCGCGCAGCGTGCATTGACGAACGATGTCTACCTGAGCGGCGACGAGCGCCTGTTCGTGACGTTCTCGGCGGGCGTGGCGCAATCCGACGGACGCGAACCGCTCGATGCCATCGTGCAACGGGCCGACGAGGCAATGTATCGCGCGAAGCGTGCGGGCAAGAACCGGGTCTATGCCGCGCTGTGTTGATCAATCGATCTTCGTGAACGCGCCTTTCTTGCGCGCCGCCACGTGATCGGTCTTGTATTCGTCGCGTCTCGTCGGCATTCCGGCCCTCAGCGCCGCAGCGCCGAGAGCACCCGGAACGACATCGCCTCGGCCTGCGCGAGATAGATCGGCATTGCGCTGTGCAGGTTGCTGCGCCAGCGCGTCGAGCGCACGCTTTCGAAGCCGATCGGCGCTCCGGCACGCGACTTCCGGCGCAGTGCGGCGCGCAGGAAGGCGACGCCTTCGTAGGTCGACTGCCCCAGCGAATTGAGCACCGGCGCCCGCTCGCCGAAGCGCGACCAATAACGCTCGCGGAAGGCGCCGTTGCGGTCGGTGTCGAGCGAAGCGAAATAGCCCGAGGCGACGAACAGCCCCTCGGTGTGCTCCGGGCCGATTGCGAGCAGCCCGTTCTCCTCGACCGCGCATGAAAGGCGAACGACCTTGCCGGCGAGCTTGGACTCCCCGAGCGCGCGGCTGAACTCGACCGCATCCTGGCCAACGAGCGACATGAGCACCGCCTGCGCGCGCGTGCCGCGGATTTCGTCGACGAGCCGTTGCACGTCCAGCGCGCCCAGCGGCACGTAGCGGCTCGCGACCACCTCGCAGCCGCTGCGGCGCAGGGTGTCGGTTGCGATCGCGTGCGAGCGCCGCGGCCAGCAGTAGTCGTTGCCCAGCAGGAACCAGCGCCGCAGCGCATAGCGTTCCGTGAGCGAATCGAGCGCCGGCAACAGCTGCTCGCGCGGTGTCTCGCCGATCGCCATCACTCCGGGCGGCAGCGGCCCGCCCTCGTAGAGCGGCGTATACACGAAGGGCAGCGCGCCGCGCAATTGCGCGGTGACGCGCTCGCGCACCGAGCTCGTGTGCATGCCGACGATCGACTCGATCGCGTCGGCGTCGAGAAGCGCCTGCAGTTGCTCCTCGAGATCGTCGGATTCATCGCTGGCATCGAGGACGGTGAGCGTGACGCTCTTGCCGTCGACCCCGCCGGCTGCGTTCCACTCCTCGGCCGCGAGCGTCGCGCAAGCCAGGCAGGAAGGTCCCCAGATTCCGGCGGCGCCCGACATCGGAATCAGCATGCCGATCCGGTATTCCTGCTCGCCGATCGGTTCGTTCGATCCGCACCAGCGCGCAGTGCGGTACGGCTGCGCCGCGCGATGGCGCCTTCCCGAATCGAAGTCCGAACGAGGCTGCATGGAGGGGCTCCGCCGCGAAAGGATTTCGATAGTGCCGCATGTACCGCGGGTTTTCATGCTGCGCTGCAATGGCGCGTGCCACCGGCTCAGATCGGGGGACGTCGGCGGTGCCAGTCGGTTGCGCGCTGGAAAGCCCTGCCGGTGCGCACGAGCATCGGCTCTTGCAGGCGCGGTGCGACGAGTTGCACCGCCACCGGCGTGCGCTGCGCGGTGAAGCCCGCCGGCAGCGTGATCGTCGGGTGGCCGCTGAGGTCGAAAGGCGCCGTGAAGCGGATGAGCGACAGCAGCCCGGCTTCGGTGGCGACGAGTTGCGACAGCTGCGCCCTGGTCGGGGACGCGAAGGGCTGCGCGGGAAGCAACAGCAGGTCTACGTGCTCGAAGAGCGCCGCAAGGCGACCGGCGAACTCGCGTCGGCGCAGCAGCATTCGCTGGTAGTCGAGCGCGGAGAATGCCGAGGCGCTGTCGAGAAAGGACGCCAGCGCAGGGCCGTATTCCGCACGGCGCGAAGGATAGGTGCGGCAGTGCGCGACCGCCGCCTCGATCGCGCAGATCGGCGCCCAGTCGGCGAGCGCCGCGTCGACCGCCGGAAACTCGATATTGCGCATGCTCGCGCCCAGCTCGCGCAGCGCCGAGAGCGCCTCGCGCATGACGGCCGACGTCGTCGCGTCGACGCCCTCCTGGGCGAAGCGCTCGTCGATGCCGATCCGCACGTCGCGCAACGTGGTGTCCACGCCGGCCAGCATGTCGGGAACCGGGTCGAGGAGGGCCGTCGGATCGTCGGCGTCGGCGCCTGCAAGAACCGCGAGCATCGCACCGGCATCGGCTGCGCTGCGGCACATCGGCCCGAAGTGATCGAGCGAAGCCGCCAGCTCGAAGCAGCCGTGGCGGGATACACGTCCCCACGTGGGCTTGATTCCGGTGACGCCGTTGGCCGCGGACGGAAACCGGATCGATCCGCCGGTATCGGATCCGATCGAACCGAAACACAATCCTGCTGCAGTCGCCACGCCGGAGCCGCTCGACGAAGCGCCCGACCAATGATCGGGATGCCAGGGATTCACCGGAGGCGGGATCGACGGGTGATGCTCGACCAGTGCGCCTTCGGTGAGTTGCAGCTTGCCGAGCAGCACGGCCCCGGCTTCGCGCAGGCGCGTGACGATCGTCGCATCGCGATCCGGACGAAAGCCGCGATGCAGCGGCATGCCGGCACAGGTCTCGATCTCCTTCGTGAAGCAAAGATCCTTCACGGCGATCGGCACCCCGTGCAGCGGCCCGAGAATTTGCCGCCTGCCGATGCGCTCTTCGGCCTTCCTCGCCTGCTCGAGCGCGAGCTCGGGCGTGACGCGCGCGTATGCGTGCAGGCGCGGGTCCAGTGCTTCGATCCTGCGCAGCATGGCCTCGGTGACTTCCACCGGCGAGAGCTTTCGCGAATGAAGCAGCCGCGCGAGCTCGCTCGCTTCCAGTTCGTGCAGGGATTCGTGATCGTGCATTGCGCGGCTCCTCCGATTGTTGGAGTCATTTGTACCCCACCGGCGAACGGGCCGAAAGCGCTCGTCTGGCGCGCTCGCTCCGCTCGCCCTAGAATTCGGGAATCATGGCGAAGCCCAGAAAGAAGGCTGACGGCGCCGCCTCCCTGCAGGCGTTGCTCCACGAAGCAAGCCGTCGCGCCACCGCCGACCTCGAGCGCGTGCTTGATCCCGTGGGCGTGCCGCTTGAGTCGTGGCGCGTGCTCGAGGTGCTGGCCGACGAAAGCGGTCGTTCGATGTCCGCGCTCGCCGACGCCGTGTCGATGAAGCTTCCGTCGCTCTCGAAGCTCGTCGACCGCATGGTGGCCAATGCTCTCGTGCAGCGCGCCCTCGACCCCGAGGACAATCGCAGGGTGCTCGTCTACATCTCCGACGTGGGCCTCGCCTGCGTGCGACGCCTCCAGGGCACGGTGCAGCGCGAACGACTGTCGATGGAGTCGGCGCTCGGTCGCGACAGGGGCCGAGAGCTGAAGCGACTGCTCGAGGACTTCATCCGCGAGCGCGGCTCGTGAATCCGATTACTTGAATCGGAAAACAAATTACTTGACACGGAAAACAATTCCTTCCGATACTGAGCCGCACTGCCCACGTACGGGGAAGTCATGGTTCTGCTCGGTTGGATCTTCGCGATCGCGCTCGCGATCGTCGTCGTCGCGATCGTCGTCGCCTTCCTCAACCGCTTCTACCGCAAGTCCACGCGCGACGTCGCGCTGATCCGCACCGGCTTCGGCGGCCAGAAGACGATCCTCGCCGGCGGCTGCCTCGCGCTGCCGTTCCTGCATCGCGTCGAGGAGATCAACATGCGGACGATCCGCGTCGAAGTTCGACGCACGTCCGAGAAATCGCTGATCACCACCGATCGCATCCGCGTCGATGCAGAGCTGGAGTTCTACGTGCGCGTGCAACCCACGGTCGACGGGGTGGCGACCGCAGCGCAGGCGCTCGGCGCCCGGGCGCTGAGCCCCGAGGGCATACGCAACCTGCTCGAGGGGCGCTTCATCGATGCGCTGCAGGCCGTAGCGGCGGCGCGCACCATGGACAGCCTGCACGAGCAGCGCAGCGAGTTCGTGCGGCAGGTGGCCGAGCAGCTGCGCGAGAACCTCTCGCACAATGGCGTGCTGCTCGATTCGATCTCGCTCACCAGGCTCGACCAGGCGCCGTTCGCGGCTCTTGACGAGAACAACGCGTTCAATGCGGTCGGCATGCGACGTCTGGCCGAGATCATCTCGGCCAACCGCAAGAAGCGCACCGAGGTCGAGGCGGAAGCGGAGATCGCCGTGCGGCAGACGCAACTCGACGCCACGAAGCGGCGTCTGGGCCTGGCGCAGCAGGAAGAGCAGGCACAGATCGAGCAGCGACTCGAGATCGAGCGCATCAAGTCGGCCAGTGAAGCGGAGGCTGCGAAGGCGCGCGAGGATGCGTTGATTGCCAGCGAGGCTGCACGCATCCTTCGCGAGCGCGAGACCCGGCTCGTCGAACTGGCGAAGCAGAGCGAGATCCGGCGGGTGGAGATCGAGTCGCAGCTTAATTCCGAGGTGCGCAAGGCCGACAGTGCGATCCGGCTCGCCGACAAGCACGCCGAGGAGGCGCAGGCGCAGGCGCGCGCCGAGCGCGCTCGCGCCGAGATCATCCTGGCGCAGGAGCACGTGCAGACCGAGCGCGAGCGCGCGGTCGTGGAACGATCGCGCGAGATCGCGGTGAAGCGCGAGCAGGAGGCGGGCGAGGTGGCCGCGGCGAAGGCCGAGAGCGAGGCGTCGGTGCTGATCCGGCGCGCGCAGTCCGAGGCGCAGGCGGTGCGCACGCGAGCCGAGGCCGAGCGGCTGCGAATGCTCGCCGAGTCGGAAGGCAGCCGGGCGCTGATCGACGCCGAGAACACGCGAAGCGACGGCCTCGTGAGGCTGCAGCTGGAGCGCTACCGGCTCGACAAGATGCCCGAGATCGTCGCGCAGATGATGAAGCCGGTGGAGAAGATCGACAGCATCCGCATCCACCAGGTGAGCGGGCTGGCGGGTGCGCCCGGCAGTGGCGCTGCCGGCGATGCCGCCCGCCCGCCGGTGAACCAGGTCATGGACAGCATCATGGGCATGGCGCTGCAGTTGCCGGCCCTCAAGAGCATCGGCGACTCGATCGGAGTCGACTTCTCGTCAGCGGTCGGACTGGCTGCCCCGTCGCAGCCGGCGGGCCGCGAGACGGCAGCCGCGCCCCGCGCGAGCGACTGAGTGAGCCGGACGTCGTCGAACATAACAGGAGACAGCAATGAGCATCACGCGTCGTGATTTCGTCGCGGGCGCCGGATTGGCCGCCCTCGGAACGGCCCTGCCGCTGCGCGGGGCCTTCGCACAAGGCGCTCCCATCAAGGTCGGGGTGTTGCTCGACGCCTCGGGGAACATCGACATCTACGGAAAGCCAATGGCGATGGCGTCGAGGATGGCCGTGGACGAGATCAACGAAGCGGGCGGACTGCTCGGTCGCAAGCTGCAGCTCATCGAATACGACACGCAGTCCGACATCGCGCTCTACACCAAGTTCGCGCAGCAACTCGTGCGCGACGACAAGGTCCACGTGGTGCACGGCGGCATCACGTCGGCCTCGCGCGAGGCGATCCGGCAGACCTTCAGGCGCGCCAACACGCTCTACTTCTACAACATCCTCTATGAAGGCGGCGTCTGCGACCGCAACACCGTATGCACCGGGACGACTCCGGCGCAGGTCATCGAGCCGGTCGTCGACCTCGCGATGAAGCGATGGGGCAACAAGGTCTACGTGCTCGCGGCCGACTACAACTACGGGCAGATCGCCGCGAAGTGGATCGCGCATTACGTCAAGCAGCGCAACGGAACCACGCTGAAGACCGACTTCTTTCCGCTCGACGTCGCCGACTTCGGCTCGACGATCGCGAAGATCCAGCAGGAGAAGCCGTCGTTCGTCGTCTCCGCTCTCGTCGGTGGCGCGCACATGTCGTTCTACCGCCAGTGGGCGGCCTCTGGCATGAACACCAGGATCCCGCTCGCGGCGACGGTGTTCGGCGTGGGCAACGAACAGCTCGCGCTGTCCGCAGCCGAAGGCGACGGCATTCTCATCGCCGGCAACTACAGCCAGGAGATCGACACGCCGGCGAACAAGGATTTCCTCGCGCGCTGGCAGAAGCGCTTCGGCGATCCCAGGTCCGTCCACGAGATCGCGGTTTCGCAGTACCAGGGAATCCACCTCTGGGCGCAGGCGGTGCGCAACGCGAAGGCGATCGAGCACGCGCCGGTTCTGGCGGCGCTGGAGGCCGGCGTGTCGATCGAAGGGCCCTCGGGCACCGTGACGATCGAACCGAAGACCCATCATGCTGCGCTCGATGTCCGTGTCATGGAAGTCAAGGGGCAGAAGAACACGATCCTGGAGACGGTGAAGCAGCGCCCGCCGAGCGACACCGCGCAGTACTGCGACCTGCAGAAGAACCCGAAGGAGAACAAGCAGTTCGAGGTGTCGATCTAGCCATCGATCGATTCCGGGCGCGCGGTCGTGGACTACGCAGCTGTCGTCGTTCTCGAGATGCTGTACATGATCGCCTTCCTGGCGCTGATCAGCGCCGGGCTGGCGATCGTCTTCGGCATGATGCGCGTGATCAATCTCGCGCACGGCGAGTTCGTCATGCTCGGCGGCTACACCACGATCGCCTGCGTGAAGGCCGGATGGAACGTCTGGTTGGCGATGCTCGTCGTTTCGCCGCTCGTCGTGGCGGCATGGGGTCTTCTCGCCGAGCGCCTGATCATCCGCTTCCTCTACGGGCGGATGATCGACACGATGCTTGCCACCTGGGGTCTCAGCCTGCTGATGATCGGCGGGATCACGCTGGTTTTCGGCAGCAGCGCCGTCAGCGTTCCCGCTCCGATCGGCGGCTACCAGGTCGGCGACTACCAGATGGGCGGCTACAACCTGTTCATCGTCGCGGTCGCCACGCTGTTGTTCCTTGTCCTGTGGGTGCTGCTGCGTTTCACGCGCGCCGGGCTCGTGGCACGGGGAGCGATGCAGGGACCCGAGGTGGTCGCGGCGCTGGGCTACGACCCTCGCCGCGTCTACATGCTCACCTTCGCGTTCGGCGCGGCGCTGTCGGGGCTTGCGGGCGGAGTGCTGGCGCCGCTGACGGGACTGCTGCCCTCCTCGGGCGGCGCCTATATCGCCAAGGCGTTCATCACGGTAATCACCGGCGGCGCCGCGGTCATCTCCGGCACGCTGTCCAGTTCGGTGCTCTTCGGCTTCGTCAACCAGTTCTTTTCGTTCGAGGCCGGGCCGGTCGTCGGTGAACTGGCGATGCTCGCGCTCGCGATCGTGCTGCTGCGCCTGATGCCGCAGGGCATCACCGGGCGCTTCTTCCGGAACGGCACGTGAAGGCCTGGCGCTCCACGGGAACGATTCGCTGGGGGTGGTTCCTCGCCGTCACGATCGCGCTCGCGCTCTATCCACTCGTCTTCGACACGCACACGGCGAGCGTCCTGCTGATCTGGGCGCTCTTCGCGCTGTCGCTCGGGCTCATGTGGGGCTTCGCGGGGCTGCTCAGCTTCGGCCATTCGGCGTACTTCGGCCTGGGCGCCTACACCTACGCGATCGCCGCGCTGAACTTCGGCGAGAGTACCGTGCCGTTGCTGCTCGCCGTGCTGCTGCCCGCCGCCTTCGCCGCGGTCGTCGGCGCAATGATGTTCTACGGTCGCATCAGCGACGTCTACATGGGCGTGATCACGCTCGTCGTCACGCTGATCCTGTTCAAGTTCATGAGCGCCACTGCCGGAGATGCCTATCGCATCGGCGAGGCACGGCTCGGCGGGTTCAACGGCATCCCCGGTTTTCCGACCCTGAACCTGCCCGGCTTTCCGGACGTCTCGCTGTATGGGGTACCCAGCTACTACGTCTGCGCCGCGGCGCTGCTGGCGTGCTACCTGATCTGTCGCTGGGTGCTCACGAGCACCTTCGGGCGCGTGCTCGTCGGCATCCGCGAGAACGAGGCGCGATGCGAACTGCTCGGCTACGACGTGCCGCTGTTGAAGACGGCGGTGTTCTCGTTGAGCGCGGCGATGGCGGGGTTGGCCGGCTGCCTCTTCGCCAACTGGGCCGAGATCGTCACGCCCGGGCTCTTCAGCCTGCGCCAGGCCGCCGAGGTGCTGATCTGGGTCATCGTCGGCGGTCTCGGAACGCTGCTCGGCCCCATCCTCGGGGCAGTCGCGCTCGGCATGGTCAAGCTGCTGCTGGGCGAACAGACGCTCATCGACAACTCGCTGGTGCTCGGCGTGATCCTGATCGTGGTCGTGCTCGCCGTGCCGAGTGGTGTGGTTCCTGCCTTGCAGCGGTTGTGGAGCGCTCGGACGCGGGCGAACCGCGCGCAAGGCACAGGCGTCGCACGGCGCAGGCTCGGCGTGACGGGCGGGGGCGCAACGTGAGCGAGGTCGTCGAGACGCAGGATCTCACGATGCGCTTTGGCGGCGTCGTCGCACTCGACTCCGTGAACTTCTCGCTGCGCGAGCGCGAGCTGCGCTGTCTGATCGGCCCGAACGGCGCCGGCAAGAGCACCTTCTTCAAGTGCCTCACCGGGCAGTATCGGCTGGGATCCGGCAATGGGCGAGTGCTGATTCGCAACCAGGACGTCACCGGGTGGCGCACGCATCGCATCGTGCGGCTCGGCGTGGGCGTGAAGACGCAGGTGCCGTCGGTGATGAACGGGCTCACCGTGGAGGAGAACGTCTGGCTTGCTGCGCGCAGGATTCTGGAAGCCGGCGCGGCTGACGACACCGTGGACGAGACGATCGGAATCCTGCAGCTGGGTGACGTCGCGCGGCGCAGCGTCGGCGAGCTTGCGCATGGACGCCGCCAGATGGTCGAGATCGGCGTCGTGCTTGCGCAGCGCCCGTGGCTCGTGCTGCTCGACGAGCCGGCGGCCGGCATGACGGGCGACGAGGTCGAACGACTCGCCGCGGTCGTGCAGCGGATCAACGAGACGGCCGCGGTCGTAGTGGTCGACCACGACATGGAGTTCGTGCGCTTGCTCGGCTCGCTCGTCACGGTCTTCCATCAAGGCTCGATCCTCCTCGACGGGCCCGCTGACGAGGTGTTGAACGACGCCCGGGTGCGCGAGGTCTACCTGGGAGAACGCGCACGATGACGCGCGACGGCTTGAAAGCTGCGCGTGACGTGGTCGCCGGCACGTCGCTCGACGCGGCGCCGCCGCCGCCGGCGAAGCAGCGGCGCGTCGTGCTCGAAGCGCACGACCTTCGCTCCGGGTACGGGCATGTGCCCGTCCTTCACGGCGTTACGCTGCAGCTGCACGAAGGCGAGGCGCTCGGCATCGTCGGCCACAACGGCATGGGCAAGACGACGCTGCTCAAGACCATCATCGGGCTGCTTCCCGCCACGGGTGGGCGGATCGCGATAGACGGCGTCGACGTTTCTCGCGAACCGCCTTACGCGCGCAGCCGTCGCGGCCTCGGCTACGTCGCGCAGGGTCGCGGCATCTTGCCTGCGTTGACGGCCCGCGAGAACCTGCGGCTGGCCTGGACCGGTGCCACCGACGAAACCGAGCCGGAGGCCGTCGAGCGCGTTGTGCGCCTGTTTCCGCGCCTGGCGCGCCTGCTCGACCGGCGGGGTGGCGCTCTGTCCGGAGGCGAGCAGCAACTCCTCGCACTTGCGCGCGCGCTGGTATCGAATCCGTGGGCGCTGCTGCTCGACGAGCCTTCGGAGGGAATCCAGCCTTCGATCGTCGACGAGATCGGGCAGACGCTGTCCCGACTGCGGTGCGAGCACGGGCTGGCCATTCTGATCGTCGAACAGAACCTCGACCTCGTTCTCGACGTCGCCGATCGCATCGCCGTGATGGAAAAAGGCCGCCTGGTGCGGGAATTCGGCGCCGAGCAGATCGGCGCCCCGGCCTCGCTCGTCGAAGCGCTCGGCATGGGCAGCGTGCGCAGAACGCGAGGTGCGGGCTCCCCGCGTGGGGCGACGCCGGCGCCCGGCCCCGGGCAGCCAGCGTCGCTGTCGACCGCCGCCGGACGCACGACGCGTCCGGCGATTCCCGCCACTGCGGAAGGGGCCGCCGCTCGGCCCCCACGTCACTCCGCGACGAGCGTCACGCCGTCGCCAGCAGGGATCACTATGGGAACCGTCAAACGCCCGACCTTCGAGCAGTTGCGCGAAATCGTCTCGAAGCTGCACATGAGCATGTCCGACGCCGAGGTCGCGGAGTACCTCGAGGTCATCGACGGCACCCTGCAGGCCTACGACCGGATCAGCGAGTTGCCCGACAACCTGCCGTCGGTCGCCTGGCCGCGCACGCCCGGCTATCGTCCTTCGGCCGCGGAGAACCCGTTGAACGCCTGGGCCGTGAAGACCGAGGTGCACGGTGCGCGCACCGGGCCGCTGGGCGGGAAGCGGGTCGTGCTCAAGGACAACGTCTGCCTGGCCGGGGTGCCGATGATGAATGGCGCCTCGACGCTCGACGGCTACGTGCCGGACATCGACGCGACGGTCGTCACCCGGATGCTGGACGCCGGCGCAACCATCGTCGGCAAGGCGCACTGCGAGTATTTCTGTCTTTCGGGCGGCAGTCACACGTCGGCGCGCGGTCCGGTGCACAACCCGTGGCGCCACGGCTACGCCTCCGGCGGTTCCTCCTCCGGTTGCGCGGCCCTCGTGGGTGCGGGCGAGATCGAGATGGCGATCGGCGGAGACCAGGGAGGATCGATCCGGATGCCGGCCGGGTGGTGCGGCGTCTATGGCATGAAGCCCACCCACGGGCTCGTCCCGTATACGGGAATCATGCCGATCGAGGCGACGATCGATCACGCGGGCCCGATGACCGCGACCGTTGCCGACAACGCGCTGCTGCTCGAGGTGATCGCCGGCGCCGACGGGCTCGATCCGCGGCAGTACGACGTGCGTGTCGACAGGTACACGAGCGCGCTCGGTCGCGGCGTCGCAGGACTGCGCATCGGGGTCGTCCGCGAGGGCTTCGGGCGTCCCGAGAGCGAGCCCGACGTCGACCAGAAGGTCAGACAGGCGTCCGATCGGCTGCGCGCGCTCGGCGCAATGGTCGAGGACGTTTCCATCCCGATGCACCTCGACGGGCCGGCAATCTGGACCCCGATCGCCCTCGAGGGATTGCAGGCGCAGATGATGCACGGCAACGGCATGGGCTTCAATTGGGAGGGGCTGTACACCACGAGCCTGCTCGATGCGCACGCGAACTGGCGTGCGCGCGCCAATGAACTGTCGCGCACGCTGAAGATCTCGATGTTCGTCGGCGAGTATTTCCTGCGGCAGTACCGCGGCCACTACTACGCCAAGGCGCAGAACCTGGCGCGCTTGCTGCGCGGCGCCTACGACGAGGCGCTCGAGCGCCACGACCTGCTGCTGATGCCCACCCTGCCGATGAAGGCGACGCCGCTCCCGCCGACCAACGCACCGCTGGCGCTGTGGTGCCAGCGCGGCTTCGAGATGCTCGGCAACGCGTGCCCGTTCGACGTCAGCGGACATCCGGCGATGAACGTCCCCTGTGCGCTCAGCCATGGGCTGCCGGTGGGGATGATGCTGGTCGGACGACGCTACGACGAATCGACGATCTATCGCGCCGCACACGCCTTCGAGCAACTCGGCGACTGGCGCGAGTTCTGATGGACCGGAATCCCTTCGCCTCCGACTGGCTGCGCGGCGGCGCGGGCGACCGCCAGCGGCCGCAGGGCGCGCTCTCGTACGTCTGCGGCAGCACCGACGACCCACTGCGCTTCATGACGATTCCCGCGCTGCTCGAGCGCGCAGTGCGGCGCAACGGCGGTGGCGATGCAGCAGTCTTCGTTGCCGAGGGCGAGCGCCTGAGCTGGCACGACCTGCTGGCGCGCTCCGACGCCGTCGCCGCGGGGTTGCTCGCGCTGGGCATCGGCCGCGGCGACCGGGTGGGAATCTGGGCGCCCAACTGCGTCGAGTGGCTGCTCGTGCAGTTCGGCACGGCGCGGATCGGCGCGGTGCTCGTCAACATCAATCCGGCTTATCGAAGCTCGGAACTCGAGTACGCGCTGAACAAGGTCCAGTGCCGCGTGCTCGTGATGGCGCGGGCGCACCGCAGCAGCGACTACGTGGGCATCGTGCGCAAGCTCGCCCCCGAAATAGACCGGATCGACCGCACCACGCGGCTTCGGCTCGAGCGCCTCGAGCGACTGCGCCACGTCGTGCTCATCGGCGACGGGCCGCAGCCGCGCGGCACGCTGTCCTTCGACGAACTGGTCCGCCAGGCCGGTCCCGCTCATCGCGCACGGCTCGCCGCCCTATCGCAGGCGCTCGACCCCGACGACGCCATCAACATCCAGTTCACGAGCGGCACCACGGGGTCGCCGAAGGGTGCGACGCTCAGTCACTTCAACATCGTCAACAATGCGCGCTACTGCGCGCGCGCAATGGCGCTGTCTTCGCGTGACCGGCTATGCATTCCGGTTCCGCTGTATCACTGCTTCGGGATGGTGCTCGGCGTGCTCGCCTGCACGGCGGTCGGCGCGACGATGATCTTCCCCGGCCCCGCCTTCGACGCTGGCGAGACCCTGCAGGCGGTGCAGGCGCAGCGTTGCACCGCGCTGCACGGCGTGCCGACGATGTTCGTATCGATGCTCGATCATCCCCTTTTTGGCGACTTCGAGCTGGGGTCGCTGCGAACGGGCATCATGGCCGGAGCCCCTTGCCCGGTCGAGACGATGCGCCGGGTCATCGAAGAGATGCACATGGGCGAGGTGACGATCGCCTACGGCATGACCGAGACGAGCCCCATCTCGTTCCAGTCCGGTGTCGACGACCCGGTCGAGCGCCGCGTCGCCACCGTGGGACGCATCCAGCCGCACGCGGAGGTCAAGATCGTCGACGGTGCCGGTCGCGTGGTTCCTCTTGGAACGGCCGGCGAACTGTGCACGCGCGGCTACCTGGTAATGCGCGGCTACTGGGACGACCCCGAGCGAACGAGCGAGGCGATCGACGAGAGCGGCTGGATGCACACCGGCGATCTCGCGACGATCGACGCGGACGGCTACTGCAACATCGTCGGTCGCGTGAAGGACATGCTGATTCGAGGCGGAGAGAACGTCTATCCGCGGGAGATCGAGGAGTTCCTGCAGACGCATGCGAAGGTGCAATCGGCGCAAGTGTTCGGGATTCCTCATCCGAGACTCGGCGAGGAGGTCTGCGCGTGGATCGTTCTGCGACCCGGACAGGAGGGCAACGTGGACGAACTCCAGGCCTTCTGCCGGGGGCAGATAGCTCACTACAAGGTCCCGAGCATCGTGCGTTTCGTGCCGGAGTTCCCGATGACCGTGACCGGCAAGCCGCAGAAGTTCCTCATGCGGGAACGAATGCTCCAGGAACTGGGCCGCCAGCCCACGAGGACGGCTTGAAGGAAGAGGTCATCGACCGATCTTCGTCAACGCTCCTTCCTTGTGCGCAGCCACGTGATCGGTCTTGTCGCTCTTGATCTCGTACTGCGGATCGTCTTTCGATGCGCGGCGCCGGTGACCCTTGTAGTCGAAGTCGGCGTGGTGCACGCGGATGATCCGGCCGCTCACCCGGCCTGCTTCGGAATTCCAGCTGACGTGATCGCCGATCGAAAACGTGTCCACGAGTGACTCCGCTCTTCGGTGTGTTGCACGATGTGTGGGTGCCAGCGAGCAACTGCGGAACCCGGCGTAGATATCGTCGCGCCCGGCGTCGAAGAAGTTGCGGTAGCGCGGATTGCGCATTCGCGGCGAGGTGGCGAACGAAGCGCCGCGCAGAACCGGCCGGCCGTCGAACCAGGGTGACGAGTAAGCGCGGTACGGATGCGCGGTGAAGCCCGGGTACGGGGCGAACGCGCTCGACGTCCATTCCCAGACGTCTGCCCAACGGAACGCATCGCCTGCTTCGATCGCCGCGCGTTCCCATTCCGCTTCGCTCGGAAGGCGGCGGCCGGCCCAGTTGCACCAGGCGAGCGCTTCGTGCAGGGTCAGATGGCAGGCAGGCAGCGCCGGATCCAACTCGCTCCAGCGGCCGTTCGACCATCGCCGCCAGCCGCGCGACGTGCGCTCCAGATAGCGCGGCGCGCACCGGCCCTGCGCACGGAGCCATGCGCGACCGGACCCGCTCCACCAGTGTTCGTGCTCGTAGCCTCCGTCTTCGGCGAAGGGCAGGTATTCCGCCCAGCGAACGACGCGGTCGTCGATGCAGTATTCGGGCAACCGGATCTCGTGCGACCGGCATTCGTTGTCGAAGGCGAAGCCCGGGCCCTCGAAGCCGAGGCGCCACCGACCCGTGCCGAACCCGATCTCCCGGCATCCTTCGGCAAGTGGAGCAGGGTGCGTCGATTCGTCGATCTCGAAGCCGAGCGCGTGTGCCATGTAGCTCGCCGCTTCGTGATGCATGTCCTCGTGAAAGAGCGCCAGCCGAAAGAAATACAATCCGGCGTCGGTCTCGTCGGCGCGCTGCAACAGCGCAAGCGTTCCTTCCAGTTGCGCATGCAGGTCGGCGCGGATTTCGTCCGCGTCGGGCAGCGGCAGGTTCCAACGCGTTTCATGCGCGACCTTTGCCGAATCGTAGAGACGGTCCGCATCGCGACGGATGCCTGCCGTGCGCGGCGCCTCGGGATCGGCGCGCGCGCCGAGTGCGCGTTGCGGGTTGCGCGCGATCCACCACTCCTGGAACCATCCGATGTGTCCCAGTTCCCACAGCGGCGGATTCAGCTCGACGCATCGCGGCACGACGAGCGATTCGAGGTTCCGCTCGAAGGATTCGAAGGCGGCGAGCGTGTCGCGACGGCTGGCCGCCAGCGCCTCGGCGAGCGCTTCGGTCCCGGCGCGCCGGATCGCGATGCCGGCCGTTCGGTTCTCGATCATTCCCGCCCCTGATCCGTCGACATGAGGCCGCACCTCGTCATCGTGACACCGGCGAACGCCGATGCCAACAACGGAAACTGGCGAACGGCACGACGCTGGGCACGCTTTCTGTCGGTCGATCATCGGGTGCGCTTGGTGCAGGAATGGTGCGGCGGCGACGACGCATTGATGATCGCGCTGCATGCGCGACGCTCGGCCGCGTCGATCGCCGCGTGGCGCGCGCGACACCCCCGGCGTCCGCTGGCGCTCGTGCTGACGGGCACCGATCTGTATCGCGACATCGACGTGGACGCAGACGCGCAGCGCTCGCTCGCGATCGCCGATCGCCTGGTCGTGCTCAACGAGCGCGGTCCGGCGGCGTTGCCAGTGCAGTTCCGGTCCAGGACGGTGGTGATCCTGCAGTCGTTTCCGGCGCGCAGCCGCGCGGCGAAGACGAGGCGCGAGCTGCGGGCGGTCATGGTCGGCCACCTGCGCGAGGAGAAGCGCCCCGGTACGTTCTTCGATGCCGCACGCAGGCTTGCGGATCGCAGCGACATCTTCTTCGAGCATATCGGCGATGCGCTCGATCCGACGATCGCCGCCGAGGCGCTAGCGCTTGCCGCTGACGACACGCGCTACCGCTGGCGCGGTCCGCTCTCTCACCGACAAACGCTCGCGCGCATCCGCGCGGCGCACGTTCTCGTTCACCCGAGTCGCATCGAGGGCGGCGCGCACGTGGTGATCGAAGCGGTGCGCAGCGGCACTGCGGTGCTCGCTTCGCGCATCGACGGCAATGTCGGCCTGCTCGGCGAAGATTACGCGGGCTATTTTCCGGTCGATGACTCGGCGACGCTTGCCGCGTTGTTGCAGCGCGTGCGCGACGACTCGCACTCGTTGGAGACGCTGCAGGCGCAGTGCGATGCGCGCGCCGCGCTGTTCGAGCCGGCGCTGGAGTCCGAGGCTGTGCGTTCCATGGTGAGCGACCTGCTTCGTCGACGATAGCGTGGTCGTCCGCCCGTCGGGCGCGCGGGCCCCGCGACTCGCCGGGACTTCGGTCATTTCTCGAAGGGAGAATTGCCGATGGCTTGCAGCCTGAATCGTCTTCCGTACAATCGTCTGCGTCCCCCTCCGATACCGGCGATCACCGGTCACACGCTCGCCGCCGGCAAGCGATTGCGGCGCGACAAGCACATCGACGATCTGGCTGCGCGGCTCGTCGCGGCACGAGGACGAATCGAGGAGGTCTTCCATCAATGACCGGATACCGCCACCTGAGAGTCGAGCGGCGCGACGCCGTCCTGCACGTGACGATCGACCGACCGGAACAGCGCAATCCGCTGAGCACCGAGGTGCTCGGCGAGTTGCGACGGGCGTTCACCGAATCGGCCGACGATCTCGCGCTGCAGGCGGCGGTCGTCACCGGAGCCGGCGAGAAGAGCTTCGCCGCGGGCGGCGACCTCAAGGAGTTCGACAAGCTCCGTGGGAAGGACGACGCCGAGCGACTCTGGGCGCATGCGAACGAGGCATTGCGCGCAGTGCGCGAGTTTCCGTTGCCGGTGATCGCGGCGCTGAACGGAGTCGCGCTCGGCGGCGGGGCCGAGCTGGCCGTCGCCTGTGATTTCCGCGTTGCGGCGCGACATGCGGCGATCGGCTTCGTGCAGGGCCGGCTGAACATCTGCACCGGTTTCGGCGGCGGGGCCGATCTCGTTGCGCTCGTGGGCGGACATCGTGCGCTGTCGATCCTCATTCGGGCCGAGACGATGCCTGCCGAGCAGGCGCGCGCGGCCGGACTGGTCGATGAGGTCGCCGCCGAAGGCGAAACGCTCGATGCGTGCGTGGAGCGTTTCCTTCAACCGATTCGTGTGCACGCACCGCAGGTGCTGCGCGCATTCAAGGCCATCGCGTCCGGCGACCGACTCGCCTTGACGAGGGCGCAGCGCGAGCAGCGAGAGCGCGAGGCGCTGGTCGCCACCTGGGTCCATCCCGATCACTGGCAGGCGAGCGACCGCTTCGTGTCGCGCAGCAGACGAGGAGCAGCATGATCCGAGCGGTGTAGTCTTCGCGCACTGCCGATCGAATTGCTGCGGACACCACTGCGGGAACAGGGCGCTTTCCTGGGCGACTTCGCAGTCGCGCTGCACGAGGAGGTATCGCGATGAAGATTTCGATGTACCAGGCGAGCGTTCCGCGCCTGGCAAACCTGCTGGGGAACCTCTCGGGAATCCTCGACAAGGCGCAGGCGCATGCCGATGCGGGAAAGATCGACATGGCAACGGTGATGGACTGTCGGCTCGCGCCCGACATGTATCCGTTCTCCAAGCAGGTGCAGATTGCCTGCGACAAGGCGCGCAGCGTCGTTGCCCGCCTGGCGGGCATGGAAGTGCCGTACTACCCCGACGACGAAAAGACGTTCGCCGAATTGAAGTTGCGGATCGCACGAAGCGTCGAGTTCATTCGAAGCGTGCCGGCCGAGCGGATCGACGGAACGGAGGACGACGAGATCGTGCTGCCGGTAACCGGCAAGGAAACGCGCTACAAGGGGATGCAGTTGCTGCTTGGGCATTCGATGCCCAACGTGTATTTCCACTCGGTGACCGCATACAACATCCTGCGGCACAACGGCGTTCCGATCGGCAAGCGGGATTTCCTGGGCAATCCGTAGGAGACTTCGGGTCCGGCCGGGTCCGGATCAGCCGCCGATCGTGAAGAGGAAGCGGCTGCCTTCGCCGGGCTTCGACTCCGCGCGGATGGTGCCGCCGTGGCGCTGCACGATCTGTTGCACGATGGCCAGTCCGATCCCGGTGCCGGGGATGTCTTCTTCCGGATGCAGCCGCTGGAAGGGCGAGAACAGCCGGTCGGCGTTCGCCGAGTCGAAGCCGATGCCGTTGTCGGAGACGCAGTAGACGGTGCGGCCGCGCGCGTCGGCGGCCGCGTCGAAGCGGATCGATGCGACCGCGCGCTTCGAAGTGTATTTCCATGCGTTCCCGAGCAGGTTCTGCAGCATCAGGCGAAGCAGGTCGGGGTCTCCTTCGACCACGAGCGACGGCTCGCAATGCATCTGGGCCTCGCGTGCCGGATCGCTGCGCAGCAGGTTGCGCATGATGTCGTGCGCGAGCCGGCCGAGATCGACCGGTGTGCGCTGCATCGGCTGCGTCGTCGAGCGCGCCAGCGCCATCAGCGCATCGATCATCCGCTCCATCCGCGCACTGGCAGAGACGACGCGCTGCAGGTGCTCCCGCGCCGCCGGCGCCAGTTGCGCGGCGTAATCCTCGAGCACGATGCGGGCGAATCCGTCGACGGCGCGCAGCGGCGCGCGCAGATCGTGCGAGACGCTCCAGGCGAAGACATCGAGCTGGTGTGCGTGCCGCTCGAGTTCGCGCACGCGCGTGCCGAGAGCGTGCGCCGCATCGGCCGACAGGCGCAGGCGTTCCAGCTGCGCCTCGTTCGCATCGAGCACGAGCACGAATGCCTGCGATCCGTCGTCGAGTGGCTCCAGGCGCGCGATCGCCTCGCTGCGCGTGCCGTAGCGATCGCGCACCTGCAGCGCGCGGCGCAGCGGGCTGCGGCGCAGGATCGCCTGCTGCAACTCACGCACGGCTTCGCCGTCGCTCGCCTCGAGCAGTGCGCCGATCGTGGGCTGCACGTCGCGTGGGCCGTTCCCGCCGAGCAGGGCGCGACCGGAGGCGTTCATCCAGACGATGGGCAGTGGCCACGGCGCGCAGGCAACGACGAAGACGGGCCGTGGACTCGTCTCGAATGCCGTGCGCAGCGCCGTCTGTCGCAGGGTGGAATCCGGGTCGATGCGGCGCATCGTTCCGCAATAGCCGAGGAAATCGCCATCGGCGCCGAAGCGCGGTTCGCCCGACTCGATCACCCGGATCGGCCGGCCTTCGGCGCTTGTCCGCTCGAGCACGAGTCCCTCGTACGCCTGGCGCGCAGCGAGCGCCTCGAGCGCGGCCTGCCAGGCCTGCGGATCGAGCGCGCCCGCGTTTTCGAGATGCGCCGCGCCGACCCATGCGCAGCGCTCGGCGTTCGGCCAGGTCGGCTCGTATTCGATGCGTTGCAGCCGGCCGTCGCGATCGGTTTCCCAATAGGCTGCGCGCGCGTGCCGTCGCACGACGGCGAGCTGCCGCTCGCGATCGAGCAGCATCTGCTCGGCCGACTCGTTCAGCGCGCCCAGCCGGTTCAGCGCGCCGGCAAGCGGTTCGAGCACCGGCGAGCGTGGCCTGGCGCGCAGGCCGCGCTCGCCGATCGCGAGACGGGCCGCAGTGGTGACCAGGCTGTCGAGTGCGGCTTCGGTGCGTGTCCAGCGCAGCCAGGCAACAAGGGCGAAGCCGATGGCGAGGATCGTGAGGACGCCCGAGGCGAACAGGGCGAACCAGGGAGGACCGATTCCGGCGCCCGGGCTCGAATCCGGCGCTGCCGTGTAGAGGCGGTCGATCGCGAACCGGATCGGCTGGAAAGCGAGCACGGCGGCGAGCGCCGCCAGGACGACGAAGACCCGGGCGTTGCTTCGGGCCGCGTTGCCGGGAGCGATGGAGGACATGGAGGCGCAGGTTCGAAAGGCGTCCCAATCTACCCGAGCGGCGAGCGAAAACAAGGAACCCGTGCACGGATCGCAACGTAGCGAGGCGCCGGCGCGACGAGCGGTCGGGGAAACGACGCCGTCCAGCCTAGGAGGCTGTCGGACTATGGACAGCCTCCTGGTCGATCCTATTCGATCAGTCCGTGGCGCAACGCGTACGAGGCGAGCTCCGCGTTCGTGGCGACGCCGAGCTTCTCGAGCACGCGCGCGCGATAGACGCTGACCGTTTTCGGCGACAGGGTGAGCGCTTCGGCGATTTCCGACAACCGGTGCCCCGAGGCGATCAGCAGCAGCGTCTGGAGTTCCCGGTCGGACAGCTGCTCGTGGCGGGCGCCGCCGCCGGTGCCGGTGACCGCATCGAGCAGCAACTGCGCGACCTCCGGGGTAAGGTGCTTGCGCCCGGCTGCGACGCTGCGCACCGCGGCGACGATGTCGCGCGGCTCGGTCGTCTTGTTCAGGTACGCCATCGCGCCGTTGCGCAGCGCGCGGATCGCGTACTGGTCCTCGGGGTACTGCGACAGCACCACGACGCGCGGAGCGTCTTCGTCTCCGGCGAGCGCCTTGAGCACGTCGATGCCGCTGCGACCGGGCAGGTTCATGTCGAGCACGAGCACGTCGATGCGCGCCTGCCGCAGCAGGCTGCGCAGCGATGCGTAGTCACCCGCCTCGCCGACGATCTCGATGTCGCCTGCCTCCGCCAGCGTTTCGCGCAACCCGCGCCGGATCATCGCGTGATCATCGACCAGCGCGACGCGGATCACGTTGCAGCCTCCGCTTTCGAGGCTGCCTGCCCGGCCAGCGGCATCGAGAGCAACACGCAGGCGCCGCGCTCGCCGCCGGAGAGGTCGATCCAGCCGCCCACCTGGCGCGCGCGCTCGACCAGGCCGCGCAGGCCGAAGGATTGTGCTTTCTCCAGCGCGTCGGGGGCGAGTCCGACGCCGTCGTCGGCGATCTCCAGCGACAGTTCTCCGGCGGTGACGATGAGGTCGATGCGCACGACCGATGCGCCGGCGTGACGCGCGACGTTGGTCAGCGACTCCTGCAGAGTACGGTAGACCGTCATCGCGCGCGATTCGTCGAGTTCGACCGCCTTCACGTTATGCGAGAACGTCACGCCGATCCCGGTGGAGCGCCGGAACTCGCCGATGTGCCAGCTCATTGCGTCGACCAGGCCGGCGTCGAGCACCGGCGGACGCAGGTTGCGCTGGATGCGCTGTGCCGACTGCATGATGCCGATGACGGTTTGCAGGGCATGGCGCGCGCGATCGGCGGCAGCCGTGTCGCCGTTACGCTCGATCCACGACAGGTCGAGCCGCAGCGTGGTGAGCATGCCGCCGATGTCGTCGTGGATCTCCCGCGCGATCGCGGCACGCTCGTCGTCGACGACCGTCTGCAGATGCAGGTACAGCTCGCGGAGCTGCTGCTCGGAGCGTTCGAGAGCGCGCGCAGCACTCTCGCGCTCGCGGCGCGCCTGCGCGAGCGCCATCGCATTGAGCAGCGCAGGCGCGAGTCGCGCCAGGCGCCCTTTCACGAGGTAGTCGTCGGCTCCGCTGCGCATCGCCGCCACCGCCGCCTCCTCGCCGAGCGTGCCCGAGACGACCAGGAAAGGCAGGACGCGATCGCTCGCGCGCACCAGCTGTAGCGCCTCGGTGCCGGAAAACGTGGGCAACTGGTGGTCGGCGATCACGGCGTCCCATTTGTCGTCGCGCAGCGCCTCCAGCAGTTGGGCGCGCGTCTCGATGCGACGGGCGGCGACCGGCAGCCGGTCGCGCGACAGGGTGGCCACCAGCAGCTCGTAGTCGAGCTCGGAGTCTTCGAGTACGAGCAGGCGAAACGGACGCTCGATGACGAGCGAACCGGCGTTGTCGACGTTCAAGGGCGCGAGAGCGTGGGCCGCGACAGCGGAATTGTACGGTCTTCGCGCCGCTGTTCGGCGCATCCGCGTTTCGCATCGTCGCGACAATCGCTCGACCCTACAGTCGCAGCGAAACGTGCCGATAACGGAACAGCAGGGGTTGCGTTCCGTCGGCCGCTGCCTTGCCGCCTTGCTCCCGAGCCCGAATGCGCCCCGCTTCCTTCGTTCTGCCCCGCACGGTACCGACGCCGGGGGCGGGCGATTTCGCAATCGATCGCGCCGACTTCGAGCGCGTGCGTGCGCTCATCCGGCAGCGCGCCGGGATCCATCTGGGCGACGCGAAGCAGGCGATGGTGTACAGCCGGTTGTCGCGACGCCTGCGCGAGCTCGGCCACCCGTCGTTCGCCAGCTACCTGCACTGGCTCGAGTCGTCGGCCGAGGCGGCTGCGCAGCACGAATGGCAGGAGTTCGTGAACTGCCTGACGACGAACCTCACCGCCTTCTTCCGCGAGGAACATCATTTCGAACTGCTCGCCGCCGAATTGCGGCGGCGCGCAGGGAAGCGCGTGCGCATCTGGTGCAACGCCGCCTCCACCGGCGAGGAGCCGTACTCGCTGGCGATGACCGTCGCCGAGGTGCTCGGAACGGGCGCCGACGTGCACATCATCTGCAGCGACATCAACACGAAGGTGCTCGGGACTGCGGCGCGCGGTGTCTATCCGGAGGACGCACGAGGCCTGAGCGTCGAGCGGCTTCGTCGCCACTTCCTGCGCGGGACGGGGACGAACCGGGGTTTCGTCCGCGTGCGTCCGGAACTGCGCAGGCTCGTCTCGTTTCGCGTGCTGAATCTTGCCGATACGCACTGGAAACTCGACGAACCGGTGGACATCGTCTTCTGCCGCAACGTCATGATCTATTTCGATGCCGAGGTGCAGCGCCTCGTTCTCGAGCGCATTCATTGCGCGATGTCCCCGAGCGGCTGGCTCTTCGCCGGCCACTCGGAGAACTTCGCGGCCTCGCGCGACCTGTTCCGTGCGCTGGGCAAGACCGTGTACCAGCGCCAGTGACGATGGTGCGGCCGCAGCAATCGACGTCGGCCGGTCAGGCGCGCAACACGCGGCTGGCGCAACTGCGCGCGTCTGCGCGCCGGCCCGGAGAGGCGTCGTTCTTCTGGTACGACTCGCATTTCGGCAACGACGCGGTCAAGGTGCTGCCCGGCGAGTACTTCGTGCACGCCGACGACATCCTGATCATGACGACGCTGGGCTCGTGCATCGCCGTCTGCCTGTGGGATCGTGAGCGGCGCATCGGCGGGCTGAATCACTTCATGCTGCCCGAGGGGTCGAGCAGCGACGGGCGCTACGGATCGTACGCGATGGAGCTGCTAATCAACGAGATGCTGCGCCAGGGTGCCTCGCGGAACGCCCTCGACGCCAAGGTGTTCGGCGGCGCGCAGGTCATCGCCGGCATGGACACGCTGAACGTCGGCGAGCGAAACACGCGCTTCGTGCTCGACTACCTGCAGACCGAGCGCATCCCGATCGTCAGCCGCGACGTGCTCGACGTGCACCCGCGCAAGGTCTGCTTCATGCCGATCAACGGGCGCGTCGTCGTCAAGCGGCTGCTGCCGACCGATGCGGCGGCGCTGTTGCGCCAGGACCGGGCCGCGGCGCAGCGCGCGCAGCCGATGGCGCGTGCCGGCGGCAGCGTCGAGCTCTTCGTCGGCCCCGATGCGGGGAGCGGGCGATGAGCGTCGTGTCGCCCGCACGCCCGCTGCGCGTGCTCGTCGTCGACGACTCGGCGCTCGTTCGCAGCCTGCTCAAGCAGATCATCGACCGCCAGCCCGATCTCGAGTGCGTGGGCGTGGCAGGCGATCCGCTGGTCGCGCGCGAGATGATCCGCAAGCTCGACCCGGACGTGCTCACGCTCGACGTCGAGATGCCGCGCATGGACGGGCTCGATTTCCTCGGCCGGCTGATGCGGTTGCGTCCGATGCCGGTCGTGATGGTGTCCACGCTCACCGAACGGGGCGCCGAGGTCACGCTGCAGGCGCTCGAGCTCGGCGCGGTCGATTTCGTCGCCAAGCCGCGCCTCGGCGTGGCGGGCGGCCTGGAGGCGCTCGCCAGCGAGATCGTCGAGAAGCTGCGCGTGGCGGCGCGTGCCCGGCTGCGGCCCGCGCGTAAAGCCGCTGCGAGCGCGCCGGTCATCCATCCGGCGCCGGCGCAGCCGGGATACCCGGGAGCGAGCGGCGCGTCGACGGCAACCGCGGCGCAGGTCGCTTCGGCTGCACGCGCAAGCGCCGGCACGACGACGCCTGCCGTGCAGCGGCGCTGGCTGACGACCGAGAAGCTCGTCTTCATCGGCGCCTCGACCGGCGGCACCGAGGCGACGCGCGAATTGCTCGTGCAACTGCCCGCTGACTTTCCGGCGATCCTCGTCACGCAGCATATGCCGGCCGGCTTCACGACGAGTTACGCGTCGCGGTTGAACTCGCTGTGCCGAATCGCCGTCAAGGAGGCCGTCGATGGCGAGCGCATCCTGCCCGGCCACGCCTACATCGCGCCCGGCGGCCTGCACCTGTCGGTGGAACGCAACGGCGCGAGCTACGTGGCACGCGTCGACGCCGGCGAACCGGTGAACCGCCATCGTCCCTCGGTCGAGGTGCTGTTCCGCTCGGCAGCGCGTCTCGTGGGCGCCAATGCGATCGGCGTGATGCTCACCGGAATGGGTGCGGACGGCGCACGCGCGATGCGCGAGATGCGCGACGCGGGCAGCTGGAACGTGGTTCAGGACGAGGCCAGCTGCGTGATCTTCGGCATGCCGCGCGAGGCGATCGCGCACGGCGCGGCGCACGAGGTGCTGCCGCTGCCGGCGATCGCACCGCGCCTGATCGAACGCATTCGCAGCGGGCGCGTCGCCGTGCCCGCTGCCCTCCAAACGGAGTGACACGATGCACGACGACCCGACGAGCGGCGCACTGCCGCTGCCGCTGGTGGCCGATATACAGGAAGGACTGGTTGCCGCGTGCAACGACCTCGATCGCCTGCGCGACCTGCTCGACGACGCGTTCGGGTCGCTGCTGGCGATCCTTCCGCTCGAGGCGGCGCCGTTGAGCGCAGACGCGAGAACGGCGGTGACGTCGATGCAGTTCCACGATCTCGGCGTGCAGCTGATCGCGCACACGCGCAAGCGGCTGCAGTATTGCGCCGACCGGCTCGCGCAGGACGCGTTCGGCTGCGACGAGGAGGGCGAGTCTGCCGTCGAGGAAATCCATGTCCGGGCCAACCCGGTCACCAGTGCCGAGATGGACGCGGGCTCGATCGAGCTGTTCGGCTGACCAGGGAGATGCGGGGGATAGACATGCAGATGCAGACGATTCTCGCAGTGGACGATTCGGTCTCGATGCGCCAGATGGTGTCGTTCACGCTGCGTGGCGCGGGATTCGATGTCGTCGTCGCCGTCGACGGCCAGGATGCCTGGGACAAGTCGAGCGGGCGGCACTTCGATCTCGTGCTCACCGACCAGAACATGCCGCGCCTCGACGGTATAGGGCTCACGCGCAAGCTGCGCGAGTTGCCGCAGTACCGCTCGACGCCGATCCTGATCCTCACGACCGAGTCGGGCGACGACATGAAGCGCGCGGGACGCGAAGCCGGTGCCACCGGTTGGATGGTCAAGCCTTTCGATCCGGCCAAGCTGGTCGAGGTGATCCGCATGGTGATGCCCGGTTGCGGGAAGCGACAATGAGTGAAACGACCTCTACCCCGAACGGCGGCTCGCTCGATCTCAGCCAGTTCTTCCAGGTCTTCTTCGAGGAGGCCGCCGAGAACCTCGAGCGCATGGAGCAGTTGCTGCTCGGCATCGATCTGCACACGGCGGACGACGAGACGCTGAACGCGATCTTCCGCTGTGCGCATTCGGTGAAGGGCGGCGCGGCGACGTTCGGCTTCTCGGATCTCGCCGAGCTCACGCACGACATGGAGACGCTGCTCGACCGGCTGCGTCGCCGCGAGCTGGCGCCGAGCACCGCGATGGTCGACGTCCTGCTGCAGGCAGGCGATGCGATGCGCGCGCACCTGGATCGCTACCGCTCGGAGTGCGACGTGCCCGGCGTCGACGACGCGGCGCTCAGAGCAAACCTGCGAGCGCTGGCCGACGGGCGCGCCTTCGCTGCAGCGCCTGCGACGGCGCCGGCGCCAACGTCGGTGCCAGTGCAGGCGCCCGGCGCCGACGCCGACGCCGACGCAGCGCGCGCGGAGCCGCGAACGCTCGAGCTGGTCGTCGGTCCGCTGGACGCTCCCGAACAGGCCGACCAGCTCTTCGAGCTGTTTCGCGAGATCGAGGAACTCGGAACGATCGAGCGCCTCGATGCCGGCCAGGCGGCCGAGGGCATGCGTCGCTTTCGCATCCGTACGACGAGCGCCGACGCAGACCTGATCGACCTGTTCACTTTCCACGTCGATCGCGATCGCGTTCACCTGCAGCCGATCTCCGACGGCTATGGTTTTCACGAAGGCGCTCCCGGTGCGCCGCAGCTCGGCGCGAGCGACGACACGCGGGCGCCCGCGCCGACGCACGGTGCCTCGATCGCGACCGCAAGCGACGACGCGACGCACGTCGAGTGGCACGACGGCGCGCAGGCGGCGGCATCCGATGCACCGCGCGGCGCCGAGGTGGCCGTCGAACGGCGTTCCGTGCCTCGCAACGCCGCGGGCGAGACGTCGACGCTGCGCGTTTCGGTCGACAAGGTCGATCAGCTGATCAACCTGGTGGGCGAACTGGTGATCACGCAGGCGATGCTCGCGCAGAACGGCGCGCACCTGGAGCCCGCCGCCCAGGAGCAGATGGCCGCCGGACTCGCCGACCTCGAGCGCAATACGCGCAACCTGCAGGAATCGGTGATGTCGATCCGCATGATTCCGATGTCGGTCGTCTTCAACCGCTTCCCGCGCATGCTGCGCGACCTGGCGAACCGACTGGGCAAGAAGGTCGACTTCGTCACCCGTGGCGAGGCCACCGAGCTCGACAAGGGCGTCATCGAGAAGATCATCGATCCGCTCACCCACCTGGTTCGCAACAGCTGCGACCACGGCATCGAGATGCCGCACGAGCGCGTCGCTGCCGGAAAGGCCGAGACAGGGACGATCTCGCTGGCGGCGTCGCACCAGGGCGGCTCGATCGTCATCGAGGTCTGCGACGACGGCCGCGGCCTCTCGCGCGCGCGGCTGCTGGCGAAGGCACGCGAGCGCGGTCTCGACGTGACGGACGCGATGCCGGATGCCGAAGTGTGGAACCTCGTTTTCGCGCCGGGCTTCTCGACGGCCGATGCGGTCACCGACGTCTCCGGGCGCGGCGTGGGCATGGACGTGGTGAAGAAGAACATCGTCGCGCTGGGCGGCACGGTCGAGATCGATTCGTGCGAAGGCCGCGGAATGAGCGTGAAGGTGCGCCTGCCGCTCACGCTGGCGATCATGGATGGAATGAGCGTCGCCGTGGGGCGCGACTGCTACATCGTTCCGCTCGCATCGGTGGTCGAATCGTTCCAGTCGCGCGATGCGGTGGTGCGCACGATCGGCGGTGGCGGACGCGTCGTGCAGGTGCGCGACGAGTACCTGCCGGTGATCGAGTTGAAGCAGGTCTTCGCCGTGCCGGCGCACGAGACGCCCGCGGAAATGGCGATCATGGTCGTCGTCGAGAGCGAGGGCCGTCGTGCCGCTCTGGTCGTCGACGCGCTCGTCGGCCAGCAGCAGGTGGTCGTGAAGAACCTCGAGGCGAACTACCGGCGCGTCGAGGGGATCTCGGGAGCGACGATCCTCGGCGACGGGCGCGTCGCGCTGATCCTCGACGTCGCTTCGCTCGCACGCTGCGCGAGCGAGCCGCGCGGAGCGTCGAAGTGGGTGCACTGAATGCTTGCGCGACCGCGGCGAACGCTCGCGTCGCCGCGATAAGCGACCTTCGCGTTGCGCTTTTCGGGCGCGAGCGGCGCGCACTTGCGCCGAAGATCGATTCATCGACCGCCAATGCGTGGTCTGCCCGTTCCATTGAAGCAAAGGAAGACATCCGATGAGCGCCACTACCGCGATCCCGACCACCACCGCGGCCGCGAATGCCGCGAAGGTCACGGCGGGGCAGGGTGAAGCCGCGACCCGCGCGCGCGAGTTCCTCGCGTTCAAGCTCGGCAACGAGGAATACGGCATCGACATCCTGCGCGTGCAGGAGATCCGTTCGTACGAGGAGCCGACGCGGCTGGCCAACGTTCCCGAATTCATCCGGGGCGTGGTCAACCTGCGTGGCGTGATCGTGCCGATCGTCGACATGCGGCTGAAGTTCCGTCTCGACGAGGCGAAATACGACCACTTCACCGTCGTCATCGTGCTGAACATCGGCTCGCGCGTGGTCGGCATGGTCGTCGATTCGGTGTCCGACGTGATCACGCTGGCGCCCGAGCAGTTGCGTCCGGTGCCCGAGTTCGCCGCCAGCATCGAGGCCGATCACCTGCTCGCGATCGGAGCGATCGACGACCGGATGCTGATCCTCGTCGATATCGAGAAGCTGATGACGAGCGCCGACATGGGTCTCGTCGAACCCGCCGTGCAGTGAGTGCCCGATTGCCCTCCTGGATAGGGGAAGCCATGTCCTGGTTGCACCGAATCCGCCTTTCGCAGAAGTTTCTGGTCCTCGGCGTGCTCGCGATAGCGATGATGGCGCTGCCTACCACGCTGTACCTGCTGCGCGTCACCGACGAGGTGAGCACCGCCGAGCGCCGGGTCGACGGCGCGGCTTCGGTGATCGCCCTGCAGAAGGCGATCCAGCACGCGCAGAACCACCGCGACGTCGTGGCCGCGTCGCTCGGCTCGGAAGCCTCGCTGTCCGCCCTGTGGCAGGACGACAACGAGGCGCTGAAGTCGAAGCGACCGGCGGCGCGTGCTTCGCTCGTGCAGGCCATCGCCGGCTTCGAGGCTCGCATGAAGGAGGTCGCGCTGTCGGCGGCTTTCATCAGCGGGTGGAACGAAGCGATGCAACGCTGGAGCGCACTCGACAAGGCGCTCGCCTCGGGCGAGTTGAAATCTGCCGAGCGCAGCACCGATCTTCACACCGAGTGGATCGCCTCGCTGCTCGTGCTCTCCGAACGGCTGACCGAAGAGTTCGGCCTGACGCTGGCGCCGGAACGCGACAGCAACGCGCTGGTCGACGCGTCGCTCCTGCACATGCCGCGGGCCGCCGAGATGCTCGGCCGCATGCGCGCCTTCGGCACCACGGCGCTGGTCGACAAGAACCTTTCGTACGGTGGCCGCGCCTCGCTCAGCGCGATGAAGGAGCGGATGAACGAGCGACTCGCGGAGGTCGACCACAGCCTGTCGCTCGCCTACGCGGCCGATCCGGCGCTGAAGCAACGCCTCGAGGCCAGGGTCGCGGAGACGAAGGCGAAGATTGCCGCCTCGCTGGCCGTCGTCGACCAGCGGCTGATCACTGCGCAGCAACTGGACCTCGCGAGCAACGAGTACTACGACGGGATCAGCGCAACCATCGACAGCCTTTATGCCTTCGACGAAGCGACGATGGCGGTGCTGTCTTCGCTGTTCGAATCGCGCGTGGCCGAGCTGCGCCGCACGGCGTTCGCGGTCGTCGGCGCGCTGGCCGCGATCCTGGTCGCGTCGCTGGCATTGATGGTGGTATTCGTTCGCAGCCTCACCGTTCCGGTGGCCGAAGCGGTGTCGATGGCCCGTTCGGTCGCGGAAGGCGATCTCGACGTCACGCTGCAACCCCGCGGCGACAACGAGATCGGACAGCTGGCCCATGCGCTCGTCGCGATGAAGGACCACATCGCCGAGGTCGTCGCGGAGGTGCGTCGTCGTGCCGAGAGCGTGGCTGCCGCCAGCGCGCAGATCGCGCAGGGCAACTCGGATCTCTCTTCGCGCACCGAGGAGCAGGCGAGCACGCTCGAGCAGACGGCCGCCTCGATGGAGGAGCTCAGTGCCACCGTACAGCAGAACGCCGATCACGCACAGCGCGCCGACGAGCTTGCGCGCGGAGCGAGCGAGGTCGCGGTCTCGGGCGGACAGGTGGTCGGCGAGGTCGTCAGCACGATGAGGGAGATCAACGACAGCTCGCGTCGTATCGCCGACATCATCAACGTGATCGACGGCATAGCCTTCCAGACCAACATCCTGGCACTCAATGCGGCCGTCGAGGCCGCGCGAGCCGGGGAGCAGGGCCGGGGCTTTGCCGTGGTCGCCGGCGAGGTGCGCAACCTCGCGCAGCGCTCGGCCGACGCGGCGCGCGAGATCAAGGTGCTGATCGGCGCGAGCGTGGAGCGGGTCGAGCGCGGAACGAAGCTCGTCGACCGCGCCGGCGCCACGATGCAGGACGTGGTCGCCTCGATCCGTCGCGTCACCGACCTGATGAGCGAGATCAGCAGCGCCAGCACCGAGCAGAGCGCCGGCGTCGCGCAGGTCGGTGAAGCGGTGAACCAGATGGACCAGGCGACGCAGCACAACGCGGCGCTGGTCGAGGAGAGCGCCGCGGCCGCGGCCAGCCTCGAGACGCAGGCGCAGGAGCTGCTGCGCGCGGTGGCCGCATTCCGCCTGGCGGGAGATGCAGCGCGCCTGGATGTAGACGACTTCCGCGCGCATGCGGACCCGGCCTCGATCGGCGTCGAGCGCCGCGGGCCGAACCGGGCGACCAATGTCTCGCGTCTTCCGGCGCCCGCGGCGCACGGCGGCGTGGTTCCTGAAATGAACGACGACGATGACGCGGTGGGCGAAGCCCGACGCGAGATGAGTGCCTGACCGAGGAAACCGATGTCCAGACCCGACCTGCGATTCCTGATCGTCGACGATTTCTCCACGATGCGCCGCATCGTGCGCAGCCTGCTCAAGGAGATGGGCTACCACAATGCGGACGAGGCCGAGGACGGCGCCGCCGCGATGGCGAAGCTGCGCTCGCAGTCCTTCGATTTCGTCGTCTCCGACATCAACATGCCGAACATGAACGGCTTCGAGTTGCTGCAGGCGATCAAGGCGGACGACGAGCTCAAGCACCTTCCGGTGCTGATGGTGACCGCCGAGGCGCGCAAGGAAGACATCGTGCAGGCCGCGCAGGGTGGCGCCGCGGGCTACATCGTCAAGCCCTTCACGAAGGCGACGCTGGAGGAGAAGGTCGGCAAGATCATGCAGCGACGTGCCACGGCGTGAAGCGGCCGGAACCGACAACGAGCAGGAAGAACCGGAGCAGGTACCCCTTCATGATTCAAGCGTCCACCGCGAACCGGCCGGCCGTGGAGCCGGAAGTCGTCGCCGAGATCGCCTCACAGGTATTCCAGCAGCTCGGCCATCTCACCCGCGAGCTGCACGATTCGCTGCAGGAACTGAGCCTGATGTCGCGCCTGCAGAGCGCGGCCAACGGGCTGCCCGACGCACGCAGCCGTCTCGACTACATCGCGCGCAAGACCGGCGAGGCCGCCGACAAGGTGCTCAACTCGGTCGACCAGGCCAAGCTCGAGCGCTCGCGCGTGGGCGAAGCCACGCACCGGATCGCGGCGTCGATCCAGGCCGATCCTGTGCGCGCGGTGGCAAGCGGGGCACTTATCGGATTCGTCCAGGAGGTCGACGAAGCGATGGAGCGCGTCGACCGGCACCTGACAGACATCATCGTGGCGCAGGACTTCCATGACCTGACCGGCCAGGTGGTGGCGAAAGTCGTTGCGTTGGCCGGCGATCTCGAGGCCAATCTCGTGCGGCTGCTGGTGCAGGCGGCACCGGCGACGGCCTCCGGTGCGGCGGGCGAAGAAATGCTCGCCGGTCCCGTCGTCGATGCGCGCGCGGCGGATGTCGTCTCCAGCCAGGGCGAGGTCGACGAGCTGCTCGCCAGTTTCGGGTTCTGATCGGCGTCGGAGCGGGCGGTGCGCGAAAAGATCCGCGTCGACCGACTCGAGATCGGCATGCACGTCGAGTCGCTGTGCGGGAAATGGATCGACCATCCGTTCTGGCGCACGCGGTTTCTCGTGCGCAACGAGCGCGAGCTCGCGGCGTTGCGTGCCAGCGGCGTAGCCGAGTGCTGGATCGACCGCTCGAAGGGCGTGGAGCGCGCCGATGCGTCGGGTGTGCCTGCGCACGACCGCGTACCGCCGATGGCTGCAGAGCCGGCGGACGCGGATGCGCAGCCGCTGGCGTCGGGCGCAGCGGGGCGGGGGGAACCCGCGCTTCGAGAAAGGGGTGACGACCCGGCACTTCGCGACGGATCGGCCCAGGCGTCGGCCCCGGGCCTGCGCTACGAGGACGAAGTGGAGCGTGCGGCGGTAGTCTGCGCCCAGGCGGCGCGCGCCACGCAATCGCTGTTCCGCGAAGCGCGGCTCGGTCGCGCAATCGAGCTCGAGCGCTGCGCGGAAGTCGCTCGGCAGATCGCCGCGTCGGCGACGCGCAATCCGTCGGCGCTCGTCTCGCTGGCGCGCGTGCGCACGCATCACAGCTATACCTTCATGCATTCGATAGCCGTCTGCGCGCTGATGACCGCGCTCGCGCGCCAACTCGGCTTCGACGAGGCGGCCACGCGCGACGCCGCGCTGGCGGGACTGCTGCACGACATCGGCAAGACGGGCGTCGGGCGCGAGCTTCTCGACAAGCCCGGACGGCTGAGCGACGAGGAGTTCGTCGCGATGCAGCAGCATCCCCGGATCGGTCACCGGATGCTGAGCGAGAAGCACGCGGTGAACGAGGTCGTGTTGCTTGCATGCCTGCATCACCACGAGCGCTACGACGGCGACGGCTATCCGGCGCGGCTCGCCGGCGAGGCGATTCCCTACGCTGCACGGATGAACGCGCTGTGCGACGTCTACGACGCGATCACTTCGCTGCGCGCCTACAAGGAGCCGTGGGACCCCGCCGAATCCATCGCGAAGATGGCCGCGTGGACCAAGGCCGGACAGTTCGATCCCGCATTGTTCCGCGCTTTCGCGAATACGGTGGGCATCTATCCGGTCGGTTCGCTGGTGCGCATGAAGTCGGAGCGGCTGGGTATCGTGATCGACCAGAACCCGCAGTTGCCGGCGCAGCCGTGTGTGAAGATCTTCTGGTCGACGCGCAAGTCGCTGCCGGTGCGTGTCGAACGCGTCGATCTCGCGGACGCCGGCGTCGGCGATCGGATCGTGGCGCGCGAGTCGAATGCGCAATGGGGGTTCAAGCACCTGCCGGAGCTGCTGATGGGCGAGGAGATCCATCGGCAGCTCGCTGGCGGCGTGATGGCGTAATCGGGACGGGGGCTTCGCACGGGGCGACCGCCGCGGCGGAGGGTCGACGCGAGCCGAAATGCGCGCTTCTCGCGCGCCGGCTCGTGGATCGTTGCGCCTGCCCACGCTGCGGCAACCGCTCCTCAGCCGCCCCAGGCCCCCAGCACCCGCTCGATCAGCAGCGCGAACGGCTGCTGCATCAGCGGCATCGCCAGCGCGAGCAGCAGGAGTCCGGCACCGATCGTCACCGGAAAGCCGATCGCGAAGATATTCAGCTGTGGGGCGATCCGCGAGACGATGCCCAAGCCGAGGTTGACGAACAGCAGCAGCGCCATGAAAGGCAGCGCGATCATCACGCCCAGTTCGAAGACGCCGGCGCCGAGCGACGCCGGCTGCATCCGGCCGATCCACTCCGCGAGCACCGCGGCCGGAGGGATCACGTCGAAGCTGCGCACGACGGCCGCCACCAGCAGCAGCGGACCGTTGATCGCGACGAAGGCCCACAGCGACAAGGTGTTGAGCAGGCGGCTGACGCCGTTGGACTGTCCGCTGTCGGGGTCGAAGAAGCCGGCGAAGGACAGCCCCATCTGCAGGCCGATCGTCTCGCCCGCCACTTCGACCGCCGCAAGCACGACGCGCGCGACGAAGCCGATGGCAAAGCCGATCAGTGCCTCGCTCGCCACCGCGAGCCAGCCGATGGGCGACGCGATGTCCAGCGCCGCCGCCGGCGGAACGAGCGGCGCGACGAGCGCTGCGACTGCGAGCGACACCGCGACGCGCAGGCGAACGGGCACCGAACGCTGCGAAAGGATCGGCGCGCTGGTGAAGAGTCCGAGCACGCGGAAGAAAGGCAGCAGCAGCGCGCCCAGCCAGGCGAGAAGCTGCGTCTCGCCGACCGCGATCACGGTACCGGCGAGCCGAGGATTGCCGACGGGATTCCGGTCAGTACACGCTGCAGGTAGTCGACCAGCAGTGCGAGCATCCAGGGACCGGCGAGCATCAACGTGACGGCGATCGCGACGAGCTTGGGCAGGAAGGAGAGCGTCGCTTCGTTGATCTGCGTGAGCGCCTGCAGGATGCTGACGACGAGGCCGACCGCGAGCGCGGCCAGCAGCACCGGCGCGGCCGCCGCCAGCAGGATCTCGAGCCCCTGGCGGCCGAAGCCGAGCACCGATTCGGGCGTCACCGCGGCTTCACCCGAAACTCGTGACGAGCGAGCCGACCAGCAGGTTCCAGCCGTCGGCGAGCACGAACAGGATCAGCTTGAAGGGCAGGGCGACGAGCACCGGCGAGAGCATCATCATCCCCATCGACATCAGCACGCTGGCGACGATCAGGTCGATCAGCAGGAAGGGCACGAAGACCATGAAGCCGATCTGGAACGCGGTCTTCAGTTCGCTGATGACGAAGGCGGGGATCACGATGCGCATCGGCAGCGCCTCGTCTTCCGCGGCGGGCTCGTAGCGCGCGACGCGCGCGAACAGCGACACGTCGGTCGCGCGCGTCTGGCGCAGCATGAACTCGCGCAGCGGCGTGCTGCCGCTGGCGAGCGCCTGTTCGAGGTTCATCCGCTGCTCGGAATAGGGCTTGTACGCCTCGGCATAGAGCCGGTCGAAGGTCGGCCCCATCACGAAGAAAGTGAGAAAGAGCGCGATGCCCACGAGCACCTGGTTCGGCGGGCTCGACTGCAGGCCGAGCGCCTGGCGCACCAGCGAGAGAACGATGACGATGCGCGTGAAGCTCGTCATCAGCAGCAGCATCGCGGGCAGGAACGACAGCGCCGAGAAGATCAGCATCGTCTCGATCGGCACCGACCAGGTGGTACCGCCGGGGCCGCTCGAGCTGTTCAGCGTGAGCAGCCCCTGCTGCGCGTGGGCGAAGGTCGACGCGAGGAGCAGCAGCGCTGCCGTCGGGATGCGCAGTGCGTACGCGGCCGGCGCGCGGCGCGCTTCGGCTGCGCCGCGAGCAGCGGCCGCGCGGCGTGCGGCGAGCGCCCGATCGTCAGCGATTGCGCGTCGCACGATTCGAGATCGCCCGGAGTACATCGCCGAAGCTGTTCGCGGCGATCGCCGTGGCATCGGGATCGATGCCGGCCGGCGCCTCGTCGAGCTCGGCGAGGGTGGTGATCGCCTGCGTGGTGATGCCGACGACGAGCCACTTTCGATCGGCACGCACGAGCGCGATGCGTTCGCGCGCGCCCACCGGCACGGCCGCGACGACTCCCAGCGCGGTGCCGCGCGTGCCGATCGACGCGGGCCCGCGGCGCACGAGCCACGCCGCCAGCGGCAGTGCGCCCAGGATCAGCGCCAGCGCCAGCAGCGACGGCCAGGTGGACGTCATCGGAATCAGGCCCGGTTGAGGCGGCGCACGCGCTCGTTCGGCGTGACGATGTCGGTCAGGCGTATGCCGAACTTGTCGTTGACGACGACGACCTCGCCCTGCGCGATCAGGCAGCCGTTCACGAGCACGTCCATCGGCTCGCCGGCCAGGGCGTCGAGCTCGATCACCGAGCCCTGCGCGAGCTGAAGGATGTGCTTGATCGGGATCCGCGTGCGCCCGAGTTCGACGGTGAGCTGCACCGGAATGTCGAGGATCATGTCGATGTCGTTGCGCGCTTCGCTCGCCGCGCCCGACAGTCGCGGGAAGAGCTGCGATGCGTCGCCCGCGCTTTCGACCGTCACGCCGGCCGACGCCACGGCGGAGGCGCCGGCACCTGTGGCGCGCGCAGCCGAGGCGGACTGCTCGGCGAGCGCCGCCGCCCAATCCTCGTCGACGGCGCTCGTGGCGTTCTGGTCATCGGTCGTCATGGGGAACTCCGGGTTCGTCGTCGTGGCGGGTGAGAAAGGACTGCACCTTGATCGCGTAGCGACCGTTCGATATGCCGTAGCGGCAGTCGAAGACCGGCACGCCGTCGACCTTCGCCACCAGCGTCTCGTCGAGGTCGAGCTCGATGAAGTCGCCGGCCTTCAGCCGGATCAGGTCGGCCACATCGGCGCGCGCATGGCCGAGTTCGGCAACCAGCTCGACCTCGGCCGACTGGATCTGGCGCGAGAGCTTGACGACCCAGCGCCGGTCGCTGGTGTGCGCGTCGCCGGCGAGCGTCGAGTACAAGGTCTCGCGGATCGGCTCGAGCGTCGAGTACGGGATGCACAGGTGCATGGCGCCGCCGACGTTGCCGATCTCGAACTCGAAGCGCGCGGTGACGACGATCTCGCTGGGCGTGGCGATGTTGGCGAACTGCGGCTGCATCTCCGATCGCGTGTACTCGAGCTCGATCGGGTAGACGCCCGCCCATGCCTTGCGGTACTCGCCGCAGACGACCTCGAGCATGCGTTCGATGATCCGCTGCTCGGTGGCCGAGAAGTCGCGCCCTTCGATGCGCGAGTGCACGCGACCGTCGCCGCCGAACAGCGAGTCGACGATCGCGAAGACGAGCTGCGGCTCGCAGATCAGCAGGCCGCTGCCGCGCAACGGCTTGACCTGCATGATGTTGATGTTGGTGGGCACGACGACGTCGCGCAGGAACGCCGAATATTTCTGCACCTTGACCGGGCCGACCGAGATCTCCGGGTTGCGGCGCATGAAGTTGAACAGCCCGACGCGCAGATTGCGCGCGAAGCGTTCGTGCACGAGCTCGAGCGTGGGCATGCGCCCGCGCACGATGCGCTCCTGGGTGGCGAGGTCGTAGGGCCGGATGCCGGCGACCGGCTCGCTGCCGGCATCGGGCTCGTCGCTCGCGCCTTCGAGCAGCGCGTCGACCTCGTCCTGCGAGAGGAACTGTCCGGCCATCATCGTTCGTGCTCTCCGGCGCGCGGGGTCTCGTTCACTGGATGATGAAATGCGAGAAGTTCACGGCGACGATCGGGTTCGGCTTCTCGCCGTCGGACCAGCCCATTTCCCTGGCCGCGCCGGCCGCGATCTGCGAGGCGAGCAGCTTCTTTCCCTCGAGCGTCAGCAGCTCTTCGCTCTTCTTCGACGAAAGCAGCAGCAGCACCGAATTGCGCACCGACGGCAGCAGCCCCCGCAGCACCTTGTCGGCCTGTTCGTCGGCAACCTCGAGCGTCACGCCGATCTGCGCGAAGCGCTCGCCGCCTTCGTCGGCGAGATTCACGGTGAACTGCTCGAGCGAGACGAAGACCGGGGCGCGCGTCCTCGCCGTCTGTTGTTCGCCGTCGGCGCTTGCGCCGAGGAACTGCATTGCAGCGCCTGCGGTCGCGGCGAGCACGACGACGATCGCGACGATCAGCGTCCACTTCTTTCCCCGGTTCGGGCGCGGGGCTTCGAGTTCAACGGACGCTGCTTCGGCCATCGGTGCTCCTGTCGTGATCGATCGTCGGCCCGCTGGAACGCTCGGGGGCCGATGCAACGAAATCGATTCTCGGCCGCGGAGCGGCTTTCCAAAGCGCGATAAGCGCGGGTGGCGCGGCGCTATTTGCGGGTCGTCGTCAGGCGTAGACGTCGAGCAGGCTGCGGCGCAGCGCGGCGCGCCGCGTGTCGCCCGCGAGGGTGCGTCCGTCGGCAGCATTGCCGCCGGCGTCGCGCGCTGCCGCCCCGCCGGCGGACGAGCCCGCGCTGCCGTTCGCTCCGAAGCCGGTGTGGCCGTCGCCGTCGGAGACGCTCGCATTGCCGAGCATCAGCCCGCGCTCGGCGAGCAGTTCCTTCAGGATCGGCAACGACTGCTCGATCGCCTGGCGCGTCTCCGGCTGCGCCGCCGAGAAGGCGACGCGCGTCGACTCGCCGCTGAGCGACAGTTCGATGCGCACCGGGCCGAGTTCGGGGGGCTGCAACTGGATCTCCGCGCGCTCGATGCCGGCCGCGCCGAGCACCGCCACCTCGGCGGCGAAGTGCGCGGGGAAGGCGGCGGCGTGCAGCGGCGTGGAAACGACGCCGGCCTGCGCTGCCGGCGCGGCAGCCGGTGGCGCGGCGGCGTTGCGCGAAGCGTCGGCGAAGGGGGCGACGTGTGCCGGCGCGGAGCGTGCCTGCGCCAACTGCACCGCGAAGTCGAGGCTCGTGCGATGCGTTGCGGAATCCGTCGGCGAAGCCTTGGACGAGGCTGCAGCGGCGGCGGAGTCGGACGCCGCGTCGGCGCCGGTCGACGAGGCGTGGGTGGCGTCGTCCGTGCCCGCGGTCGTTGCCGGTCCCGCGTCGGTGTCTGCGCCGATCTTCCGGCGCCCGGGGGCCGCCGCCGCGAACGCGGCGCCGTGCTGCTGCGCGTTTGCGCCGCCGTCGGGCGAAGCAGCGCCGGACACTGGATCCTTCCCTGCAGCGGGCGCGCGTGCATCCGATGCGTCCGCGAGGGCGGCAGCGGCGTCGGCCTGCGTGGCGAGAGGGGTCGCGGATTCAACGGACGACGCGGAAGCGGCTGCGATGGGCGGCGCGCCGTTCGCAGCGGCATCGACCGATGCGAGCAGCGCGGCGACCGTGTCGTTGCTGTCGTCGGTTCTCGTCTCGTCGTCGTCGCCCCGGCCGGAGCGGTCTTCCGCGGGCTCCTTGCCTTCCGCCGCGCGGGCGGCGCCGTCCTGCGTGGCTGCGTTGCGGGCGGGTTCGGCGCCCGGCCGCGAGGCGCTCGGGCCTGTCGCCTGCGTGCAGTCGCCCTTGCCCTCGCCCTTGTGCCCGGCCGCATCGCGGCGTGCCTGTTGCAGCGCGCGAGACATCGTCGCATCGAAGCCTTCGCGCGGCCCGACCGGCCCGTTTCGCCCTTCGACCGACCTGCGGTCCTCGCCGGCCGCGCGTCGCGCGCTGGTGCTCGCCGTGAGCGCGTCCATCGGAGCGCGCGCCTCGCCCGATCCTCGCGCGGATGCAGAGCTCATCGTCATTTTCGTTCTCCGTTGCGCAGCGCGGCGCTGCGCGCGGCGATCTCGTCGGTTTCGCGCTGCGCGAGGCGCTCGCGCCGGCGTGCTTCGTCCGCGTCGCGCCGCGCCTGCAGCGTGCGGAAGGCGAGCAGGCGCTGCTGGCGCTCGACGAGCTCGACGCGGCGTCGCTCGACCGCGTCGTGCAGGCCGTCGCGTACGCGAGACTGCTCGTCGATCGCCCCGTCGAGCTTGCGCGCGAAGCGTTCGCGCACGCGCAGCAGCGCGGCGCCGGTCTCGGTGCGCTGCGCGGCGTTGCGTGCCTGTTCGTCGCGATACGAGGACAGCGTGTCGAGCGTGCGCTGCGCGGCATCGGCGTCGCGGTGCGCGCTGGCCACGCGCAGCGCGGCGTCGTCGCGCACGCGCAGTGCCTGCTCGATCAGCGTATCCAGTGCCCGTCGCTTCATGCGGCCTGCGGATCGAGGAGCGCGGCGAGTGCGTCGTCGGCCGACGCGAGGTCGCAGCGCTCGGCCAGGTCCTGCTGCAGGAAGGCTTGCATCGCCGGATGCAGGGCGATCGCGCGATCGGTTTCGGCGTCGGTGCCGGGCACGTAGGCGCCCACCGAGATCAGGTCGCGGCTGCGCTGGTACTGCGACCACAGCGACTTGAAGCGGCGCGCACGGGCCTGCGCGGCGGGTGTCGTCACGTTCGTCATCACGCGCGAGATCGACTGCTCGATGTCGATCGCCGGATAGTGGCCGGCGTCGGCGAGCAGGCGGCTGAGCACGAAGTGTCCGTCCAGGTGCGAGCGCGCCGAATCGGCGATCGGGTCGTGCGGATCGTCGCCTTCGGCGAGCACCGTGTAGAAGGCGGTGATCGAGCCGACTCCGTTGGCGCCGTTGCCGGTGCGCTCCACCAGCAGCGGCAGGCGCGCGAATACCGACGGCGGATAGCCCTTGGTGGCCGGCGGCTCGCCGATCGCCAGCGCGACCTCGCGCGCCGCCATCGCGTAGCGCGTCAGCGAATCCATCAGCAGCAGCACGTGTCGGCCGCGATCGCGGAAGTGCTCGGCGATCGCGGTCGCGTAGACCGCGCCCTGCATGCGCGCGAGCGGCGGTGAATCCGCCGGCGCGGCGACGACGACCGAGCGGCGCCGGCCTTCCTCGCCCAGGATATCGTCGATGAACTCCTTCACCTCGCGGCCGCGCTCGCCGATCAGCCCGACCACGATCACGTCGGCCGAGGTGTAGCGCGCCATCATGCCCAGCAGCACGCTCTTGCCCAGGCCCGCGCCGGCGAAGAGTCCCAGCCGCTGGCCGCGACCGACGGTGAGCATCGCGTTGATCGCGCGCACGCCGGTGTCGAGCGGCTGGCGCACCGGCTCGCGCTCCATCGCGTTGATCGGGCGCGCGTTCACCGGCCGCATCGCGGTGTCGGCAAGCGCACCGCGCCTGTCGAGCGGCGCGCCGTGCGCGTCGACGACGCGGCCGAGCATGCCGTCGCCGATCGGCAACTGGCGCATGCGGTCGATCGCGCGTCGGCGTGGATGCGAGAGCGCACGCAGTCGTGCAGCGCGCACCGGCGACTCCACCGGCGTGACGAGCGCGCCCGGCGACAGACCCAGCGTCTCGCCGGTGGGCATCAGGAACAGGCGGTCTTCGGAGAAGCCGACGACCTCGGCCTCCACCGGAGGCGACTCGTGCGCTTCGTCGCCCTGCGAGACCAGGCACAGGCTGCCTACCGGAAGGCGCAGGCCCGAAGCCTCGAGCACGAGGCCGGCGGCGCGCACCAGACGGCCCTGCACGGCGAGCGGCGCGGCGGAAGAGAGGAGCGCGCGCTGGTTCGCGAACAGCGCCGACCAGTCGGGCGAGAGGCTCATGCGTCGCCGCCGATGTCGGCGGTGCCGACAGGCCGCGCATGTCCGGCCGTCCTCCGCGCATCGGCCGCGCCCGGCGCTGCGATCGTCGCGTCGTCGAGCCCGAGCGCCGCGAGCGTACGCTGCCAGCGTGTCTCGACAGTGGCGTCGACGCGCGCACGTGGAGTCTCGATCCGGCAGCCTCCGGCGCTGATCGTCGCGTCGGCAACGATTTCGCAGTTGGCGTTCGCCAGTCGCGTGCCGAGTTCGTTGCGCACGAGCGCGGCGTCGGACGGGTTCAGGTGCAGGTGCATGCGCACCGAGTCGTCGACGAGGCTGGCGAGCGCCTCCTGCACGACGGGAACGACGGTCTCGGGACGCAGCGCGGGCGTCGCGCGCACGGCGTGGCGCGCGATCTCGATGGCGAGCGCGACGACGTCGTCGGCGGCATCGCGCTCGATGGCCTGCAGACGCTCGTCGAAGGCGCCGGCGAGCGCTTCGATGCGTTGCGCGAGCGCGCCGCCCGCCGCCTTCTGCGCCGCTTCGTGCTCGGCGCGGGCCTGCGCGGCGCCGGCCTCGAAGCCGCGCTGGAACCCTTCGGACAGGCCCGACTTGCGTCCGGCGGCGTAGTCGGGTGCGCTGGCGGGCGCAGAAGCCGGTTCCGCATCGCCGAAGCGATCGGCGCCCGAAGCGAGCGTGCCCATCGAGAACGGCGTGTAGCCGTCGAGCCGCTCGGAAGCGATGATGCGGCTGGTGCCGCGCGCCTCAAACGAAGGCATCGTCGCCTCCGCCGCCGAGCGCGATCTGTCCCTCGTCGGCCAGGCGGCGCACCGTCTTGAGGATCTCCTTCTGCTCGGCTTCGACCTCGGAGAGGCGCACAGGGCCCTTCGATTCGAGGTCCTCGCGCAGCGTCTCGGCCGCGCGCTGGCTCATGTTGCGGAAGATGCGTTCGCGCAACTCGGCGTCGGCACCCTTGAGCGCGACGATCAGCGAATCGTTGGCGACTTCGCGCAGCAGCAGTTGGATCGCGCGGTCGTCGAGGCGGTTCAGGTCCTCGAAGGTGAACATCTGGTCGGCGATGCGCTGCGCGAGATCGGCGTCGTGCTCGCGGATCGCGTCGAGCACCACCGTTTCGTTGGAGCCGCCGAAGAAGTTCAGGATCTCGGCGGCGGCCTTCGTGCCGCCGAGCTTCTTGCGCTTGAGCTTCTCGCCGCCGGCGAGCACCTTGGTCAGCACGTCGTTGAGTTCGCGCAGCGCGTTCGGCTGGATGCCGTCCAGCGTGGCGATGCGCAGCATCACGTCGTGGCGCAGCCGATCGGCCAGGTGCATCAGCACCGCCGAAGCCTGGTCGCGCTCGAGGTGCACGAGGATCGACGCGATGATCTGCGGATGTTCGTTGCGGATGAGCTCGGCCACCGACTGCGGATCCATCCACTTCAGGCTCTCGATGCCCGACACGTCCCCGCCCTGCAGGATGCGCTCGATCAGCAACCCCGCCTTGTCGTCGCCCAGCGCCCGGCGCAGCACCGCGCGGATGTATTCGTCGGTGTCGTCCACCAGCGTGCGCAGGTCGCCCGCGTCCTTCTGGAAGCGATCGAGCACCGACTGCATGCGCTCGCGGCTGGTCGTGCGCGTGCGCGACATCGTCTCGCCGAGCCGTTGCACTTCCTTCGGCGACAGGTGCTTGAAGACCTCCGCCGCCGCGTCTTCCCCGAGTGCCATCAGCAGGATGGCGGCGTCCACGAGTCCGGGTTCGTTCATCGCGCAGGCCTTCTCAGGCGCCTTTCGGATCCGAGGCGATCCAGTCGCGTACGACGTTCGCCACCGTTCCCGGGTTGTCGCGCGCGGTCTTCAGCACGTCGTCGTTGCGCGGGCTGCCCGACGGCAGCGCCCTCGGCGACGCTGCCGGCTCGGGCAGCTGAAGCGGATCGTCGACCTGGGCGGCAACTGCGTGCGCGCGCGGCTGCGCGCGTGCCGCCGCCTTCAACGCCGGCCGGATGAACGCGAAGATCACGATCAGCGCGAGCGCGACGAGCCCGAACTGCTTGCCCAGGTCGCGGGCGACCGCGAGGGTTTCCGGCTGGCGCCACAGCGGCAGCACGACCTCCTTCGGCGCCTCGATCTCGGTAAACGGCGCGTTGACGACGTTGATCGAGTCGCCGCGCTCGGCGACGAAGCCGATCGCCTCGCGCACGAGCGACTGCACGTTCTGCAGTTGCTCGGCGGTGAGGGCGGTGCGCGTGACCTTGCCGTCGGCGTCGACGGCACGGCGATGATCGACGACGACCGCGGCGCTCAGGCGCTTGATCGTGCCGGTGGCGTTGCGCGTGACGCGAACGGTCTTGTCGACCTCGTAGTTCGTCACCGACTCGCGGCGGGTGTTCGAGGCGGATGCGGGGTCGGCGCTGGCGGCGCCGGTGCCGCCCGCACCGGCTGAGCCGGCTGCGTGCGTGGCCTGAGCCGCGCCGTTCACCGGCGCGGTCGTCGCCTGCGGCGGCTGGTTCGACAGCGCGCCGGGCACGCCCTGCGCGAGCGCTGCGCTGCCGGTGGGCGCTTCCACCTTCTGCTGGCTGCGCACGGCAGCGGGCTCGGCGCCCTGGTTCGGGCGGTACTGCTCGGCGGTCGACTCGCTCTGCGTGAAGTCGACGTCGGCGGTGACCTGCGCGCGCACGTTGCCGGCACCGACGATCGGCTCGAGGATGTCGAGCACGCGCCGGTTCAGCGTGGCCTCGATGCTGCGCAGGTAGTTCAGCTGCGTCGCGTCCAGGCCGTTGGCCGCGACGTCGCTGTCGGACGACAGCAGTGCGCCGCTCTGGTCGATGACGCTGACCTGCTTCGGCGACAGATTCGGCACGGACGCGGCGACGAGGTGCACGATGCCGGCCACCTGCGCGCGGTCGATCTGCCGGCCCGGATGCAGCGACAGCAGCACCGACGCCGAAGGCTTCTGCTGCTCGCGCAGGAAGCCGTTCTGCGTCGGCAGCGCAAGATGCACGCGCGCGCCCTGCACGGCGGCGATCGACTGGATCGAGCGCGCCAGCTCGCCTTCGAGCCCGCGCTGGAAATTGAGCCGCTCCTGGAACTGCGTGACGCCGAACTTCTGGTTCTCGAGCAGCTCGAAGCCGACGGTGCCGCCGCGCGGCAGGCCCTGCGAGGCGAGCTTGAGCCGTGCGTCGTGCACCCGGTCTTCCGGGACGAGGATCGCCGCGCCGCCGGGCGCGAAGCGGTAGGGCACGTTCATCTGCGACAGCGCCGCGATGATCGCGCCGCCGTCCTTGTCGGTGGTGTTCGCAAAGAGCACGCGCCAGTCGGGCTCGCGCGTCCACAGCACGGCGACGGCGAGAATGGCGATCAGCGCCGCGACACCGGCGGCCGCCATCCACTTGCGCTTCGGCGGAATGGCGGCGAACGCGGACATCGGGGCGACGGGCGTCGGCAGGGTGCGGGCGGCAGCTTCCATGCGGCGCAGTATCGGGCGAGCGCGCCGAAACTCGAGGCCGAATAAGCGGGTGGGGATGCCGCTATTTCGCGTCCCGCGCGTGCCGGACCGGGGTCAAGATGCGTTCGTCGCTGCCGAGGGAGTTGGACGACGATGGACGTACGCTTTCCCGCTTTCCATAACCTGCTTGCGAGTGCGACCTCGGGCTCGGCCGGCGTGGGCAGTGCCGGCGCGGGTGGGTCGGCAGTGGGCTCCTCGGGTGCCGTTGGCGGCGAGGAGTCGGGCTCGTTCTCGGGAGCGTTGAAGGATGCGCTTCAGGGAGTGAGCAAGCTGCAGGAGGACAGCGCGACGCTGCAGCGCCAGTTCCTGATGGGGGACGAGGGTGCGAGCCTCGAGCGCACGATGATGGCGATGCAGAAGTCGCAGGTCGCGTTCCAGGCGGCGCTGACGGTGCGCAACCGGCTGGTGGCGGCGTATACGGACATCATGAACATGCCGGTGTGAGCGTATCCGGTTTCGATCGGCCTTCGGCCCGGGCCTTTCACTCCTCGAACCGCAGCCGCTTCTCGATGTCGATCACATACATCTGCACGCGCCGCAGCACCTCGCTCGGCATCGCGTGGAACGCGAAGGCGACGCGCCGTGCGCCTTCGAGCGCCGGATCCTCGTAGACGCCACGCACGACGAGCTCGCATGGAATCACGAGTGTCCCGGCGGCCTCGATGCGGCTGTGGCGCCAGATGCGTCCGCGCGAGGGCACCGGCTCCTCCGCAGGCATCCGGATCGACAGGCCGCCCGCGCTGAGATCGATCAGCGGGTGGCGCAGTTCGCGTCCCACGCCGAGGCGCTGCACGCAATGTGCGTCGTCCTCGACGGGCGGACGCACGCGGAACGCGTCGCGTCGCTGCAGCCGGTAGACCTCGGCGGGAACCGGTGCGTGCAGCGTCGTCCAGTCCGCCCCCGGCGCCGGGTTGCCGGTGGCAAGCGGCACCGACCCTTCCTCCAGCGTGAGCGGTTCGAGCCGGAACTGAGTCTTGACGTTCTCCGGAAACGAAACGCCGGTTGCGAAGCGCGCCGCGCGCAGCGCCTGTGCGCTGCGCGCCTGTCCCGAGGCATCGAACTCGATTCCGTCGGTGTCGACATGAACGATGCGCGTGACGAGCGCATCGTCGATACGGTTTTCGGGGTAGATCGTGACGAGCGTACGCCGCGTCATCAGCTCGCGCAGCACCGCGCGAACGGCGAAGGCGCCTTCGATGCGGAATTGCGGGTCCAGCGCGTAGGGCGCGTCCGGACCGATCGGCGAGGGGGCTTCGTGCGGCATCTGCGGCTCGGCAAGCGCCGGATCATTTCCGCTCGCCGCAGCGCTGTCAAGCGCTGCGCCCGACGCGCGGATCAGAGCGGGCGGTTGTGCGCGTCGTGCCGGGCGGGGCCGAACATCGAATCGAGCCATGCGCTGGCCGGGTCGGAGAGCCGGCGCAGGTCGGCGTCGACCGCCACCAGCCGCGCGAGGATCCTCAGGCGCTCGCGGCGCTGCTGGGCGTCGAGCGTGTCGGGGCCGCCTGCACGCGCGACACCGTCGGCGAGCGTGCGGATCGTCGAGCCGAGATCGCCCACGCGTGCCCAGTCGCCCGCGCGGCCCGCCTCGAGCATCTCGAGTGCGACCGATTCGATCTCGCGGTAGCGGTCGATGACCGGCAGCGAGCTAAGCGCAGCCGGCTTGCGTGGAGCGCGGCGGCGTGCGCGCATGCGGCGGCGGTCGTTCACGCCGGAACAGGCGCCGCGCCGCGCGCAGTGGCAACGGGCGCAGCCGCCGCGCCGGCAGCGGAGCCGCGCACCTGCGAGGCGATGCGCTTCCAGGCGTCGCGCAGCTGATCGAGCATGCCGCCGACTTCTGCGTACTTCGCGTCGTCGTTCGCCAGGTTCGCTTCGAGCAGGCGGTGCGTCATGTATTCGTAGAGCGACTTCAGGTTCGCCGCGAGCTCGCCGCCGCGCGGATCGAGCGAGGCCTTGAGGCCTTCGTCGAGGATGCGGACGGCGCGCCCGGTGGCCTCGCCCTTGGCCGGGATGCGACCTTCGCGTAGCGCGTTGCGCGCCTGTGCGATCGCGCCGGCAGCGCCGTCGAAGAGCATTTCGATGAGCTTGTGCGGATCGGCCTGCGCCACCGAGGTTTCCAGGTCGAGGTTGCGATACGAGCCAGCGTTATTGCGGTGCGGGGCGAACATCGGGTGGCGTCCTTCGTGTGAACCGATGTCCTCGTTATCGGCCGTTCGTCGCCTGGCTTGATGCGAGGACGATCGTCGATCGATGCTCGCCGTGGGCATTCGTTTCACTTCTGCTGCTGATTCATGTTGTTCAGCAGGCCTTCGACGCCGGCGAACGAACCGCTGATGCGCGAGAGGTTCGCATCGAGCGCGGTGTACTGGCGCATCAGGCGTTTCTGGATGGCGTCGAGGCGCGCTTCGAGGCGCTCCTGCTGCTGTTCGGCGCTGCGCCGTTGGCTGTTCAACGAGTCGGTCACCGCCGGGAGCGTGCCTTCCGGGTCGAGCAGCGCGCCGATGCTCGCCGAGAGCCGCCCCGAGAAGCCGCCCTCGTCCGGCGTCGCACCGACGGCGGCAAAGAAGTTTTGGAGCTTGTCGGGAGAGGCCAGTGCCTTCGTCATCTTCGACTCGTTCACCGACAACGACCCGTCGCGCTGCAGTTCGAGCCCGATCGCATTCAGGCTGTTGAACGAACCGTCGCCTACCGTCGTGCGCAGCATCTCGCGCATGCGCTGTTGCACGCGCACGGCGCTCTGGTTGCCTTGCAGCGGCCCGGCGGATTTCGTCGCGGGGTCGTAGCGCGTCTGGTCGGCGATCAGCTTGTTCAGGTCGTTGTAGGCCTTCACGAAGCCGTCGAGCGACTCGCGCAGCGCTTTCGCGTCACTCGTCACGCCGATGTCGATCGGCGTGGTCGTCTCGCGCCTCAGCTCGAGCGTGACGTTCTCGATGACGCCGTCCAGGCGATTGCCCGCGGCGGCGACGGTCAGGCCGTTGACCTTCACCGAGGCGTCGCTCGCGCTCTGGGTGCGCTGCATTCCGCTTCCCGTCACGGGATCGAAGGACAGCGCGGAGAGTTGGCTTGCAGGATCGGTGCCGGCGTTGGCGCTGGCCACGGAAAACGCCTGCGCGGCCCCGGTATCCGCGCTGCGCAGCATCAGGCGTTGGCCGGTGCCGTCGGCGACCAGCGAGGCGGTTACGCCGGCGTCGGCGGCGTTGATCGCGTCGCGCACCTGCGCGAGCGTGGCGCCGTCGGCGATCGTGATGTCCACTTTCGCACGTTCGGCATCCGCCGTGAACGTGCTTCCGTCGGTACTCAATGTGCCGAGCTGGATACTCATCGTGCCGCCGCCGACGACGGTGTCGGTCGATGCGTACGACCCGCTCGCCAGGGTCTGGCGGCTCGCGAGCGCCAGCACTTCGATCGAGTACGAACCCGTGATGGCGCCGCTGCCGGCGGTGGCCTTCACGAAGCTCTCGTCGCTGCTCGTGGCTGTGGCCGCCTTCCAGGTTTCGTTGCGGCCGAGCTTGCGCGCGGCATCCTGCAAGGTGGAGAGCGCGGACTGCATCTTGCCCCACGCCGAGAGTTGCGTCTGGATACCAGACAACTTGCTCTCGATGGCCTGCATCGGACGACGCTCGATTTGCATCAGCTGGGAGACTATGCCGGCGACGTCGAGATTCGAGGTGCCGCTGATGGTGGCCATGAGTAACTCCGGGCGTAAGGCGAGGCGGGCGGTTGTGAAGGGGCGAGTGCCCGTTTGGTCAGGCGACTGTACCGGCGGCGAGCGGCGGCGAAGGGCCGATCAACGGAAAACGGCCGGCGCTTTTCGGCGCCGGCCGTCTTGGCCCATTCGAACGTGCGGGGCGCGCGGGCGACTCGTCATCGACCGATCGCCCCGCTTGCCGCTCAGCGCAGCAGCGACAGGACGTTCTGCGGCACCGCGTTGGCTTGCGAGAGCATCGCCATGCCGGCCTGCTGGAGGACCTGGGCACGCGACAGGTTCGCGGTTTCGGCCGCGAAGTCGGTGTCCATGATGCGGCCGCGGGCGGCGGACTGGTTTTCGACTGCCACCTGCAGACTTCCGATCACGGCCTCGAAGCGGTTTTGCACTGCGCCGTAGTTTGCCCGCTGGCTGTTGACGGTGCCGAGTGCTTTGTCCAGGTTGTCAATGACTGTCTTGATATCGTTAGCACTCGGGTCTGTCGTCGCATCGCCGATTTTTGCCGTGTTGGCCGTGACAGCGGCAACGTCCGCATTGGTCACCATGTTGACCGTAGTGACCGAAATCTCGTCATTACTGGTGGTGTTAGCTCCGACCTGGAAGGTCATCGCGCCGGCGTCTGCGCCGATCATGGCTTTCCCGTTGAACGTCGTGCCGCCGGCAACCCGCAACACTTCCGCCTGCAATTGAGCAAACTCTTCCTGAAGCGAAACCTTGTCTGCTTGCGTGTTCGTCGAGTTGCGAGCTTGGACGGCGAGTTCGCGCATGCGCTGCAAGGAGTCGCCGATTTTCCCGAGCGCGCCCTCAGCGGTCTGCGCCAGCGAGATCCCGTCGTTCGCATTCCGGATCGCGACGTTCATTCCGCGCACTTGCGTGTTCATGCGCTCGGCGATTGCCAGTCCTGCCGCGTCGTCCTTTGCGCTGTTCACGCGCAGGCCCGAAGACAGACGTTGAATCGAAAGCGCCAGCGAACTCTGAGTCACCCCGAGGTTTCGCTGAGCGTTCAGCGAGATCATGTTGGTATTGATAGCTGCCATGTGCCGAACTCCTGACTTGTCCTGAGTTTCGTTGAATTCGGCGGGGTTTCGGCCTCGCCGGACAACGGGGAAGTGCCCCCGGTCCCTGGGTTATCGGCGAAGCCCCCTTCCGCTTTAGCATCCGACGCCCGCTTACAGACGGATACGATTTTTTCCTATCGACCGGGTGCCTCTTCCCGATCGGCGCGGCGGAAACCCGAAGAATTCAGAAGTGAATCGAGTTGGCGGACAACGAGCCGCGCTGCAAAATGAGGGGTTGTGTCCGTCAAGTTGCGCAAATAGACAGGCAGCGCCACGAGACTGGGCTCGTTAGAGGCGGCGAGCTTCATCTCCTGCAGCCAGGTTTCTTGAATCTCGGCGCAGAGCGCCCGCATGAGCCGCAGGCAGAAGGGTAGAAGGCCAGCGTCTGACCGATGTTCTCCTCGGCCCAGTCGGTGAGCTTCGGATGACGCCGCTCCCAGCGCTTGAGCCACGCCGAGAGGTCGGTCTGCGCCTCCTTCGGGTCGCGCCGCTCGTAGCCAGCATGCCAATCCGAATGATCACTTCTCTGTAGTAGCCGGCTCGATAGCCGGATCGATCCGAGCAACGCTCTCCAGTACCGGCGCCGATAACCTCGGTCATCTCGGCTTCCGGCACCTCCTAGATCGACTCTCGCAGCAGCTGCTTGAAGAGGTCTCGGTCCTGCCCGAGCAGGGTCTCGATCGCCACATATAACCCCGGACACTACCAATGAGGGAGGTCTTCGAACCGTCGAAGACCGACTCCTGAGTTTGCGGGGTTGTGGCTACCGGAACGGCCTTCGAGGCACTACCGGCGAACCGGACCGCAATTGTCCGCCATTGTCGTTTCGCGTGCTGCAGTCGAAGCCATACGCCGCCGTGTCCTGCAGTTAAGGCGAAGGGTCGATGCAGTGCATTGCGAAGGATTCGGTGTATTGCACCGCGTGCCTTTCATCCTCGAGCACGAAGCCGACGTCGTTCGCCGCTCTAGTACCCATCGTAACGTGCGTGCCCGTCAGGTTGATCGCACGTGCGAGCGCTTCACCCGATTGACCCGGAAGCGAGCGCGGCCGTCTCGACAAGGACGCAGCGGCGAAAGTCGATGCGGAAGCGCCGAGGCACTGCAATCGTTCGCGCGCTGCTGCTCACGCTGCGAACAGCAGAGGCGCTGCTGCTCCACCTTTTCCTTGCTGCACCCATCTGCGCAACGGCGCTCCGGTGATCAATCCCTCGGCGCCGCCACGAAATCTGCTTTCGCCACCCGCGCGTAGGACTTCTTCCTATCCGTCCCAGATTTCTTCCGCCCCCCGCTGCCTCCCTTTTCCGATTCAAGAACCCCCGCCCGCAGCCGACACTGGCGCCACGGTCGAATCCGAACGAAGACCACGCGCCGGCGCCGCCGGCCGCCGACGAAGAAGACAGGGGTTGCGGAATGAACAACGAACAACGCTGGATGTCGGAGATTCGCGAAACGAATCTCTCGTACCTGATCCTCGCGCAGCGTCTGATCCGGGAGGACCGTGCACAGGCGCTCTACCGCCTCGGCGTGTCCGAGGAAGTGGCCGACCTGCTCGATGCGCTCACGCCGAGCCAGCTGCTGCGCATCGCCTCGGGCAACCAGCTGATGTGCCGGATGCGCTTCGACGACGAACTCGTCTGGTCGCTGCTCGCCGACCACGGCCGCGCCACCGAGCGCGACGAGGGCAGCGCGCGTCGCCTGCACGCGTCGATCCTGATGGCGGGCAACTACGCCGAGGCACAACCGTGAGCGCGCCGGCGGGCGTGGCTACACGAGAGGCGACGGGTGCTGCGCGCCGCAGCCTTCTCGAGGACAACCGCCAGGTCGCGCGCGCGATCGAGATGATCGAACTGGGCGCGCGGCTGCAGATGCTGCAGGCCGAGACCGAGCTGCCCTACGAACGGCTGCTGCGCCTGTACAAGGAAGTCGCGGGTCGCTCGCCGTCGAAAGGCCAGCTGCCGTTCTCCACCGACTGGTTCGTCGCGTGGCAGCCGAACATCCACGCGTCGCTGTTCTACAACCTGTACGGCTACCTGCTGAAGACGAGCCCGCTCGACGACGTCGAGGCGATCGTCAAGGCGTACCGGCTCTACGCGGCGGAGATCGAATCGCTCGGCGTCGAGCCGCTGCTGTCGGTCACGCGCGCCTGGCGCCTCGTGCGCTTCGTTGACGCGGGCCTGCTCGGCACGACGAAATGCAGCCGTTGCGGCGGGCAGTTCGTCACGCACCCGCACGAGATCGAGCGCAACTACGTCTGCGGGCTGTGCGCGCCGCCGGCGCGCGCGGGGAAGGGGCGGCGCAGCGGAACTATCCACTGACACAGCTGAGCGTGCACCGACACGCGCCCCGGAACGCAACCGAGGCCATCGCTCGGACTGCGAAGCGCTGCGAAATGCAGCGCTTCTCGGTCGGGAACGATGTGTACGGCTCAAAATGCTGCGTTATGCAGCGTTGTCCCTCGCAAGCAGCCGCAAGGTGCTGTGCGCTCCCGCCTTGATTACGGCGGCCAGCGCCGTCGACCCAGGTCCTGATTCAAGAACCCGGCCGCGAGTCCGAAAACGCAAAGGTAGCCTCCGTCGGTGTACGCCGACGTCCCTGCCTTCCGGTACGCGCCGCGCATGCTCGTTCTCTTCGGTTATCTCGTCGTCATCGGCTCGGTCCTGGGGGGATACGCGCTGGCCGGCGGCCACATGGGCGCGCTCTTCCAGCCGCTCGAACTGCTGATCATCGCCGGCGCCGCCTTCGGCTCGTTCGTCGTCTCGAACAACGTCAAGGTGCTGAAGGCCGTTTTCCGCGCGCTGCCCGGGTTGCTGAAAGGCTCGAAGTACACGAAGGCGCGCTACATGGAGCTGATGGCGCTGCTCTACGACCTGCTGCAGAAGGCGCGCAAGGAAGGGCTGATGGCGATCGAGGCCGACGTCGACGCGCCGCAGGACAGCGCGATCTTCCGGCGCTATCCGGCGATCGCCGCCGAGCACGAGGTCGTCGAGTTCGTCACCGACTACCTGCGCATGATGGTCTCGGGCAACCTGAACACCTTCGAGCTCGAGAACCTGATGGACAACGAGATCGAGACGCACCACCACGAGGCGATGGTGCCGTCGCACGCGATCCAGAAAGTGGCCGACGGGCTGCCCGCCTTCGGTATCGTCGCGGCGGTGATGGGCGTCGTGCACACGATGGGCTCGGTGGGGCGCCCGCCGTCCGAACTCGGCCAGATGATCGCGCACGCGCTGGTCGGCACCTTCCTCGGCATCCTGCTCGCCTACGGTTTTGTTGCGCCGTTGTCGACGCTGCTCGAGCAGAAGGCCGACGAGACGACGAAGGAGCTGCAGTGCGTGAAGGTGACGCTGCTGGCGAGCATGCAGGGCTACGCGCCGACGATCGCGGTGGAGTTCGGGCGCAAGGTGCTGTTCTCCACCGAGCGCCCGAGCTTCGTCGAGCTCGAGTCGCACGTGAAGCAGAAGCGCGCCTGAGCGGGCGCCGCTTCGACGAACGCTGATCGCCGTGGCCGAACGCAAACTGCAGCCGATCGTCGTCAAGCGCATCCGCAAGACGAAGCAGGCGAGCCATGGGGGTGCGTGGAAGATCGCCTACGCCGACTTCGTCACCGCGATGATGGCGTTCTTCCTGCTGATGTGGCTGCTGGGCTCGACGACGCAGGGCGACCTGCAGGGCATCGCCGAGTATTTCCGCACGCCGCTGAAAGTGGCGCTCTCGGGCGGCAACGGCTCGGGCGACAGCTCGTCGGTGATCCAGGGCGGCGGCACCGATCTCACCCGCACGATCGGCGCGCAGCCGCGCGGCGACACGCCCGAGCGCCAGCGCAAGCTGAACCTGCAGGCGCTGCGCGCCGAGTTGCGCGCGGCCGAGACGAAACGGCTCACGAAGCTGCGCTCGCAGCTCGACGAGGCGATCACGCGCAACGTGAAGCTCGCGGAGTTCCGCTCGCAGATCAAGCTCGACCTGACGGCCGACGGGCTGCGCATCCAGATCGTAGACGACCAGAGCCGGCCGATGTTCGACAACGGTCGCGCGACGGTGAAGGAATACATGCGCGAACTGCTGCGCGAGATCGCGAGCGTGCTCAACAGCGTCGAGAACCGGATCAGCATCTCGGGTCACACCGATTCGGCGCCCTACGGCTCGGGCGAACGTGGCTACTCGAACTGGGAGCTGTCGGCCGACCGGGCTAACGCCTCGCGCCGCGAGCTGGTCGCCGGCGGCATGCAGGAATCGAAGGTCGTCCGGGTGGTGGGGCTGGGCTCGACGGTGATGTTCGACGCCGAGAATCCGCGCAGCCCGATGAACCGACGCATCTCGATCGTCGTGCTGAACTCGGAGGCGGAGGAGCGCGTGTTCTCGGGCACCGAGGTCGACACGGCGCAAGGCGCTGCGGATACCGAAGCTGCGCTCGCAAGCCGGGCAGTGCGGGCAAACCGGGCACCGACTGCGAACGAAACGATCGCCCGCGATGCGTCCGCGCCCAGCGCCGTCGGCGCGCCGGCGCTGCCGGGTGCCGGCGCTGCCGCGGACGCTCCCCTTCGCTTCGACTCGAACGCCGCCCCCGGCAGCGCCCCGCACTGAACAGCGCGGCCGGAGTGCCGCTTATCCCGGAACGCGTTCGACGCCTCGCGCGAATAATCGGCCCCGAGAAAGAATTTCGGGTATCGATTTCCGGGCGCAATGGCCGATAACGACGCATCCCGCGAAGACCGCCAGCTGCCGGCCTCCGAACGGCGGCTGCAGAAGGCACGCGAAGAGGGGCGAGTCCCCAGGTCGCGCGATTTCGGGCATTTTGCGATGCTCGGCGGCGCGCTGCTCGCCGCGGCCGCGCTCGGGCCGGGTCTTGCGCAGGCGTCGATCGGGATGGTGCGCGATGCGATGCGTTTCGGCCGACCCGAGGCGCTCACCGCCGAGCGGCTGCCGCAGCTCTTCGCCGCGGTCGGGCTCGATGCGTTCATCGCGTTGCTGCCACTGCTGGGCGCCTTTGCGCTCGCCGCGATCGCCGCCAGCGCCATTCCGGGTGGCATCGTCTTCTCCGGCAAGGCGCTGAAAGTCGATGCGTCGAAGCTCAGCCCGATCAACGGCCTGAAGCGGATCTTCTCGATCCGCGGCAGCGTCGAGCTGCTCAAGCTCATCGTGCTGGCGATCGCGCTGATCGCGGTGAGTGCCTGGTTCGTCTCGTCGAGCCTGGCCGAATTCGCCGGGCTCGCCACCTGGCCGCTTGCGCAGGCGCTGGACAGCGGCTCGGCGCTGCTGGGTGCGGGCCTGGCGACGCTGCTCGCGGTGCTCGCGACAGTGGCGCTCGTCGACCTGCCGTTCCAGTGGTTTCGCCATCGCGCCGAGTTGCGCATGACGCACCAGGAGGCGAAGCAGGAGGCGAAAGAGTCCGACGGCGATCCGATGCTGCGCAGCCGGATCCGGCAGCGTCAGCGCGAGATCGCTTCGCGACGGATGCTCGCTGCGGTGCCCGCCGCCGATGTCATCGTCACGAACCCGACGCACTACGCCGTGGCGATCCGCTACGACGAGACCAAGGGCGGCGCCCCGCGCGTCGTGGCGAAGGGCGTCGATCTGCTCGCGGGTCGCATTCGCGAGATCGCGCGCGCCGCGAGCGTGCCGCTGGTGGAAGCGCCGCCGCTTGCGCGCGCGCTGTACGCGCACGTCGAACTCGATCGCGAGATCCCGGTGGCGCTGTACAACGCGGTGGCGCAGGTGCTCGCCTACGTTCATCGGTTGCGCAACTGGGTGCCGGGACGCAGCGCAGCGCCGCGCATGCCCGAGAACTTCGAGGTTCCCGAGGCGCTGGATCCGGCCAACGATACGCGCGCGAACGCGGCGCAGGCTTCCGGCCCGGCCGGCACGAGTGACGCACGATGAGCCTGTTCGGACCCGCCAACGCCGCCGGCGTGCGCACGATGCAGATCGGCGGCGTCACGATGATCGTGCCGCCGGTGAGGGCGATCGGCGCGCCGGTCGTCATCGTGCTCGTGCTGGCGATGATGATCCTGCCGCTGCCGGCTCCGCTGCTCGATCTGCTGTTCACCTTCAACATCGCGCTGGCGCTGCTGGTGCTGCTGGTGTCCTCGTACAGCATCCGGCCGCTCGACTTCGCGGTGTTTCCCACCGTGCTGCTGGTGACGACGCTGCTGCGCTTGTCGCTGAACGTCGCCTCCACCCGCGCGGTGCTGATGCACGGGCACACCGGGACGGACGCCGCCGGCCGCGTGATCGAGTCCTTCGCGACCTTTCTCGTCGGCGGCAATTTCGCCGTCGGGATCATCGTCTTCTCGATCCTCACCGTCATCAACTTCGTCGTCGTCACGAAGGGGGCCGGGCGCATCGCCGAGGTGTCGGCACGCTTCGCGCTCGATGCGATGCCCGGCAAGCAGATGGCGATCGACGCCGACCTGAACGCCGGACAGATCGACCAGGCCGAGGCGCGCCGTCGGCGCAGCGAGGTCGCGCGCGAGGCCGACTTCTTCGGCTCGATGGACGGCGCCTCGAAGTTCGTGCGCGGCGATGCGATCGCCGGCATCCTGATCGTCTTCATCAACGTGATCGGCGGGTTGCTGATCGGCGTCTCGCAGCATTCGCTGTCGGTCGAGCAGGCGGCGAACAACTACGTGCTGCTGGCGATCGGCGACGCGCTCGTCGCGCAGGTGCCGGGGCTCGTGATCTCGGTGGCGGCGGGCCTGATCGTCTCGCGCGTGGCCGACGACGACGACATCGGCGGCCAGGTGATGAAGCAGCTGCTGTCGCTGCCGCGCGCGCTCGGCCTCACCGCCGCCGTCGTTGCGCTGCTGGGCGTCGTGCCGGGCATGCCGCATTTCGCGTTCCTCGTGCTGGCGGGGGCGATCGGCTGGGCCGCGTGGTGGCTGTCGCAACAGCAGGCGAGGCGCGCGGCACCACCCGAGGCCAGTGCCGAGCCGACGCCCGCGAACACCGAGGCGAGCTGGGACGACGTCGAGCCGGTGGACATGCTCGCGCTCGAAGTGGGCTACCGCCTGATCACGCTCGTCGATCGCGACAACGGCGCCGACCTGCTCGCGCGCATCAAGGGCGTGCGCAAGAAATTCGCATACGAGGTCGGCTTCCTGCCGCCGCCGGTGCACATCCGCGACCAGCTCGAACTGAAGCCCTCCGCGTACCGCGTGCTGTTGAAGGGCGTGGTCGTCGGCGACGGAGAGGCTTTCCCCGGAATGATGCTCGCGATCGATCCGGGTTCGGCTTCGGGCTCGATTCCCGGCACGCCGACGCGCGATCCGGCCTTCGGGCTGCCCGCCGTGTGGATCGACGCGAACCAGCGCGATGCCGCGCAAGGCGCCGGCTACACCGTGGTCGACGCGGCCACCGTCGTCGCCACGCACCTGCACCACCTGATGCAGACGCACGCCTCGCGCCTGCTCGGGCGCAGCGAGGCGCAGCAGCTGCTCGAACACCTGGGCCGCTACGCGCCGAAACTCGCTGACGACATCGTGCCCAAGCTCGTGCCGCTGGCGGTGTTCCAGAAAGTGCTGCAGAACCTGCTCGACGAGTCGGTGCACGTGCGAGACCTGCGCGGCATCGTCGAGACGCTCGGCGAGCACGGCGTGCGCACGCAGGACCCGGCCGAACTCACGCGCGAAGTGCGCGTCGCGCTCGCGCCGGCGATCGTGCAGCAGACCTTCGGACCGACGCAGGAACTCAGCGTGATCGCGATCGAGCCGAACCTCGAGAACCTGCTGGTGCAGGCGCTGGCACCCAGTGCCGCGTCGGCGCTCGAGCCGGGCGTTGCCGAGTACCTGGTCGCCGCCGGCGCCGAGGCCGCGCAGAAGCAGGAGGACGAAGGCCACCCCTCGTGCCTGCTCGTTCCCGACCGGATACGCGTACCCCTTGCGCGGCTGCTGAAGAAGGCCGCCCCGCGGCTGCGCGTGCTCGGGCACGCCGAAATCCCTGACACCCATTCGATCCGCATCGGTCGATTGATCGGAGAAGCGAAGTGAACGTGAAGCGCTATTTCGCCCGTACCGCCCGCGAGGCGATGAGCCGCGTGCGCGCCGAACTCGGCGAGGACGCGATCGTGCTGAAGAATCGGCCGGTCGACGGCGGCGTCGAGATCCTGGCGTTGGCCGAGTCGGATCTTGCCGCGGACGGGCATGCGGCGGCCGCGCAGCCTCGCGCGTACGACGACGAACCGGCTGCGGCGCCTGCGCGCGGCACGGCGGGTGCCGCCGGTGCGGGGCCCGGGTCCGAAGCGGCGTCCGCGGCGCGAACGCCGGCCGCCGGCGACCTCGAGCGCGCGCCCGCGATGAGCACGGTGAACTTCGAGAACTACGTGCGCGAGCGCCAGCAGCGGCGGATCGCCGCGGCGGTGCAGGATGTGCATGAGGATGTGAATCCGGCAGCGCGCGCGGTTGCGCGTGAGGATTTCGACGCCCCTGGCGTGCACGTTGCCGCCGGTTTCGCGCCAGTTGCGCAGACGTCGTCGTCCCTGCAGCCGTCGTCGACGGCCCCGGCCTTCGCCGATGACCGCCTCGATGCAAGTTCGCTGATGAACGAACTGCGCGAGATGCGCGGCGCGCTGTCCGACCAGCTCGAATCGCTGAGCTGGTTCGAGGGCGTGCGCCGCCGCCCGGGCCAGTCGCGCATGCTGCGCCGGCTGCTGCAGGCGGGGTTCTCGCCGTCGCTGTCGCGCACGCTCGCCAACCACCTGCCCGCCGATTTCGGCGAGGGCGAAGCCGAGCGCTGGCTGCGCGAGGCGCTGGTGCGCAATCTGCGCATCGATTCGCCCGAGCACACGATCTTCGACGCGGGCGGCACCTACGCGCTGCTCGGGCCCACGGGCGTCGGCAAGACGACGACCGCCGCGAAGATCGCGGCGCAGTTCGCGCTCAAGCACGGCGCGCAATCGGTGGGGCTGATCACCGCCGACGTCTACCGGATCGGCGCGCAGGACCAGCTGCGTACCTTCGGCCGCCTGCTCGGCGTGCCGGTGCACGTCGCGCACGACGTGTCGACGCTCGCCGACTTCCTGCAGATGTACATGAACCGCAAGCTCGTGCTGATCGACACCGCGGGCGTCGCGCAGCGCGACGAGCGCGTCGGCGAGTTGCTCGCCGCGCTGTCGTCGGCGCAGGTGCGCAAGGTGCTCGTCCTCAATGCCGCCTCGCAGGCGGAGGCGATCGACGAGACGATCGAGGCCTACCAGGGACGCAGCGCGGCCGGCGTCGTGCTGTCGAAGGTCGACGAGGCGGTGCGGCTGGGCGGTGCGCTGGACTGCCTGATCCGCCATCGGCTGACGCTGCAGGGCGTGGCCAACGGCCAGCGCGTCCCCGAGGACTGGCACCGGCCCGAACCGCGGATGCTCGTCGAGCGCGCGCTGGCCACCGAGTCGTCGCGCGCTTCGACGTCGTTCTCCTTCGAGGAAGCCGAACTGGCGATGCTGCTTGCCGCCGGCCACAGCACGGCGGCGCAACGCGCACGCGAGGCGCAGCGTGTTTGAGGTCGCGCGCGATCAGGCCGCCGGATTGAGGCGCCTGTTTCGGCCGCAGCAGCCACGGCTGCTGCCGCTCGGTTGCACGACGGGCGACGCGGCCGATCGGGCGGGCGTCGAGGCGATGGCGCGCGCGCTCGCGCGCGCCGGGCGCCGACCGCTGCTCGTCGACCTGCTCGGCGGCGCTGCGCGGCGCGACGACGACACGTCGTTCGCTCACATCGATGCCGGCGCGCTGTTGCCCGAGGGCGCCGGGGTGCGCGAGCTCGCGCGCTTCGTCGCCTCGCTTACCCAACCCGGCGACGATGGCCGCGGCGCTTTCGACGTGGCGCTGGTTGCCGCCGATCCGCTGCGCCTGGCCGATCTCACGGCGGGCGTGGCCGAGCGGATCGTGCTGGTCGCGCGCACACGCGGCGATGGGCTCGCGCGTACGTACTCGCAGATCAAGGCGATGCACCTGGCGCACGGCTTTCGCGCCTACTGCGCGCTGTTCTTCGATGCTGGCTCGCGCGCAGCGGCGCTCGCGTCGCATCGCCGGCTCGCCGACACTGCGGCGCGCTTTCTGGGGGCGGCGATCGAGTTCGGCGGCACGCGAGAAGCGATCGACGCCGAACGCTTCGCCGACGAGGCGCTGCGCTGGTCGCAACCGATCGTCGCGCGTCCGCGTGCGGCGACGCACTGAAACCGGTCGCCATCGGATCCGCCCACGCCATGTACACAGCGCAAGGAACCCTCGATCGAAAGAGCGCCATCGAGCGCTACGGGCCCATGGTTCGCCGCATGGCGAACCAGCTGATCGGCCGGCTGCCGGCCAACGTGGAACTCGACGACCTCGTGCAGGCCGGGATGATCGGGCTGTTCGACGCCATGACGCGCTACGAGAGCGACCGGGGTGCGCAGTTCGAGACCTTCGCCACGCAGCGCGTGCGGGGCGCGATGCTCGACGAGTTGCGCGGCAGCGACTGGTTGCCGCGCTCGGTGCGGCGCAGCCAGCGCACCATCGAGTCGGCGATCCATCGCGCCGAGCAGCGCCTCGGGCGCGCGCCCGGCGAGGCCGACATCGCCGAGGAACTCGGGCTGCCGCTGGGCGAGTACCAGCGCCTGCTCGACGGCGCGCGCGGCGCGCAGCTCCTGCATCTGGACGACTACGACGACGAAGACGAATCGTTCCTGGACAGGCATGCCGCTTCGGCCGATGTCGATCCGCAGGAGATTCTCGGCGACCTGCGCTTCCGTCACGCGCTCGTCGAGGCGATCGAGAAGCTGCCCGAGCGCGAACGGATGGTGATGGGCATGTACTACGAGCAGGAGATGAACCTGAAGGAGATCGGCGCGGTGCTCGGCGTGACCGAGTCGCGCATCTCGCAATTGCACAGCCAGGCGGTCGCCCGGTTGCGCACGCAGATGAAGCAATGGACCTGAGAAGCTGTGAACGAATCCGTCATGCCCGCTCGTTCCGCCCAGGCGCGCCCACTCTGCGTTGCAAATGCTCGCCGTAGCCCGAGCTACGGCTGCGCTTTGCGCCTTGATTGGGCGTGCCTCGGCGGCCCGCTCGGGCACGCCGGATTCATTCACAGCTTCTGAGGCTGCGGTACCGGGCCACCGCTACGGGAGACAAGTCATGCTGATGTTCACGACGCGCCGGCGGGCGCAAACGCCGAAGAGCGAGGCGCTCGCCGCGCGCAAGACAGGCTCCGGCGTGCATCCGGCGAACGGCGCGGGCGTCGACGCGGACGGCGGTCGCGCCGTTGCTGACGGCGCGCAGGCCGGTGCCGTGCTCGAGGGAATCGCGCGGCAGGCGGCGGGCCTCGGGCGCGAGGCGGCCGAGGTGAACGGCGTGCTCGAGGAGGTTGCCGCAGCTGCCGTCGCGCAGGCGCAGACGCTCGACGGTGCGATGCAGACGATCACGACCATGGTCGATTCGAACCGGCGCATCGGCGACGCTTCGCGCGCCGGGCAGCAGTGCCTGGTCGAGGCGCGCGCGGCGGTCGCCAAGGTCGTCTCCGGCTTCGGCGAGACGACGGAATCGCTTTCGCACGTCACCTCGTCGGCGCGCGAGATCACGCAGATCGCCTTGCAGACGCGTCTGGTCGCCTTCAATGCCTCGGTGGAAGCCAAGCGCGCCGGAGAGGCGGGGCGCGGCTTTTCGGTGGTGGCCGAGGCAGTCAAGGACCTCGCCGCACGCGTCGAGGAAGCCTCGCGCCAGATCATGCAGACGGTGTCGAGGCTCGAGGCGCGGCTTGCCGGCCTATCGAGCGAGATCGACGACGACGCGAAGCGCGAAGGCACCTTTCGGGCGGCACTCGCGCGCTCGGAGGCGCAGGCCAGCGAGGTCGTGCAGGCGGCGGTGCGCAACGTCCAGTGCTGCGAGGAGGTGCTCGAGTCGGTGCGCCAGCTCGCGAGCGACTCGCACGCCAGCGCCGACGTGATCGCGGGGACGCGGCGCAAGGCCGAGAAGTTCCTCGGGCTGTCGGAGTCGCTGATCGAGCTCACCGTGGAGTCGGGCATCCACACCGAGGACACGCCGCTCATCGAGAAAGTGATCGGCGCGGCGGCGCAGGTCTCGCGCCTGTTCGAGGACGCGCTCGACAGCGGCGCGATCACGATGGCCGAGCTCTTCGACGAGAACTACGTGCCGGTGCCCGGAACCAATCCGCAGCAGTACACGACACGCTTCGTCGCGCTCACCGACCGGCTGCTGCCGCAGGTCCAGGAGCCGATGCTGCAGTGCTCGCCGAAGGCGTCCCTTTGTGCGGCGGTGGACCGCAACGGCTACCTGCCCACGCACAACGCGCGCTACTCGCGCCCGCAGGGGCCCGACCCGGTATGGAACGCGGCGCACTGCCGCAACCGGCGCCTGTTCAACGACCGTACCGGGCTCGGCGCAGGACGCAACAAGCGCCGCTTCCTGCTGCAGACCTACCGGCGCGACATGGGCGGCGGGCAGTTCGTCTACATGAAGGACCTGTCGGCGCCGATCGTCGTCCGGGGACGCCACTGGGGCGGATTGCGCCTCGCGTACCAGTTCTGAACGCAGCCGGACTTCAGGTCCGGCTTTTTGCTGCCGAAGAAGATATATGGCGTCTGGCGCTTCGCATGCCAGGCCGGACGCTGCCTTCCCTCCCTGCAACCACTACAGAGAAGTGCCAAGATGTTTCGCCGTTTCGGTTTCAAGCACAAGATTCTCCTGCTCGTCGCGACCGCAGTGCTCGGTTTCGTCGTGCTTTCGGTCATTTCCTCGCTGCGCAACGAACGCCTGACGGTCGACGGGCGCCGCGGCGAACTCGTCGCCGCGGTGCAGTCCGCGGCGAACATCGCCTCCGCCTACCGTGCGCGCGCGGCCGCCGGCGAGATGCCGGTCGACGACGCGAAGAAAGCCGCGGTGGAGGCGATCCGCATGGCGCGCTACGGTGGCGCGGACGGCAAGACCGAGTACTTCTACATCTGGACCGTCGACGGCTCGACGGTCATGCACCCGACGCATCCCGAGTGGACCGGCCAGTCGATGATCGGCAAGCTGCTCGACGCCGCAGGAGGCGACTCGTTGAAGAGCCTGCTCGATGCGGTGGCGGCGAGCGCGGACGGGCGCGCGTTCGCGCAGGCCTATTTCCCGCGGCCAGGGCAGACGAAGGCGTTGCCGAAGCTGCAGTACGGCACGCGCATCGACGGCTGGAACTGGGTCGTCGGCTCCGGCGTGTACATGGATGACCTCGATGCGCTCGTCCAGGGTCAGCGCATGCGCGAGGTCGCGACCGCGCTCGCGCTGCTCGCGGTGGTCGCGGGCGTCGGCTGGCTGGTTGCGCGCAGCGTGCTGCGCCAGATCGGCGGCGACCCCGCCGAGGCGATGCGCGTGATGGACGAGGTGGCGCGCGGGAACCTCGCTGCGCGGCTCGATCGTGCGGCGCACGGCAGCCTGCTCGACGGCCTGCAGACGATGATCGCGTCGTTGCGGCGGATGATCGAGCAGGTGCACGTTTCCACCGAGAGCATTCGCACCGCGGCCGACGAGATCGCGGTCGGCAACCTGGACCTGAGCCAGCGCACCGAGGAGACGGCGTCGAACCTGCAGGAAACCGCCGCCTCGCTTGAGCAGATCACCGGCACCGTACGCCAGACCGCCGACTCGGCGCGCACGGCGAACCAGCTCGCGACCACGGCCTCGGACGTCGCGGCACGCGGCGGTGGGGTCGTCGATCAGGTCGTCGCGACAATGGGCGAGATCGACGATTCGAGCCGGCGCATCGCCGACATCATCGGCACGATCGACGGCATCGCGTTCCAGACGAACATCCTCGCGCTGAACGCGGCTGTCGAGGCGGCGCGCGCCGGCGAGCAGGGTCGCGGCTTCGCGGTGGTGGCCAGCGAGGTGCGTAGCCTCGCGCAGCGCAGTGCCGATGCTGCCAAGGAGATCAAGGCGCTGATCGGTACCAGCGTGGAGCGCGTCGAGGCGGGCTCGCGGCTGGTGCAGGATGCCGGTGCGTCGATGCGCGAAATCGTCGTGTCGGTGCAGCGCGTCACCGACATCATCGGCGAGATCACCGCGGCGGCCAACGAACAGAGCAGCGGTATAGACCAGATCAATGTCGCGGTCACGCAACTCGACCAGATGACGCAGCAGAACGCCGCGCTGGTCGAGGAGTCGGCGGCGGCGGCCGAGAGCCTGAAGCACCAGGCGGTCAACCTGGCAGAAGTGGTCGGTGTGTTCCAGGTGGGCGAGTCGGGCGAGGCCGAAGCGGCGATCGCGCGGGCACGCGAGTCTGCGCGGCAGGGTCTGCCGAGCGCGGCGGGCAGGGAATCCGCATCGCCCGCGCGCGTGGCGAGGGCCGGTGGCGTCGCGAGCCAGCGCGACTCCGGTACGTCGGCTCGCAGCGAAGCGGGCACGCGCCGCGGCGTGCCGACGCCGAAGCCTTCACAAACCGGCGGCGCCGGCGCGAAGCTTCCTGCGCTGGCCGTGCCGACCGCTGCCGTCGTCCGCGCGCAAGCGGGCGGAGCCATTCCCGCAGCGACCGCGCGCGACGGGGCCGCTCAACCGGCGAAGGCCGTTGCTGCCGACGACGGCTGGGAAACGTTCTGAGGACAACCGCGCGCATCCGCCGCAGTGCGGACGCGCGCGGTTTTCATGTCGGGCGGGCTGCTCGGCTCAACGACATCCGCCAGGCCTGAAGGCCCCGAGCGGGCATCGAGAGATTCGTGCCGGGGATGCGTCAGGCCGAACGGGCTTCGCGGCGAGGCGCGGGAGCCGGGGTCAGCCCTTCTTCGGTGTACAGGCGGGCGTCGGGCCCGAGCAGCGCGCCGAGGGCGCGCGAAGCCTGCAGCGCCGAGCGGCGTGCAAGCGCTGCGTTCGCGTCGAGCGCGACGCGCAGCGGGAGAAGACGGGCCGTCGGATCGACATTGCGCGCGACGTGGCGGCAGGCGGCGATCCACGCCGACAGGCGAGCATTCACCTCGTCGAGCCGTTCTGCGTCGCGCGCGAGCATCGCCAGTCGCTGCTCCTCGAGCAGGGCAAGCCCTTCGTCGAGCGGCGCCTCTTTCGCGCGCGATTGCTCGGTCATTTGGGACGCGAGAGCGTCTCGAGCAGTTCGGCCGCCTGCGAGATCATCTTGTCGGCCACGGCGTGGGCGCTCACCTGGAAACGGCCCTCGCGGATCGCTGCCTTGACTTCCTCGACCTTGCGCAGGCGCTGCTGCTCGTCGTCGGCGCCTTCGGCGGCCAGGCTCCGGGAGGTTTGCGAAAGATGCACGGCGTCGGCCGGCGGCGTCTTCTCGACCGCATCCGGGCGGGCGCCGCCGACGGCGCCGGCGACAGGCGTACCGTGGCCTGCACGCGACAGTGCGTCCGGTTGCTGTGCTTCGGGTTTGCCGATCTTCATGGCGATTCCCCTATCGAATCCGGGTACGCGCCCGGATGCCGGGAGTTTCGGCCGGTTTGCGCCGAACTTGAGGCTTGCGGCCCCGCACGCTCGAGTCCGATGGACGGCGATTGCATCAAAGTCGGATCTCGACCGTGCGTTCGCGGACCGTGCCGACCAGCATCCTGCCGCTTTCGGTACGCACGCGCAACGACTGTCCTTCGCCGGCGCCGGCCAGCGCGAAGCCGCTGGCCGAGACGCTGAAGCCGGTGCCGACCATGCGGATGCGCACCGGATCGCCGGCGGCGATCGTCTGCGGAACGCGCAGGTCGTTGGCGCGCAGTACCTGCCCGGCCGACAGCGGGCGGGCCAGCGAGCGGCCGGCAAGCCACGCCGGATCGGTGACCGGCACGCCGGTGGTACGGGTCCAGTCGACTTCGTCGATCCGGAAGTCTCCGGGGCTCGGCATCGAACCGGCCGGTAGTGGGAGGTTCGCGACCAGCGCCGGACCGAATACCGACACCGTGACGGGAATCATCGTCGACCACGTCGCGCCCTCGGTGCAGCGCACGCCGACGAAGCCGCGGCCCCAGAGGCGCGCGTTGGGCGGCAGGAACGGCTCGATGCGCGCGCACGGCGCCAACCGCATTCCGCGATTCAGCCGGCCGACCTTTACCTCGACGCGCAATCCGGCGGCACCAACGTCGCCGTCGGCACCGTCCGTGGCTCCGGAATCGGCGCCGGCCGGCAGGCGAATCATCCACGTAGACGCGGCCGACTCCTCGATCCAGCGTTGCAGCTGGGGTGCCATTTCGGCCAGCGGCGATGCGTCGTCCGACGAGGGTCGGGCAGGAGCGTGCTGCACGGCGGGCGGGTTTGCCATCGCCGCGGCGTGCTGTGCGGCGTTCGGCGCCTGTTGTGCCGCGACGGCAACAGTCGAGGCGGCGAAGCCGAGCGCGGCGAAGGTGCCGAGCGTTTGCGCGAGCGTAGTCCGTTTTTGCGCGAGCGTGGTTCTCGTTTGCGCGAGCGTGGTCCTCGCCTGCGCGAGCATCGTCTTCGCCCGCGCAAGCGTTGTCGTCGCCCGCGCGAATGTTGTCTCCGCATCCGCGAACGTGATTCGAGAAATCGCTGTCGGCGAGCCCATTCGCGCAGCGTAGTGCCGGCCTGCGACGGCGGTTGCGCGAGATACGGGGCAAAGCCCGTGCTTATCGCCTCATCCGCGCGAGAGCCGCGACGAATAATCGGCAGCGATCGGAGAAACAGGAGGGGGCGAGATGCTCGATCGGCTCACCGGCACGCTGCAGTTCCAGGGCGAGGCGCTCGCGCTGCGTTCGCAGCGACAGCAGGTGCTGGCGTCGAACATTGCCAACGCCGACACGCCGAGTTACCAGGCGCGCGATTTCGATTTCGGCCAGGCGCTCGCGCAGGCGACGGCACGCATCGGCGGCACGCCGCCGGGCGGCGCGTCGCTGCTCTCGTCCTCCGGAACGGCAATGCGCGTGGTGCTCGCGCAGCCCGACGTCGCCGCTGCGGCGACCGGCAAGGCCTTCCTGCCCACGGGCGGCTCGGCGTCGGCGTCGCCTCCGGCGCTGCTGTGGCGCACGCCGCAGCAGCCGTCGCTCGATCGCAACACGGTTGACCTCGATCGCGAGCGGGCGGACTTCGCCGACAACTCGTTGCGCTACGAGGCGACGCTGCGCTTCATCAACGGCAACGTGCGCAACGTACTGGCCGCCATCCGCGGCGAATGAACCAGGGAGTCGAACGGTGTCGCTTCTGAACATCCTCGGAATTTCCGGCAGCGCAGTGTCCGCGCAGAGCCAGCGGCTGAACGTCGTTGCATCGAACCTCGCCAACGCCGACAGCGTCGCCGGCCCCGACGGCCAGGCCTATCGCGCGCGGCAGGTGGTGTTCCAGGCGCAGGCGGACGCGGCCGATGCGGCGCAGGTCGGCGTGCGCGTGAGCAACGTGATCGAGGACGCGACACCGGGCAAGCGGCTGCACGATCCTTCGCACCCGCTGGCCGACGCCGACGGCTACGTCACGCAGAGCAACGTCAACGTCGTCGAGCAGATGGTCGACATGATCTCGGCGTCGCGTTCGTACCAGAACAACGTCGAAGTGATGAACACGACGCAGCAGCTCGCACTGAAGACGCTGCAACTCGGCCAGTGAACGCAGGAGAACGCGAATGATCGGCAGCACGCAGAACGACGCCGCGAGTCGCGCGGCCGCCGCCGACGCGGCGGCGAAGTCGGCCGCCGCGGCCTACGGTGCGCCCGCCGACGGCACCGACACCGCCGACGGAACCGAGGACCGCTTCCTGAAGCTGCTCGTCGCGCAGATGCGCAACCAGGATCCGCTCAATCCGCTGGACAACGCGCAGGTCACGAGCCAGCTCGCGCAGATCAACACCGTGCGCGGCATCGAGCAGCTGAACGCGTCGATGACGAAAGTTGCCGCCGCGTCGACGGCCGTCTCGCCGCTGTCGGCGGTGGGGATGCTCGGACGCCAGGTGCTCGTCGAGGGCGAGCGCTTCGAGTGGTCCGCTCCGGACGCCGGCATCGTCAACAACGACCCGACGATGCCGAACGTCGACGCGAGCGGCGCGAAATCGGTGCGCGTCGGCTTCGAGTTGCCGGCTGCGGCGCGCGCGGTGCGTGTCGAAATCATCGACGCGGCTGGCCGCGTCGTCCACGCGCGCGACTTCGCCGAACCCGAAGCCGGCGTGCACACCCTCGACTGGGACGGCGTCGATGCCGACGGGCGCGCGGTGTCGTCGGGCAAGTACACCCTGCGCGCCTACGGCGTCGACGAAAAGGGCGGCGAATCCCGCGTCGTCGCGCTCGTGCCGGCGCGCGTGAACGGCGTGAGCCAGGCACCCGGCGGCGCCCGACTCGAACTCGTCGGGCGCGATCCCGTTGCCGCTTCGGCGATCCGCGCCGTTCTCTGAACCCGCAGCACTTCCACCAGGAGCCACGAATGTCTTTCCAGCAGGGATTGAGCGGGTTGAACGCCGCAGCGCGCAACCTCGACGTGATCGGCAACAACGTCGCCAACAGCAACACGGTGGGCGCGAAGGCTTCGCGCGCCGAGTTCGCCGACATCTACGCGACCTCGCTGTACGGCGCGGGCACGCACTACAACGGGATCGGCGTGACGGTCGCGGCGATCACGCAGCAGTTCACGCAGGGCGACATCGCGACGACCAACAGCGCGCTCGACATGGCGATCAACGGCCGCGGGTTCTTCCGCATGTCGGATGGCGGCGAGATCACCTACACGAGGAACGGGCAGTTCCAGCTCGACAAGGAAGGCTATCTCGTGAATGCGCAGGGCGGGCGGCTGACCGGGTATCCGGCCGACGCGAACGGGCGCGTGATGGCGGGCGTGCCGGGCGAGCTGCGACTGCAGACCGGCGACGTCGCGCCCAAAGCGACCGTGAACGGGGCGATCACGGCGAACCTGGATGCTCGCGCAACGGCCCCGGGGGCGACCAATCCGTTCAACATCAACGACGGAGCGAGCTACAACGGAGCCACGTCGCTCGCCGTCTACGACTCGCAGGGCGCCGAGCACACGGTGGCCGTCTATTTCCGTCAGACGGCGACTCCGAACGAGTGGCAGGTGTACACCGCCGCCGACGGCACCGTTGCCGGCCCGAATACCTTCAACTTCGATTCGAGCGGCAAGCTCGTGACGACGCCCGCGACGCTGACGGTGGCGGTTCCCGATTCGACGGGCGCAGGGCCGACCTTTCCGGTCACGCTCGACCTCTCGAAGATGACCCAGTTCGGCTCGGCTTTCTCGGTTTCCGAGCTTTCGCAGGACGGCTTCGCCGCCGGTCGCCTGTCGGGCTTCTCGATCGCCTCCGACGGCACCGTCGTCTCGCGCTACACGAACGGCAAGACGCTCGCGCAGGGCCGCGTCGTCCTGGTGAACTTCACCAACCCGCAGGGACTGCAGCCGCTCGGCGGCAACCAGTGGGCCGAGACCGCCGACTCGGGCGCGCCGATGGCCGGCACGCCCGGCGCGGGCAGCCTCGGCGTGATCCAGTCCGGTGCGGTCGAGCAGTCGAACGTCGACCTCACGGCCGAGCTCGTGAACATGATCACCGCGCAACGCGTCTACCAGGCCAACGCGCAGACGATCCGCACGCAGGATCAGGTGATGCAGACGATCGTCAACCTGCGTTGACGGATTCGACGGCGTCGCGCGGCACGCCGGCCGAGGCCGGCACCGCGCGACGGGAGACGCCATGGACCGATTGATCTACCAGTCGATGAGCGGGGCCAAGGCGCTGATGCAGCGCCAGGACGCGCTCGCGCACAACCTCGCCAACGGCAGCACCGACGGCTTTCGCGCCGACCTGATGGCGTTCCGCTCGGTGCCGGGCGAGCAGCCGAATGCCGCGACGACGCGCGTCTGGGCGCTCGAGGCGAGCGCCGGCTTCGACGCCTCGTCGGGCCCGATTCGCCAGACCGGGCGCGCGCTCGATGTCGCCGTCGCCGGCGCCGGCTGGCTCGCGGTGCAGGGCGCCGACGGCGGCGAAGCCTACACGCGCGACGGCGCGCTCGAACTGGGCGCCGACGGCACGCTGCAGAACCGCCGTGGGCAGATCGTGCTCGGCGACGGCGGACCGCTGACGATTCCACCCGGCGCCGAAGTCTCGATCGGCGGCGACGGCACCGTGAGCGCGCGTATCGGCAACCAGCCGCCATTCCAGGTCGGCCGGCTGAAGCTGGTGAATCCGCCGCTCGAGGAACTGCGCAAGGACGCCGACGGGCTCGTGCGCATGCGCACCGAGGATGCAGCGCCCACCGACGAGTCGGTGCGCGTCGTGCCCGGATCGGTCGAGGGCAGCAATGTCAACGTCGTCGAGTCGATGGTCGGCATGATCGCGCTCGCCCGGCAGTTCGAGATGCAGATGCGGATGCTGCAGACCGCCGAAGGCAACGAGCAGAAGGCCTCGCAACTTCTTTCGCTGAAGGGCTGAAACCATGATTCGTTCGCTTTGGATCGCGAAGACCGGGCTCGACGCGCAGCAGATGCAGCTCGACACGATCTCGCACAACCTCGCCAACGTCAGCACGAACGGCTACAAGCGCTCGCACGCGGTGTTCGAGGACCTGCTCTACCAGAACATGCGGCAGGCGGGCGGGCAGGAAACGCAACAGAACCAGTTGCCCACCGGCCTGCAGGTCGGCACCGGCGTGCGTCCCGTCGCGACGGCGCGGCTGTTCACGCAGGGCAACCTGCAGCAGACCGGCAACACCTTCGACATGGCGATCGACGGCAACGGCTTCTTCAGCCTGCAGATGCCCGACGGCAGCGTCGCCTACACGCGCGACGGATCGTTCCGCGTCGATTCGACGGGCCAGCTGGTGACCTCCAACGGCATGCCGATGTCGCCGCCGATCGTGATTCCGCCGAATGCGGTCAGCGTGACGATCGGCGCCGACGGCGTCGTCTCGGTGATGCAGGCAGGGCAGCCGAATCCGACGCAGGTCGGGCAGGTGCAGCTCGCAACCTTCGTGAACCCGGCCGGTCTCGATCCGAAAGGACAGAACCTCTACCTCGAGACCGCGGCGTCGGGCGCGCCCACCATCGGCACGCCGGGCAACAACGGCGCCGGGCTGATCAACCAGGGCTACGTCGAGACCTCGAACGTCAACGTCGTCGAGGAACTGGTGGCGATGATCCAGACGCAGCGCGCCTACGAGATCAATTCGAAGTCGATCCAGACTTCGGACCAGATGCTCGCGCGACTGTCGCAGTTGTGAGCGGCGCGATGATCGACGCGGCGAAAGACTCCCGGTGTTCGTCGAACTCCCGGCTGGTCGCCGGCGTGCGAGCCCGCTTCGCGCGCATCGTCTCGGCGAGCGCGCTCGCAGCGCTCGCCGGTTGCGCGGCGACGCCGAGCGTGCACGTGCTCGAGCCCACGTCCGCGCGACCGCAGCCGACGCCGACTGCGGTGGCGGCAGCCAACGCGCCGCGTGTGCAGGCCGCCGACGGCGCGATCTTCCACCCGTCGAGCTTTCGCGGACTTTTCGAGGACCGGCGCGCGCGCCTCGTCGGCGACATCCTGACGATCCAGATCCAGGAGAAGACCTCCGCGCGCAGCAGTTCGAACAGCTCGGTCGACCGCAATGCGTCGGTGGACGCGAGCATCGGACGGCTGCCCTTCAGGTCGCCCACGTCGAGCCTGATCCCGAAGCTCGGCGTCGCGGGCAGTTCGAGCAACACCTTCGAAGGCAAGGGCGAAACGGGCTCCGATGCCGCGTTCTCCGGAACGATCACCGTGACCGTCGTCGACGTCCTGCCCAACGGCAATCTGGTCGTATCCGGCGAGAAGCAGGTGGGAATCAACCAGAACGTCGAGGTGTTGCGCTTCTCGGGCGTCGTCGATCCGGTGAGCCTGCTGCCGGGCAACGTCGTGGCGTCCACGCGCGTGGCCGATGCACGACTCGAGGTGCGCGGTCGCGGCGACATCGACCATGCGCAGACGGTCGGCTGGCTCGCGCGCTTCTTCCTCAGCTTCCTGCCGATCTGAGTCGCGCAAAGGAGAATCCGATGGGGATGCCTTCCTCCGCGTCGTCGTTGCGCGACGCGTTCTTTGCGCTGCGGCGCTTCGCCGCCGGAATGCGTTGCGCGATCCTTGCGGCGCTGCTCTCGCTGTCGTGGCTCGCCGCGCCGGCGCACGCCGAGCGTGTCAAGGAGCTCGCGTCGATCCAGGGCGTGCGCGCGAACCAGCTGATCGGCTATGGCCTGGTCGTCGGGCTGGACGGCAGCGGCGACCAGACGACGCAGGCGCCGTTTACCGTGCAGAGCCTGCAGTCGATGCTCTCGCAGCTCGGCGTGCAGTTGCCGCCGGGCATCACGCCGCAACTGCGCAACGCCGCCGCGGTGATGGTCACCGCGCAACTGCCGCCGTACGCGCGGCCGGGGCAGGCGATCGACGTGACGGTTTCGTCGCTCGGCAATGCCAAGAGCCTGCGCGGAGGCACGCTGCTGCTCACGCCGCTGCGTGGCGCCGACGGGCAGGTGTATGCGATGGCGCAGGGCAACCTCGTCGTTGGCGGCGCCGGAGCGTCGGCGGCCGGCAGCAAGGTGCAGATCAACCACCTGAGCGCAGGTCGCGTGCCGGGCGGCGCCACCGTCGAGCGCATCGTGCCGAACCAGACGCTCGCTTCGGACTCGATCCACATCGAGCTGAACCAGACCGATTTCGCCACCGCGCACCGCGTCGCGGAAGCGATCAATGCGAGCGTGCTGCCGGGCTCGGGGGCGGCAGTGCCGATCGCGCAACCGCTCGATGCGCGCGTGATCCGCGTGCAGCTTCCGGCCGATCCGGCGCAGCGGGTGCCCTTTCTCGCCGGCCTGGAGAACCTCGACGTGCGGCTTGCCGCGCCGCTCGCGCGCGTGATCGTCAATGCGCGCACCGGTTCGGTGGTGATGAACCAGTCGGTGACGCTCGCGCCGAGCGCAGTCGCGCACGGCAACCTGTCGGTCACCGTGCAGGCGATGCCGATGGTCAGCCAGCCGGCTCCCTTCTCTAAAGGTTCGACCGTGGTTGCCGAAAGAGCCGACATCGAGATCCGCCAGGACGGCGGGTCGATGATGATGCTCGAGGGGTCGGCGAAGCTGCCCGACGTCGTGAAGGCGCTCAACAGCCTCGGCGCCACGCCGCAGGACCTGATCGCGATCCTTCAGGCGCTGAAAGCCGCGGGCAGCCTCAAGGCGGAACTGGAGATCATCTGATGGCGCTGGGGTCGACGTCGCTCGATGGGCTTGCGCTCGATGCGCGCTCGCTCGACGCGTTGCGTCGCAATGCGTCCGACGACCCACGCGCGACGCTGCGCCAGGCGGCCGGGCAGTTCGAGGCGCTGTTCATGCAACAGTTGCTGAAGAGCATGCGCGACGCGATGCCGAAGAGCGGCATGTTCGACGGACCCGGGCACGAGACCTACGTCGGCATGCTCGACCAGCAACTCGCGCAGTCGATGTCGAACCGGCCCGGAGGGCTGGCGGAAATCATCGCGCGGCAGCTCGAACGCAACCTGGGTCCCGCGACGAAGTCGAACGCGGCCGCAGACGCGTCAGCGGCCGAGTCGCCTCGCCCGGTGCCGCTCGGGCAACGCGCGCCGGATGCGCCGTCGCTCGACTCCAACGCTTCGCGGGCACTGAAGGAATCGCTCGAGAAGCGGCTCGATGCGCCGCAGGCCGCTTTCGTCGATCGCATGTGGCCGCATGCGATCGACGCGCAGCGCACGACCGGCGTTCCGGCCGCCTTCGTCGTCGGACAGGCCGCGCTCGAATCGGGCTGGGGGCGGCACGAGATCCGCCACGCCGATGGCCGCAGCGCGCACAACCTGTTCGGCATCAAGGCCACCGGCGGATGGCGCGGCCCGACCGTCGACGTGACGACCACCGAATACGTCGACGGAAAGGCGGTGAAGAGCGTCGAGAAGTTTCGCGCCTACGGCTCCTACGCCGAGGCGTTTCGCGACTGGGCTTCGCTGATGTCGACGAGCGCGCGCTACGGCGGCGTGCTGCGCGAGGCGAAATCGCCGGAAGGCTTTGCGCAGGGGCTGCAGCGCGCCGGCTACGCAACCGATCCCGACTACGCCGACAAGCTCGAGAGCACGATCCAGCGCGCGCTGCGCCTGGCGCGCACGGGCGTCTGAGGAGACGACGATGGCCGGACTGCTGGGGATCGGGCAGAGCGCGCTGATGGCGGCCTATGCGCAGCTGCAGACCACCGGCCACAACATCGCGAACGCCAACACGCCGGGCTACAGCCGGCAGGAGGCGGTATTCGCGACTGCAGGCGGCACCTACACCGGCGGCGGCTTCCTCGGCATGGGCGTGGACCTCGTCACCGTGCAGCGGCGCTACGACCGCTTTCTTGCCGGGGAGCTGGCTTCGAGCACGGCCGCCTCGGCAGCCGACACTACGCGCGCGGCGCATCTCGAGCGCCTGCAACGCGTGCTCGCCGATACCGACAACGGCATCGGCGCCGCGATCGACGACCTGAACGCGGCGCTGGCTGACGTCGCGAACCGCGCCTCCGACCCGACCGCGCGACAGGTCGTCGTGCAGCGCGCCGACACGCTCGCGCAGCGCATCCGCAACGCCGATGCGCAGATGCACGCGCTCGGGCGCGACGCCGACGAGCAGATCGGCAACGCAGCGGAGCGCGTCAACGAGTTGCTGGGTCGGTTCGCCGGATTGAACGAACGGATCTCGGCGGTGCAGGCGAGCGGTCATGCACCGAACGACCTGCTCGACGAGCGCGATCGCGTGCTGCTGGAATTGAACGGGTACATGAAGGTCACCGCGCAGGCGCAGGACGACGGGACGGTCAACCTGTTCGCCGCGGGGGGCGAGGGCCTGCTCGTCGGGTCGCGCGCGGCAAGGCTCGACGTGGGCACCGATCCGAACGACGCTTCGCGCCAGCGCATCGTGCTGAAGAACGGCACCGCAGCGCTCCCGATGAGCGCCGCGTCCTTCGGCGGCGGCTCGATCGGCGGACTGATGCGCTTTCGCGACGAGGACCTGGTCGCTGCGCGGAGCGCACTCTCGACACTCGCGACGGATATCGCGACGACGTACAACGATCGGCAGAAATTCGGTCTCGATGCAGGCGGCAACACCGGCGGCGACATGTTCGCCTACGCCGGTCCCGGAAGCGATTTCCGCAGCCTGCTCGCCTCGGGTTCGCAGCTTGCCGCCGCCTGGCCGGTGACCGCGCAACTCGGCGCCGGAACCTCCGGCACGCTGAAGATCGGCGCTTTCGACGTGGTCGGCGCGGTCACGCAACCGTCGACGACGATCGCCTTCCGGGCCGACGGCAGCTACGATCTGTCGTCCGGCGGCACGTCGACCCACTACCCGGCTCCGTCGGGTCCGACGATCGCGCACGACGGCTGGTCACTGACGCTGCGCGGGACGCCGCAGATGGGCGACGTGATCGACATCGTGCCGAATGCCAATCCGGCTACCGACGGGCGCAACGCGCGCGCGATGATCCTGGACTCGCAGTCCGCCGCCGCCACGACCTCGGGCTCGCTCACCGACTCCTTCGCGACGATGCTCGGCGGCGTTGGCGCGCTCACGCAGTCGGCGCAGGCGAGCCGCACATCGTCTGCGGGTCTGTTGTCGAACGCGCAGGCCGCGCAGGCCGAGCACTCGGCGGTGAACCTCGACGAGGAGGCGGCGCGCCTGATGCAGTACCAGCAGATGTACCAGGCCGCTGCAAAGGTCATCCAGGCGGCGCAGTCGATGTTCGATTCCCTGCTCGCCGCGACGGCGCGCTGACCGCTGCAGAGGAGCCCAGGCGATGACCCGCATTCCGACCCTGTACGCGCACCAGCGGGCCCTCGATGCGATGGCGCAGCGACGCACGGCGCTCAACGGCGACCAGTTGCAGCTCTCCACCGGAAAGCGGGTGAACGATCCCTCCGACGATCCGCTCGCGGTGGCGCAGGCCGAGCGACTGCGCTCGCAGTTGGCGCGCATCTCGATCGAGAACCGGATGATCGGTTTCGCCCGGCAGATGCTGTCGACCGCCGAGAGCACGCTCGGACAGGTGGGCGACTCGCTGCAGTTCGCGCGCGAGAACCTCGTCGCGGCCGGCAACGGCGCGATGTCCGCCGGCGATCGCGCGCTCGTCGCGCAGCAATTGAGCGGCGTGCGCGATCAATTGCTCACGCTCGCCAATCGGCGCGACGGCGCGGGCGGCTACGTGTTCGGCGGCCAGGGCACGGCTGCGGCGCCTTTCGACGCGAACGGCGACCCGGTCGCGCCCGCACCGGGGCCGCACCCGGGCGAGCAGCAGACCGGTCTCGACGCGTCGTACGCGACGAGCATGGACGGTCGGGCGGTCTTCGTCGACGCGGGCGGAGGCGCGACGCTTTTCCGGCAGCTCGACGATGTCGTCGCCGCGCTGGCCGACGCCGGCGCCGACCCTGCATTGGTGAGCGCGAAGGTGTCCACGACGATCGACGCAATCGACGCGGGTCTCGAGCGCGTGTTGATGGCACGCACGCGCGCCGGCGAACAGCTGCGCCAGATCGACGCCCATGAGAGTGCGCTGGCGGCCGGCGATCTCGACGCGCGCGAGCGCCTGTCCGATCTCGTCGATCTCGATTACGCCGCCGCCATTTCGAGTTTCCAGAACAACCGCACGTCGCTCGACGCAGCGATGACCGCCTACGCGCAGATCGCGCGCCTCTCGCTTTTCGACTACCTCTGAAGCACCATGAGCCCGACTCCGCTGTTCACCAACGCACTGATCGGCTACGAGCCGATCGTCGACCGGCAACGCAACGCGCTGGCGATGCGGGTGAGTGTCGTACCGGGCAGGACGGCTGCGAACATGGCGACGCTGTATCGCGAGTTCGCCGAGCAGCGCGCCGGCGACGGCGGCACGATCGCATTGCGCTCGTCGGCGCCGATCGACGGCGACCTGCTCGCGCTCGAGCCGTCGCCGTCGCTGTGGATAGAGGTACCCGGAACCCTCGTCGACACCGAGGACGGAAGGTCGCTGGTGCAGCAACTGCATGCGGCCGGCTTTCCGATGGTGCTCGGCGGGCGGCCCGAGACACCGCTGACGCCGGAGCTCGTGCCCGCGTTCCGGATGTCGATCATCCACGTGGACGCCGACCGTCGGCTGAACCAGCCGTTGCTGCAGGCGATGCAGGATTCGTCGAACGCCAGGCGCGCGATCCCGCACGTGAACGAAGGCGTGCGCACGATCGCGATGATGGAGAAGTGCTTCGAGCGTGGTGCGGCGGCGGTCGTCGGCTGGCCTACCGAAGACGCGCTGCAGCACGTCGGCAGGGAGAACGGAAATCCGAACTACGCGACGATCGTCGAGATGATGACGATGATCGATCGCGGCGAGGATCCCGTGGCGATCGAGAAGGTCGTCCGTCGGGATGCGGCGCTTGCCTACAAGCTGCTGCGGTACATCAACTCGCCGGGCTTCGGTCTGTCGGTGGAAGTGCAGTCGTTCCGACACGCGGTGATGATGCTCGGCTACGGGCGCCTGAAGCGCTGGTGCGCGCTACTGCTCGCAACCGCCTGCAAGGACTCGAATCTGCGGCCGGTGATGGTCGCGTCGTTCCGGCGTGGTGTCTTCCTCGAGTACCTGCTCGGCACCGGGCAGGACGAGCAGCTTCGCGACGAGGTGTTCATCCTCGGCGTGCTGTCGCTGCTCGACAAACTGCTCAAGCGCCCGTTCGCCGAACTCTTTCGCAACCTGCACGTTCCGGAACGGGTGCACGAGACGCTCGTGGAGCGGAGCGGGCCGTACCTGCCGTATCTCAAGGTCGTCGAGTCGATCGAGAACGGCCCGGACCACGAACTGCAGTCGCGCCTGGACGATTGCGTGATGTCGCTGTCGCATTGCAACCAGGCGGTGATGCGCGCGCTGACGGCGCCCGATCTCGTGGCGACCTGAGCGGCACCGCCCGGCCGTCGTCGCGCCGCCCGCGTCGATCGCCTGCTGCAATCGGTCCCGCATCGATCGGCGGTTGGGCAGCCGCGTGAGCGGAACGTGGACAGCCGGAGTGCCGATCCTCCCGGTGGCTTTTGGTCTTTCCGGAATGTCCGAGAGCCGCCTTGGGAATGTGTAAACTCCCGGCGATGCAATCCAGCGAACTGAAGCGGGCCGCCGCGCGCGCGGCGCTCGACGAGATCGTCGTCGGCGCCGTTCTCGGCGTCGGCAGCGGCTCCACCGTCGACCTTTTCGTCGACGAACTGGCCGCGCTCGCTTCTCCTCCTGCCGCGCTCGTCTGCGCTTCCGAGCGCACCGCCGCACGCGCTCGCGCGAACGGGCTTCGCGTGGTCGAGCTCAACGAAGTGCTGGCCAGCGGTGCATCGATTCCCGTCTACGTCGACGGCGCCGACGAGATCGATCCCCAGCTGCGCATGATCAAGGGTGGCGGCGCCGCGCTCACGCGCGAGAAGATCGTTGCCTCGGCTAGCGGGCACTTCGTGTGCATCGTCGATGCCTCCAAGTGCGTCGAGCAGCTCGGCGCCTTTCCGTTGCCGGTCGAAGTCGTTCCGATGGCACGCGAACTCGTGGCGCAGCGCCTGCGCGCGCTGGGCGGCGAACCGCGGCTTCGCGAGAGCGGCCTCACCGACAACGGAAACGAAATCCTCGACGTGCACGGACTCGACCTCGCTCGTCCCGAGCAGGTCGAGGCGCGTATCGAACAGTGGCCCGGCGTGGTGGCGGCGGGGCTTTTTGCCGCCCACGGGGCCGATATTGCAATCATCGCGGCGCGCGAAGGAATCGTGCGCCGCAAGGCGACCGGGGCGCGGGGATGAGGTCCATCGCCCCCTCCGGCCATCGGAACTCGTTGTGTCAGCCGGAGGAGATCGCCCGATGTTTCGTCTCGAAGCGCTGCGCCCGCAGCAGGATGACCGCCTGGCCTTTCTGAAGGGGTTCCTACGGGAGCCCAAGGACGTCGGGTCGGTCATCCCCAGCTCCCGTTTTCTCGAGCGCCGCATGGTGCGCATGGCGGGCGTGCGCGATGCCGATTCCGTCATCGAACTGGGACCGGGTACGGGCGGGACGACGCGTGCGATTCTCTCGGCGATGCCGGAAAGCTCAACGCTGCTTGCCGTCGAACTCGACCCGGTGTTCGCCGATCTCGTGCGCGGCTTCGACGACAAGCGCCTGATGGTGCATCAAGGCAGCGCGGAAAACCTGCGCGAACTGATCGCCACGCATCGACTGAAGCCGCCGAAGGCGATCCTCTCGGGCATTCCGTTTTCCACGATGCCGGTGGACGTCGGCACCCGCATCATCGAAGCGATCCGCGACGTGCTTGCCCCGGGCGGCTGCTTCGTCGCCTACCAGTTCCGTGGCGCCGTCGCCGACCGCGCCCGCCCGATCCTGGGCGAACCGGAATCCTCGCTCGAACTGGTCAATATTCCGCCGATGCGTTGCTATCGGTGGTGCAAGAGCTGAGAAGGGAAATCGGGAAGAGGGAAAACGGGAATAGGGAATACGGGGGGGGGGGGCGGGTGTGTGGGGTCAAAA
>JAJPES010000068.1 GCA_021166725.1 Burkholderiaceae bacterium | reverse complement strand
TCGATGCATTCGTCGCAGATGAATACCGAGGGACCGGCAATCAGCTTGCGGACTTCGTGCTGGCTCTTGCCGCAGAAGGAGCAGTACAGCAGTTTCTCGCTCGAGCCCTTCTTGTCCGTCATGTTCGCTCCGACCGGCCGGGCGGACCGCGCAGCGCGTCTGGCGCGGTACTGGCCGGCGCAGGCGCACTCACGCGCCTTCCCCCCGCTTGGACATCACCTTGTCGATGAGTCCGTAGCTTACCGCATCTTCCGACGACATGAAGTTGTCGCGATCGGTGTCGGTGGCGATGCGCTCGATCGGCTGGCCGGTCTTCTCGGCCAGGATACGGTTCAGCCGCTCCCGTGTGTAGAGGATCTCCTTCGCGTGGATCTCGATGTCGGAGGCCTGGCCCTGCGCGCCGCCCGAAGGCTGGTGGATCATGATGCGCGCATTCGGCAACGCGTAGCGCTTGCCCTTCGCGCCGGCGGCGAGCAGGAACGCGCCCATGCTGGCGGCGATGCCCAGGCACAGCGTGCTGATGTCGGGCTTGACGAACTGCATCGTGTCGTAGATGGCCAGCCCGGCCGACACCGATCCGCCGGGAGAGTTGATGTAGAACGAGATGTCCTTGTCGGGGTTCTCCGATTCGAGGAACAGCAGCTGTGCCACGACCAGGTTCGCCGTCTGGTCCATGACGGGCCCGACGAGGAAGATGACGTGCTCGCGCAGCAGGCGCGAGTAGATGTCGTAGGCGCGCTCGCCGCGCCCGCTCTGCTCGATGACGATCGGCACCATTCCGAGACCCTGCGGCTCCTGCCGCCGGCCCAGATGGGCGTTGACGAGGTCTTCGACGAGGCTGTTGAAAGTCATCGCTGTCTCCGTGACGCGTCGCGCCTGCGCGCGCTGTGCAGGCAGTATCGGTGGTTCAACGCGGGCCCATCAACTCGTCGAAGTCGAGCGTGCGCGTAGCGGCCTGCGCCTTGCCGAGCGCCCAGTCGACGACGTTCTGCTCGACGACGATCGCCTCGACCTCGGCGAGCCGGTTGCGGTCGCCGAAATAGTGGCGAATGACCTCGCCCGGGTTCTCGTAGGCCTGCGCGAATTCCTCGATCTGCGCGCGGATCTGATCGGGCCTGGCCTGCAGCGAATGCTCGCGGACGATCTCGGCGACGATCAGACCGAGCCGCACACGGCGCTCGGCCTGCTCGGCGAAGGTGTCCGGCGGAATCTCGGGCAACTGCTTCGGATCGACGCCGCGCGCCTTCAGGTCCTCGACGGCACGTGCGCCGAGTGCCTGCTTCTCGGCATCGACGAGCGACTTCGGCACGTCGAAGCTCGCCAGCTTCAGCAGCGCATCCATCACGTTCGTCTTCGTACGCACGCGCAGGCGCTGGGCGACCTCGCGCTCGAGGTTGGCGCGGATGTCGGAACGCAGCCGCGCGACGTCGCCGTCGGCCACGCCGAGCTGACGGGCGAAGTCCTCGTCCACGTCCGGAAGCTGCGGCGCTTCGATCTTGCGCACGGTGGCCTCGAACTGCGCAGTCTTGCCGGCGAGCTCGGTGGAGCCGTAGTCGGCAGGAAAGGCGACCGGAAAGGTGCGCGCTTCGCCGATCGCGGCGCCGCGCAGACCCGCCTCGAAATCGGGCAGCATGCGCCCTTCGCCGAGCACGAACGGAAAGCCCTGCGCCGTGCCGCCGTCGAAGGCGACGTCGTCGATCCTGCCGACGAAGTCGATGGTGATCCGGTCGCCGTCCTGCGCAGCGCGCTCGACCTCGTTCCAGCGCACGCGCTGCTTGCGCAGGATGTCGATCGTGCGATCGATTTCCGCTTCGCCCACGGGCGAGTCGAAGCGCTCGACCGACAGCGTGGACGGGTCGCCGAGCGCAATCTCGGGATAGACCTCGAAGGTGGCAGTGAAGCCGATCTCGCTTTCGGTGCCGCTGTCGCGCGATTCGATGCGCGGCTGGCCGGCGACGCGCAGCCGATGCTCGCTGACCGCTTCGCTGAACGCGGTGGAAACGGCGTCGGAAAGGACTTCGGCGTGCACCTGTGGGCCGTAGGACTGCTCGATCATCTTCATCGGAACCTTGCCCGGGCGAAAGCCGGGCATCTTCACGTTCCGCGAAAGCTTGCGCAGCCGGTCGACGACCTGACGATTGACGTCGGCCACGGGCACGGCCATCTCCAGTTTGCGCTCGAGCGAGCCGGTCGATTCGAGTTGGGTTGCCATTTCTTCGTGAGAGTCGGAGGAGTCGCGGGGTCGGAAGCCGGTGGCTCGTGCGCCGCCGCTGGCGATGGTGCGGCCGAAAGGAGTCGAACCTTCACGCCTTGCAGCGCCAGGACCTAAACCTGGTGCGTCTACCCATTCCGCCACGGCCGCGGAGAAACCGAACATTCTAAACGAAGCGCCCGTCCTGCCTTCGGCGCGGGTACGAAGCTTGCGTACAGGCAACACAAAGATCGAGGACGAAATGAAAGCGCACAACCAAGGCAGCGAGCGCAGCGCGCAAGCCCAGGCACGCGACGACGAACGCTACGTCGACGAGCACGCCGACCAGTTGTCGGCCAGCGTGCGGCGAGCCAAGTGGGTTCACGGACCGGACGACAAAGCCGAGCGCGACGGCCAGACGCTGGCGACGCGCAGCCTGGACGTGATCCGTGCGTGGGCCGACGCGCGTGGCGCGCAGCCGGCGACGACGCCCGGCGGCAATATCGAGCACCCGCGCGTGCTGCGCTTCGACTTCCCCGGCTACGACCGCGAGTTGCAGCCCGTGTCGTGGGAAGCGTGGGGTGGGACGTTCACCTCGCGAGACCTCGTGTTCCTCTACCAGGAAACATTGTCGTCCGGGAAACAGAGCAACTTCTTCCGGCTCGACAGTCCGGACCGCGAGGACGGTTGAACGACCGTCGCGCGGCCGCCGGGAGCGGGCGCGCGAGACGAAGCGGGGTCCGCGAGCGCCGAGCGAGCGCCGAGCGCGTGCGCGCCGAGCGCGCACCGAGCCCGTGCGCGCCGAGCGCCGATTCAGGAGCGACGCACGCGATAGACAGCCACGTAGAGCGCCGGCACGAACAGCACGGTGAGCACGGTGGCGACCAGCAGTCCGCCCATGATCGCCACCGCCATCGGTCCCCACAGCACGTCGCGCGACAGCGGAATCATGGCGAGCACCGCTGCTGCCGCGGTGAGCGAGATCGGCCGGAAACGGCGCACCGTCGATTCGAGCACTGCTTGCCAGGCGGTGCTGCCGGCGTCCAGGTCCTGGCGAATCTGGTCGACCAGGATCACCGTGTTGCGCATGATCATTCCACCGAGCGCGATCAGCCCGAGCATCGCGACGAAGCCGAACGGCCGCCCCGAAACGAGCAGCGCCGCAGCCACGCCGATCGCGCCCAGCGGCGCGGTGAGCAGCACCATCGCCGACAGCGAGAAGCTGCGCAGTTGCACCATCAGCAGCAGCGCGACGACGGCCAGCAGCATCGGCGTCCCGGCGACGATCGAGCCCTGCGCGTGCGCGTTGTCCTCGTACGGGCCGCCCGCCTCGATGCGGTAGCCGGCCGGCAGGTCGGCGCGCAGCGCATCGAGCGTCGGATCGATGCGCGCGGCGACGTCGGGCGCCTGCAAGCCCTCGACGATGTCGGCGCGCACGGTGATCACCGGAATCCGGCTGCGCCGCCAGACGATCGGCTCTTCGAGCACCTCCCGGATCGTCGCGACCTGGGCGAGCGGCACCGAGCGGCCGCCGGCGGTCGGAATCTGCAGGTTGTGCAGCCCTGCCAGCGACGCGCGCTCCTCGGGTGGCGCGCGCAGTACGACGTCGATCAGGCGGTCGTCCTCGCGAAACTGCCCGATGGTGGCGCCGGAGATCGCAGCGGCGAGCGCGCGCGAGACCTGCCCCGAACTCAGTCCGATCGCCCTCGCCTTGTCCTGGTCCACCTCGACGCGCACGGCCGGCGATCGCTCGCCCCAATCCAGGTGCGTGTCGATCGTCGACGGATCGGCGCGCACGCGCTCGGCAACCTGGGCGGCGATCGACTTCAGCCGATCGGCGTCGGCGCCCATCACGCGGAACTGCACGGCATACGAGACGGGGGGGCCGAGCGGCGTGCGAAAGGCGCGCGCGCGCACGCCCGGGAAATCGTCGTGCAGCAGGCGGCGCAGGCGCGCGAGCGCGCGATCGCGCGCGGCGACATCGGCGGTGAGGATCACGAACTGCGCATAGTTGCTGCGAAACAGCTGCTGGTCGAGCGACAGGTAATAGCGCGGCGAGCCGTTGCCGACGTAGGCGACGAAGGTCTGCACGTCGGAGTCCTGCTCGAGCGCCGCCTCGAGGCGGCGCGCCTGCTCTTCGGTGGCGCGGTAGCTCGCGCCCTCGGGCAACCACAGTTCGACGAGGATCTCGGCGCGGTTCGACGACGGAAAGAACTGCTTCTCGGTGCGCTGCATGCCGACGACGCCCAGCGCGAACGCGACGAGCGTCAGCACGATCGTCGTCCAGCGCCGGCGCATGCAGGCCTCGATCGTCGCGCGCAGCAACCGATAGAAGCGCGTGTCGAAGAGCTCGTGGGCGGCGTGGCGCCGTTCCTTCAGCAGCCGGTAGCCGAGGAAGGGCGTCACGGTGACCGCGGCGACCCACGAGACCAGCAGCGCGATCGTCACCACCGCGAAGATGCTGAACGCGTACTCGCCCGACTGCGAGCGCGCCGTCGCGATCGGCAGGAAGCCCGATGCGGTGATCAGCGTGCCGGTGAGCATCGGGAACGCGGTGCTGCGGTAGGCGAAGGTGGCCGCCGAAAAGCGGTCCAGCCCCTCCTCGATCTTTCGCGCCATCATCTCGATCGCGATCATCGCGTCGTCGACCAGCAGGCCGAGCGCGATCACCAGCGCGCCGGTGGAAACGCGATGCAGGTCGATGCCGAACCAGCGCATCAGCACGAAGGTGCCGGCCAGCACCAGCGGAATCGTCAATGCGACGACCGCGCCCGCGCGCAACCCCAGGCTCAGGAACCCGACCAGCAGCACGACCGCGACCGCCTCGCCGAGCACGCGCATGAACAGTCCCACCGCGTTGCGCACGATCCTCGGCTGGTCGGAAACCTTGGCGAACTCGATGCCGATCGGCAGCTCCTCGTGCAGCCGCTGCATCGTGGCTTCGAGGTTCTCGCCCAGCCGGATGACGTCGCCGCTCGACGTCATCGACACGCCCAGCCCGATCGCCTGGCGAGCGCCGAAACGCATCGTGTAGACCGGCGGATCGATCGAACCGCGGAACACGCGCGCGATGTCGCCCAGGCGCAGCACGCGTCCGCCCACCTCCAGGCGCAATCCCTGCACTTCGCGCACCGAATCGAACTGGCCGGTGACGCGCAACGGAACCGAGCGGCTCGCCCCCTGTACGACGCCGGCCGGCGCGACGACGTTCTGCGCCTGCAACTGCTCGGCGATGCGCCGCACGTCCAGTCCGAGCGCGGCGAGCGCCTGCGGCGAGATCTCGACGAAGATGCGCTCGTCCTGTACGCCGAACAGTTCGACTTTCTGCACGTCGGGCAGGCGCAGCAGCTCCTGCCGAACGCCCTCCACGCTGCGGCGCAGTTCCTCCATCGAGAAGCCGTCGCCGGTGAATGCGTAGATCGTGCCGAAGACGTCGCCGAACTCGTCGTTGAAGAACGGGCCGACGATCTCGGCAGGCAGCGTCTCGCGGATGTCGCCGATCTTCTTGCGGACCTGGTACCAGATCTGCGCCACCTGCGCCGAGGGCGCGGTGTCCTTCAGCTCGAGCACGATCAGCGACTCGCCGGGCTTCGAGTAGCTGCGCGTGAGCTTGAAGTACGGCGTCTCCTGCAGCTTGCGCTCGAGCCGGTCGGTGATCACCTCGTCGACCTGCTGCGTCGTCGCCCCCGGCCAGATCGTGCGCACGACCATCATGCGGAAAGTGAAGGCGGGGTCCTCGCGCTGGCCGAGGTCGAAATAGGCCTTCGCGCCGGCCCGCGCGACGACGAGCATCAGGAACAGCGTCAGCTGCGGGAAGCGCAGCGCAGCGGCCGACAGGTTCAGTCGCGCGCCGCGCGGCGCGGCGTCGCCGCCGTGCACGCTCATCGCATCGCTTGCGCTTCGGGCGCGGCGCCGGCTTCGAGCGGACGAACGCGCTGTCCGGCGACCAGCAGGCTGGCGCCTGCCGTGACCACGCGGTCGCCGCTCGCGAGCCCGTCGACGATTCGCACCGCGTCGTCGAGCAGGCCGGCAGTGCGCACGGCAACGAGTTCGACGCGGTCGCCGTCGCCAACGCGCCAGACGTGCGGGTTGCCGTCGCGCGAGTACAGCGCCGACAGCGGCACCTCGAATGCCGGCTGCGCCTCGCGCACTGCCTGCACGACGGCGCTCATCCCCAGCGCGAGCCCTGCGGCGGTCGCGGGGTCGCCCAGCGTCAGGCGCATCGCGTAGGTGCGCGACGCCGGATCGGCGAGCGGCGAGAGCTCGCGCAGCACCGCCTGGCGGCGCTCGCTGTCGAGCGCGGGAATCGACACGCTCCAGGCGCTCGCCGCCCGCGCCGACGCCAGTTCGCGCTCGGGGACGTGCGCGAGCAACTCGAATTCGCCCGCGCGCGCGACACGCACGACCGGTTGCCCGGCGGCGACCACCTGCCCGACCTCGGCCTGCACGGCGGTGACCACGCCGGCGACCTCGGCGCGCAGGGTCTGGAACGCGAGTTCGTTGTCGGCCTGCGCCTGGCCTGCCCGCGCCGCGCGCACCCGAGCGTTGGCCGCATCGGCCGCCGCCTGCTGGCGGTCCAGCTGCGCACGACTGACGTAGCGCTGCGCGTGCAACTCTCGCACGCGCTCGAGTTCGACCCCGGCGAGCCGCGCCTCGGTCTGCGCCGCGTCGAGCTGCGAGCGCGCGGCAGCGCGGGCCGGCTCGCGATCCTGTGGATCGAGCCGGGCGAGCAACTGACCCGGCTGCACCGAATCGCCCACTTCGACGGCGCGCGCAGCAATCTTGCCGGCTATGCGAAAACCGTATCGCGTTTCCACCCGGGGACGGACCTCCGCCGGCAGCGTCAGCGCAATCGCGGCACGCTGCTCGGTGACGGTGACAACGCGCACCGGACGGGGACTTTCCTCGCGCACCGGCGCGGCACGCTGGCAGGCGGCGAGCGACAGCAACGCCGCGACGACGGGCAGCAGCAGGCCGCGGGAGATCGATGATCGGCGCACGGTGGGGGTGGTGACGGCGGTTGGAGCTTCGACGCCCGGAGGCGGAATAAATGACGCGCTGGTCATTAATTTATCGCGACCAGGGCTTCGCCGTCAATGTGGTGCTTCCTTCCCCGTCGCGGCACCGCGTCGCCGATGCGCCCACCGCCTACAATGCGCGCCGATGGCCACCCCCCTCTCCCGCTCGTTGTCGTCGAGCGATCATTACGAGAACTTTCCGGTCGCTTCGATCCTCGTTCCGGCGCACCTGCGACCGACGATCGCCGCGCTGTATCGCTTCGCGCGCCACGCCGACGATCTCGCCGACGAGGGCGACGCCAGCGCCGGCGAGCGCCTCGCGGCGATCGATGCACTGGGACGCGAGTTGCGCGGGCAGCGACCCGACTCGCCGCTGGTCGCGCGCCTGCGGCGGCACTGGGACGAGCACGAGCTGCCGTACGAACCGCTGCACGCGCTGCTCTCGGCGTTCGCGCAGGATGCGGCCGCCGGCGATGCGGCGACCGGCAGTGGCCTGCGACATCGCGACCGGGCGAGCCTGCTCGACTACTGCTCTCGTTCGGCCAATCCGGTGGGCGAACTGGTCCTGCGCTTGTTCGGCGCATGGAACGTGCAGACGCGCGACGCGTCGAACGCGATCTGCACCGGCCTGCAGCTGCTGAACTTCGTGCAGGACTTCGCGATCGACTGGAAGCGCGGGCGGCTCTACGTGCCGCTGGACGAGCTGCGCGCGGCCGGCCTCGACGAAGGCGACATCGAACGCGCGCTCGAAGCCGGTCGCGCCGAGCCACGTCTGGCCGCGCTGCTCGCGCGGCAGACCGACGCCGCCGTAGCGCTGCTGCAGTCAGGCACCTCGCTGGTCCGCCACGTCCCGTGGCGTCTCGGGCTCGAGTTGCGCGCGATCGTCGGCGGCGGCCTGCGCATTGCAGAACGCCTGCGGATCGCCGGCTACGATCCGGTGGCCGAGCGTCCGACTCTCGGCTGGCGCGATGCGCCTGCGCTCGCCCGGCTGGCACTCGCCCCCAGCGCCTCCCGATGACGCCCGACGAGTACTGCCGCGAACGCGCGGCGAAAAGCGGCTCGAGTTTCTATTACAGCTTTGCGTTCCTGTCCGCGCAGCGCCGGCGCGCGATCACTGCGCTCTACGCGTTCTGCCGCGAAGTGGACGACGTCGTCGACGAGTCGAGCGACGCCGCGCTTGCGCGCACCCGGCTCGACTGGTGGCGCGGCGAGATCGAGCGGCTCTATGCGGGCGCACCGCAGCATCCGGTTACCCGAGCCCTCGCGCCGTATCTTCAGCCGTTCTCGATCGACCGCCGGCGCTTGCTCGAGATCATCGACGGAATGCAGATGGATCTCGAGCAGAACCGCTACCTCGACTTCGAAGGGCTGCGGCTGTACTGCCGCCGCGTGGCCGGCGTGGTCGGCGAGCTCGCCGCGAACATCTTCGGCGCAACCGAGCCGCGCACCCGCGATTACGCGCAGGAACTGGGCCTCGCCTTCCAGCTGACCAACATCATTCGCGACGTCGGCGAGGACGCCCGCAAGGGCCGGATCTACCTGCCGATCGAGGACCTGCAGCGCTTCGAGGTGCCCGCGCACGAAATCCTGGCATCCAGGCACAGCGAACGCTTCGTCGCGCTGATGCGCTTCCAGGCGGATCGCGCGCGCGAGCACTATCGCCGCGCGTTCGCCGCGCTGCCGAAGGCCGACCGTCGCTCGCAGCTGCCCGGCCTGATGATGGCGGCGATCTATGCGACGCTGCTCGCCGAGATCGAGCACGACGGGTTCCTGGTGCTCGACCGACGCACGATGCTGACCCCGGTGCTGAAACTGTGGCTCGCCTGTCGTACCTTCGTGAGCGGACGGCCGCCGCGCGTGTGAGCGAGGAGCAAAACGCGCATTGCACGGCGCCGGCCGGCGCGTCGGCCCCCCGCGTCGCCGTGGTCGGTGCCGGCTGGGCCGGTTTGAGCGCGGCGCTCGCGCTGGCCGAGGCCGGCGTTGGCGTCTCGGTGTTCGAATCGGCACCGATGGTCGGCGGGCGTGCGCGCACGGTATCGCTCGCCACGCCGCTCGGGCGCTTCGATGTCGACAACGGCCAGCACCTGATCGTCGGCGCCTACCGCGATGCGCTCGCGCTCGTCGATCGGCTGGCCGGCAAAAGTTCGCCGGGCGCGCGCCTCGAACGGATGCCACTCGCCTTGCATTCGGCGTCGGGACTGCGCCTGCAGGCTGCTCCGCTACCGGCTCCGCTGCATCTCGCCTGGGCGCTGGCGGGCGCGCGCGGCCTGGGACCGGGTGGGCGCGGCGCGATGCTCCGGCTGATGCTTGCGCTACGCGCTGCCGGCTGGCGGGTGCCCGCCGGTGACACGGTCGCGACGCTGCTCGTGCGCCATCGCCAGCCGCCGCAGCTCGTCGAGCGGATCTGGGCGCCGCTGTGCATCGGCGCGCTCAACACCTTGCCCGAGCAGGCGTGTGCCGCCACCTTCGCGACGGTGCTGCGCGACACGCTCGGCGCCAGGCGCGCGGCATCCGACTTCGTGCTTCCGGACACCCCGCTCGGAGCGGTCCTGCCCGAGCCCGCGCTGCAGCGCTTGCAGGCGCTCGGCGCCCAGGTGCACCTGCACGCGCCGGTGCGCGCGCTCGCGCGTACCGCAGCGGGTCGATGGGAGGTAGCCGCGCGCGGACACCATCGTGCTTTCGACGCCGTGCTGCTCGCGCTGCCGCCCTGGTCGGCGGCGCGGCTGCTCGCCGGCTCCGGCCTGTCCATCGGCCGACTGGGCGAGTTCGAAAGCGAGCCGATCGCAACCGGCTGGGCGTTCTGGCCGACCGATGCGGCGCCCGCATTGCCTCGCTGGCAACTGCTCGACGAGAACGCTTCGCGCGGACATCGGGGGCAGTGGCTGTTCGACCGCGGAATCGTGACGAACGCGGGCGCACGGGCCCGGTTGGGCGGCATCGTGGTCAGCGTCGCCAGCCGGCTCTCGGGTCGATCGGCCGACGAGATCGCCCGCGGCCTCGTCGAGCAACTCGCTTCGACGATCGGCGGCCCCCGCCCGACCTGCATCCGCATCGTGACGGAGCGACGTGCCACCTTCCGCTGCACGCCGCATCGCCCCCGCCTGCAGCCCGACCACCTGCTCTCCCGGGCGCCCGGCCTGTGGCTGGCCGGCGACTGGCTGTGGCCGGATTACCCCGCGACGCTCGAAGCGGCGGTACGCAGCGGCACGACCGCCGCCGATCACCTCCGGCGCGACTTGCTGCGCGCCGGTCGGCCGAGCGGCGCGCCTCACGCCACGGCGAGCCGCGGGATGCCGAACAGCGCGCGTCACCCCCAGGCGGCGTCGAGCGCCTGATCGATCCGGTCGAGCGCGATCGCTTCGACTCCCTCGATCGCGCGGCGCGGAGCGTTCGCACGCGGCACGAGTACGCGCGAGAAGCCGAGCTTCGCCGCCTCACGCAGCCGCTCCTGCCCGCGCGGCGCCGGTCGGATCTCGCCGGCCAGGCCCACTTCGCCGAAGGCCGCGACTCCGCGCGGCAGCGCCCGATTCTTCAGCGACGAGACGATCGCCAGCAGCACGGCGAGATCGGCGGCGGGCTCGGAGATGCGCACGCCGCCGACCGCGTTGACGAAGACGTCCTGGTCGTAGCAGCCGATGCCGGCGTGCCGGTGCAGCACGGCCAGCAGCATCGCCAGCCGGTTGTGCTCGAGACCCACCGACAGCCGGCGCGGATTGGGCACGTGCGCGGTGTCGACGAGCGCCTGGATCTCGACGAGCAGCGGGCGGGTGCCCTCCTGCGTGATGTTCACGCACGATCCCGGCACGCCGCTCGCGTGCGTCGACAGGAACAGCGCCGACGGATTGGCCACGCCGCGCAGCCCGCGATCGGTCATCGCGAACACGCCCAGTTCGTTCACCGCGCCGAAGCGGTTCTTGAACGCACGAACCAGCCGGTACGACGAATGCGAGTCGCCCTCGAAATACAGCACGGTGTCGACCATGTGTTCGAGCACGCGCGGCCCGGCGAGCGTGCCCTCCTTGGTCACGTGCCCGATCATCACCACCGCCACGCCGAGCTGCTTCGACAACCGCGTGAGCTGCGCCGCGCACTCGCGCACCTGCGCGACCGACCCCGGCACCGACTGCAGCTGCGACGAGTACAGCGTCTGGATCGAATCGACGACGACGAGCGCCGGCCGGCGCGACTCGATCGCCGCGACGATGCGTTCGAGCTCGATCTCGGCCATCAGCGGCAGGTGGGCCGACTCGGCGCCCATCCGGTGCGCGCGCAACGCGACCTGCGAGACCGACTCCTCGCCGCTCACGTACAGCACTTCGTGCGTCGCGCACAGCGCCGCCAGCGTCTGCAGCAGCAGCGTCGACTTGCCGATGCCGGGATCGCCGCCGATCAGCACGACCGATCCTTCGACGATTCCGCCGCCGAGCACGCGGTCGAACTCCTCGATGCCGGTGGGGATGCGCGCGATCGAGACGACCGGCACCGCATCGAGCGTGACGATCGGCTGCGCGGGCGCCAGCGGCTGGAAGCGGTTGCCCCCGCCCGCGCGAGCGTCCTCGACGGTTTCGACCAGCGTGTTCCACGCGTCGCAGTGCGGGCACTGGCCCTGCCATTTCGGGCTCGAGCCGCCGCATTCGCTGCACACGTGCCGCGTACGCGCGCGCGCCATCACGCGTCGACCACGCGACGGGGTACGCGCGCGGCCAGCGCGCACATCAATTCGTAGCCGATGGTTCCGGCTGCCCTCGCCACTTCGTCGATCGGGACGATGTCGCCCCACAGTTCGACGCGTGCGCCCGCATCCGCCTGCGGCAATGCGCCCAGGTCGACGGCGAGCATGTCCATCGACACGCGGCCGACGGTCTGCGTGGCGACACCCTCGACGGCGATCGGCGTGCCGGTGGCCGCGTGGCGCGGATAACCGTCGGCGTAGCCGCAGGCGACAATGCCGATGCGCATCGGCCGCTGCGCGCGAAACGTCGATCCGTAGCCGACGGTGTCGCCGGCAGCGAGCGACTGCACGGCGATCAGGCGCGATTCGAGCGTCATCGCCGCGCGCAGGCCGAGCGCCCGCGCGTCGCGGTCGTCGAACGGCGTGGCGCCGTACAGCATGATGCCCGGGCGTATCGACGAAGCATGCGAGGTGGGCAGCGACAGGATCGCGGCCGAATTCGCCAGCGAGCGAGGCGCATCCAGCCCCTGCGCGGCCTGCTCGAAGCGGCGCAGCGCCGCGTCGGCGCCGCCTTGCCGATCGGCGTCGGCGAAATGCGTCATCAGCCCGACCGATCGCACCGCCGCAAGCCGGCGCAGGCGCTCGAAGGCGACACGAAATGCGGCGGGCTCCAGGCCCAACCGGTTCATCCCGCTGTTCAGCTTCACGACGACGTCGAGCGCGGACGCACGGGTTGCGCGCTCGATCCAGTGCAGCTGCCGCATCTCGTGCACGACGAGCGAGAGCTGCTGACGACGCGCCTGCTCGACGTCGGACTCGTCGAACGCGCCCTCCAGCATCAGCAGCGGCTTCGTCCATCCGAGTTCGCGCAGGCGCGACGCGCGATCGAATTCGACCAGCGCGAGACCGTCGGCGTCGGCGAATGCGCGCAGCGCGGCGTGCAGACCGTGGCCGTAGCCGTCGGCCTTGACAACCGCCCAGGCAAAGCGACCGGGAGCGTGCGCACGCGCCACCGACAGGTTGTGGCGCATTGCAGCAATCGAAATCGTGGCGAGGATCGGACGCGGCATCGGCAGCGGGACAGGCAGTCGGGCACTATAGCGCGCACGAACGCAGTCGCCGATCCGGCCCGCGTCGTGCCGCGCGAGGGCGTGGTATAAACCGACCCGCGTTTTGCAACCGACTCCCGATCGCCCGCCGCGCGGGCCTGCGGCCGGTCGCCCGCTGCGCCGCTGCGCGGCGATTCACTCTCGAACCAGCCCTGGGCGATGAAGCGCGGGTTTTACACGATCATGGCGGCGCAGTTCTTTTCGTCGCTCGCCGACAATGCGCTGCTGATCGCCGCGATCGGGCTGCTCATCGAGATGCACGCGCCGGACTGGATGAAGCCGCTGCTCAAGCTGTTCTTCACCGTTTCGTACGTGATGCTGGCGCCCTTCGTCGGCGCGCTCGCCGACTCGATGCCCAAGGGCCGCGTGATGTTCATCACCAACCTGGTGAAGATCGCCGGCTGCCTGTTCATGTTCTTCACCGTGCATCCGCTGCTCGCCTACGCGATCGTCGGCTTCGGCGCGGCCGCCTATTCGCCGGCCAAGTACGGCATCCTCACCGAGCTGCTGCCTCCCGACAAGCTCGTCGCCGCCAACGGATGGATCGAGGGAACGACCGTGGCGTCGATCATCCTCGGCACCGTGCTCGGCGGCGCGCTGATCAGCCCGTCGATCGCCGCGCTGTTGCTGTCCGTCGAAGTGCCCGGCGTCGAAACCGGCATCGACACTCCGGCCGAAGCAGCGATCCTGACGATCGCGCTGATCTACGCGCTGGCGGCGCTGGTGAACCTGTACATACCGGACACCGGCGCTCGCTACCCGCACCAGTCGCGCAATCCGTGGCGCGTGATGCGCGACTTCGTCGAATGCAACCGGATCCTCTGGCGCGACAAGCTCGGGCAGATCTCGCTGTCGGTCACGACGCTGTTCTGGGGTGCCGGCGCGACGCTGCAGTTCATCGTGCTCGACTGGGCCCGCTACGCGCTCGACATGCCGCTCAGCCGCGCGGCGGTGCTGCAGGGCGTCGTGGCACTCGGCATCGCCGTCGGCGCGGTGCTCGCCGCGCGGCTGGTGCGCCTGCGCGATTCGCTGCGCGTGCTGCCGGTCGGAATCGCGATGGGCGTCGTCGTGCCGTGCATGACGCTGGTCGGCTCGGAAGCTGCCGCCTTTCCGCTGCTCGTGCTGGTCGGCGCACTCGCCGGCTTCTTCGTCGTGCCGATGAACGCGCTGCTGCAGCATCGCGGACACGTGCTGATGAGCGCCGGACACTCGATCGCCGCGCAGAACTTCAACGAGAACCTGAACATCCTGCTGATGCTCGGGCTCTATTCGCTGCTCGTTCGCCTCGAACTCGGCGTGAACGTCGTGATCGTGACGTTCGGCGCCTTCGTCGCGCTCGTGATGATCCTCGTCATCCGCCGCCATCGGGCGAACCAGCGCGTGTTCGACTCGGTGGCGCTGATCGGCCAGAGCAAGCACTGACGGTCCGTGCGGCCGCATCCCGCGCGAGGCACAGATCGGCCCAGGCCGCGGCCTTCTCGTGCGCCGCCTCGAGCAGGCGCGCCGGATGCGCGCTGACCACGAGTGGAACCTGCTGATGCGCGAAGCGCCATTCGTGCACGCGGCCGCGCAGCGCGGCGAGCGGTTGGTCCACGCCCAGCAGTGCCTGCGCCGCGACCGCACCGAGCGCGACGACCACCTGCGGCGCCGGCCGCTCGGCGCTTTCGTCGAACAACACCGCACGATGCGCCGGGCGAAGCCCGAGGGCGAAGAGCATGCGCCCGAGCAGGCGCGCCGGCTCGGGCGCGAGCAACCCGCCGGCCTCGGACGCAATGGCGGGCGCCGCCTCGCCGACGAACAGCCACGCGCCCTCCTCGTCGGCCAGCGCGAAAAGCGTCGAGGCGGCGGGCGACGCAGACAAGTCGGGCGAGGCGCCCGGGTCGAGCGGAACGGCGTGCAGCGGCTCGCGCGCGGCGCGCCGCAGCCACAGCGGGCCGATGTCCAGCGCGCGGAACGCGCGGCGTTGCGATTCGTTCATCGTTCGAGTTGCCGGAACAGGACCTGCGCGTCCTCGCGACCGCCTTCGGCCGGGTAGTAGCCGCGGCGCACGCCGATCGGCTCGAAGCCGGTCGAACGGTACAGCGCGAGCGCCGGCGAGTTCGACGGCCGCACCTCGAGCAGCATGCCGCGCGCACCGCGCCCGGACGCGTCGCGCATCAGCCACTGCAGCATCTCACGCCCGTAACCGCGCCCCTGCATCGGTGCGGCGACGCTGAGATTCAGCAGGTGGACTTCGTCGGGCAACCACATCACCACGGCGTAGCCGATCAGCTGCGGCGACTCCTCGATCTCGATCTCGAAGATCCACGCGTCGTGACCGGCGAGCAGCGAGTCGGCGAAGTTGCCGCGCGTCCACGGAAACGGATAGATCGATCGCTCGATTGCGGCGACCGCGTCCAGATCGCGACGTCGCATCGGTCGCACGCGAATCACTCCCCGGCGCTCGCGATCCGTTCGCGTGCAGCACGCTGTTCGTCACGGTCGAGCGCGACCTTGTCGCGCAGATACCGGGGTGCGGCCTGCGCGGCGGCAACGGCGCGCCCTTCACGCCAGTCGGCGCAGCCGAGTTCAGCCAGCGCGTCGGCACGCACGTAGGAATCTTCAGCCATCGGCGCAGCCGGCAACTGCGCGCCGAAGCGGGCGTCCCAGGCGAGCGCGGTGGGCGCGTGCACCCAGGCATCGCCGGCACGGACGAGCGAACCCGCATGCGCGAGCGCGCGATGCTCGCGCAGCCATCGATCGATTTCGTCGACGAAGGAGGACCGCGACACGATGCGCGGCGCCTCGAGCGTCTCGAAGCGCGCAGCGCCGTCCACTCCGCCGGCCTCGTCGGGCAGCGTGCCGATCCGGTAGAGCGCGACGTAGATCTCGTCCCTGCGCGCGTCGTTGGCAGCGAGCACCGTCGCCTCGTGCGCGCCGAAGCGCACGCGCTGCCAGGCGAGCGCGCGCAGCGAATCGACCGCGACCAGCGGCCGATCGAGCGCGAAGCCCAGGCCCTGCGCGACCGCGCAGCCGATGCGCAGGCCGGTGAAAGACCCGGGGCCGGCATCGAAAGCGATGGCGTCGAGATCCGCCAGTTCGATGCGCGCGCCGCTGCACAGCTCGTCGATCATCGCGAGAATGCTCATCGACTGCCGAGCACCCAGCGGCTCCGAGACGCAATCGCTCTCGTCGTCGCCCTCGCCGTGCCGATACAGCGCGACCGAACACCAGGCGCCGGAAGTGGACAGGGCCAGCAGGCGGGTCGGCCGTGCCGTCGGCGCGGGCGCAACGGATTCGTGCGTAGTATCCACGCACCGATTCTAGTGCAGTGTTTCGCGCTTCCGGGGCGGCAACGCGCGCCCGGCGATCAGCGCCTCCCGCCCCGGCGCCCGTCGTCGGGCCGGGCCTGGCGCAGTTGCTCGCGCAGCTGTTGGCGCTCGTCGCGCGACAGCCGACCTTCGTCGGGCGGCGCGCGCCGTTGCGCGTCGTTGCCGCGTCCGCGTTCGGCACGCTGCGCGTCGTGCTGGCGCAACTCGCGCCGAAAACGCTCGCGCTGATCGTTGTCCATTCGCCCGTAGGCCTGCGCCGAGGCCTGGGCGGCAAACAGGAAACCGACTGCGACCGTACAGGCGGCCAAGGCCGTGCGGCGCAGCGGAGAACGAAGGCCGTGGTTCATCGCGGCATTCTAGAGGCGAGCGGGGCCGACGGCGACGCCGCAACCGGTAAACGATGTAACAGGCGGTAACGCCGGCTGCGCTCGGATGGCAGGCCGGTTTCCTGCGGATATCATCGTTCGCCATGAACGCGCCTGCCCGCAAGCTGCTCGTCGTCGACGACGACCCGAAACTTCGTGAACTGTTGCGGCGCTATCTCAGCGAGAACCAGTTCGAGGTCAGCGTCGCGCAGGATGCGACCGCGATGAACCGCTTGATGCAGCGCGAGAGCTTCGATCTGATCGTGCTCGACCTTATGCTCCCCGGCGAGGACGGACTGTCGATCGTTCGTCGGCTGCGCGGCGCCGGCGACCGCACGCCGATCGTCGTTCTCACTGCCAAGGGAGACGACGTCGACCGCATCGTCGGACTCGAACTCGGCGCCGACGACTATCTCGGCAAGCCGTTCAATCCGCGCGAGCTGCTCGCGCGCATCCATGCGGTGCTGCGCCGCCAGCCGCCGGCCGAGCTGCCCGGCGCGCCGAGCGCCGAATCGATCGAAGTGCGCTTCGGCGCATTCCGCCTGAACCTCGCCACCCGCCAATTGACGCGCGACGGCGAACCGGTGCCGCTGACCACCGGCGAGTTCTCCGTGCTGAAGGTACTCGTGCAGCACGCACGCACGCCGCTCACGCGCGAGAAGCTGATGTCGCTGGCCCGCGGACGCGAATACGGCGCGTACGACCGCAGCCTCGACGTACAGGTCTCGCGCCTGCGCCGCCTGATCGAAGTCGATCCGCAGCAACCGCGCCTGATCCAGACGGTCTGGGGGGTCGGCTACGTGTTCGTTCCGGACGGCGAGTGATGCGCGCCGGCGGCGTCGCCGCAGACACGACGGCGACCGCGCACACGCGCCCGATCAGCCTGTTCTGGCGCACCTTCGGCCTGGTCGCGCTGCTGATCGTCGCCAGCTTCGCCGCGACGATCGCCGCTGCCCGCCTGCTCGAGCGCGCACCTCCCGAGCAGCGGCTGGCGTGGGAAGTCGCGTCGGTGGTCAACCTCACGCGTTCGGCGCTGGTGAGCGCCGAACCCGATCGGCGCCTGCAGTTGCTCGACGAACTCGCACAGCAGGAGGAAGTGCGCGTGCTGCCGAAGGAACCGGGCGATCGCATCGACACTTCGGCCACCGGCCCGCGACTGCGCGCGCTCGAGCCGCGGTTGCGCGCGTTGCTCGGAGCCTCGACCCAGGTCGCCGGGCGCGTGAACGACGTCGACGCGGTGTGGATCAGCTTCGAGATCGACGGCGACGACTACTGGCTGATCCTGCCGCGCGACCGCGTCGAGCGCCAATTCGGACCGAGCCTGGCCCTGCTGTCGCTGATCGCTGCCGCCTTCGCGCTGCTCGGCGCACTGGCGATCTCGCGGCTCGTCAACCGTCCGCTGTCGGATCTGGCGCGTGCGATCGGCGTGCTCAGTCGCGGACGCGCGCCGCAGCCGCTGGCCGAAAGCGGTCCTACCGAGATCGCCGCCGTGAACCGGCGCTTCAATCGGCTGGCAGCCGATCTCGCGCAGCTCGACGCCGATCGGGCGCTGGCACTGGCCGGCATCTCGCACGACATCCGCAACCCGCTGGCGCGCCTGCGCATCGAGGTCGAACTCGCGCCGCTGCCCGAAGAGCAGCGCGCATCGATGGTCGACGACATCGAGCGCATCGACCGGATCGTCGGCCAGTTCATCGGCTACGCACAGATCGCGCAGCCTCCGCGCGCCGAGGTCGTCGACGTTTCGGCGGTGCTCGCTTCGATCGCCAATGCGTATCGCGGTGACATCGACGCAGGCGCGCTCGCGCTGTCGATCGATGCCGGCGAGGCGCTGCGCTGGTACGGCGACCCGACCGATCTGCAGCGTGCGATCGGCAACGTCGTCGACAACGCGTTGCGCTACGGACGCCCGGACGATGCGCGCGCCGTGCAGGTGCAACTGCAGGTGCACGCCACCGCCGCCGGCCTTGCGCTCACGATGCGCGACGACGGGCCGGGTATCGCCGACGAGGATACCGAGCGACTGCTGCGTCCGTTCGCGCGGGTAGATCGCGCGCGCGGCGAACACGGTGGCTCGGGGCTCGGACTGGCCATCGTCGACCGGCTCGCGCGCCGATACGGCGGTCGCGCCCGGCTGTCGAACGACGAGCGCGGCGGCCTGCGCGTCGACATCGATCTGCCCGATTACCGCACGCCGACGTAGCTCGAGCAGAGCCGCCGCGCGCGCAGAGCACGACTGGGCGCAGCAGCGGCATGTCCGTCAATAGAAAGTGACAATCAATCGTGATTAGCTCATCAATTGGATTTTTCAATTGCACTTTGCTACATTGATCCGGATCGGCGCCTGAGCGCCCTCGGCGCGGGCGCCGACGAACGCCCGCAACCCCTCATCGAACAGGAGACTCCCCCATGGCCGCGTTGAAAGGCACCCGGACCCATCAGAATCTGAAGGACGCGTTCGCCGGCGAAAGCCAGGCCAATCGCCGCTACCTGTATTTCGCCAACAAGGCCGACGTCGAAGGCCAGCCGGAAGTCGCGGCGCTGTTCCGCTCGACCGCCGAGGGCGAGACCGGGCACGCGCACGGGCATCTGGACTACCTCGCGGAAGTGGGCGACCCGGCCACCGACCTGCCGATCGGCAACTCGGAGAAGAACCTGAAATCGGCGGTGGCCGGCGAAACGCACGAGTACACCGACATGTATCCGGGCATGGCGAAGACGGCGCGCGACGAAGGCTTCGACGAGATCGCCGACTGGTTCGAGACGCTCGCCAAGGCCGAACGCTCGCACGCGAACAAGTTCGCCAAGGCGCTCGAGTCGATCGCCTGAACCGGCAACGGGGCGTGGCGCCCCTTGCACGACGAGGGGAGCGCTACGCTCCCCTTTTCGCGAGGACATTTCGATGACTGCACGAGAAGGGTCGCTCGAAGCGCCCACCCGGCACGCACTCGACTGGAAGAACCCGGAGTTCTACGACGAGACGAAGGCGCTCGACGAGATGGAGCGCGTCTTCGACATCTGCCACGGGTGCCGGCGCTGCGTGAGCCTGTGCAACGCGTTCCCGACGCTGTTCGACCTGATCGACGAATCCACCAGCGGCGAGATCGACGGCGTGGCGCGCGCCGACTACGAGAAGGTGGTCGACCAGTGCTACCTGTGCGACCTCTGCTACATGACGAAGTGCCCGTACGTGCCGCCGCACCCGTGGAACGTCGACTTCCCGCACGTGATGCTGCGCGGCAAGGCGATCGCCTTCCGCAAGGGCACGCCGACGAAGTTCCGCGACACCAACCTCTCGGCCACCGATCGCAACGGCAAGCTGGCGGCGATCCCGATCGTCGCGCAGGCGGTCAATGCGGCGAGCCGCAACGCGATCATGCGCAGCGCGCTGGAGAAAGGCCTCGGCGTGCACCGCGAAGCGTGGCTGCCCGACTTCACGCCGCGCAAATTCCGCGCGAAAGCGCAGGCATCCGGGGCAACGGCAGTACGCGACGGCGCGCGCACGCCCGGCAAGGTCGTCGTCTATGCGACCTGCTACGTCAACTTCAACGAGCCGGGCATCGGTCACGACCTGCTGAAGATCCTCGCACACAACGAGATTCCGTATGTCTTCGTCGAGCGCGAGGCGTGCTGCGGGATGCCCAAGCTCGAACTGGGCGACCTCGACGCGGTGGAAAAGCTCGCGCAGCGCAACGTTCCCTCGCTGGCGAAACTCGCCCGCGAGGGCTACGCGATCCTCGCACCGATTCCGTCGTGCGCGCTGATGTACAAGCAGGAACTACCGCTGCTCTTTCCCGACGACGAGGACGTGCGCGCGGTGCGCGATGCGATGTTCGATCCCTTCGAATACTTCGTGCAGCGCGCGAAGGACGGCCTGTTGAAGACCGACTACGCGCGCGAACTGGGCAACGTCTCCTATCACGTCGCGTGCCACCTGCGGGTGCAGAACGTCGGACAGAAGACACGCGAGCTCCTCGAGACGATTCCCGGCACGCGGCTGCGCACCGTCGAGCGCTGCTCGGGCCACGCCGGCACCTGGGGCGTCAAGAAGGAGTTCCACGAGATCGCGATGAAGATCGGCCGGCCGGTGTTTCGCCAGATGGGCGAGCACCCCGACGGCGAGCCCGACTGGATCTCGTCGGACTGCCAGCTGGCAGGCCATCACATCGCGCAGGGCATGTCGGCCACCGGACGCGGGATGGACGAGCGGCTCGCGCATCCGCTGACGCTGTTGCGCATGGCATACGGTTTGCCCTGAGAACGATCCCCCGGAACCAGGAGGAAATCGACATGGCGAAGCTCACCCGCGATTCGCTGCTCACGCTCGAGGCATACGCGCGTGCGCGCGCCGACATGCGCTCGAAGGTGCTCGAGCACAAGAAGAACCGCAAGGTGCCGCTGGGTGCGCACGTGACGTTGCTGTTCGAGGACGAGCAGACCGTGCGCTACCAGGTCCAGGAGATGCTGCGCATCGAGCGGATCTTCGAGGACGAAGGCATCCAGCACGAACTCGACGCCTACAACCCGCTGATTCCCGACGGCACCAATCTGAAGGCGACGATGCTCATCGAGTACGAGGACGTCGAACAGCGTCGTCGCGAGCTCGCCCGGCTCGTCGGCATCGAGGATCGCGTCTGGGTCCGCGTGGACGGCGGCGAAAAGGTCTACGCGATTGCCGACGAGGATCTCGACCGCTCGACCGAGGAGAAGACATCGGCCGTGCATTTCCTGCGCTTCGAGCTCGACCCGACAACGATCGCGGCGCTGAAGGCCGGCGCCGCACTGGGCGCCGGCGTCGATCACCAGAACTACCCGGCGCAGGCCGAGCCGCTGCCGGACGCAGTGCGCGATTCGTTGGCAGCCGACCTCGCCTGAACGCGGGCGCCGGCATCGTGCAGCGGGCGACGGCCGGTCAATCGTCGTCCAGGGTATCGGCGAGCGCCGAATCGATCGCGTCGGCCAGCCCCGCCGCGAAAGCTGCGCGCTGGCTCTCGTCGAACGACGCCAGGCCGGACGACGCGCGCATCGCCTCGCAATCGGTGGTGCGCATCGTAAGCGCTTGCAGCGAGTCGCTGCGATCGAGCGCTTCGCACAGCACCGACCAGGGCGGACGCCACAGCAGTGTCCCGGCGACGAACGCGATGCCGCCTGCGCGGCGCTGTTGCGCGAGTCCGCTCAGCTTGCGGCGGCGGCTGTCGACGAGTTCCCACGGCGAGAGGCCGCCGAAGCATGCCCAGGGCAGCGGTCCGGAGCCGGCCACCCGCGGGTCGTGCTCGCGAAGCGCCCGCGGCGACAGCAGAAGGGGCTCGACGCCGAAGCCGTGCAGCGCGCGCGCGTGCAGTTCACCGAACCAGCGATAGCTGTCGACGAGCGTCCCTGCGCCCAGCGGATGCTTCGACGGCAGCAGCACGGTCGTGCCGACCATCCACGGCCCGGCGAGGACTGCACCGCCGCCCGAGGCGCGCACGAGCACCGGAAGCGTCCCGGCCGCGCGCGCGGCCACCTCGTCGTGCAACCGGCGCTGCGACAAGCCCAGCACGATCGCCGGCGAGCGATAGCGCCACACCCGCCACTGCGGGCGCGTGACGGGTTCGGCAAGCTCCTCGCGGATCCAGTCCTGCTCGTCGGCGGCGCTCGCCAGCAGATGCATTTCGAGAAAGAGAAAAGGCAGAACAGAGAACGGAGAAGGGAGAACGGAGAAGGGAGAACGGAGAAGGCGAACTGCCCCGGCTGCAAACACCGAGCTTCCCCCCTTCTCCCTTCTCCCTTCCCCCTTCTCTTCCCTCAAGCAGGCACGCTCGGCAGCCCCGCCAGCGCCATCGCCAGTTCCTTCTCGTCGTACGACTGGTCGCTGAGCGAGCCGGAGTTGTAGGCCATGTATGCGGCCATGTCGAAGTGACCGTGGCCCGAGAGGTTGAACAGGATCGTCTCGGAGCGGCCCTCGCGCTTGCAGCGCAGCGCCTCGTCGATCGCTGCCTTCACCGCGTGGTTCGCCTCGGGCGCCGGCACGATTCCCTCGGTGCGTGCGAACTGCACGCCGGCGGCGAAGCACTCGGTCTGCTGGTAGGCGACCGCTTCGATCAGCTTCAGGTCGAGCAGATGCGAGATCAGCGGCCCCATGCCGTGATAGCGCAGCCCGCCCGCATGGAAGCCCGGCGGCGTGAAGGTGGAGCCCAGCGTGTGCATCTTCACCAGCGGCGTCATGTGCCCGGTGTCGCCGAAGTCGTAGGCGAGCTTGCCGCGCGTGAGCGTGGGACACGCCGCCGGTTCGACGGCAACGACGCGCGACTTCCTGCCGCCGCGCAGCGCCTGCCCGATGAACGGAAACACCAGGCCGGCGAAGTTCGATCCGCCGCCGGTGCAGCCGATGAGCACGTCGGGCCAGGTATCGGCCATCTGCATCTGCTCGATCGCTTCCTGGCCGACTACGGTCTGGTGCAGCATCACGTGGTTGAGCACCGAGCCCAGCGCGTACTTGGTGTCGTCGTTCTTCGCGGCGATCTCTACCGCCTCGGAGATCGCGATGCCGAGGCTGCCCGGGTGATCGGGCCGCTGCTCGAGCACCGCCCTTCCGTAGTCGGTTTCCTTCGACGGCGAGGCGACGCAACGCGCACCGTAGGTTTCCATCAGCGCGCGACGATACGGCTTCTGGTCGTACGAGACGCGCACCTGGAACACGGTGACGTCGATGCCGAACAGCGCGCCGGCGAAGGCCAGCGACGAGCCCCACTGCCCGGCGCCGGTTTCGGTGCTGAGCCGGCGGATGCCGGCCTCGCGGTTGTAGAAGGCCTGTGCGACCGCCGTGTTCGGCTTGTGGCTGCCGGCCGGACTCACGCCCTCGTACTTGTAGAAGATCTTCGCCGGCGTGCCGAGCGCCTTCTCGAGCCGGTGCGCGCGGAACAGCGGGCTCGGGCGCCACAGCCGGTAGATCTCGCGCACCGGCTCGGGGATGTCGATCTCGCGCTCGGTGCTCACTTCCTGCAGGATGAGCTCCATCGGGAACAGCGGCGCCAGGTCGTCGGGGCCGATCGGCTGCATCGTGCCCGGATGCAGCACCGGTGCGAGCGGCTTCGGCAGGTCGGCCTGGATGTTGTACCAGCGCTTCGGGATCCGGCTCTCGTCGAGCAGGTACTTGGTTTGGTCCCCCATCGACTCTCTCCTCGTGTGTCGACGCCGATCGGCGTTCGAATCGGCAAGCATAGCCGAGCGCCTCGACGCTGCGATAGCCCGAAACGGCAGTCGAGAATCGCTATCGATCGACGACCGGCGCGGCGACGAGCAGCACGATCGCCTGCGCCGCGATGCCCTCGGCGCGTCCGATCGACCCGAGGCGTTCGGCGGTCTTCGCCTTGACGCTCACCTGGTCGGCATCGACGCCGATCGACCGCGCGACATTGGCGACCATGCGTGCGACGTAGGGCGCGAGCCGCGGCGCCTGCGCGATGACGGTCGAATCCACGTTGGCGACGGCCCAGCCTGCGGCGCGCACGCGCTGCGCGACTTCGGCGAGCAACAGCAGGCTGTCGGCGCCGCGCCAGCCCGGGTCGGTGTCGGGAAAGTGCGAGCCGATGTCGCCGAGCGCTGCGGCGCCGAGCAGCGCGTCGGTGATCGCGTGCAGAAGCACGTCGGCATCCGAATGCCCCAGCGCGCCCGCGCGATGCTCGACATCGACGCCGCCGATGCGCAGGCCGCGCCCGGGAACCAGCGCATGCACGTCCCAGCCCTGGCCGATGCGCAGGCCGGACGCCGCGCTCGGCGCGGGCTTCGCAGTGGTGGTGCCGGGTTCGCTCATCTCGGCTCCGCGTCGCCCGCGCGCGCCGCGAGCAACAGACGCATCAGCGCGACGTCCTCGGCGCTGGTGACCTTGAAGTTCGAGCGCGTACCCTCGACGAGCAGTGGCGCGTGCCCGGCGCGCTCGACCGCCGACGCCTCGTCGGTGACGTCGGCATGCGCGCGCAGTGCTTCGAGCAGCAACCCGAGGCGAAACATCTGCGGCGTCTGCGCCGCCCACAGGCCGTCGCGCTCGACGGTGGCGGCGACGCTGCGCCGATCGTCGGCGGTGCGCTTCACCGTATCGCCCACCGGCACCGCGAGCAGGCCGCCCACCGGCGATGCGCCCACGGCATCGCGCAGGCGTTCGAGCGCCGCCGCATCGATCGCCGGTCGCGCCGCATCGTGCACCAGCACCCAGTCGCGCGCATCGTGCCGGCGGGCCAGATGCTGCAGCCCGGCGAGCACGCTGTCGCGCCGCGTCGTCCCGCCGCGCGGGAGCACCTCGACGCGCGCGCGGCCGTGCAGCAGCATCGCGGCGCGCTGGTCGTCGGGCGCGACGACGACGACGACGCGTTCGATCCACGGCGTGGCGCACAACGCATCCACGCTCCACTCGAGCATCGAACGCGCGCCCAGCGCCAGGTACTGCTTCGGCAGCGGCGCGCCCACGCGCACGCCGATCCCCGCCGCGGGAACCAGCGCAACGTGGCGCGGCGATTGCGAAAGACTTGCGGACATCGAGCGAAACCTGCCGTTCGGCGAAAAGATAGAATTCTAGGCTTGCGAACCGAGTCTCCGACGACCTCCCCCGCTGCAGCAACGCCCTCGGGGCTGCTCGGCGATCGCGCCGATGCGCTCGGTTCGATCCCCGCGCCCGGCCGGGGGCAGGTGCGCACCCTTCCCCGCTGCCACGGCTCGGCCGACGCGCTGCTGCTCGCCGCGCTGGCCGAACGCGAGAGCGCGCGTGCGCTGCGCGCCGCCGAACCGGGCGACGCCCGCGGGGCAGCGCCGGGCGTGCACGGCCGCGCACTGGCGATCGTCACCGCGAAACCGGGCGACGCGGTGCGACTCGCGCAGGAGATGCGCTGGTTCGCGCCGCTGCTGCGCGTGCTCCTGCTTCCCGACTGGGAAACACTCCCCTACGACGCGTTCTCGCCGCACCAGGACCTCGTTTCCGAACGGCTTTCCACGCTGTACGCGCTGCAGCAGCACGACTGCGACGTCGTGCTCGCGCCGATCGCAACCGCGCTGCAACGCCTGGCGCCGGCCAAATACCTCGCGTCGCACACGTTCTTCTTCCACAAGGGGCAGCAGCTCGACGAGGCACGGCTGCTTCGCCAGCTCGCCTTCGCCGGCTACGAGCACGTCAAGCAGGTCGTACGTCCCGGCGAATACGCCGTGCGCGGCAGCCTGATCGACCTGTTCCCCACCGGCTCGAGGCTGCCGTACCGCATCGACCTGTTCGGCGACGAGATCGACTCGATCCGCACCTTCGATCCCGACACGCAGCGCAGCCTGTACCCGATCGATCGCGTGCGGCTGCTCCCCGGACGCGAGTTCGCGCTCGACGAAGCGGCGCGTACGGCGTTTCGCGGACGCTGGCGCGAGCGCTTCGAAGGCGACCCGTCGGCGAGCACGATCTATCGCGACGTAGGCAACGGCATCGCGCCGGCCGGCATCGAGTATTGGCTGCCGCTCTTCCACGAGCACACGGCAACGCTGTTCGACTACCTGCCCGACGATGCGATCGTCGTCTCGCACGGCGACGTCGATGCCGCGGCGCGCCGCTTCGGCCAGGAAGCCGCCGAGCGCTACCGGTTCCTGTCGCACGATCGCAGCCGGCCGCTGTTGAAGCCCGAGGAGCTGTTCCTCGACAGCGCGACGCTGTTCGAACAAGCGAAGGAGTTCGGGCGCTGGTCGATGGCTGCGGGCGACGGCGAAGCGGACGGCACCGCAGGTACCACGGGCGAAAGCGGCCCGGCGCGCCAACCATCGACACGCGAGAACGGCCCGCCGCACGCTGGCGGCACGGCGCACGAAGGCGGCGACACGCGCGCGCGCGCGCCTTTCGCGCTGGCACCGCCCGACGTCGCGCTCGAGCGTCGCGCGTCCGACCCGCTCGAGCGCCTGCGCGCGTGGCTCGCCCAGCCGGGCACGCGCAAGCTGGTCGTCGCCGAATCGCCGGGTCGTCGCGAAACGCTCGAACAGTTGTTCTCCGAGAACGGGCTGCGCCTGCCGCCGGTCGACGACTGGAAGCGCTTCGCCGACGGCGAATTGCCCGAAGCGATCACCGTCGGGCCCATCTTCGACGGCTTCGCCGTTCCCGGCACGCGCATCTCGGTCGTCACCGAAACCGAACTGTTCGCCGGCGCTGCTCGTCGCCGTCGGCGCGGCCTGCGCGAGTCGCAGACCGACGTCGATTCGATCATCCGCGATCTCTCCGAGCTGAAGGCCGGCGACCCGGTGGTGCACGCGCAGCACGGCATCGGCCGCTACGAAGGCCTCGTCACGATGGAGCTCGACGAGGGCCCCACCGAGTTCCTGCACCTGCGCTACGCGAAGGACGCCACGCTGTACGTGCCGGTCGCGCAGCTGCACGTGATCTCGCGCTACAGCGGCGCCGCTCCCGAAGATGCGCCGCTGCACGAACTGGGCTCGGGGCAATGGGAGAAAGCGCGCCGTCGCGCCGCGTCGAAGGCGCGCGACGCCGCGGCCGAACTGCTGAACCTGTATGCGCGCCCCGCGGCGCGCGAGGGCCACGCGGTCCGCGTCGCGGCGGACGACTAAGAACACATCGCCGACGGCCTCCCCTTCGACGAAACCCCCCA
>JAJPES010000010.1 GCA_021166725.1 Burkholderiaceae bacterium | reverse complement strand
CCCCCCCCCGGCGTGGGGGGGGGGGGGGCGGGGCGGGGGGGGGGGCGGGTGCCCCGGGGGGCCGGGGGGGGGCCCGCCCCCCCCCCCCCCCCCCGGCCCGGCTCAGGAAAAGTCCTTGTACTTCTCCAGCAGGCGCACCGGCTTGGACAGGGCGTCGCGACGGAAGGGATCGCCCAGCTCGCGCGTGCACATGATCTCCAGCACGCAGGTCTTGCCGGCGTTCATCTGCAGGTCGATCGCGCGCTCGAGCGCCGGACCTACGTCCTCGAGGCGGTCGACCACGACGCCCTCGGCGCCCATCGCCTTCGCGATGCCCGCGAAACTCGGGTTGTCGAGGTCACCGGCGACGAAGCGACGATCGTAGAAGTCGACCTGGTTCTTCTTCTCGGCGCCCCATTGTCGATTGTGGAAGACGACCGCGGTGACCGGGATGCGCTCGCGCACGCAGGTCATCGTCTCCATCAGGCTCATGCCCCAGGCGCCGTCGCCGGCATACGAGATCGCCGGGCGATGCGGTGCCGCCACCTTCGCGCCGATGATGGTCGGGAACGCATAGCCGCAGTTGCCGAAGCTCATCGCCGCGAAGAAGCTGCGCGGCTTCTCGAAGCGCAGGTAGCTGTTCGCCACCGAGTTGATATTGCCGATGTCGGTGGACACCATCACGTCGTCGGGCATCGCCTTCTCGAGCTCGCGCAGCACCTGCCGCGGGTGCAGCCACTTGCCGCCCTCGGCCTTCGCCTCCTCGATCATCGCGAGGCTGTACGGATCGCGCTCGTGCGTCCACTCGTCGAGTTCCTTCTCCCACGCGGCCTTCTCCGCCGCGATGCGGGCGGCGCGCTCGGCCTTGGTCGCGTCCGCGGCGAGCTTGCGCTGCGCGAGCCGCTGCATCAGCGCTTTAGCGGCGGCCTTCGCATCTCCGCAGATGCCCACGGAGATCTTCTTCACCAGTCCGAGCATCTTGTTGTCCGCGTCGATCTGGACGATCTTCGCGTTCTTCGGCCAGTAGTCGAGCCCGTGCTGCGGCAGCGTGCCGAAGGGCCCGAGTCGGGAGCCGAGCGCGACGACGACGTCGGCCTGCGCGATCAGCTTCATCGCCGCCTTCGAACCCTGGTAGCCGAGCGGGCCGCACCACAGCGGGTGGCTGGCGGGAAACGAGTCGTTGTGCAGGTAGCTGTTGACCACCGGGGCGCCGAGCCGCTCGGCGAGTGCCTTGCACTCCTCGACGGCGTCGCCCATCACGACGCCGCCGCCGGAGAGGATCACCGGGAATTTCGCGTTTGCGAGGAGATCGGCGGCCTCGTCGAGGCTCTTCTCGCCCCCCGGCCCGCGCTCGAGACGTGACGGCTGCGGGATTTCGGCGGTGATTTCGCCGTAGAAGTAGTCACGCGGAATGTTCAGCTGCGTCGGGCCCATCTCGGACATCGCGCGATCGAAGCAGCGGCCGGTGAACTCGGCCATGCGCGCCGGATGCGTGACGTGGCCCTGGTACTTGGTGAACTCCTCGAACATCGGAAGCTGGTTCGCTTCCTGGAATCCGCCGAGTCCGATCGTCGTCGACCCGGTCTCGGGAGTGACGATGACCACCGGCGTGTGCGCCCAGTAGGCGGCGGCGATCGCGGTCACGCAATTGCTGATGCCCGGCCCGTTCTGTCCGATGACCACGCCCGGGCGGCCGGAGACCCGCGCATAGCCGTCGGCCATGTGCCCCGCGCCCTGCTCGTGCACCACCGGAATGAAGCGGATTCCCGCCGGCTGGAAGAGGTCCATCGCGTCCATGAACGCCGACCCCATGATCCCGAACATCTCGGTGACGCCATTTGCGACGAGCGTTTCGACGAACGCTTCCGAGGGCGTCATCTTCTGCACGCCGCTGATCGCCTTGCGCGTCTCGCGCACCGCGTGATCGTTCATTGCTGTGAATCCTCCGGAGAAGTGGGGCGGCGAGGAACGGAGGTGGCCGGGAAATATCGGCGCGGCGCCGCAGCTGAAACAGTTCGAACAGACCGACGATAGCGGGAAAGCGCGCGCGTAGTCAACGAAAGTTTCGGAAACTGGTACTCAATATTCCAGAAAATCGGCAATCTCACGGTGTCAGCGTTGCGGGTGCCGCTCAACGCCCGAGCACCCCGGGCAGCTTCGTGATGACCAGCGAAGCCCCGATGCCGACGAGGATGAAGAAGACGAGGCGGCGCGTCGTAGTGGGCGCGAGCGGCGGGGGCCAACGGCGCGCCGCCGTCGAAGCCAGGCCGACGGTGGGCAGCGCGAGGGCTGCGAGCAGCCAGACGGTAGCCGTCAGCCCGCCCTGGACGCCAACGATCACCGTTCGGGTGCTCGAAGTGATCGCGAACAGCATCAGCAGCATGTCGCGCACCACGCGCACGTCGATCGGCTGCCGGTAGAAGTGGAAGACGAGCGGCGGCCCGCCCATGCCGAACAGGCCGTTGGTGAAGCCGGAAAAGAAGCCAGCCAGCAGGAAGCCCGGCGCGCGCGACGGCCTGGCCAGACGACTCGGATTGCACACGAGGAGCAGGCCGCCCGTCATGATGAACGCGCCGAGCAGCAGCTGCAGCAGGGCCGTCGCCGAGCCGCTCAGCCAGGTGAGCAGCGCAACGCCCGCTCCGATCGCCGGGACGCTGCCGAGCATCGTCGCGCGGATGGTGCGCCAGTCGATGCGATGCAGGTTCCCCGGCAGCGAAAAAGCCGCGTTCGCCACCGACATCAGGCTGATCGTCGCGGCGAGCTGCGCGACCGAAGCGACACCGAGTCCGCCAGCCAGGCCCATGACGATCATCGACAATCCGAAGCCGGTCACCGACTGGAAGTACGAACCGAGCGCAACCGTGGCGAGGAAGAGCGCGAGCGAGACGACGTCGATGCCCATCGGCCGCGTCATCGCCCGTCGGCCGCGCACGCCTGCACGACCGTGGCGGCGACCACGTTGAATACGTCGTCGGCGCTGCACCCGCGCGAGAGGTCGTTGGCCGGCCGGTTCAGCCCCTGCAGCAGCGGCCCGATCGCGACCGCGCCGGCGAAGCGCTCGGCGAGCTTGTAGCCGATGTTGCCCGCGTCGAGATCGGGGAACACGAGCACGTTGGCGTCGCCGCGCACCCGCGAGCCCGGCAGCTTGCGGGCGGCGATCTCCGGAACCAACGCCGCGTCGAGTTGCACCTCGCCGTCGACAGCCAGGCTCGGACGCCGGGAGCGCAGACGCGCGGTGGCCTCGATCACCTTGCTCACCCTCGAGTGGCGCGCGCTGCCGTTCGTGGAGAACGACAGCATCGCCACCCGCGGTTCCTCGCCTAGCAGGTTGCGCGCGCTGTCGGCCGTCGCCTCCGCGATGCTGGCAAGCGCATCGGCGTCGGGATCGACGACGAGCCCGCAATCGGCGAACAGCATCGAGCGCCGCGGTACGTGCCATCGCTGCTCGAAGACCATCACGAAAAAGCTCGAAACCAGGCGCGACGACGCCGCGACGCCGATGATCTGCAGCGCGCTGCGAACGACGTCGGCAGTCGTGCGCACCGCGCCTGCGACACACCCATCGGCGTCACCGAGTCGCACCATCAGGTGCGCGAAGCACAGCGGGTCGAGCACGGCGGCTTCAGCCTCTCCGCGCGTCATCCCCTTCGCGCGGCGCAATTCGAGCAACGCCTCGGCAAAAGCAGTCCGACGGGGATCGTCGTACGGATCGATCATCTCGACGCCAGCCAGGTCGATTGACTCCCGCCGGGCGAGCGCAGCGGCTCCCTCGCACGGTCCGACGATCGCAATCCGTGCGATGCCCTCGCGCGCAGCGCGTGCGGCTCCTTGCAGCACCCGCGGGTCGTCGCTCTCGCACAGCACGATGCGCCTGGGGTCGGCGAGTGCGCGTGCCAGGATTCGTTCGAGGGTGGAATCCTCGGTGTCCTCTGTTTCGGTCGACGTCATCGCGATCTCGTGAGGTCCGGCTCCGCGCGATTGTCGCTTGCGTCCGCCGGAACGCGAACGAGGAGAGACGGCCGGGTGGCAATCGGTCCTGCGTTCCGGTTCGTTCACCTCGCCTGGCCGGGCGGCCAAAGCGGCGCGGCGCTCAGCCTCGCCAGCTCATCGAACGAGAGTCCATCCACCCACTCTCGGGCGACGAATCCCGACGGCGTGACGTCGATCACCGCCAGGTCGGTGTAGACGCGCGATACGCAGCCTATGCCGGTCAGCGGGTAGGTGCATCGCTCGACCAGCTTGCTGGCACCCGACTTGGTCACGTGCTCCATCATGACGAGCACGTGGCGCGCGCCGATTGCCAGATCCATCGCCCCGCCGACCGCGGGAATCGCGTCCGGCGCTCCGGTGTGCCAGTTCGCGAGATCGCCGCGCGACGAAACCTGGAAGGCGCCGAGCACGCAATAGTCGAGGTGCCCGCCGCGCATGATTGCGAAAGCATCGGCATGATGGAAGAAGGCCGCGCCCGGCCGCTGCGTAACGGGTTGCTTGCCGGCGTTGATAAGGTCCCAGTCTTCCTCGCCCGGCGCGGGCGCAGGACCCATACCGAGGATTCCGTTCTCGCTATGCAGAACGATTTCCCGCTCGGGGGGGAGATGGTTCGCGACGAGCGTCGGCAGCCCGATGCCGAGGTTGACGTATGAACCGTCGGGGATGTCGCGCGCCACGCGAGCGGCCATCTCTTCGCGGTTGAAGCGTTTCATCGCACCGACCTCCCCGCCGGCACTCGCACGACGCGCCGGACGAAGATGCCGGGCGTGACGACGGCTTCGGGGTCGAGTTCGCCGAGCGCGACGACCTCCCGTACCTGGGCGATCGTGCACTTCGCAGCGGTCGCCATGATCGGTCCGAAGTTGCGCCCCGTCTTGCGGTAGACCAGGTTGCCCCAGCGGTCACCGCGCAACGCCTTCACGAGCGCGACGTCGGCGTGGATCGGATACTCGAGAACGTGGTCGCGATCGCCGATCCGACGCGTCTCCTTGCCCTCGGCCAGCTGCGTCCCGAACCCGGTGGGCGTGTAGAACGCGCCGATGCCGGCGCCGGCCGCCCGGATCCGCTCGGCGAGGTTGCCCTGCGGAACCAGTTCGAGCTCGACGCGCCCGCTGCGGTAGAGCGCGTCGAAGACGTGCGAATCGGCCTGGCGGGGAAACGAGCAGACGACCTTGCGGACGCGTCCTGCCTCGAGCAGCGCCGCGATTCCGCGCTCGCCGTTGCCGGCGTTGTTGCTCACGATCGTGAGATCGGACGCGCCGTGCGTCACCAGCGCGTCGACCAGCTCGTGCGGCATTCCCGCGTCGCCGAAGCCGCTGATCATCACCGTCGCACCGTCGGGGATGTCGGACACCGCCGCTGCGGGCGAAGCCACTGTCTTGTCGATCATTGCACTCCCTGTTCGATGACCGGATCGTCATCGAGCCGAACGAGTTTCTTGCCGAAGTTTCCGCCTTGCAGCATCGATGCGAACGCTGCCGGCGCGTTCTCGAGCCCTTCGGTGACGTCCTCGCGATAGCGCAGCTCGCCGCTGCGAACCCACTGCGCGAGCTCTTCGAGCGCGCCGGGCCAGTAGTCGAGGTGCTCGGAGACGATGAACGCCTGCAGCGTCGCGCGGTTCACCAGCAGCTCGCGCGTGTTGCGCAAGCCCGAAGCGGGGCCCTGCTCGTATTCGCTGACCAGCCCGCAGAGCACGATGCGCGCGTGCTCGTTCAGCCGGGCGAGCACCGCGTCCATCACGGTGCCGCCGACGTTCTCGAACTGGACGTCGACGCGCTGCGGGGTGGCGTCTGCCAGGCGCGCTTCGAAGTCGGGGCTTCGATGATCGATGCAGTCGTCGAAGCCCAGCGCCTCGACTACGTAGCGGCACTTCGCGGCGCCGCCGGCGATGCCGATCGCGCGCGCGCCGCGGATGCGGGCGAGCTGGCCGACGACGGAACCCACCGCGCCGGAGGCGGCCGAGACGACGACTGTCTCGCCGCGTCGCAGGCGGCCGACGACGAACAGGCCGTAGTGTGCGGTGACCCCCGGCATGCCGCAGACGCCGAGCGCAGTCGACAAGGGCACGCCGTTGTCGGCGATCGTCCGCAACGCCGAGCCGGGAACGCAGGACCAGAGCTGCCACCCCATGCGGGTGCCGACCACGCGGGCGCCGGGCGGAATCGTCGGATCGCGACTGGCAACGACGACGCCGACCGTGCCACCGGGCATCAGGTCGCCCAGCCGCAGCCCCTCTACGTACGAGCGCCGGGGATCCATGCGCAGGCGCATGTACGGGTCGAGCGACAGCCACTCGTTGCGCACGAGCACTTCACCCTCGCCGGGCTCGGGAACCGGGAACTCGACGAGTTCGAAGTCCGCGGGATCGACGCGCCCCTGCGGAAAGCGCCGCATCCGCACCTGCAGGTTGATCCGCGAAGTCAATCGAGCGACTCCGCCTTGCCCGCGACTTCGGCCGCCAGGCTCAATGCGGCGCTCATCGACGGCGCTCCCTCGCCGCCCTGCTGTCGGCGAACGAAATCGACGCGCTGGGCAGAGGTGCCCGTCCGGTACCACGACAGCTCGTCGCACACCGCATCGAAATAGTGGTCGTCGTCGATGACGAAACCCGTGAACACGATCTCGCGCGGGTCGAGCAGCGCAATGGCGCCGCCGATCGCGTTGCCCAGCTCGTGGCCGGCGGCGGCGAGGGCGCCCGCCAGGTCAGGACGCGACTGCGCGGCCGACGAGAGCTTGCGGAATCGCCCCGCGAGCTCACGCATGCCGAATCGCGCGCCGGCCTCGAGAAGGCCGTTCGCCTGCAGGATAGCGCGACCCGAGGCGACCGTGTCGAGGCAGCCGACGCGGCCGCACACGCATCGCATCGTCGAACTGCGGCTGCGCAGGTGGCCGAGCTGGCCTGCGGCGAAGCCGCAACCGCGCGTGATCCGGCCGTCGACAATCACGCTCGCCCCGATGCCGAGCGCGACGCTCACGAGCAGCGAGTTCGCCAGGGGCACCGACGCCTGCACCCGCTGCTGCAGGTTCATCCCGTTGAGCATCGTCTCGATCGTCAGCGGGAAATCGGTCAGCTCCTCGAGGATCTGCTTGACCTCGACACGGCGCCAGCCGAGATTCTCGGCGCGCAGCACGGTACCCATCGCCGGGTCGACGACTCCGACGATCAGGACGCCCACGTTCAGCACCCGGTGGCGCGGCACGCGCCGGCTGCGCAGCAGCGCATCGAGCTCGTTGCAGCACCGACGGAGCACCGCAATGGGGTCGGTGAGGTCCTCGCAGGCGAACTGCTCGGAGACGATCGGCTCGCCTCCCAGGCGTCGCAGCTCGACCCACTGCGTATAGCCGCGAATCCCGATGCCGGCCACGTAGAAACTGGAGCCGAACTCGAGCTCGACCGACGGCCTCCCGGGGCCCGAGCGCTCGAGCAGTTGCTTGCCCTCGGCGAGCACCCCCTCGACGATCAGTCGCTGTGCGGCGCGGGATACCGCCGTTTCGGTGAGCCGCGTGGCTTGCGCGATCGCCGAGCGCGATCGCGGCCCCTTCTCCAACAACTCGCGCAGGATCGCGCGCGCATTGGGCGAACGGATCGCCGCGAGCGCACGCTCCCTCGCCGACATCGCGACTGCTGACACTGGCCTCCCCACCGGCACCCCGCCGGCGGCGGGGCATACGCCTTTTGCCGAAATAATACGAGCTTTCCTTGCGATCCGCAAGAAATGTGTTCACGCATTCTCTAGAGGGAGATTCATGATTCTTCATTTGTTTTGCAGTGCGTCAAAAATAATTGCTTGCGTTGAGATATCAATCTTGTACACTGAAAAAAAAGAATTGCCGCGTCTCGAAGACGGAGGAGGACCTGTGAATTTCGAGGAAGGCCAGCGCTATCGCATGCCGGTGTTCTTCGGGCCTGCACCCGGACCCAGGCAGATGCCGCCCGGGCGCGCAGACTCGAAGAACTCGCCGCGACGCACGCTCGTCAGCCTGGTCTGCCGCTCCGACGCTTCCCGTCTCCGCCCGCTGCTGCCGTTCGGTTTCTCGCTCTGGGGTGAGCCGCGTGTCGTACTCGAAGCGCAGCGCCTCGCCGACGTCGACTGGCTCGCCGGACGCGGATACGACACCTTCGGCGTGAAGATCCCCGTGCGCTACGAGGCCGATGCAGGCCCGATGCACGGACACCTGCTCATCGTGCTTTTCGAGAATCTCGCCGATCCGATCATCACCGGTCGCGAGGAACTCGGCTTCAGCAAGCTCTACTGCGAGATCGCGTTTCCACGGCTTGCCGACGAATCGCTCGAGGTCTCGTGCGGCTGGCTCGGCTTCGACTTCTTCCATCTGCTCGCCGAGTGCCTGGAGCCGTCGCCCGAACCGGAGACCGGCGGCGCGCAGGCCCCCGAGGGAGTCTTCCACTTCCGCTACTTTCCTCGCGTCGGCGAACCGGGAAAGTCCGACGTCGCGCGGGTCACCTTCACGCCCGCGGCGAATCCCGAAGCACGCATCGTCCGGCGTCGCGTCGGGCGCGGTCAAGCCCGGTTTCGCCCAGGACGCTGGGAAGACCTGCCCACGCTGCATCACATCGTCGAGCGCCTGGCCGGGCTGCCGCTGGACGACTTCTCCCGGCTCACGGTCGTCGAATCTCTCGGCGGAAAGGACCTGAGCGACACGCGTTGCCTGACCCGCTGACGGGTTTCCCTCGTACCGCGCCCGACGGGAGCGGCCGAGCAAACAAAGGAGAGAGAGGATGACCTACGACCCCCGGAGAGCATTGCGAAGAAAGGCTCTGACCGCCCTCGTCGCAATGCCGCTCGCGCTCGGGCTCGCGTGGCCCGCAGCGGCGCAGGACACGAAGCCCATTCCCGTGCGCATCGGCCTGCAGGCGCAGACCTCCTGGCTGCTCTACACCGCGCGCGACCTGAAGCTGTTCGAGAAGGTCGGGCTCGACCCGCAGTACGTTCGGCTCACCACCGGCGCGCAATCGATCGCCGCGATGGCCAGCCGCAGCCTGGACATCGCATCGCCCGGCGTCACGCCGTTCGCCGCGGGCCTGGCGCAGGGCGTGAACTGGAAGATCATCGGCATCGACACCACGCTGCCGAATGCCGAGGGCTTCGTCGCGCGCAAGGACACCGAGATCCGCAAGCTCGAAGACCTGAAAGGCAAGACGATCGCCGTTGCGCGCGGGTCGACTTCGTACTACGGGTTGCTCGCCGCGCTGCAGGGCAAGGGCATCACCAAGGACGACGTGAAGCTGCTGCTGATGGGGCCTCCCGAGCAGATCGGCGCGATGAGCAACGGCAACGTCGACGCAGTCGCCGTCTGGGAGCCCTGGATCCAGCGACAGATCAAGGAAACCGGCGCGCGCCTGATCGGAATGGAAGCCGACTACGGCGTACACACGGCACTCGCCGTCTACGCCGTGCACGGCGAGTTCGCCGAGAAGAATCGCCAAGCGGTCGATCGCTTCCTCGAGGCGCTCCTGCTCGCCTACCAGCACATCGAGAAGAACGGCCCCGACGTCGCCATTACCGCCGTCGCCGACGCAATGGGCATCTCGAAGGAGCTGGCGCGGACGATGTACGAGGAGGCACCGGCGCCGAAGGTTCCGCGCTGGACCGACGCGGACTACCAGTATTCGGTCGTGCCGGGTTCGCCGTTCCCGATGGAGGCGCAGAAGATGGCGTCGTTCCTCTTCGAGGAGAAGATCATTGACAAGAAGGCCGACCTCTCCAGCGCCTTCGACGACTCGTTCATCCGCAGGGTCCTCGGAAGTGCCGGGCGCTAACGAGGCCGCCATGTCGACCGGCGCTCGCGCAACCGAGGGGGGTGCGCCGGCAGCGCCGGCGCGCCGCTGCGGTTGGGGCGAGCGGCTGGGCGAGTCGAGGTATCCGCTGATCAGCCTGCTCGCCGTGGTCGGGATGCTGCTCCTGTGGGCGTTCGTCACGATGGTACTCGGCGTCCCGGAGCGCGTGCTCCCGTCGCCGCCCGAGTTCTTTCGCCAGCTGCAGAAGCTCTGGGAGAACGGGTACGCGGACCATCCGCTGCACGTGCACATCGGGTGGAGCCTGTTTCGCGCACTGTCGGGTTTCGCACTCGGCGTCGCACTCGCAGTACCGGTCGGCCTGCTGATGGGCTACAGCCGCACGATCGACGCGGCGCTGCAGCCGATCTTCGGATTCTTCCGTCCGATTCCGCCGATCGCGTTCATTCCGCTGATGATCATGTGGTTCGGCATCGGCGAGCTGAGCAAGATCCTGCTGATCTTCGCCGCCGCGTTCAACTACACCGTTCTCAACAGCGCGGCGGGAATGCGTTCGGTGCCGGTCCAGCTCGTGCGCGCGGGCATCAACCTGGGACTGACGCGACGCCAGCTGTTCACCGACGTGATGCTTCCGGCGGCACTGCCGTCGATCCTCACCGGGGTCAAGACCTCGGCAGCGGTGAGCTGGGCGATCCTGGTCGCCGCCGAGCTGATCGCCGCGCAGGCCGGCGTCGGCTTCATCATCATGGACGCCGGAACCTTCTTCCGGATCTCCGACGTGTTCATCGGGATCATCATCGTCGGCGCGATCGGCCTGGCGATCGAACTGCTGATCTCGCGAATCGAACGCCGACTGCTGCACTGGCAAGGCAAGGCCTGAAGATGGGCACGATCGTTCTCAAGGGCGTCACGAAGACCTACCCCTCGACCGCACGCGACGCGAGCGACGTCACCGCGGTCGACAACGTCGATTTCGCGATCTCCGACTGCGACATCGTCTGCCTCGTCGGCCCGAGCGGCTGCGGCAAGAGCACGGTGCTGAACATGATCGCCGGCTTCGAGCAGCCGACGTCGGGGCAGATCACCGTCGGCTCGACGGCCGTCTCCGGTGCCGGGCCCGACCGCATGGTCGTCTTCCAGAGCCCGGCGCTCTTCGGCTGGATGACGGTCTACGAGAACGTCGTCTTCGGACCGAAGAAGCAGGGCGTGCCGCGCAGCCGCTACGAAGCGGACGCGCAGCGCTTCATCGACGCCGTCGGGCTCACCGAGTTCGCGTCGCACTATCCGTACCAGCTTTCCGGCGGGATGCGCCAGCGCGTGCAGATCGCGCGCGCACTCGTGAACCGTCCGGAGGTGCTGCTCATGGACGAGCCCTTCGGCGCGCTCGATTTCCAGACGCGGCTGCTGATGCAGGAGTTGCTGCTGAAGGTGTGGTCGGAATTCCGCCCGACCATCATGTTCATCACGCACGACGTCGACGAGGCGATCTTCCTCGGCGATCGCGTCTACGTCATGTCGCGCAGGCCCGGACGGCTCAAGGAGCAGGTCGACGTGCCTTTTCCGAAGCCGCGATCGATGAGCGTGCTGACCGACCCGGCCTTCATCGCGTTGAAGGAACGCGTCCTGCAGTCGATCAAGGACGAGCTGGGCGAAACCGCGTGAGCGCGCGGCGCTCCGCCGCTCGCGTTCGACCTCTACAGACAATGGAAAGGCAATGGGATTGACGCACAAGGACGTCGAAACGATTCTGTCGCTCATCGAAGGCTCCGGCTACGACGAGATCAAGCTCGAGTTCGACGACTTCAAGATCGAGGTACGCAGGTCGGTCGGCGAAGACGCCACGCCGCGCCGGATCGCGCCCGCCGAGCCGGCGGCATCCGCACCCGCCCCGGCGCAGCCCGATGCACGGCACGCGCCGGCAGCACCGCCGCCGGGCACGACGGTGCAGGCCAGGCCCGCCGACGACCGCATCCCCGATGGCTGCGTCGCGATCCGCTCCCCGATCCTCGGCACCTTCTATCGCGCGCCTTCGCCCGAAAAGGCGCCGTTCGTGGAAGTCGGTTCGCGCGTCGGCGCCGAGGATAGCGTCTGCCTCGTCGAGGTCATGAAGCTGTTCAACTCGGTGCCCGCCGGGCAGGCAGGCGTCATCGAGGAGATCCGCGCACAGAACGGCGCGCTGGTCGAGTTCGGCGAAGTGCTGATGATCCTTCGCCCCGACGCCGGGCGCACCGGTGCCTGACGTGGGTCGGCCGATCCGCCGCGTGTTCGTCGCCAATCGCGGCGAAATCGCGGTCCGCATCGTCGAGGCCTGCCACCGGCTGGGCATCGAGGCCGTCGTCGGCGTCTCGGATGCCGATCGCGACACGCTCGCCGCGCTTCGCGCCGACCGCGCCGTTTGCATCGGCCCGGCGCGAGCCACCGACAGCTACCTGCGCAAGGAAGCGATCGTTGCCGCGGCGCTGGGCACGGGTTGCGACGCGGTCCACCCGGGTTACGGCTTTCTCTCCGAGCGCGCGGCGTTCCGGCGCTACTGCGCGGAGCACGGCCTGGTCTTCGTCGGGCCGAGCGCGCAGGCGATCAGCGAGCTCGGCGACAAGTTGCGCGCGCGACGAATCGCCGAGTCGCTCGGCGTGCCCACGGTTCCCGGGTCCGACCACGTCGAGTGGGCCGCCGATGCGCGTCGCTTTGGCGAGCGCGAGGGCTACCCGTTCCTGCTCAAGGCCAGCGCCGGTGGCGGCGGCCGCGGGATGCGCATAGTGCGCGACGCGGCGGAGGTCGATGCGGCGCACGCGGGCGCGTCGGCCGAAGCGGCCGCAGCCTTCGGCGATCCCACGCTGTACATAGAGCGCTACATCGAGCGCGCACGGCACGTCGAGGTCCAGGTGCTGGGCGATTCGTTCGGCAACGTCGTCCACCTGGGAGAGCGCGACTGCTCGACGCAGCGCCGGCACCAGAAGCTGCTCGAGGAGGGCCCGTCGCCGATCCTCGCCGAGAGCGTGCGCCGGCAGATGGCGGCCGAGGCGGTCAAGCTCGCGCGCCACGTCGGCTACGAGGGCGCCGGCACGGTCGAGTTCATCGTCGACCTCGACACGAAGTCGTTCTACTTCCTCGAGATGAACACGCGGATCCAGGTCGAGCATCCTGTCACCGAGATGATCACCGGCAGGGACCTCGTTGCCGAGATGATCCGGATCGCCGCCGGCGAGCCGCTGTCGTTCTCGCAGGACGACGTCTCGATCCGCGGCCATTCGATCGAGTGCCGGATCAACGCGGAGGACTTCCGCGCCGGCTTCCGCCCCTCGCCGGGGCAGCTGCGCGCGTGGAGCCCGCCTTCCGGTCCGGGAATCCGGCTCGATTCGCACTGCTACGCCGGCTACCGGATCCCGCCGTTCTACGACTCGATGATCGGAAAGCTGCTCGTGCACGCCGACGACCGCGCGCAGGCGATCGAGAAGATGCGCGACGCGCTCGAAGCGTTCGTCATCGAGGGAATCGAGACGACCATTCCGTTCCATCGGAAGGTGCTGTCGCACCCGGACTTCCGCGAGAACCGCGTCACGACCCGCTGGGTGGAGAACGTGCTCATGCATCCGGCCAACCAGGGACCCGAATCGCCATGAAGGAAATCAGGATCGTCGACACGACGCTGCGCGACGCACACCAGTGCCTGTGGGCAACGCGCATGACCACCGCGATGATGCTGCCCGTCGCGGAGACAATGGACCGGATCGGGTTCGACACGATCGATCTCGCGGGACACGTGCAGTTCGACGTGTGCATCCGCTACCTGAAGGAGAATCCGTGGGAACGCGTGCGGCTGATGCGAGAGCGGGTCCGTAACGCGCCGCTGCGCGGCTTCATGCGCAGCAAGGGCTACAGCTTCACCGACATCATGCCCGACGACCTGAACGACCTGATGGTCGAACGGATGGTCGCCAACGGGTTCGGCGCGATCGTCGCCTTCGACGGGCTGAGCGACCCCGAGAACATCGTGCGCACGCTGCTGCTCACCCGCAAGCTCGGTGCGAGAGCGATCGGCTGCCTCGCCTACAGCCTCAGTCCGGTGCACACGGACGAGCTGTACGTGCGCATGGCCGAGGAGCTCGTGCGCAGGAACGCGGTCGACGCGATCATGATCAAGGACTCCGGCGGGCTGCTCACCGTCGATCGCATCCGTACGCTGGTGCCCGCCGTGCGCAAGGCGATCGGCTCGACGACGCTCGAGCTGCACAGCCACTGCATCACCGGGCTCGCGCCGCTGGTCTACCTCGAGGGTGCCAAGCTCGGCGTCGACCAGATACACACGTCGATCGCCCCGCTCGCCAATGGCATCGCGCAGCCGTCCACGCAGGCGATGGCTCGCGACCTGCGGTCGATGGGGTTCGACGTGCCGATCGACGACGCGCTCGTCGACGAGGTCAGCCGCCACTTCCAGCGTGTCGCCGAGCAGGAGGGCAAGCCGGTCGGCGTACCGCTCGAGTACGACGCCACCCACTATCACCACCAGGTGCCGGGCGGCATGCGCAGCAACTTCGAGTCGTCGCTGGCCGAGGCGGGCCTCGGCCACCGCCTGCAGGAAGTGCTCGAGGAGTGCGCGCGCGTGCGCGAGGAGCTCGGCTGGCCGATGCTGATCACGCCCTTCGCGCAGCTCGTGGGCACGCAGGCCCTGCTGAACGTCATCCGGGGCGACCGGTACAGCGTCGTGCCCGACGCGGTCAAGAAGTACGCGCTCGGCTACTACGGCCGCCTGCTTGCGCCCGTGAAGCCCGACGTGCTCGACCGGATCATCACGAACGGCTCGCCGGCGATCGCGATGACGCCCACGCCGCCCGACCCCGTCGTTCCGGCCCTGCGCAAGGCGTACCCGAACATGAGCGACGAGGAGCGGCTGCTTCGCTTCATGTTCCCGGGCTCGCAGGTCGACGAGATGCTCGCGCAGCGACCGACGGCCACGACCTACCACTTCGAGAAGCCGGTCGTGCGGCTGCTGCGCGAGCTGTCGCAGCGCCCGCGGAAGGCGCGGATCGTGGTGACGAAGGGAAGCGACCGGCTCGAGCTCGGCGCGACCGGGCAGCCCAGTCACTGATCGTCGAGCAGGTCCATGCCCCATTCGTTGTAGCGCTCGCCTGCGGCAGCCCCGAGCGGAAAGGCGTCGTCGAGCGCGGCGACGTCCTGCGCCGTCAACGTGAGTTCGAGCGCGGCGAGATTCTCGCGCAGGTAGCGCTCGCGCTTGGTGCCCGGGATCGGCACGACGTCGGGGCCGCGCGAGAGCACCCAGGCGAGTGCCAGTTGCGCCGGGGTGCATCCCTTGCCGCGCGCGATCTCCTCGGCCTCGTCGACAAGCGCGACGTTTCGCGCGAGGTTCTCGCCCTGGAACCTGGGCGTGTTCCGCCGATAGTCGTCCGGCGGGAGCGCCTCGGCGCTCTTCAGGCTGCCGGTGAGGAAGCCCCGGCCAAGCGGGCTGTAGGCAACGAGGCCGATGCCGAGTTCGCGACACGTCGGCAGCACCTCGAGCTCGACCTCGCGGCTCCACAACGAGTATTCGCTCTGCACGGCCGCCAGCGGGTGCACGGCGTGCGCGCGGCGTATCGTCTGCGCCCCCGCCTCCGACAGGCCGATGAAGCGCACCTTGCCCTCCTCGACCAGCCGCGCGAGCGCGCCGACCGTCTCCTCGATCGGCACCTGTGGGTCGACCCGGTGCTGGAAATAGAGATCGATCGCGTCTACGCCCAGGCGCTTCAGGCTCGCGTGACACGCTTCACGCACGTAGTCGGGGTGTCCGCTCAGGCCGCGGTAGACACCGTTCGCATCGCGGATGTGGCCGAACTTGGTCGCGACGACGACGTCGTCGCGGCGCCCCCGGATGCAACGGCCGACGAACTCCTCGTTCGCGCCACTGGCATAGGAATCGGCCGTGTCGAGCAGCGTGACGCCGAGGTCGAGCGCGAGGCGCAACGTGCGCTCCGATTCCAGGTCGTCGCGCAACCCGTAGAAATCGGACATGCCCATGCATCCGAGGCCAACGGGGAAAACCTGCAATCCTTCCTTTCCGAGACGCCGCTCGCTCCCATTCACTTCCGGCCCTCCCTCGCTGGCTGATGCAGTTCGCTGTTCAGGATAGCCCGCACGCCGACTCGATGCTGCATCGGAGGATGATTTCCAGGAAGGCCGCGCGCCCCCTCCCCCGCGGCCACGTCTGCCAATACGTCGCTGGCACCGCGTCGTCCCGCCTGGAGAACGAACTTGCCGCGCCGGCGCACAACACCTCCTCTTCGACGCGCCGCTCCCCCGAGGCGCCGGCGCGCGGCGCCGCGCTACACTGATCGCATCATGTCGCTGCGCATTCTCGCCACCGGCGGTACCTTCGACAAACGCTACGACCCGGTCACCGGAAAGCTCGGCTTCGGCGAGTCGCATCTCCCGTCGATCGTCGAACGCGCGCGCCTGGGTAGCGAAGTGCGCGTGCAGATCGTCATGCTGATCGACAGCCTCGAGATGCTCGACGAACACCGCCGACGCGTGCTCGATGCATGTCGTGCGGCACCCGAGAAATCGATCGTCGTCGTGCACGGCACCGACACGATGGTCGAGACCGCCGCCGTGCTCGCCGGGGCCGCGCTCGACAAGACGATCGTGCTCACCGGCGCGATGGTGCCGTTCTCGGTCGGCGACTCCGACGCGAGCTTCAACCTGGGCGCAGCCGTGGCCTTCGCGCGTGCGCTGCCGTCCGGCGTATGGGTCGCGATGAACGGCCTCGCACGCCCGTGGTCCGACGTGCGCAAGAATCGTGTCGCCGGCGTGTTCGAGTCGCTCGGCTGACAGTCGGTCGCGCACTGACACGCTGCGAAACACTGCGTTTCGAGCCGAGCAAACCGTTCTGCGAGCGGAAATGCTGTTTTCCGCAGCGTGCAGCGGAATTCGTGCGTTACGCGCCGGTCCACGGCGAGCTGCGCACCAACCTGAGCGCCGCGGCCGCGATCTTGCTTGCATCCACCCGCACCACCTGCTCGAGCGGCGCCGAATATCCCACCGGCGCACGGGGTGCACCGATGCGCGCAACCCGTCCGATGCCGCGCTCGGCAAGCGTTGCCACGATCTCGGCGCCGAAGCCCGCTACCTGCACGGCCTCGTGCGCAACGAGCACGCGGCCGGTGCGGCGCGCCGACGCCTCCACCGTCTCGCGATCCCACGGCCAGATCGTGCGCAGGTCGACCACCTCGGCGTCGATCCCGTCGTCGGCCAGCGCCCGCGCCGCCGCCAGCGACTCGTGCACGCAGCGGCTCCACGAGACAATCGTCAGGTCGCGCCCCTCGCGCGCGATGCGCGCGCGCCCGAGCGGTACCTCCTCACCGAAATCCACCTCGCCCTCCAGCCCCCACAACTCCTTGTGCTCGAGATACGCGACCGGATCGCCGCTGGCCAGGCTCGCGCGCAGCAGTGCGTAATTGTCCTGCGGCGTAGCCGGGCAGGCGACGACGAGCCCCGGCACGTGCGCGAACCACGCTTCCAGCGACTGCGAGTGCTGCGCCGCCGATGCGCTCCAGATGCCGATCGGCATGCGCACCACCATCGGCACGCGGCCCTGCCCGCCGAACATGAAGCGGTTCTTCGCCGCCTGGTTGACGATCTCGTCCATCGCGCACAGCGCGAAATCGACGACGCGCATCTCGACGATCGGCTTCAGGCCGGTGAGCGCCATGCCTACTGCGGCGCCCGCTATCGTCGCCTCGGAAATCGGCGTGTCGATAACGCGCTCGGCGCCGAAACGCTCGAGCAGGCCGCGATACTGTCCGAAGATGCCGCCGCGCCCGAGGTCCTCGCCGAGCGCGACGACGCGCGGGTCACGTTCCATCTCGTATGCAAGCGCAGCCGCAGCCGCCTGCGCGTACGTCATCGTGGCCGCAGTTCCGTCCGTGCGCGCCGCTTCGCCCGTGCGCGCCGCTTCGCCCGTCGGCGCCGCTTCGCGCGTTGGCACCGCTCCGCTCGCTCCCGCGCCGCCGTTCAGCTGAACCACCGCCCGCTCCCGATGTCCTGCACGTCCTCGAAAGCCGACGCCTCGGCCGGCCACGGCGCATCGCTCGCCGATGCCAGCGCGTGCGCCACTTCGTCGCGCGCTTCGCGCTGGCATGCCTCGATGCGATCGGCGGCGACCCCCTGCTCGACCAGTCGTGCACGCGCGACGAGCAGCGGATCGCCGCGCATCGCCTCTTCGAGTTCGGACGCGTCGCGGTACGCGGCCGGATCGACCGATACGTGCCCCTTGAAACGATAGGTCTTCGCGTGCAGCAAGCGCGGGCCGGCTCCGCTGCGCACCTCGCCAACGAGTTCACGCGCGGCACGCCAGACCTCGACCACTTCCATGCCGTCGACCGCGACGGCCGGAACGCCGAAGGCGCGCGCACGCGCCGCCGCTCCTTCGCCCGCCGACATCTCCGCGGTGCGCGTCGTCGCCGACCACTGGTTGTCCTCGCAGACGAACAGCACCGGCAACGAGAACGCCGCCGCCCAGTTCAGTCCCTCGGCGAAGGGCCCGCGATTGAGCGCACCGTCGCCGAAGAACGTGACCGCGATCGCGTCGCGGCCTTGCACGCGCATCGACTGCGCGGCACCGACGGCGATCGGAATGCCGGCGGCGACGACACCGTTCGCGCCGAGCATGCCTACCGAGAAATCGGCAATGTGCATCGATCCGCCCTTGCCGCGGCAGAAACCGGTCGCGCGGCCGAACAACTCGTGCATCATCGATTCGATGTTCGCGCCCTTGGCGATCGTATGGCCGTGGCCGCGGTGCGTGGACGTGAGCCAGTCACCGGCGCGCAGATGCGCGCAGACGCCCGCGGCCACCGCTTCCTGCCCGGTGGACAGATGCAGCGGCCCACGCACGTTCGCGCGCCCACCGGCCGTCTGGCCGAAGGCGGCCACGCCACCGCGGCTCGCCTCCTCGGCGGCGTCCTCGAAGGCGCGGATGCGGCACAGCGTGCGATAAAGCCCGAGCAGGCGCTCGGCGTCGGGCAAGGAAGAATCCGTCATCGTCGGCAGCTCGGCGAATGGCAACGTGCGCGCAAAGACGACGCGCGCCGGAATCGTACACGCCGCACTCGATGCTCACGCGTCCTTCGACCCGCGCGCCGCAACGGCAAGCTCGCGCAGCGCGCGCACCTGCTCCTCGTACTGTCCCGCGCGCCGCTCGCTCTCTTCGGCTCCGCTCGCGTCACCCGCGCGCCGCTCCGACCCGGACGCCTGCCGCAGCATCATCACTTTCTCCTGCAGCGCGCGGATCGCTTCCCACAGCGCCTGTTCGATCCGCGTGGACTGGGCGGCGATCAACGACTGTATCGAATAGCCGTGCCCCGTATGGCAGCGAAATCGCGTCGGCCCGGGTGCGTGGATCTGCCACATCGTGCCGCCGCAATCGGGACACGAATACCTCGACACCCGACCCAACGAATCGAGCTCGCCGACGACGTCGCCTTCCCCCGATGCAATGGCATGCTCGCGCGCGAGGTGGACAGGGATGCGCGAAGCAACCGGCGAGGCGGCTTCCTGCGGCGCGTGCGCTGGCGCTCCCGGCGCGATCGCCGCCGAACTCGCAGCGCCGGAAGCCTCGCGGGAACCGGGTGCAGCCTCCGTCTGCGCCTGCCCCGATTCCGTCACCAGCTCTGCGAGCACCGCGGCCAGCGAATCGAGCGGAACGACCCGATCGACGACGACACTGCGCAGCGCGCTCGCCGGCATCGACGGCTCCTCGGCGCTCGCCGGATCCTGCACGACGGCGAGCCCGCCGCACTCCTTGATCGCCTGGAGTCCGACGACGCCGTCGTCGAGCCGGCCGGTAAGCAGGAGTCCGATCACGCGCCGGCCGCGCGTGAGCGCCGCCGAGCGGAACAGCGGATCGATCGCCGGGCGGGTGTGGTTCTCGCGCGGCCCGCGCGACAGCCGGATCCGGTCGTACTCGAGCAGCATATGGCGATCGTGGACGGCGACATAGATGTGCCCCGCGCGCACCGCCTCGCCGTCGCGCGGCTCGATCACCGGATGGCGGCTCTCCGCGCGCAGGATTGTCCTCAGTGCGCTCCGATGGTTTCCGATGTGGAGTACGATGAGAACGACTCCCGGGAACGGCGACGGTAGCTCGCGCACGATCGTTCGCAGTGCCTGTATTCCTCCGGCCGACGCCCCGATCACCACGGTGTCGCGAACGGGTAGAAGGAAGTCTGGTTTGCGGTAGTCCATCGGGCGCAGCAGTTCGTCTCGAACGGCGGTTCGCCCTGGCCGGCGCAAACCTCCCATTGCGGGCAGCAAGCGACCCTCCCGACCGGAGTCGATACGCCAGATGCGCAGCGAACGCGCCAGTTCTCCCTCCCACGGCTCGGTGATCCCGTCGTCGCTCGACTTCCTCGTCGTCGGACTGGGCGCGTCGGCCGGCGGGTTGCATGCGCTGCAGACCTTCTTCGACGCGATGCCCGCCGAACCGGACGCGGCCTTCGTCGTGGTGGTCCACCTTTCGCCCACGCACCTCAGTTCCTTGCCCAGCCTGCTGCAGGCGAAAACCTCGATGCCAGTGGTCGCGATCGAGAAGCCCGTTCCGATCGAAAAGAACCACGTTTACGTGATCGCGCCGAACCGGCTGCTCACGATGAACGACAATTTCCTGCACCCGAGCGAGATGCCGGCGAACGAACGCGGGTTGGCGATCGACCGCTTCTTCCGTTCGCTCGCCAGCGTGCACCGCAACCACGCAGTCGCCATAGTGCTCTCCGGCGCAGCCTCCGACGGCGCTTTGGGACTGCGTGCCATCCGCGAGCACGGCGGGCTGTGCCTGGTCCAGCAGCCCGACGAGGCCGAATTCGACGGCATGCCGCGCGCCGCCGTCGCCAGCGGCTGCGCCGACTGGATCTTGCCGGTATCGGCGATGCCCGCGCGCATCGGCGAACTCGTGCGCACGACGCGGGAGATCCGTCTGCCGCCGATCGACGACGATGTCGAGCAGGCGCCGATCGGCGACCCGCACGCCACCCGCCTCGCTGAATCCACGCTGCGCGAGATCCTGCTGCTGCTGCGCGCGCGCACCGGGCACGACTTCCGCAAGTACAAGCGAGCGACGCTGCTGCGCCGCCTCGAGCGGCGGCTGCAGGTACACGGCGTGCCGACGCTGCCGGCGTACCTGCAGCTGCTGCAGCGCGAAACGGACGAGGCGCACGCGCTGCTGAAGGACCTGCTGATCGGTGTGACGAATTTCTTTCGCAACCCGGACGCGTTCGACGCCTTGATGGCCGAGGCGATCCCGAAGATCTTCGAGCGCGCCAGCGACGGCGCGGTGCGCGCGTGGGTCGCCGGCTGCTCGTCGGGCGAGGAAGCGTACTCGATCGCGATCCAGCTGTGCGAGCACGCCGCCACACTGCAGAACCCGCCGCGTATCCAGGTGTTCGCCACCGACATCGACGAGGTGGCGATCGAAATCGCGCGCGTCGGCCAGTACCCGGCGGCGATCGAGGCCGACGTCACCCCGATCCGGCTACGCCGCTTCTTCGATCGCGACAAAGCCGGCCAGTACCGTATCCGCAAGGAAGTGCGCGAGAAAGTGATGTTCGCGCCGCACAACCTGCTGCGCGACCCCCCGTTCTCGAAGCTCGACCTGATCAGCTGCCGCAACCTGCTGATCTATCTGGACCGCTCCACCCACGCATCCGTGCTCGAGGGCTTCCACTTCGCGCTGCGCCCCGGCGGATACCTGTTCCTCGGCAGCTCGGAGTCGGTGGACACGGCCAGCGAACTGTACGCCGCGGTCGACAAGAAACATCGCGTCTTCCGCTCGACGGCCGCGATGCGGGCGCCGCGTCCGCTGCCGCAGCTCGACACCACCCCGGTCCCGGTCCGAACGCTCAGCGCGCTCGACACGAGCGCCACGCCGCGCCGGCATTCGCCGGGCGAACTGCACCAGCGGCTGATGGCACGCTACGCACCGACCATCCTCGTCGATGCCGGCGGTGACGTGCTCGATGTCGCCCCGGAGGCCGCGCACTATCTGCGGATCGCCGGCGGCGAACCGTCGCGGCATCTGGCGAACCTCGTGCAGCCCGAGCTGCGCGTCGAGTTGCGCGCCGCGATGCTCGGGGCGCTCGCCGAAGGCGGCGAAGTGCGATCGAGCAGCGTGCAGGTCGAGCGCGACGGTCGCAGCCGTCTCGTCGGGGTCACCGCTCGCGCGGTGGGCGAAACGGACGAAGGCTCGCGCCTGCTGCTCGTCGCTTTCGAGGAAGTGGACGATGCCGGCCGCGTCGCGGTTGCCGAACGCGCCGACGAAGACCCGGTAGTCGCCCATCTCGAGGACGAGTTGCGCCGCACTCGCGAGCAGCTGCAGACGACCATCGAGCAGTCCGACACCTCCACCGAGGAGCTGAAGGCGTCGAACGAAGAGCTGCAGGCGATCAACGAGGAACTGCGTGCGGCCAGCGAAGAGCTCGAGACGAGCAAGGAAGAGCTGCAGTCGATCAACGAGGAACTGCTGACGGTCAACGCCGAACTGAAGACGAAGATCGAGGAAAAGGGCAAGATCAACGACGATCTGCAGAATCTGGTCAGCGCCACCGACATCGCCACCATCTTCGTCGACCGCGCGATGACGATCAAGCGCTTCACGCCGCAGTCCACGCGGCTGTTCAACCTGATCCCCGGCGACGTCGGCCGCTCGCTGCTCGACATCCGCCATCGCCTGCACTACGAGTCGCTGGTCGCCGACGCCGCCGAAGCGTTCCAGTCGCTGCGCGTGATCGAGCGCGAGGTCGGTGCGGAGGACGGGCGCTGGTATCTCGCCCGCGTGCTGCCCTATCGCACGATCGAAGACCGCATCGACGGTGCCGTGTTCAGCTTCATCGACATCACGATGCGCCGACGCGCCGAAGAGGGCGTGCGACGCCTGTCGGAAAGCACGCGCGATTTCGCGATGATCACCACCGACCTCGAAGGGCGCGTCACCACCTGGAACGTCGGTGCCGAGCGCGTCTTCGGCTACACCGCGTCCGAGATGCAGGGCCAGCCGCTGGCGCTGCTGTTCTCAGCCGAAGACGCCGAGCGCGGCGTCGTCGAGCGCCAAATGAGCACCGCGCGCAACGAGGGCCGTGCATCCGACGAGCGATGGATGATCCGCAAGAACGGCACGTCCATCTACGTCAGCGGCATTCTCGCGCCGATGTACGAGGGCGGAGATCTGTGCGGATACGGCAAGATCGCCCGCGACGTCACACTGGCCAAGTCCGCCGAGACCGCGCGCGATACCCTGCTGCGCAGCGAAAGCGCGGCTCGCGCCGAAGCGCAATCGGCCAGCGAAATGAAGGACGAGTTCCTCGCCGTGATGTCGCACGAGCTGAAGAACCCGCTGAACCTGATCCAGCTGAAAGCCGAGCTGCTCGCTCGCCTGCCCGAGGCGCGCGCCATTCCCGAGGTGGCGAGCGCGGCGCAGGCGATTCGCCAGTCGGTGCTCGGGCAGGCGCAGATCATCGACGACCTGCTCGACCTCTCGCGCATCAACACCGGCAAGCTGCGCCTGCACCTGCGCGAGTTCGACGTCGGCGAAACGGTGCGCTCGATCGTCGCGACGATGCCCGACGAGGCGGCCGGCAAGCAGATCGCATTGTCGATGGACGTGCCCGACGAGCCGCTGCGCATCGAGGGCGATCCGCTGCGCGTCGAGCAGATCATCTGGAATCTGCTGAGCAACGCGCTGAAGTTCTCCTCCGCGGGAGACCGGGTGGACGTGCGCCTCCTCGCGCACGACCGGGAGCTCTGCCTCGAGGTGCGCGACACCGGCGCAGGCATCGAACCGGCCATGCTCTCGCACATCTTCGAGATGTTCGTTCAGGCCGAGCCGGCCGCAACACGCCGCCAGGGAGGACTCGGCGTGGGGCTGGCAGTGGTGCGGCATCTGGTCGACGCGCATGGCGGACGCGTGGAGGTGCACTCCGACGGAGTAGGCAAGGGAAGCGTCTTTCGCGTCTGGCTGCCCCTGAACGCACCGACGTCGTCGTCTTTTCAGGCGAGCGCCCACCGCGAAACGCTGATAGGCAAGCGGATTCTCGTCGTCGACGACGACGAGTCGAGCGCGCAGGCGCTGCTGCACCTGCTCCAGATCGAGGGCGCGAGCGTGGTGCAGGCGAACGAGGCGCAGGCGGCCCTCGCTGCGCTCGAGAACCAGCCCTTCGACGTGCTGGTCACCGACATCGCGATGCCCGGGCTCGACGGCTATCAGCTCCTCGAGCGCGTTCGGACGAATCCGAAGCTGAAAGACCTGAAAGTGATCGCGCTCACCGGCGCAGGACGTGGCGCCGATGCGAAGCGCAGCATCGAAGTGGGCTTCGACGCGCACCTCACGAAGCCGCTGCACCTCGATGCGCTGTTGCGCACGCTGGCGCGGGTGTTGCGGGAAATGCCGCCCGAAGGCGAACCCGACAGCCGACAGTCGTCACGGCACTCTTGACGCACATCAAGGGGCGCGATTTTCGCCGCGTACAAAATGTTTACCTGATCAACAATATTTCCGGCAGCGCCGCTTTGCGCTGCCGCAGCGTCCAGCCGGCGCTCACTCGAAGGAGGCAGCCGATGTCATCGCATCTCGCCGAACGTGTTTCGTTGGCGGACGCCCCGGGCGCCGCCGCATCGGTGCCGAAGAAGCGCAAGCGCGCGCGCTCGATCCTCGGCGTCGTCGTCAACGGCCGGGAACGCGAGGACGTCGTCCCCGACGGCATGCTGCTGCTCGACTACCTGCGCGAAGTGGTAGGCCTCACCGGTACCAAGCAGGGCTGCGACGGCGGAGAGTGCGGCGCCTGCACGGTACTGGTGGACGACAAGCCCCGCCTGTCGTGCTCGACGCTGGCGGCGCAGATGGAAGGCCGGCGCATCGAAACCGTCGAGGGGCTGGCGCACGGCGGCCGGATGAACGCGCTGCAGCAGGCGTTCCACGAGAAGCTGGGCGCGCAATGCGGCTACTGCACGCCCGGGATGATCACCACCGCCGAAGCGCTGCTGAGGCGCAATCCCGATCCCACGCGCGACGAGATCAAGGCCGCGCTCGGCGGCAACCTGTGCCGCTGCACCGGCTACGTGAAGATCATCGAGTCGGTGCAAGCGGCCGCTGCCGCCCGCAAGGAGGCGCCATGAGCGTCGCCCGACTGGAGAAGGCGCGCGTCGGCACGGTCGGCGTGCGCACGCCGCTGATCGACGGCGTCGACAAGGTCACCGGCCGCGCGAAATACACGGCCGACCTGCCCGCGGTGGGCGCGTTGTGCGGGCGCATCCTGCGCTCCACCGTGCCGCACGCACGCGTGCTCGTCGTCGACACTTCCGCGGCGCAGGCGCTGCCCGGCGTGGTCGCGATCGTCACCGGCGACGACTGCCGCATCCCGTTCGGCGTGCTGCCGATCGCCGAGAACGAGTTTCCGCTCGCGCGCGAGAAGGTGCGCTACCGCGGCGACCCGGTCGCCGCGGTAGCCGCGATCGACGAAGCCACCGCGGCGCGTGCGCTCGAGCTGATCCGCGTCGAGTACGAGAAGCTGCCCGCCTATTTCGACGCGAAGAAGGCGATGAAGCCCGGCGCCGAGCCGATCCACGCCGAGAAGCCCAACAACATCCTGCGAGAAGTGCACGCAGAGTTCGGCGACACCGAAGCCGGCTTCGCTGCGGCCTATCTCGTGCGCGAAAAAAGCTTCGACTACGCCGAGGTCTGCCACGCGCAGATGGAACCCAACGCGACGCTCGCCGAATACGACCCGGAGCGCGGCCACCTGACGCTGCACACGACCACGCAGGTCCCCTACTAAGTGATGTTGAAGTTCGAGCAGTGCCTGGAGATGGACCAGTCGCACATCCGCGTCGTCAAGCCCTTCCTGGGCGGCGGCTTCGGCCAGCGCACCGAGGCGCTGCACTTCGAGATCATCGCAGCGCTGCTGGCGCGCAAGGCCGGCGGCACCGTGCGCCTGCTGCAGACGCGCGAGGAAACCTTCCTCGCGCACCGCGGCCGACCCGACACGAAGATCACCGTCAAGCTCGGCATGACGCGCGAGGGCAAGCTCACCGCCTGCCACCTGCAGGCCACGCAGGAAGGCGGCGCCTATGCCGGCTACGGGATCATCACGATCCTGTACACCGGTTCGCTGCTGCACGGCATCTACGAGATCCCGGCGATCAAGCACGATGCCTGGCGCGTGTATACGAACCTGCCGCCGTGCGGCGCTCAGCGCGGGCACGGCACCGTCGACGCCCGCGCGGCCTTCGAATCGTTGATGAACGAGATGGCCGACGAACTCGGCATCGACCACATCGAGGTGCGCCAGCGCAACCTGCTGCCCACCGTCCCGTACGTCACCGCCTACGCGCAGCGCATCATGAGCTATGGGCTGCCCGAATGCCTGGAGAAGGTGAAGAAAGCCTCGCGCTGGGACGAGCGACGCGGAAAGATGCCCCGGGGCCGCGGCCTGGGCATCGCCTGCTCGCATTTCGTCTCCGGCACTTCGACGCCGAAGCACTGGACCGGCGAGCCGCACGCAACGGTCAACCTGCGCCTGGACTTCGACGGCGCCATCACCGTGCTCACCGGCGCCGCCGACATCGGCCAGGGCTCGAACACGATGGCCGCGCAGATGATCGCCGAAACGATGGGCGTCGACTGGCAGCGAATCCGCGTCGTATCGGCCGACAGCGCGCTCACGCCGAAGGACAACGGAAGCTATTCGTCGCGCGTCACGTTCATGGTGGGCAACGCCGCGATCGACGCGGCCCGCCAGCTCGAACGCATCCTGATCGACGCGGCGGCGAACAAGCTCGAAGCGAGCGCGAACGACATCGAACGCGAAGGCGAGATGTTCCGCGTCGCCGGCACCGACAAGGAGCTGCACTTCCACGACGTCGTCAAGGCAGCGCTCGTCGACACCGGGCCGATCACCGTCAAGGGAATCTTCACCTGCCCGAAGGAATTCATGGGCAGCAAGGCGATCAAGGCGAGTGCGATCGGCGCGACGATGGGCTTCTGCTACGCCGCGCAGGTCGTCGAGTGCGCGGTGGACGAGATCACCGGCAAGGTCACCGCCGAGAAAGTCTGGGTCGCCGTCGACGTCGGCCGCGCGCTGAATCCGCTGGCGGTCGAAGGCCAGGTGCAGGGCGGCGTCTGGATGGGCATGGGCCAGGCCGTGTCCGAGAAGACACACTACAGCGAAGGCCGGATGATGCACGGCAACCTGCTCGACTACCGCGTGCCGACGATGGTCGAGAGCCCCGACATCGAAGTGCTGATCGTCGAGAGCATGGACCCGAACGGACCCTACGGCGCCAAGGAAGCGAGCGAAGGCATGCTCGCCGGCTTCCTGCCGGCGCTGGCCGACGCGGTGCACGAAGCGGTCGGCGTGCGCGCCTACACGATGCCGCTGAGCCCCGAGTGCGTCAGCGATCTGCTCGACGCGCGCGAAGGAGCGAACGCATGAACCTGCTACCCGAACTTCGACTGCATCGCCCCGAGACGCTCGACGAAGCGGTGCGCCTGAAAGCCACACTCTCCGGCGCACGCTTCGTCAACGGCGGCACCGACCTGCTCGTCAACCTGCGCCGCGGCCTGGGCGAGCCCTCCGACCTGATCGACCTCGGCGCGGTCGCCGATCTCGCTTCGATCCGGCGTGTCGAGGGCGCGCTGTGGCTGGGCGCCGGCGTCACGCTCGACGATCTCGCGCGCCACCCCGAGGTGCTCGCGCACTACCCTGCCGTCGCGCACGCAACGTTGCAGGTCGCCGGCCCGAACCATCGCGCGGCCGCCACGCTCGGCGGCAACCTGTGCCAGGACACGCGCTGCGTCTTCTTCAACCAAAGCGACTGGTGGCGCAAGGGCAACGGCTACTGCCTGAAGTACAAGGGCGACAAGTGCCACGTCGTCGTCAAGAGCGACCGCTGCTACGCCACCTATCACGGCGACATCGCGCCGGTGCTGATGGTGCTCGGCGCGGAAGCGGTGATCGCCACGCAGGGCGCCGCTCGCCGCGCGAAGATCGCCGACCTCTATCGCGAAGACGGCGCCGCGCACCTGACGCTCGCGCCCGGCGAAGCGCTGGCCGCGGTCGTCCTGCCGTCGGCGCTCGGGTGCCGCGCCGGCTACGCGAAGATGCGCGAGCGCGACGCGGTCGATTTTCCGCTGGTAGGCATCGCAGCGGCGCTGCAGCGCGACGGCGACCGCATCGGCGAACTGCGCGTGGCGGTCACCGGCACCAACTCGGCGCCGCTGGTCGTACCGACGGCCGAATTGGCCGGGCGCCCGTGGGACGACTCCGCTGCATCCGATCTCGTCGCCGTGTTGCTGAAGACCGGCAACCCGCTGAAGACGACGGTGGTCGGCGCCAAGTATCGTCGGCGCGTGATGCGCGCGATCGCCCGGCAGCTGATCGACCGGCTGTGGAACGAAGCGGCGCAGGCCGGCGGCGCGGCAGGCGCGTGAAAAGGGCGGCGGAAACGGCGGAAGCGCGCACGGCCGGCGCCGATTCGCGCACCGCCGGCGCGGAGCTCCGCCCCGGCCAGCAAGTGTCGTTCGGACTCCTGCCGCAGGTGCTCGGCTACCACCTGCGGCGAACGCAGGTTGCGATCTTCCGCCACTTCTCGCGCACCGTGGGCGCCGAGATGGACATCACGCCGGGCCTGCTCGGCATGCTGCAGGTGATCGAAGCCAACCCCGGCCTGGCGCAGAGCCGTCTGGCCGAAGCGATGGAAGTGGATCGCTCCGCGATCGTCAAGGTGGTCGACCAGCTCGAAGGCCGCGGCCTCATCGTTCGCGAACCCTCGCCACACGACAAGCGCAGCTACAGCATCCGGCTGACGCACGCCGGCGCTTCGGCGCTGAGCAAGATGAAGACGCTGATGCTGCGGCACGAGGACGAGTTCACGGCGGTGTTGACGCAGGAGGAGCGGCGGCAGTTGATCGAACTGCTGGCGAGGTTGCACGGGGGGCGGTAGGAGGCGTGGACGGAAAACGGGGTCAGACCACGGTTTGGACGAAAACGGGACGAAAACGGGGTCAGACCACGGTTTCACCACCGCGCGGGAAACGCACGCGGGAAACGGGGTCAGACCACGGTTTCGTCGCGAGAAAACGGGGTCAGACCCACGGTTTCGTCGCGCGATTTCGTCGCGCACCACGCTCACCACGCTCACCACGCTCACCACGCGCACCCCGCGCCACCACGCACGCGACGCACGCGACGCGGACCACGCGTCCGAGAAGGCGCGTGTACCGCACATTCCTCGGGGTCGCTTCGCTATCTCGAACGGTTTCGTTGGCTCCCCGCGCATTTTCCTGCGCCCTGTCGAACGGGTGCGCGGAAACGCGCGAGATCCGCGCAATTTCCGCCGCGCCGGCTCGCTCCGGCGTCCACAGGACGCACTCGAGCCGCCACCGCGGCGGACCGAAGTCTTCGACCTCCCGGGCCGCCTGCCCGACGTCCTGCTACGGCGGCCTGCCCGACGTCCTGCTGCGCACGCTTGCCCGAAGTCGGCAGAACGCTGCGAAGCGCAGCATTCCGGCTTGTGCAATTCTTGCCAGACGCGAAAACGCCGCTTTTTGCAGCGGCACTCGATGCAGCCGGCCACCGCGCGCCGCAGCCGGCCACCGCGCGCGCGCCGACGGCTGCCGCAAGAGCGGCCACGAATCGAGCGTCGCCGCGTGGATGAAGCGTGCATGGAACGGGACCAGGACGTCGTGCTGCAATACGCAATCAAGGTTCTCGTCACGGCGATCGTCGTGGTCGCCGTCTCGGAATTGGGCAAGCGCAGTTCGTTCTGGGGCGCGGTCCTGGCTTCGCTGCCGCTCACGTCGCTGCTTGCGTTCGTCTGGCTCTACCGGGGTACGGGCGATACCGAAGCCATCGCCTCGCTATCGCACGCCATCTTCTGGCTCGTCCTCGCATCGCTGCCGATGTTTCTCGTCCTGCCGGCCTTGCTGCGAAACGGCGTGTGGTTCTGGCCGGCGCTCGGGGCATCGTGTCTGGTGACGGTGGGGCTGTACTTCGGTCTTGTCCGGGTGCTCGGCCGGCTCGGCGTCCAGCTGTAGCGGCACACCCGCGCCCTGGATGTGGCGGTTGCCTCGTTGTAGAGTCCCGGAGCCTGCGGCCACGCGCCAAGAACCCTTCGCTCCGGCGTGCCGTCCGTGCCGAGCGCCAGGAGGCACCGAATGGAAAGCACCGATTCCCTGCACGATCTCGCTCTTCGACTCGACCGGTTCGCGCGGGAGCGCGACTGGCAGCGATTCCACTCGCCTAAGAATCTCGCATCGGCCCTCGTCGTCGAATCCGGCGAATTGCTGGAACACTTCCAGTGGATGACCGAAGAGCAAAGCCGATCGCTCGCGCCGGAGAAACGCGGTGCCGTCGCCGACGAGGTCGCAGACGTCCTGCTGTATCTGATCCAGCTATCGAGCGCTCTCGGCATCGACCCCATCCACGCGGCGCAGGAAAAGCTGGAGCGCAACGAGCTGCGGTATCCGGTCGATCGCGCTCGCGGCAACAGCAGGAAGTACGACGAACTCTGAGCGCACGGTCGTGATCATCTATCAGGCCGACAAGAGCCAGTTCCTCCATCACGCGCTACGCGACGACATCGAGGAGATCGTTTCACGCCAGTTTCTCGATCGCATGGGCCACCGCGCCGGTCCTTCCGAGATCCAGGCCTGGAAGCACTCGCTGCTCGAAATGGCCAAGGTGCTGCAGGACGAGGAGATTCCGTCCGACGCCGGCGTAGCCATCGAGTATCAATTGCCGCAGAGCTCCAGGCGCATCGACTTCGTGATAACCGGAGAAGACGCCGCCGCACGCACGCAAGTGGTGATCGTCGAACTCAAGCAATGGTCACAGTCCCGCCGCAGCGAAAAGGATGCGGTCCTGTGGGCGCGGCGCGGCGGTCGCTCGGGCGAAACCGAGGGGCTGCATCCTTCGTACCAGGCATGGTCCTACGCCGCCTACCTGGAGGACTTCAACGAATCGGTGCAGCAAGGCACGATGAGATTGCAGCCCTGCGCGTACCTGCACAACCACCCGCGCGACGGCGAGATCGATCATCCCCATTATCGCGAGCACATCGAGCGTGCGCCGCTGTTTCTCGCCCGCGAACGCGCCAAGCTACAGGCGTTCATCCGCAAGCATGTGCGATACGGCGACCGCCGAGGCGCGCTCTACACGATCGAGCACGGACAGATTCGGCCATCCAGGATGCTGGCCGACGCGGTGGCAGGCCTGTTACAAGGCAAGCCCGAGTTCGTGTTGATCGACGACCAGAAGGTCGTCTACGAAACCATCCTGCAGGTCGAAGCAGCATCGGAACAGCGCAAGCAGGTCATCATCGTGCAGGGAGGACCGGGGACCGGGAAATCCGTGGTCGCCGTCAACCTCCTCGGTACGCTCGTCCAGCGCCGGCGAAATGCGCGCTACGTATCCAAGAACGCAGCGCCGCGCGCAGTCTACGAAGCCCGGCTCGCCGGCACATTCACCAGGACGCGGATCGGCAATCTGTTCAGCGGTTCGGGCGCCTTCGTCGACGACGCGCCCGACACTTTCGACGCGCTGATCGTCGATGAAGCACACCGCCTCAACGAAAAGAGCGGCCTGTACCGCAACCTGGGCGACAACCAGGTCCGTGAACTGATCCGCTCGGCGCGCTGCACCGTGTTCTTCGTCGACGACGATCAGCGTGTGACCGTGGACGACATCGGACACACCGAAGAACTGCGCACCTGTGCGCGTGAGCTCGACGCCGAGGTGACCGAGCTCGAACTCTCGTCGCAGTTTCGCTGCAACGGGGCCGACGGCTATCTGGCGTGGCTCGACGACACGCTCGATATCCGCGCCACCGCGAACAACATGTTCGACACCGACGAGTTCGACTTTCGTGTCTTCGACAGCCCTGCCGAGTTGCACGACCTGATCAGACGGAAGAATCGCGCCGACAACCGTTCGCGCGTCGTCGCCGGGTACTGCTGGTCATGGCCGAGCAAGCGCAACGCGTTGGCCTGGGACATCGAGCTGCCGGCGTTCGACTACCGGCGCCGGTGGAACCTAGACAAGGACGGCAGTCTCTGGATCGTGACGCCCGGGTCCGTGGAACAGGTGGGCTGCATACACACCTGTCAGGGGCTGGAGCTGGATTACGTCGGCGTGATCATCGGTCCGGATCTCGTCTACCGCGATGGACGCATCGTCACGGACGTCGCGAAGCGCGCGCCATCGGACCGGTCGATCCGGGGCCTGAAGCAAATGCTGAAGGACGATCCGGACCGCGCTCGCAGGCTGGCCGACGCGATCATCAAGAACACGTACCGCACGTTGATGACCCGCGGCATCAAGGGTTGCTACGTGTACTGCACCGATGAACCGCTGGCGGCCTATTTGCGTGGACGGCTACGGTCGACCAGCGAGTTGCCCGACGCGGGAGAGGAGCGCCCGGCAGCGACAACGGCGGCGTGGCCGCAAACGTCGAAAGTGATTCCGCTCCGCCGGGTCTCGAACGCCGAGCGCAGGGCGGGCATGGCCGCGGTGCCGGTCTGGGACCTTCGCTTCGCCGCCGGCGCGTTCTCCGATCCGCAGACGGTGGAACCAGAGGCCACCGACTGGGTCGAATTGCCCGACACGGTGTCTCTGCAACCCGGCCTCTTCGTTGCGCAGGTCGTGGGCGAATCGATGAACCGACGCATCCCCAGCGGAGCGTGGTGCCTGTTCCGCGCGAACCCCACGGGAACGCGCGAAGGCAAGGTCGTGGTGGTGCAGCATCGCAGCATCGACGACCCGGAGACCGGAGGGCAATACACAATCAAGGTCTACTCGAGCGAAAAGGTACCCGTGGCGGACGGCGGCTGGCGACATCGGCGAATCACGCTGCACCCCGATTCCGACCGGCCGGAATTCGAGCCGATCGTCCTGGAGGTGGAAGACGCCGAAGAAAGTCTTGCAGTCGTCGCCGAGATGTTGATGGTTCTGCGGGAGCGATAGCCGACTATCGACGACTACGACGAAGCCAATGCGCGGGCATCGTCGAGTCCCCGCAAAGGGCCTCGACCTACTTCCCGATACAAAACCTGCTGAAGATCACCCCCAGCAGATCGTCCGCCCCGAACTCCCCGGTGATCTCGTTCAGCCGCTCCTGCGCCAACCGCAATTCCTCGGCGAACAGATCGAGCTGAAGATCGCCCGCATCGGCTCGCATCGATGCCGCTTCGAGATGCTCGCGCGCCGCGCGCAACGCAACCAGGTGCCGCTCGCGCGCCATGAACGTCGACTCGCCGTCCGACTGCCAGCCGGCGAGTTCGAGCAGCAGCGTGCGCAACAGCGCAATGCCTTCGCCGGTCTTCGCCGACAGCCAGATCGACGCCTCCATTGATCGTCCGGGAAGCGACGCGGCGCCCTGCTTCGCCCCGTGCGGCGCGCGCTCCCCGCGCGTCCCCCCGTCGCGGTTCAGCTCGCCGCGCGACGAAGTCGCACGCTCGACGCGCGGCTGCGCGCCCACCAGGTCGATCTTGTTGTGCACCCGCACGATCGGCACGCGTCGCGCGAGTATCCCTTCGAGTTCGTTTTCGATCGCCGCCGCACCCGCTGCGTCGCCGTCCCGCACATCGAGCAGATGCACGACGACGTCCGCCCTGCCCGCCTCCTGCCAGGTGCGCGCGATACCCAGCCGCTCGACGACGTCCTCGGTGTCGCGCAGCCCGGCGGTGTCGACGATGTTCAGCGGAACTCCTTCGATCTGGATCGCCTGCGCGATGCGGTCGCGCGTCGTCCCCGGCACCTCGGTGACGATGGCGACTTCGGCGCCGGACAGCGCATTGAGCAGCGAGCTCTTGCCGACGTTCGGCTCTCCGAGCAACACGACGTTCAACCCCTCGCGCAGCAACGCGCCGCGACGCGCCCGCGCGAGCAACTCGTCGAGCGAGGAACGCAGCGTGGCCAAGCGCCCTCGCGCGTCGGACGCCTCGAGGAAATCGATCTCCTCCTCGGGAAAATCGAGCGTCGCCTCGACCAGCGTGCGCAGCGCGATCAGGCCTTCGACCAGCGCGTGCACCGAGTCGGAGAATTCGCCCGACAGCGAGCGCGCCGCCGAGCGCGCCGCCTGCTCGGTGCTCGCGTCGATCAGGTCGGCCACAGCCTCGGCCTGCGCGAGATCCAGCTTGTCGTTCAGGAACGCGCGCTGCGTGAACTCGCCGGGCTCGGCCAGCCGCACGCCGATCGAGGCGCCTGCGTCGAGCACGCGCCGCAACAGCAACTGCAACACGACGGGTCCACCGTGCCCCTGCAACTCGAGCACGTCCTCGCCGGTGTACGAATGCGGCGCCGGATAGAAGATCGCGATGCCGCGATCGATCACCGAACCATCGTCGGCGAAAAAGGAACCGTAGCTGGCATGGCGCGGCGCGAGCGAGCGCCGCAGAACGGCGCCGGCCAGAGGCTCCAGCGCGCGACCGGAAACACGAACCACACCGATCCCGCCGCGTCCGGGCGCGGTGGCGATGGCGGCAATGGGTTCGTTCATCGGAGCCTCTTCACGCCGGCGTCACGCGTCAACCGGCGCGCGGTGGAAGATGCGCGAGAACCCGCACTTTCGCTCGCGTCGTTCGGGGCAGCGTCTCCCCGCGTCAATGAGAAAGACAAGCGGGCGCGGAAGCTGAAAGACGTCGGGCGCGGACCGCACGGGTCCGAGCCCTTCACCCGTCACCCTTCACTTCCTTCACTTATTCAACACGCCGAGCTTCTTGTTGATCACCCACTGCTGCGCGATCGAATACACGTTGTTCACCAGCCAGTACAGCACCAGCCCTGCCGGGAAGAAGAAGAACATCACCGAGAACACCAGCGGCATGATCATCATCATCTTCGCCTGGATGGGATCGGGCGGCCGGGGGTTCAGCTTCACCTGGATGAACATCGTGCCGGCCATCACCAGCGGCAGGATGAAGTAGGGATCGGGCGCGGAGAGGTCGTGGATCCAGCCGATCCACGGCGCGTTGCGCATCTCCACCGACGCGAGCAGCACCCAGTACAGCGCGATGAATACCGGGATCTGCACGACGATCGGCAGGCAGCCGCCGAGCGGATTGATCTTCTCGGTCTTGTACAGCTCCATCATCGCCTGGTTCATCTTCACGCGATCGTCGCCGTATCGTTCGCGGATCGCCGTGAGCCGCGGCGTGACGGCCTTCATCCGCGCCATCGACTTGTAGCTCGCCGCCTGCAGCGGGAAGAAGATCGTCTTGATCAGCAGCGTGAGCAGCACGATCGCCCACCCCCAGTTGCCGACGAGCCCGTGCAGCTTCTCGAGCAGCCAGTAGATCGGCTTGGCGATGACGGTGAGCCAGCCATAGTCCACCGTGAGATCCAGGCCCGGCGCGATCGACTCGAGCATCTGCTGCTTCTGCGGGCCGACCAGCAATTGCGATTCGGCGCTCGTCGTCGCGTTCGGCGCGAGCGTCCCCAGCGGTTCCTTGATGCCCACCGAATACAGGTTGTTGTCGACCTTGCGCACGTAGTAGTCGCGCTGCACGCCCTGCTGCGGGATCCACGCGGCGACGAAGTAGTGCTGGATGATGCCCACCCAGCCGTCGTCGGCCGACTTCGCGTAGTTCGCCTTGCCTTTCTCGATGTCGCTGAACGACACCTTCTGGAACTTCTCCTCGTTCGTGTAGACCACCGGGCCGGTGTAGGTGCTGTAGAACTTCGAGCCGCCGGGAGGCGCATCGCCGTCGCGCGTGAGCTGCAGGTACAGCACCGGGCTGAGCGGTGCATTGCTCAGGTTCGTCACCTCGTCCTTCACCTGCACGACGTATTCGCCGCGTTCGAGCGTGTAGGTGCGAACGAGCCGCACGCCGCCGCTCTCGGCCGCCAGTTTCAGCTGCACCGCGTTGCCCGCGCCCAGCGTTCGCGGCGACGCATCGCCACCCACCGGCGTCATCGGGGTGCGATGCGTCGGGAACGAGGCACCGGGCGTGGTGTCGCCGATCAGCCCGCTCTGTGCCAGGTAGATGCGTCCGGGCGCGTACTGCAGCAGGACGAGGTTCTGCGCTTCCTCGCCGTTCTCCTCGCGATGCCCGAGCAGCTCGGCGCGTCGCACCTGGCCACCCATCAGGTCGATGTCGATCGACAGGACATCGTTGGTGAGACGGATCGTCTGGTCGGATGCGACCGCGGCGCCGCTCGTTGCCGGCGCCGGCGCCCCCGTGCCGCTCGCCGCAGTGCCGGATGCGGCCGTCGGCGGCGGAATCGCCGCGTCGGACCCGGCTCCGCCCCTGGCGGACGAACCCGTGCCGGAACGACCCCCGGGGCCTTCGTGAACACCCTGCTCGGCGGGCGGGGGGCCGCCGAACAGCGACGCGTGTCCCTGGTGACGCTGCCAGGAGTCCCACAGGAACAGCAGCGACATCGAGAACACGATCCACAGGATCATTCGTTGGGTCTGCATGGCTCGGAAATCAGGATTCGACGGGAGGGTCGTCGCGCATCGACGCGGGCCATCGGCACCGGCAGCGCGAGGACAGATGAAGCGGCACTTCGTCGATGCCGCCGGCGTGGAACGGGTGGCAACGTGCGAGGCGCCGCAGTGCCAGCCAGCCGCCCCGCAGCGCGCCGTGGCGTTCGATGGCCTGCACCGCGTAATCGGAACAGGTGGGCAGGAAACGGCAGCGCGGCGCCAGCAACGGGCTGATCGCCACCCGATAGATACCGATCGCGCCGATCAGGAGCATACGAACCACGGCGGATAGACCGCGGCCGACCGCGCCCGCGGAACCGTCGCTCATCGCAGCACCCCGCGCTTGCGCAGCGCAACGCCGGTGGCGACGAACAGCCGATCGAGTTCCTCGCGCGCCAGCCGCTTGCGCGCCGGCAGGCCTGCTGCCGAATCGGGCGGCACGATTGCAGCGCGCACGCGCAGCAAACCGACCAGCGGCGTTCGATCCAGCCCGGCCGCTCGCCAGGCTTCACGCGCCACGCGTCGCATCGCGTTTCGTTCGACGGCCCGCTTGATGACGCGTTTCGGCGCCGCAACGATCAGCCGGCCTCGGACCGCCCGGTCGTTGTCCGCGACGCAGTTCACGTGCACTCCGAAATGCCGTCCGGAAGCTACTGGACGAGTGCGCAACAGCATCGGTACGATGCCCGGCGGCACGCGCGAGGAGAGACGCGGATGCGAGCCGGAGCGCGAGTGCGAGCCCGAACCATCATTCGAGCCGGCCTGCGAGACCGGCCGCTCAGACGGCGAGGCGCTTCCTGCCTTTGGCGCGGCGCGCACGGATGACGGCTCGTCCACCGCGGGTCTTCATGCGTACGAGAAAGCCGTGCGTACGCTTGCGGCGCACGACGGAAGGTTGATAGGTGCGTTTCATCGGCGAGTGCCTCGGCGTAGAACTCGAAGTAAAGCGAAAAGCCTTTCATTACAACGCATTACCGAGGCGCCTGTCAATTTGGCGATAGCCTCCCCCGGGCGTTGCGGGGTAAAATGCCCGTTTGTCCGCACGCGCGAACCGATCGAAAAACATGATGGACCGTTGGCTCGCCTGCGTGGCAAGGCTACAGAACGAGATTCCCGCTCAGCAGTTCAAGCCCTGGATCAAGCCGCTCGTCTTTCTCGGATACGAAGAAGCCGAACACCTGCTTCGCCTGGGCGTTCCGAACCACTTCAAGCTGAACTGGGTCCGCTCGCAATTCCAGTCGCAGATCGAGACGGTGGCGCGCGAGACGATCGAGCCTGAGCTGCGCGTGAGCTTCGAGATCCATCGCGCACCGGCGCCCTCGGCCGCAATGCACCCGAATCTCGACGCACTGTCCGGCGCGCGAGCGTGGTCTCCCGCAGGCGCTTCGGCTCCGGCCGCCGAAGAACTGCGCACCGACGATGCCGAGGTCGTCACCGCAGCGAGCGGCGAAGCGCCGGCGCCCGCCGCCTTCCCGATCGCTGCGCCCGACGCCCGCACCCGACTGCGCCCCGAGCTCACCTTCGAGAACTTCGTGCACGGCAAGGCGAACCAGATCGCCTGGTCGGCAGCGCTGCAGGTGGTCGAACGCCCCGGCACCTCTTACAACCCGCTGTTCCTGTACGGCGGCGTAGGCCTGGGCAAGACGCACCTGCTGCACGCGGTAGGCAACGCCATCCGCGAACGGATGCCCGGAGCGCGCGTGCGCTACATCCACGCGCAGGACTACTTCGACGAAATGGTGCGCGGCATCCAGCGCAAGTCGCTGCAGGAGTTCAAGCAGAAATACCAGTCGCTCGACCTGCTGCTCGTCGATGACATCCAGTTCCTCGGCGGCAAGGACCGCACGCAGGAAGAGTTCTTCTACACCTTCGAGGCGCTGCTCACCGCGCGCAAGCAGCTGATCATCACCAGCGACACCTATCCGAAGGAGCTGTCGGCCTTCGAAGACCGGCTCGTGTCGCGCTTCGGCTCCGGCCTCATTGTCGAGATCGAACCACCCGAGCTCGAGATGCGCGTGGCGATCCTGCTGAAGAAGGCCGAGCAGTCGGGCGAGAAGCTGCCCGAGGAGGTCGCCTTCTTCGTCGCCAAGAACCTGCGCTCGAACGTGCGCGAACTCGAAGGCGCGCTGCTGCGCGTGATCGCCTTCGCGCGCTTTCGCAGCAAGCAGGTCACCGCCGAGCTCGCCAAGGAGGCGCTGAAGGACCTGCTCGAACTGAACCGTCCGCCGATCTCGATCGAATCGATCCAGAAGACGGTGGCCGACTTCCTGAAGATCAAGGTCGCCGACATGTACAGCAAGCGGCGTCCGGCGCACATCGCGCGCGCCCGCCAGATCGCGATGTACTTCGCGAAGGAACTCACGCAGAAGAGCTTTCCGGAGATCGGCGAGGCGTTCGGCGGGCGCGACCACACCACGGTGATGCACGCGGTCAAGCGCATCGCCGAATTGCGCCAGCACGACACCGAATGGAACCGGCAGTTGCACGTGCTCGAGCAGACGCTTCGTGGCTGAACGCGGCGCCGTGCAACCGAAGGACCAACAGGCGGGAAAGGCCTGCACAAGCGCGGGAGCGATTGTGAACAACCTGCCGTTTTATCGGGCAGGGCGAAGTTGTTCGAGTGCGTCCACAGCCGCCGGTACGCACTCTCCACAACCGGAAATCCGGCGCAGAGCGAGCGGCGGCGCGGCTCCGATCCGGTTGTCCCCAGGGTTGTTGCACGTACATTCAACAACAGCAACAGGAAACTGAACTAATGCAGTTCATCCAGGCAAACCGCGATGCGATCCTGAAGCCGCTGCAGACCGTGGCCGGAATCGTCGAACGACGTCACACGCTGCCGATCCTGGCCAACGTACTGCTTCGCAAGAAAGGGCCCGACGTTTCCTTCCTCGCCACCGACGTCGAGATCCAGGTCGAAACCACGGCTCAGCTGGGGGCCGGCCGCGAAGACGGCGGCACCACCGTGTCGGCGCGCAAGCTGATCGACATCCTGCGTTCGCTGCCCGACGGCGCCGATGTCTCGATCAAGGTCGACAACAAGCGCGCGACCATCCAGGCGGGCCGCAGCCGCTTCGCGCTGCAGACGCTCGATGCCGGCGAGTTCCCCACGGTAGCCGTCAGCGACCGCTTCGTCGCGTCCTTCGAACTGCCGCAGCGCAAGCTCAAGCACCTGATCCGCATGGTGCATTTCGCGATGGCCCAGCAGGACATCCGCTACTACCTGAACGGATTGCTGCTGGTCACCGACGGTTCGCTGGTGAAGGTCGTTGCCACCGACGGTCATCGGCTGTCGTATTGCGAGGCGAGCGTCGAAGGCGCCGACCTGGCGCGTGCCGAAGTGATCATTCCACGCAAGACGGTGCTCGAACTGCAGCGGCTGCTCGCCGACGCGGACGACCCGGTGGCGATCGACGTTTCCGGCAACCAGGTGCGGCTTCGCTTCGGCGAGGTCGAGATGGTCTCGAAGATCGTCGAGGGCAAGTTTCCCGACTACCAGCGCGTCATTCCGCAGGGCTACACGAAGCGCATCGTGCTGTCGCGCGAAGCGCTTGCCGCGTCGCTCGCCCGCGCGTCGATCCTCACGTCGGACAAGTTCAAGGGCGTGCGCCTGAGCCTGTCGGCGTCAACGCTGCAGATCCAGACAAGCAACGCCGAGCAGGAAGAGGCCGTCGAGGAACTCGAAATCGAATACGAAGGCGATCCGCTCGAGATCGGCTTCAACGTCAGCTATCTGCTCGATGTGCTGGGCAACCTCGATTCCGCTTCCGTGGAGATGCAGTTCGGCGATTCGGGCACGAGCGCGCTGCTCACCGTGCCCGGCGACGAGCAGTTCCGCTACGTCGTGATGCCGATGCGCATCTGATCTCGAAGGTGAACATGACCGAAGCCGAACGCCAGTACGATTCCTCCTCGATCCAGATCCTCGAAGGGCTGGAGGCGGTGCGCAAGCGCCCCGGCATGTACATCGGCGACACGTCCGACGGCACCGGACTGCACCACCTCGTGTTCGAAGTGGTCGACAACTCGATCGACGAAGCTCTCGCCGGTTTCTGCGACGAGATCGTCGTCACCATCCATACCGACAACTCGATCTCGGTGGTCGACAACGGTCGCGGCATTCCTACTGGCGTGAAGATGGACGACAAGCACGTCCCGAAGCGTAGCGCCGCCGAAATAGCAATGACCGAGCTGCACGCCGGCGGCAAGTTCAACCAGAACAGCTACAAGGTCTCGGGTGGCCTGCACGGCGTGGGCGTTTCCTGCGTGAATGCGCTGTCGAAATGGCTGCGGCTCACCGTGCGTCGCGACGGCAAGGTTCACTTTCTCGAATTCGCGCGCGGGCTGGTGCAGAACCGCACGGTCGAGCAGCGCGACGGCGTGGTGGTTTCGCCGATGGCGGTAACCGGCGAAACGCAGAAGCGCGGCACCGAGGTGCATTTCCTGGCCGACGAGGTGATCTTCGGCAACGTCGATTTCCACTACGAGATCCTCAGCAAGCGGCTGCGCGAGCTCAGTTTCCTGAACAACGGCGTGCGCATCCGCCTGGTCGACCAGCGCCAGGGCAAGGAGGAAGACTTCGCCTTCGCCGGTGGAGTCAAGGGCTTCGTCGAATACATCAATCGCTCGAAGACCACCATCCATCCGAACGTGTTCCACGCCAGCGGCGAACGCGAGGTGGAGGTGGGCGGCGAGCTTCGCCTTGTCTTCGTCGAAGTCGCGATGCAGTGGAACGACTCGTACAACGAGCAGGTCCTCTGCTACACGAACAACATTCCGCAGAAGGACGGCGGCACGCACCTCACCGGGCTGCGCGCGGCGATGACCCGCGTCATCAACAAGTACATCGAGAGCAACGAGCTGGCGAAGAAGGCGAAGGTCGAGACGAGCGGCGACGACATGCGCGAGGGGCTCACCTGCGTGCTGTCGATCAAGATGCCCGATCCGAAGTTCTCGAGCCAGACGAAGGAGAAGCTCGTCTCGTCCGAGGCGCGGCCGGCGGTCGAGGAAGTGGTCGGCGCCACGCTCGACGAGTTCCTCAACGAGAAGCCGTCCGACGCGAAGATCATCTGCGGCAAGATCGTCGATGCCGCACGCGCGCGCGAAGCCGCGCGCAAGGCGCGCGAGATGACGCGGCGCAAGGGCCTGCTCGACGGCGTGGGCCTGCCGGGCAAGCTCGCCGACTGCCAGGAGAAGGACCCGGCGCTGTCAGAACTCTTCATCGTCGAGGGCGACTCGGCCGGCGGCTCGGCCAAGCAGGGCCGCGACCGCAAGTTCCAGGCGATCCTGCCGCTGCGCGGCAAGGTGCTGAACGTGGAGAAGGCGCGCTTCGACAAGCTGATCTCGTCGGAGCAGATCGCCACGCTGATCACCGCGCTCGGCACGAACATCGGGCCCGACTACGACGTCGACAAGCTCCGCTATCACCGCGTGATCATCATGAGCGTGGACGGCGACGACCATGTGTTCGTCCGCGACGATGCGCGTGGCGTGCGGATGGTGCGCATCGGGCGGTACATCGACGCCGTGCTCGAGAAGCATGACGCAGTCGAGAACGAGCAGGGTGTCGCGAAGGTCGAGGACGTCGATCTCGGCGAGGTGCTCTGCTTCGGCGTCGACAATCACGAGGTGCGTTTCAGGCCGGTCAAGGCCGTGATCCGCCATCCGCTCGATGAGGCGCTCTACTCCGTGCGTACCACGTACGGGCGGACGGTTCGCGTGACGTCCAGCCATAGTGTGTTCGTGCACGAACACGATGCGATCAAGCTGAAGCGCGGCGACGAACTGCGTGTCGGCGACCGCGTGGTTGCGCCGAGGACGCTGCGGTTGCCTTCGCTGGCTCCTGCACGGATCGACCTGTTGACCCTGCTGCGGCAGATTCCGGCAGCAGCCGAGCAGATCTGGGTACGCGGGCCGGCCGTAACCGAATGGTTCAAGAGCCGAGTGCTCGCGCGTCACCCCGCCCATTCCAGCCTGACCAGCGCGCGTGTCGAGATTCCGGCGGGCGTGCGCGACGAGCTCGCTGAACGGCGTCGCGCTAGCGGCATCTCGAACGAGGCGCTTTGCGCGGCAGTCGGCATTCGCCAGCCGGTGACCTTCTACGCGTGGGAGAAAGGCAGCTCGCGCCCGACAGTGGAGCACTACACCGCTTATCTTCGTGCGGTCGGTGCGGACACCGAGGCTTACCTTCAGCGCTGCGCGGTAGGAGACAGCCGCCTCGAACGGCTGTGGGGCGACACGCCTCCCTCCGGACGCAATGCCGTGCGCGAGAGCATTCGGCTCGCGGATCTTCAGCTCGACGACCTCCCCTGGTTCCGCGAGCGCGACGATCTGTCGCTGACGCCCGAACATTACGGCGACCTGGCTCTGCCCCGCTGGCTCGCCGTGGACGAAGACCTGATGACGGTGCTCGGCTTCTACGTGGCGGAGGGCTCCTGCTCCGATCGGAGCGGCATCCGGTTCACGATCGGTCGGGGCAACGCAGCCTTCGCCGAAGAGATCAGCGCCCGCCTCGCTCGCGTCTTCGGTCACGCGCCTGTGTTCTATCGCAGCGAAATTCGTGCCGACGAACTGCGTCTCGGCAATCGCGTCGCGGCTCTCGCCTGGCAGCACCTGTTCGATTTCATCGGTGCGGATTCGCTGACGAAGCGCATCCCCGACCTCGTGTTCAACGTGGACGAGTCGTTGCGGCTCGCGTTCCTGCGAGGCTACCTGCTGGGCGACGGCACCGCTGCCTCGGGCCGCGTCGCATTCTCGACGTCCTCGTACGATCTGGCCAGCGGCCTGATGTACCTCCTGAGCTCGCTCGGGGTGATCGCGTCGATGTCGTCGCGCGAGCCGGACGGCGTCGTCCGTCTGATCCGGGGCGAGCCGTGCACGACCCGGCATCGACACTGGGTCATCTCGATCACCGCGAAAGAGGACCTGAAGCGCCTGCGCGCGGCTTGGGGCAGCCACGCGGGCGCGGGCAGCGTGGACGCGCACCTCGCATCCGACGCGACGAATGCGGCGAACCGTGCGTTCGAGCCACTCGACGGCGACCTGATGGCTCTGCCGATCGTCTCGATCGATCCGGTCGACGCTTCGAACGGCAATGTGTACGACTTCTCGGTCGAGGGCGACGAGAACTTCGTTGCCGGCATGGGAGGCCTGTGCTGCCACAACACCGACGCCGACGTCGACGGAAGCCACATACGCACGCTGCTGCTGACGTTCTTCTATCGGCAGATGCCCGACCTGGTCGAGCGCGGGCACATCTACATCGCGCAGCCGCCGCTGTACAAGGTGAAGCACGGCCGCGACGAGCGCTACCTGAAGGACGACGCCGAGCTGAACCAGTACATGCTGCGCCTCGCGCTCGACGGCGCGTCGCTGCTGCCCAGTGCCGGCGCCGAGTCGATCACGGGCGACGCGCTCGCCGAACTCGCGCGCAGATACATCGTCGCCGAGGGCGTCATCGAGCGCCTGGCGCGCATCATCGACGAGGACGCGCTTCGCTCGATCGTCGACGGAATCGAGATCGACCTGTCGAACGAACAAAGCGCGCAGTCTTCGGCCGCGCAACTCGCCGCCGCGATGGCGCGTTATGCGCCGCCGAACAACGGCGGTGCGCCCGGCGTGCATGCCCGCTTCGCGGAGAAGCAGGAAAAGTGGATGCTCGTGATCGAGCGTCGTCATCACGGCAACGTGAAGACGAGCGTGATCGACGCCGAGTTCGTCGCGTCGGCCGACTACGAAGCGCTGGCCGGCTTCGCGCAGATCGTCGGCGGCCTGATCGGCGTCGGCGCGGAGATCCGCCGCGGCGAGGGGGACAAGCAGAAGACGCAGCCGATCGTCGATTTCCGCGCTGCGATGCGCTGGCTGCTCGCCGAAGCCGAGCGCGGTGTCTCGCGCCAGCGCTACAAGGGGCTGGGCGAGATGAACGCGTCACAGCTGTGGGAGACCACGATGGACCCGGCCGCGCGCCGCCTGCTGCGCGTGCGCATCGACGACGCGATTGCCGCCGACGCGATCTTCACGACGCTGATGGGCGACGACGTGGAGCCCCGCCGCGCGTTCATCGCGGAGAACGCGCTGGTGGCGCGAAACATCGACGTGTGAAGGCAGTCAAGACGCAGGGTGCTCGGACCGTACCGGTCGGGATCAACATGCCAAGGGGAGGGCCGCCGCCTCGTTCGGCAAGCGCACCACGAAGCGCGTGCCTCGTCCCTCCCCCGCGCTCGTCGCGCGGACGCGTCCGCCGTGCGCTTCGGCCAGCGCGCGCACGATCGACAGTCCGAGTCCCATCCCGGCCCCGCGCGGCCGCACCTTGCGTGCCTGCTGCGCCGACACGTCGAATAGCGTAGCAAGTGCCTCGGGTGCGAGGCCGATGCCCGCGTCTTCCACCGCAAGCTCGGCCGTGCCGGAGCCGATCGCGAGCGATACCACGATCCTGGCTCCGCGTTCGCTGAACTTCGACGCGTTGTCGATCAGGTTGATGAGGATCTGGGCCAGACGGCCCGGATCGGCGTGCAGCCGGAACGGCCGTCGGGGAAGCCGCAGCACGAGCAGCTGCTCGCGCGCGGCCAGCGAGGCGCGGCAGGCGTCGGCCGCCTGCTGGACGAAGTCGGTGGAGCTGATGGTTCGTCGCTCGATCGACAGGCTTCCCGTACGCAGCCGGGTCGTGTCGGTCAGGTCGGCGACGACGCGCGCCAGGTGCTCGACCTGCCGCTCGATCACCGATTGCAGGTGCAAGATCTTCTGCTCGTCCCCGGCTGCCTCGTGCAACAGGGACGCGGCGATCGCGATCGGCGACAACGGCTTGCGCAGCTCGTGCGCGACCACTGCCAGCAGTTGCTGGTCGATCATCGCGAAAGCTGCGGTGCCCCCAGCGCCCAGATCTCGCCGGCGTCGGCGCTGCAGTCGTCTGGATGGGGCCCGTAGAACTCGCAGCCGGTGCGCAGCCGCTTGGCGCGATACATCGCCGCATCGGCCCGCTCGAGCAGTGCCATCGCGCTCGCGCCGCCCTCGGGCATTGCGATGCCGACGCTGGCCTGGACGGTCACGCTCAGCGAGCCCAGCTGGTATGGACCGTTCAGCGTATCGAACAGCTTGCCGGCCACCTGCGCAATGCGCTCCTGCGGCCCGCCGCCGTGTACCAGACACGCGAACTCGTCTCCCCCCAGGCGCGCGACGACGTCGCTCGAACGAACGCTGGCGCACAGCCGCTCGCCGACCAGGCGCAGCAGTTCGTCGCCGATCCGGTGACCGTGATGGTCGTTGATCGCCTTGAACCCGTCGAGATCGATGAACAGTACCGCGAAGCCGGCCGGCTTCGCTGCGCCGTCGGCCACCGCCTCGTCCAGTTGCTCGAGAAAGGCCGCGCGGTTGCCCAGTCGCGTCAGCGAGTCGGTGCGAGCCAGCGCACGAGCCTGCGCTTCGCGCACGAGCGATTCGGCCAGTTGCGCGCGCAAGGCGGCCACTTCGTTGCGCGAGGCGTGCAGATCGAGCTCGCGTGCGGCTTCGCGGCGTCGCAGCGTGTGCATCGGCTTCGGCCCGCTCGCCGCTGCGACCGGGGCCGACGAATGCGTCGCCCGATGCAAGCGCCGATTGCGAATCGGCGTCCCCGACCCGCTGCTGCCGAAGTCCGCCACAGCCTTCTCCCCGCGACACGATTCCCTCGACGGTCCGGGGAACCTGGTGAAAGCGACTCTACGTCCGTCCCGGAACGACAGTCTGTAGGGACGTCTCGACACCTCCTGTCCGGTGTCGCCGATCGCCGGCGAATGCGGCGTTCAGGCCTCGATAACCCCGTGCCGGATCGCCAGCCGCACCAGCGCGGGAACGTCGCCGACGCCGAGCTTGTTCATCAACCGGCTGCGGTAGGTGTCGACCGTCTTCGGCGACAGATGCAGTGTCCGGCCGATCGCTGCGCTGCTTTGTCCACGTACGACCATCGCGACGATCTGTCGCTCGCGCGGCGACAGCTGTCCGAAGCCGCCGTCGTTGCCGTCGACGGTCAGCGCTTCGACGGCGAGCTCGGCCACTTCCGGGGACAGGTGGCGGCGTCCCTGCATCGCCGCGTCGATCGCACGCAGCAACTCGCTGGTGGGCGATCCCTTGAGTACGTACGAGAGCGCGCCTCTGCGCAGCGCCTCGCCCACGTGGTGCGGTTGCGCCGACATCGTCAATACGATGCAGCGCACCGGCAGCGCGCGCCGTTGCAGTTCGGCGAGCACCTCGAGCCCCGAGTGCTCGCCCAGGCTCAGATCGACGAGTACCAGGTCGGGCGGGTCGCGTACCAGATCGGCGACGGCGCGACGCGGGTCAGCCGACTCGCCGATCACGCGGTGACCGGCCGCCTCGAGTACGGCGCGCAGGCCTTCCCGAACGATCGCATGGTCGTCGACGAGATACAGGCGACTCATGGTGCGATCCAGTCGAGCAGCACGGCGGTACCGTGCCCGGCCGTCGTTTCCAGCGCGAAGCGTGCGCCTATCGCCAGCGCGCGTTCGCGCATGCCGACGATGCCGAGATGGCCCGGACAGCTGACGTCGGCCGGGATTCCGCTGCCGTCGTCCATCACGCGCACGTGCAGCGAACGCTCGTCGCCGTCGATCGTCACGCGCACGAGGGTCGCGTTCGCGTGTCGCAGCGCATTGCCGATCGCCTCGCGCGCGATCATGAACGCGGCATATTCGACGTCCGCCGGCCAGCGGATGCCGGTGATGCCGGGCGCCGCTTCGAATTGCAGCTCGACGTCGTCGCGCGCCAGCGGCTGCATGCGCAGCTCGTTGTCGAGCGCGTCGAGCAGGCCGCGTCCGTCCAGCAGCGGCGGACGCAGCGTGACGAGCACCTGCCGCACCTCGCGCACCGCCTCGTCGATCAACGCGCTCACCCGGGTCGCGTGCCGCCGCGCCGATTCGCTGGACAGCGACGCGCAGTTCGCGCAGACGGCATCGAAACCGAGCCGTATCGCTGCCAGCGTCTGTCCGAGCTGGTCGTGCAGCACCTGGGCGAGCTGACGCGTCGTCGTCTTCTCGGTGTCCATCAACCGTTGCGCGAGCTCGGAGAGGTCGCTGCGATAACGCGCAAGCGCCTGCTCGTCGCGCCAGCGGGCCAGTTGCAACTCGCGATCTCGCAACGCATGCTGCACGATCGTTGGCATCAGTTCCTGGTAGCGGCCGTCCATGTCCTTGACGACGTAGTTGCTCGCTCCGCAGCGCATCGCCTCCACCGCGACCGAGACGTCGTCGGCGCCGGTGAGCATGACGACCGGAACGCGCTGCTCGACGCCGCGTTCGTTCAGTTGGGCGAGCAGCTCGAGGCCGTCCCTGTCGGGCAGACGGAAGTCGAGCAGCACGCAATCGACGTGGTATCGGGCCAGTTCGTCGAGCGCCTGCGCACCGGTTTCGGCCTCGACGAAGATCGGCGGCGGATCGAGCCGCCCGAGGGCGCGCCGGCAGATGCGCCGATCGACGATGTCGTCATCGACGATCAGGATCCGCAGCGCATGTTCCATGCGGTTGTGCGAGCGCTCCCGCGCGGGCGGGGTCGGTTCGCCCTCGATTGCGTCAGTCGGTGGGCGCCACTTCGCTGAGCGTCCAGTACGCGTCGATCGTGCGCACTGCGTCGACGAACTTGCGATAGTCGACCGGCTTGGTCATGTAGCCGGCCACGCTCAGGTCGAAGCTGTCGATCTTGTCCTGTTCCTCTTGCGAGGTAGTGAGCACCACGGCAGGGATGCGGCGCCACCGCTCATGCTGCTTGACCACCTGCAGGAACTCGATGCCGTTCATCACCGGCATGTTCAGGTCGAGCAGGATCAGGCACGGCAGCTCGTGCGCGGCCGCGCTGCCGAGGAATTCGAGCGCGGCCTCGCCGTTAACATGCTGGATCAGCGGATTGGTGACCTTCAATTCGCGGAACGCGCGGCGCACGGTCATCGCGTCCACGTCGTCGTCCTCGACCAGAAGGATCGAGCTGTTCGTCAGGTGCAAGCCCTTGTTCCTCACTTGAAGCGACCGTGGCGGAAAGCGGGAGCGTGAAGTGGAAGACGCTCCCCGAGCCGATTTTCGACTCTACCCAGATCCGACCGCCATGGGTTTCGACGATTTTCTTGACCAGGGACAAGCCGATGCCGGTGCTTTCGCGGTGATCGCGCGGCGCGAGCGACTGGAACATCTGGAAGATGCGATCGAAGTGCCGCGACTCGATGCCGGGGCCGTTGTCGCGCACGGTGAACTGCCATTCGCCGGCCACGCGTCGGCAGTCCACGCTCACTTCGCCCTGGGGCTTGTCGCTGTACTGGATCGCGTTGCCGATCAGGTTCTGGAACAACTGCTGCGCGCGCGTGCGCTCGATCGTCAGCGTCGGCAGGCGGCCCACCTTCACGTGTACGTGCGCCGGCGGCGCGAGCAGGTCGACCGTCTCGGCGACGATCTCGTTCAGGTCGACGACGGTGCGCGCCTCGCGCACGCGCCCGACGCGCGAGTACTGCAGGATGCCGTCGATCAGCCGGTCCATCCGCTTGACGCGGCCGAGCAGCAGCGCGATCTGTTCGCGCCCCGCGTCGTCGAAGCGATCGGCGTAATCGGTGGAGATCCACTGCGCGAGCGAAGCGATCGCGCGCAGCGGCGCCTTCAGGTCGTGCGACGCGATGTACGCGAAGTTGGCGAGTTCCTCGTTGGCGGCCTGCAGTTCGCGCAGCAACTGCGCCTGTTTCGCCTCGCTCGCTGCGAGTTCGGCGTGCGCTGCCTGTCGTGACGCGATCTCCCGACGGATCGCGTGTTGCAGGAACAGCAGCAGCGCGACGACGCCGGCGAGTGCGACGAAGAAGATCGAGTAGATGCGATTGCCCTGGCTGCGCGCTGCTTCCGCGTTCGCGCGAAGCTGCGCGTGTTGCTCGTCGGCGATTGCGTTCACCTCGTGGGCGAGAATCGCCATCTCCTCGCGGCCGAGACCCCGCGCGACGAGCGTTCGCGACTCCGCGTCCGATCGCTCGCGTGCGGCGAGCACTTCGTCGAGCATGCGCAATCGCGCTTCGACGATCGGAACGAGTCGATCGATGCGGGCGAGCAGTGCAGGATCGTTGCGCGCGAGCCGGCGCAGTTCGTCCAGCGTGCGCCGCGTCGATTCGATCGCGGCATCGCGCTGCGCCAGGTTCGAGCGTTCACCGGTATAGAGGAAGCTGCGCTGGGCTGCCTCCGTCTCGTAGGTGAAGGCGAGCACGCGCTTGAGCGGCGTGACGAGCTCGGCATTCAGCAGCGCCTCGCGCGCACTGCCGACGAAGCGGACGGTGGTCAGGTACGAGAACGCGCCGACCAGCAGCACCACCAGTACCGCGAATCCGAATCCGAGCAGAACCTTTCGATCGAGTGGCAGCGACCTCACGCGTCGTCCTTCGGGCTGGCGGGCGCCCGCGCTACGAGTGTCACGGGCTCGCGCGCATCATGCCACCGCCGCATTCGTCGCGACGCCGGCCCCTGCGCGGCGGGAACCGTGCGCCCTGCCGTAGGGGATCCCGACCGGCGACGCGAAGGCGGTATCCAGCATCGGGCTGTAGAAGGCATAGCCCATTCCGTAATGCCGTGCGCGGCGCATCGCTGCGCAGGCGCGCGACAGCAGTATCGCCGGGCTCGTGCCGTCCTCGGGAAACCAGGTGAAGCCGAGGTTCGGACGAAGGTTCACGTCGGTGGCTGCCACGCGAGCCGGCACCGACAGCGATTCGAGCATCGCATCGGCCAGCGCCACCGCCTGCTCGAGCGGCATCGCGCCCGTTCGCGCCCAGGCGAACGATCCGACGCCGTAACGCCCGACGAAACCGTCGCCGCCGCACTCGTCGATTCTCTCCCGCACGATCGCGCGCATTTCGTCGGCCGCCCGCTCCGTCTGCTCGGGTTCGACGGCTCCGAGCGCATCGAACTCGATCCATGCGACGAGGCCGCCGTTCGGCCCCGGCGACGCGCTTTCTTCGCGGTCGCGTTGGAACGCGCGCAGCGGCGCGCGGCCGAAAGCCGGGACTCCCGCGACGCGCGCGTCGTTGCGACGGAGCGCCGCCAGGCTCAGGTGCAGTCGGTCTTCGAATCCGGCGCCGTCGCAGACGAGCAGCGGCGCGGCAGACGGCCGGGTCGCCGGCTGCGGCGCGTTGAACTGACGGCGCGTGATTGCAAGCAGACGTGCGAGCACTTCGCGATGGCGAGCGCCGCCGGTGCGTGTCCGTGGGCCTTCCTGCTGGAACAGGTACATCGCTCTCCTCCTCCCCGCTGCGGTGCGCGGTCGCGCCCGGCCTTGACCGAGGACTCTACGAACCCGCCGGGTGTTCGTCTGTAGGGAGGTCTGTACGCGGAATGTCCGGGCAGGTCGATCGCGCCCGCTCGTCGACGCTGCTGCGTTCGCTCGACGGCTCAGCGCCGGCTATACCAGGCGACTCCGTGCTCGTCGGCGTCCGACGAGATTTCGCCTCGCCGCTCAAGATGGTTCAGGTGTGCGATGCATTCGCCGGTGGCCATCCCCAGCAGGTGCGGGTCGGCATAGACGTTGCGTGCGAACAGCGCGCCGAACAGGTCGACCACGCGCCGCGGTTCGGCGAGCGACTTCCTCAGCCGGTCGAGTCCGCGCTGGTGCCCGTGCTCGAGCGAGCGCAGGCGCGAATGCAGGCCGGTGAACGGCTCGTTGTGCGACGGCAGCACCAGTACGTCGTCGGGTACCGTGCGCTCGAAGTGCGCCAGCGAATCGAACCAGTCGCCGAGCGGGTCCGCGTCGGGCTCGGTGGGGAACACCGAGACGTTCGACGAGATGCGCGGCAACACCTGGTCGCCCGAGATCAGCACGCGCAGTTCGGCGCAGTACAGGCTCGCGTGCTCGGGCGAATGCCCGCTGCCGACGACGACGACCCATTCGTGCTCGCCGATCGCTACGCGCTCGCCGTCGACGATGCGCCGGTAGCTGTCCGGCAATCGGTAGACGGCCTTGCCGAATCCGCCGAAGCGGGCCCGGTACTGGTCGATCGCGTCGTCGTCCCAGCCGGCGCGCCGGTAGAACTCGACGCCTTCGAGCGGCGCCTCGCGACCGGTGTCGGCAACGAGCACTCGGCAGGTGAGGTATTCGAGCCGTGTCATCCACAGCCGGCAATCGAAGCGGCGCGTCAGCCACCCGGCCATGCCGATATGATCGGGGTGCATGTGCGTGCCGAACACGCGCGTGATCGGCCGCTGCCCGAGCGGTCCGGCGATCGCTTCCGACCACGCGGCTGCCGTCTCCGGGCTCTGCAGTCCGGTATCGACGGCGGCCCAACCGGCGCCGTCGTCTATGGCCCACGTGTTGATGTGCGACAGCGGCGGCGGAAGCGGCTTGCGCATCCAGAGCAGCCCGCGCCGGACTTCGACCGCCGATCCGTGTCGTGGTGCGGCGTCGAAAGGGTAGGACGGGACATCCAGCGGCTTTTCTGCGGTTTTCATGACGAGATCGTCTCGGGAACGACGTTGGACTTGCCGCTGACGGGCGCCGGCCCGCAGAACGCGTAATCGACATCCGGTTGGCGACCGGCGATCAGGTCGGCCAGCGCCTTCGCCGATCCGCAAGCCAGTGTCCATCCCAGCGTGCCGTGTCCGGTATTCAGGAACAGGTTCGGCAGCTGCGTGCCGCCCACGTATGGCAGGTTCGACGGCGTCGACGGACGCAGCCCGGACCAGAACGTGGCGGCCGTGGTGTCGCCGGCGCCAGGCATCAGCTGCTCGATGCGGCGCAGGATGGCTCGGCAGCGGTTCAGGTCGAGCGCGCGGCCATAGCCGGCCAGCTCGGCCGTACCGGCGATGCGCAGGCGATCGCCGAGCCGCGAGAAGACGAGCTTGCGCTCGTCGTCGGTCAGCGACACCTGGTAGGCGCGCGCCGCGTCGCGCACCGGCATCGTTACCGAATAGCCTTTGGCCGGATAGACGGCGAGCCGGATGCCCACTGGCGCGGCGAGCAGCGGACTGAAGCTGCCGGCAGCGAGCACGTAGCGCTGCGCGCGCATCGTCTCGTAGCCGCCGTCCGGGGCGATCGTCTCCAGGTGGTCGATACGCCCGCCGCTCGCGTGCAGGGCGGTGACCTGCCGTCCCATGCGGAACTCGACGCCGCTTGCGCGACACAGCCGGGCGAGCTGCACGGTGAACGCGTGCGCATCGCCCGACTCGTCGGCCGGCGTGAAGGTGGCGCCGACCAGCAAGGCGCGGGCAGGGCGCAGCGCCGGCTCGATCGCGACCGCCTCGTCCACCGAGACGATGCTGCGCTCGCAACCGAACTCGCGCATCAGACGCGCGGGCTCGTGCGCGGCGTCGAACTCGCGCGCGTCGGTGTAGAAATGCAGGATGCCGCGCAGTTGTTCGTCGTAAGAGATGCCGGTGTCGCTGCGCAGCAGTTGCAGCACTTTCCGGCTGTAAGTGCCGAGCCGCACGAGCTCGCCGATGTTGCTTTGCGTGCGCTCGTTCGTGCATTCGCGCGCGAAACCGGCCAGCCACGCCCACTGGCGCGGATCGGCGCGCAGCCGCACGCGCAGCGGCGCGTCGGCGCGCAGCAGCCAGCGCGCCGCGCGTTGCAGCGCCTTGGGGTTAGCCCAGGGCTCGGCATGACTCACCGAGATCTGGCCGCCGTTGGCGAAGCTCGTTTCCGAGGCCGGTTCCTGGCCGCGGTCCACGACGACGACCTCGAATCCCTGGCGGCTGAGGAAGTACGCGGTGGTGACGCCGACGACGCCGGCGCCGACGACGAGGACTTTCATCCGACGGGGACGGACCTCACGGCTGCAACGCCTGCAGCGCGGCCTGGTATCGTTCGTTGCATTCGTCGAGGCTCTGCGCAGTGACGTCGAGGTCGCGCAACAGGCCGTCGCACAAGCCGTACACCCAGCCGTGCAGCGACAGCTTCTGGCCGCGAGTCCAGGCGTCGCGCACGATCGTCGTGCGCGACACGTTGCGCACCTGCTCGATGACGTTCAGCTCGCACAGCCGGTTGGCCCGTTCGAGGTCGCGCGCCAGCGGCCGGATGCGCGCCTCGTGACGTTCGGCGACGTCGCGCACATGACCGAGCCAGTTGTCGGAAAGGCCGATGCGCTGCTGGTCGAGCGCCGCACGCACGCCACTGCAACCGTAGTGGCCGACCACCATCACGTGCTCGACCTGCAGTACGTCGATGCCGAACTGCAGCGCCGACAGGCAGTTCAGGTCGGTATGCACGACCACGTTGGCGACGTTGCGATGCACGAAGACCTCGCCCGGCGGCAATCCGATGATCTGGTTGGCCGGCACTCGGCTGTCGGAGCACCCGATCCACAGATATTTCGGGCTTTGCTGCCGCGACAGGCGCTGGAAGAACTCGGGGTCGGACGCACGCAGGCGCTCGGACCACTCGCGGTTGTTTTCGAACAGCGGTTGAAGTACGCGCATCACCCATTATCCGACGAATCGCGGCGTGCTGCCGGCGCATCGGGTAGCCTTCCGGCAGCGCAGGCTCGGGGAGGCGAATCATGGTCGTGCTCGTCGTGGGGTTGCTCCTGTTCCTCGGTCCGCACTCGGTGCGGCTGGTCGCCGACGGCTGGCGCAGCGAGCGCATCGAGTCGATGGGAGAGGGCCGCTGGAAGGGCCTGTATTCGCTCGTCTCGCTGATCGGACTCGCGCTGGTCGTCTGGGGCTACGGGCTGGCGCGTGCGAGCCAGGGCGCGCCGCTGTGGGCGCCGCCGACCTGGTCGCGGCACCTTGCCTCGCCGCTGACGCTGGTCGCCTTCATTCTGATTGTCGCCGCCTACGTTCCGCGCAGCCGCCTGCGCGCGCTCATCGGGCACCCGATGCTGCTCGGTGTTGCGTTGTGGTCGCTGGCGCATCTGCTGGCCAACGCCGGCGCGGCCGACCTCGTCCTGTTCGGTGCCTTCCTCGTCTGGTCGACGATCGATTTCGTCGCGTCGCGCCGGCGCGATCGAGCCGGGGGCGTGCAGCGGCGCGGCGTCTGGGGCAACGACCTCACGTCGGTGGTCGTCGGCACGGTTGCCTGGTACGTTTTCGCGATGTACCTGCACGGGCCGCTGATCGGCGTGCGGCCGTTCTGATTCGGCCGGCGATCGCGCCCGCGCGTTCGCCGGCGTCTTGTCCTTTCCGCCCTTCAGTCAAGGACGGCCGGCAGGCGCCGAGCGAGCGCCTGTCGTGCGGCAGGCGTGCCGCCGAGCAGCGCGAAGCCGAGCAGCTTTCCGTGCGCGTCGACGAACGACGCTTCGAGGCTGCCATCGGCGGCATCGACACACTCCCAGGCGCCGCTGGCGCCCGGCGGCGGCGGCGCAACCGTCAGCGGCGCTGCCGGCGTCTTCACGACGACCGGCATCGCCGGATAACGCAGGCGCGTTTCGTCGCCGGACAAGGTGCGCGCGAGCGCGCGCGCCGCGTGCATCAGCGGCATCACGAAGGGCAGCACCAGTCCGTCGACCTCGGCGCAGTCGCCCAGCGCATAAATTGCCGGGTCGCTCGTGCGCAGCGACCGATCGGCGACGATTCCGCGATTCGTCCGCAGGCCGGCCGCTGCAGCGAGCGCGGTGCGCGGCCGCAGGCCGATCGCCGACAGCACCACGCCGGTATCGATCGATGCGTCGCCGGTCAGCCTCACGCGGCATCCGCCGTCTTCGCGCCGCACGATCGACGTCGCGGCTTGCCCGAGCAGCAGTTCGACGCCGGCTTCGCGCAGGCGCTGGGCGAAAGCGTCGCCTACCGCCTGCGGCACGAGTCGCGCCAGCGGCCAGGCGGCGGGCTCGACGACGCGCACGCTGCGCTTGGACAGTCGAAGATCGTTGGCGAACTCGCAGCCGATCAGGCCGGCACCGAGGATGGTAACGTCGCTGGCCGCCTCGATCGCCATGCGAAAGCGGGCGTAGTCGGCGAGGTCGTTCACCGTCAGCACGTCCGCGGCACCGGCGCCTTCCAGCGGGACGCGGATCGGATCGGCGCCCAGCGCGAGCACGAGCGCCCGGTAGGCGATGCGCTCGCCGTTCGCGAGGTGCAACGTGCGCGCTGCTGCGTCGATCGACTCGATGCGCTGGCCCGCGAGCACGGTCGCTCCGAATTGCGCCGCGGCGCCGGCGGCGTCGGCCGTCGACAGGGTTGCCGCCGTGCGGCCGGCGGCGAGCGCGTTCGACAGCATCGGCTTCGAGTAGATCGCTCCGTCGTCGCGCGTGACGACGACGATCGGCGTCGAAGCGTCGAGCCGGCGCAACTCGCGCACCAGCGTATAGCCGGCCAATCCGCTGCCGGCGACGACGATCGGATCGCTCATCGTGCAGCTCAGGCAGTGATCTCGATCATCTCGAAGTCGGCTTTCGCCACGCCGCAGTCGGGGCAGGACCAGTCGTCGGGGATGTCCTCCCAGCGGGTTCCGGCGGTGATCCCGTCCTCGGGCAGACCGTCGGCCTCGTTGTAGATGAAACCGCAGACGATGCATTGCCAGCTCTTCATGTCGTTCTCCGTTTCCCGTGTGGTATGTCGGTCGGTGTTTCGTTGGATGCGCGCGGCCCGGGCGGCGTTTCCGCTCCCCGCCGCGCCGCTGTCGCTTCAAGCGGCTTCGGTCGCCTTCGCTGCCGCATTCACCCGCTCGAGCGCCTCGCGATACGCGTTCGCGTGCTTGTGCTCGACCTTCGTCAGCGCGGCGAAGCGCCTGGCGGCCTTCTCGAGCACCGCGCGGAACGCGTCGGCATGCTCCTTCGATTCGGCGATCTGCTCGTCGAATTCGGCCACCGCTGCCTGGTTGCCTTCCTCGATGGCCAGGTGGCGGAATTTCGGATACATCTCGGTGTACTCGTAGGTTTCGCCCTCGATCGCCAGTTCGAGCGCGCGCGCCGGGGTGAGCTTGCCCGCCGGGTACAGCAGGTCGAGGTGGCCGAAGGCATGCTGCACCTCCTGTTCGGCGGTGGCCTCGAAGTGCCGCGCCGTCTCCTCGTCGCCGGCGGCGCGGGCCACGCGCGCGAAGTACCGGTACTTGATGTGCGCCATCGACTCGCCGGCGAAAGCCGACTCGAGATTCCGGATCGTGATCGACCTGCCGTTCATCCTGGTTCTCCGCTTCGGGTTGTATCGTGCGAGCGAAGTGTCGGTCAGCGCGTACAATCGATCCAACGAATTATTACTTTGATGTAGATCGATTAACTCGATATCGCGTCTTCGGCTTCCCATGTCCAACGCGCTCCCGTCGCTGCGCCAGCTCGCGTACCTCGTCGCGGTCGCCGAGCGGCTGAACTTCACGCAGGCCGCGCAGGACTGCTTCGTGACCCAGTCGACGCTGTCGTCCGGCCTGAAGGAGCTCGAGACCGCGCTGGGCGCGCGCCTGGTCGAGCGCGACCGCCAGTCGGTACGCATGACGCCGCTGGGCGAGAAGGTCGTGGAGCGCAGCCGCGCGCTGCTCGGCGCGGCGCGCGACCTGGTCGGGCTCGTACGCGCCTGCGCTGCTCCGATGACCGGCATGGTGCGCCTCGGGGCGATCCCGACGATTGCCCCGTTCCTGCTGCCGGGGCTGGTTCGCAGGACGCGCGCTTCGCATCCCGCCCTCGAACTCGTGTTGCGCGAAGACCGCACGGCAACGCTGCTCGAGCGGCTTCGCCGCGGCGAACTCGATTTCGCGCTGATCGCTCTGCCCTACGACACGCGGGGCCTGCTCGTGCGCGAGCTCTTCGTCGAGGAACTGTGGCTGATCAGCGCGATGCGCGGTGACGAGCGCGAAAGCTCGCGGCGTCCGAAGATCAGCAATCTCGACCCCGAGCGGCTGCTGTTGCTCGAGGAAGGACACTGCCTGCGCGAGCACACGATCGAGGCCTGCGGCCTGGCCGAGCGCGCCAACGCCTCGGGCATCGAGGCGACGAGCCTGGTGACGCTGGTGCAGATGGTCGAGTCGGGGCTGGGCGACGCGCTGCTGCCGCAGATGGCGATCGACTCGGGCTTGCTGTCCGGCGCGTCGGTGTTGCCGAAGCGTTTCGCGCCGCCGGTGCCCACCCGGCGCATCGCGTTGGTGGCGCGTACGAGCACGACGCGCGTCGAGGAGTTCGAGTTCCTCGCCGAGGTGTCGGCCGGGCTCGCTCCGCACGCCTCGACCGGCCACGCATCGCGCAAGTCGCGGTGACGCGACGCGTTCCGTGGCGACTTCGGCGCGAAGGAGCGGCGACGACGCTTGCGGCGTCGCGTACCATTTCGCGCGATGCCGCTCGAAGCCCCCCTCCGGCCGCACACACGCTGGCGCGACCTGCTGCGAGATTCCGGAACCGTCTACGCGGTCAACGGACTGATCGGCTTCATCTTCGCCGCCACCGGGCCGGTAGCGGTGATTCTCTCGGTGGGATTGCGCGGTGGATTGTCGGAGTCGGACCTCGCGTCGTGGATCTTCGGCGCTTTCTTCCTGAACGGCCTGATCACGCTCTTGTTCTGCTGGCTGTACCGGCAGCCGCTGGCGTTCTTCTGGACGATTCCGGGCACCGTCCTCGTCGGACCCGCACTCGATCACCTGAGTTTCCCGCAGGTGATCGGCGCCTTCGTCGCGTCGGGCGTCGTGATGCTGCTGCTGGGCCTGAGCGGCTGGGTGCGGCGCGCGATGGCGGCGGTGCCGATGCCGATCGTGATGGGCATGGTGGCCGGCGTGTTCCTGCGCTTCGGCACCGACCTCGTGCGCTCGCTGCACGACGATGCCGCCGTCGCGGCGCCGATGGTGATCGCCTTCCTGCTGCTCAATGCGTCGCCGCGGCTCGGCAAGCGCATGCCGCCGATGCTCGGCGCGCTCGTCGTCGGCGCGATCGCCGTCGCGCTGTCGGGCCGCTTCACGCCCGAGTTGTCGGCGGCAAGCGTGCTCGCCCACCCGAACCTGTACGCGCCCGAGTGGTCGGTGCAGGCGATGGTCGAACTCGTGCTGCCGCTGGTCGTCACCGTGCTCGTCGTGCAGAACGGGCAGGGCGTCGCCGTGCTGCAGGCGGCGGGACACGCTGCGCCGATCAACGCAGCGACCTTCGCCTGCGGCGTCGGCTCGATCGTTACCGCTTTCGTCGGCACCGTCTCCACCTGCCTGACCGGACCCACGAACGCGATCATCTCGTCGGCGGGCGAACGCGAACGGCACTACACGGGCGGCATCGTGGTCGGCGCGCTGGCGCTCGCCTTCGGGCTGCTGTCGCCGTTCTTCACGCGGCTGATGCTCGCCACGCCGCCGGCGTTCATCGCCACGCTGGCCGGGCTGGCGATGCTGCGCGTGCTGCAGGTCGCTTTCGTCACTTCCTTCGGTGGGCGTTTCACGCTCGGCGCACTGGTCACCTTTCTCGTCACCGTCACCGACCTGGCGATCTTCAACGTGGGCGCGGCATTCTGGGGGCTGGTGGCGGGAGTGATCGTCTCGCTGCTGCTCGAGCGGTCGGACTTCGCGGTGCTGGGGACGCGCTGAGCTTCGTCGACGCAAGCAGGCGCTGCACGACTCACTTCACCGTCACCACGCTCACCGGCCCGCTGCGCCTCGGCACGCTGATGCCGACGTCGCCGCCGCGTCGCGCGAGCAGCAGATCCACGCTGGCGTCGCCGATGCGCAGATTGCGCACGTGCATGTGCCGCATGAACGCCGGCAGCACCGGGTCGGAGAACTTCACGGTGGCGGTCGGCCCGCGCACCTCGAGGCCGAGACAGGCCTGCAGGCACAGGAACACGGCGCCCGCTGCCCATGCCTGCGGCGAGCAGGCGACCGGGTAGAGCGTGGGCGCTTCTCCCGTGCGGCGTCGAAAGCCGCAGAACAACTCGGGCAAGCGATGCATTTCGACGAATCTCGCGGCGGCGAACAGCCCTTCGAGGACCTGCAGCGCGGCGTCCTTCAATCCGTAGCGCGCGAAGCCGGCGGCGATCAGCGCATTGTCGTGCGGCCAGACCGATCCGTTGTGGTACGACATCGGGTTGTAGCCGTTCTCGGCGCTGCCGATGGTGCGAATGCCCCAGCCCGAGAAGCACTCGTCACCGGTCAGCGTGCGCGCGACGCGTTCGGCGTGCTCGGGCAGCGCGATGCCGGTGAACAGGCACTGACCGGCGTTCGACGAGACGACGCGGCACGGGCGCTTGTCGCCGTCGAGCGCCATCGCGTAGATGCCGAGCTCCTCGCACCAGAACGTCTGCGCGAAGCGATCGCGCAATTCCGCTGCCTCGCGCTCGAGCGCTTGCGCGCGATCGTTTCCGCCGAGCAGCCTCGACAGGCGGGCGCCGGCGAGCTTCGCCGCGTAGACGTACGCCTGCATCTCGCATAGCGCGATCGGGCCTTCGGCCTGCGATCCGTCGGCGTGGAAGATCGCGTCCTGCGAGTCTTTCCAGCCCTGGTTGCGCAGCCCGGTGCCCGAGCGGCGCGCGTATTCGTAGAAGCCGTCGTCGTCGATGTCGCCGTAGCGATCGATCCAGTCGAGTGCGCGATCGACGTGCGGCCACAGCGCCGAAACGAAGTCGGTGTCGGCGGTGCGCCGGTGATAGGCGTCGGCCAGCACGACGAACAGCGGCGTGGCGTCGATCGACCCGTAGTAGCAGCCGAAGGGCACCTCGCCGAGCGCGGCCATTTCGCCGCCGCGCGTTTCGTGCAGGATCTTTCCCGGCTGCGCATCGCGTTCGGGGTTGTCGGCGTCGGCCTGCGTGGCGGCCAGGTACGACAGCACGCCGCGCGCCATCGAAGGGTTCATCCACAGGAACTCGAGGGCGGTGATGATGCCGTCGCGTCCGAATACCGTGCTGTACCAGGGCACGCCCGCGTACGGGTAGGGCCCGTGCGGCGTCGACGTGCACAGCAGGTGCAGGTCGGCCAGCGAGCGGTCGAGCCAGTCGTTGAATTGCGCGTTCGAACTCTCGATCTGCGGGTCTCGCTCCCGGTTGCGGGCGACGGACCGGGCTACGCGATCGGCTGCCGCCTGATACCCGGCCTCGGGGTGCTCGGTCCGCTGTTCGCGTCCGGCCGGTGCCTTCTCCGTATCGCCGCGCGTCGTGCGCTGCGCGGGCCCCTTCGCCGGACCAGGGGAATCGCCGTTGCCGTGCGGTTCGTCGATCTCGCAGGCGATCGCCCACGAGAACGTCGCTTCCGCGTGCGCTGCGAGGCGAAGATGGAAGGTCGCGTACGTGCCGTCCCAACGGGGCTCGGCGTCGAACACGATGCGCGTTCGTCGCGTGCGTCCGTCGCGGCCGCGATAACCGAGTTCCAGCTCGCGGGAGTGGGCGTGCGGCTCCAGCACTTGCCCGCGTTGCGCACGCGGCATGCCGCGCACCTCGAACAGGTCTGCGAAATCGGCGTCGAACTGGACGCTGAAATCGAATTCGATCGTCGCCAGCGAGTAGTTGTGCAGCCGCAGCCGTTCATGGCAGGCGTCGTCGAGCAGGACCTTCGAGCGGAACACGTGCACCGAACCGCGCGCGATCGTCTGTCCGTTGTCGCATTGCGTATCCGCGTTCATCAGGTCGACGCGAAACACCGTGTTGTCCTGCTTGACCATCGACTCGAGCAGCAACGGTCGCTTGCCCTCGAGACGCAGAGCAAGGCGCGACAGGAAGCGCGTATCGGTGTGGTACAGGCCGAGTTCGCCGGAACCGAGCGGGTCGATGTCGCCGAAGCGGTCGAATACCGCGAAGCTGTCGCCGTGCTTCAGCACTCGCGTGCGATCGTCGAGCCGCGACGAGCCGGCGCGGATGTAGTACTGGTCGTGGATCAGGATTGCTTCGTCGGGCATGGTTCTCGGTCAGGCGGTCGATGCGTGCGGCATCGCTTCGGCAAGACGCTCGTACAGCTGCAGGTAGTCGCGCGCCATTCGCTGCGCGGTGAAGCGCTGCTCGAAAGCGTCGCGACAGCGCGCGCGGCTCAGTGAGCCGATGCGACGAACGGCGGCGATCGCGTCCTCGCGCCGCTCGACGATGAAGCCGGTCGCGCCGTGCTCGACGATCTCGGGCACCGACCCGTTGCGGTAGGCGATCACCGGCGTGCCGCAGGCCATTGCCTCGATCATCACCAGGCCGAAAGGTTCGGGCCAGTCGATCGGGAACAGCAGCGCGTGCGCGTTGCCGAGGAAGTCGGATTTCTCGTCGTCGCCGATCTCGCCGAGAAACTCCACGCCGGGTGCGTCGAGCAGTGGCTCGATGACGTTCTCGAAGTACTCACGGTCGGCGCGGTCGACCTTGGCGGCGATGCGCAGCGGCAGTCCGGCACGGGTGGCGATGTCGATCGCCCGATCCACGCGCTTCTCGGGCGAGATCCGGCCGAGGAATGCCAGGTAGTCGCCGCCGTCGGGGTGGAAGCGGAAGCGTTCGGGCGGCAGGCCGTGGTGGACGACGGCCTGCCAGTTCAATGCGGGAAGCGGCGTGCGCTGCGCGCGGGAGATCGAGACCAGCGGCATGTCGTCGTATTCGTCGAACAGGGGTGCAGTTCCGGCAGGTCGAGCCGTCCGTGCAGCGTCCCCACGTGCGCGATCGGTCGCGCGCGCGCGAACGGGAAATGCAGGTATTCGACGTGGAAGTGGACGACGTCGAACGATGCCGCTCGCTGGATGTTAGCGCCGCAGTAATACTGACCCACTTCGTCGGAGTAAATCTGACCCACCTGGCCGACGATGGCGGCTTTTTGGCCGCCGCGGATGTTGACCCAGGAGCAAGCAGTGGAGATACGGGTGTTGGCCCGGCAAGGGGT